>JBBPIS010000018.1:0-76727 GCA_038040225.1 Planctomycetota bacterium
GCGGTGTCCTTGTTTTTTCTGGTGGGGGGCCCAGTTCGGCCCCCCCCCCCACTCCCCCCGTAAAAATGGTGGGCCGCGAAGACTTGGCCCACCCTACGCCAGTACTATACGCCCCGTCCGCGAGACTCTTCAAAGCACTCCCTCATTGCGCGCGAGGACACCCATGCCGACTCCGATCCGTTGGTCGCTTCTCTTTCTTCTCGGTTGGACTTCGCTGGCCTCGGCCCAGGAAACGACCTTCCCCTTGCGGGGTGAGATTATCGACGCCGACAGCAGGCTGCCGGTCGCCGCTCGCGTCTACGTGCAGTCGGCCGACGGCAAATGGTTCTTCCCCACGTCGGCGTCACCGCAGGGATCGGCTCTCGAATTCAAACGCGAGCGGGGTCCGAAGAGCCACGAGTACCATGTCACCCTGTCGGCGCACCCGTTCGTGGTGGAGGTCCCCTCCGGCAAGTACACGATCACCGTCGAACGGGGCAAGGAATACGTGCCGCTGTCGCGGGAGGTCGTCGTTGAGAAAACAGCGGTCGAGGTGAAGCTGCCGATCCGGCGGTGGATCAACATGGCCGAGCAGGGTTGGTATTCGGGCGACGTTCACTCGCATCGGCCTCTGACCGACATGTCGAATCTCGTGCTGGCCGAAGATGTGAACGTGGCCACACCGCTGTCGCACTGGGTCACGGCGGCCGATGTGGACCCGGTGAAGGGGAACAAGACTCCGCAGCCCGACGTGAAGCCGGAATGGATCGCCGTCGACGAGACTCACGGCATCTACCCGCTGAACACCGAGTACGAGATCTTCACGGTCGGCGGGAAGTCGCACACTCTGGGAGCGGTCCTGATCTGCGGACAAAAGACCAAGCTCGACCGGGGCGTGCCACCGGTGAGACGCATTGCCGAACAGGCTCACGCCGAGGGGGCGTTTCTGGATCTCGAAAAGCATTCGTGGGCGTGGTCGCCGATGATCGTGCCGCTGATGAAGGTCGATCTGTTCGAACTGGCGAACAATCACTGCTGGCGAACCGAGTTCGCGTTCAGTTCGTGGACGCTGGATGCTGCTCCGAAGTACATGAATCTCGAAATGACCGACCAGGGATTCACCGAGTGGGGTTGGATCGACTTCGGATTCAAAAGCTACTACGCCTACCTCAACTGCGGCTTCCGCATGATGCCCTCGGCGGGGACGGCGGCCGGTGTTCATCCGGTCCCGTTCGGTTTCGGCCGAGTCTACGTCCACGTGCCGGGTGAACTCACCTTCGCCAAGTGGCGCGAGGGCTTGCTCGCCGGCCGCAGCTTCGTGACGACGGGGCCAATGCTGCGGATGCAGTTCAACGGTGAGGACGCGGGCCACATATTCAAGACCCCTGCGGGCAAGACCTCGGTCCGCGTCACGGGAACCGTGCAAAGTCTGTCGACGATCGACCGGATCGAGATCCTCGTCAACGGAGATGTCGTCCGCACCGTCAAGCCGCCTCACACGACATCGCCGAGTGGAATCTCCACCGGCACGCTCGACGAGACCGTTGTCATCGATGGCTCAGGCTGGCTGGCCGTTCGATGTTTCGAGGCTCGCTCCGACAAGCGGGTCCGGTTCGCTCACACCGCGCCGGTGTTTGTCGATGTGCCGGGGAAGCCACTCGCGCCGAAGAAGGTGGAAGTCGAACACTTCGTCGAGCGGATCGAGCGAGAACTCGCGCGGCACAAGGACGTCCTCAACGCCGACGCCCTCGACGAGTATCGTGAGGCCCTCGCGATCTACCGCGAATTGCACTCCCGGGCGAAGTAAGGGATCCCGAAGTCAATCGCGCGGCGTCGCCCCTCGGCGTGCCGAACTAGCGCTGCGGGGCCAGTTCGACGCGTTTGCTCTTCAATGCCTCCTCCAGCGATTTGCGATTGGTCTTTTCGGGATCGATCAGCGCGGTGACTCGACCGTCCTTGAAACTGGCGGTGGCTTGCTCGACACCGTCGAGCTTGTAGATCGCTTCATAGGCGGCGAGGCAGCAGGCTTTGCAGTCGAGACCGACGACGGGGATCTCGATCCGCGTCAGCTTGTCCTTCGGCGTCGTGCAGAGCGGGGCGATGCCGAAGGTGGATGACGAGACCGATCTCAGCAGGGTGTCGAAGCGTTCCAGATGCTGCTCGGGCTTGGCACCGGCAAAGAGTTTGGCGGCGTCGTAGGTGAACGTGGCTTCGGATGTCTGGTAGTCGATGCTGACGAGCTTCACGTCGGGTAGCTTTTCGAGAACCTCGCGCAGGTCGTCTTCGCGGTCGGGTGAGAACAGCCCGGTGACCCGGTGTTTGATCGAGAGGGGTTCCGCAGGTTTGTCGTCTGCGCCGCAGATGGCTGCGGTGAAGGTCAGGCAAATCATCTGGAGCGCTGCAACAAGAAGATGTTGGACAGGAGGATGGGAGAGGAGGAACGCGGAACAGAGTTTTATTTTCTTGTCCATCATTTTCTTGTTCTCTTCGGATGCGGCTGAGCGGCGTGGGGATCATTAGCGGGTCTGAAACAGGCTGCTCTGAATGAGTTCGTGGATCAGGGTGCGGATTCCTCCGCCGTTCTTTCGTGTGCGATCAATCAGGCTTGCGATCTCACCTCGGTCGCTGAAGGCGAGGTCGCGGCCCGTTGAGTAGATGGCGAATTGTTGGGCGAGATTTTTGAGCAGCGGCTTCGGATCAGTGGCGAGCAGTGACTGGAAGTCGGCGATGTTTTGGAAGGCCCGCTCGTCCGGCAGCACGCCGGACGCATCGACCGCCGGGCCGAGCTTGAAGCTGATGCCGATGAACGGATCGATGGAGCCGCGCGGGGCCGGATCGCCCTCGCCGATCGAGCGATAGCGGGTGCGCCAGCCGCCGATCACGTCGAAGGCTTCCATCGCAAATCCGGGTGGGTCCATCTTCGCGTGACACGACGCACAGACGGCATTAGTGCGATGCTTGTCGAGTTGCTCGCGAATGGTCTGCGTGCCCCTCACGTCCGGCTCGATGGCGGCGATGTTGGGAGGCGGCGGGTCGGGGGGCTGACCGAGCAGGCGGTCCATCACGAACGCACCGCGCGGCACGGGTGAGGTCGTCGTTCCGTTGGCCGTGATCTTCAGGATCGCTCCCTGCGTGAGGAAGCCGCCTCGCGGGGAATCGGCCGGCCGCTGCTCGCGTCGGATGGCCGAGCCGCTGATGCCCGGGATGCCGTAGTGCGTCGCCAGCTTCTCATTCAGCATGACGAAGTCCGAACGGACGAGGTGGCTGGCATCAAGGTTCTTGTCGAGCAACTCGCGAAAGTAGGCCCGCGTTTCGCCGACCATCGAGTCCTGCAGGTAGGGACTGAACTCGGGATACAACTTGCGGTCGGGATCGGTCGCGGCGATCTGTCGCAATCGCAGCCATTGGCCGAGGAAGTCTTCGACGAAGCGCTGTGACTTCGCATCGGCCAGCAGGCGATCGACCTCGCCGCGCAGGATGTCGGGAGTGCGGAGTTGGCCGGAGTCGGCGAGCTTCGTGAGCACCTCGTCGGGCCGTGAGTTCCAGAAGAAGTACGACAGGCGACACGCGAGAGCATGATCGTCGAGTCGACCGGCCGGCTCGACGTGGTACAGGAAGTCGGGCGAACAGAGGGCCGCTCGATACGCCCAGCGCATCGCCGATTCAAAGCCGTCGCCCGTCTTCAGTCGCTCATCCACCTTCGCAACATACGCCTGACGTACCGCGCCCTCGACGGGACGCCGAAACGCCTTCGGCAAGAAGGCTGCGAGCAGACGATCCGCATCGGCCAGAGGTTGCTCGCTCTGCACCGTCCACACGCCGGACACGGGATCGAGCTTGTTCTTGGCACCGATGATTTCCTGCCGGATGGCCTTCCGTTGCGGAGCACGAATGCCGGGATGTTCCGCCGGTTTGAACTCGACGATCGGCAACTCACCGAACAGGGCGCGATGTCCGGGTGGAGGCCAAACGTCGTGCAGCGGACCTTCCACTTCGAGCCAGTCGCAACTGAGGCCCGGCCCGGTGAAGGCCATCGCCCGACCCTTGCGGTTGTAGTTGTGAACCGGCGCGAGCGACGCCGCATTGAACCCGAGCGTCTCCTTGAAATTCAGCCACGTGACGAATTCGTGCACCTTCGGTTCGAGCGACGGCGCGTCGTAGTAGCCCAGCACGTAGCTGGGGTGCCCGCCGCCACGACCGTTCTCGGTCAGTTGCACCGCCGAGAGCCGCGCAGCCTCGATCCCTCGCGACGGCAGAACCTTCCCCTTGTCCCAACCGAAACTCCAGAACGACGCCCGAATGCGGTAGCGACCCGGATAGAGCGTGGCGAATTCCTGGAAGTACGGGTTGAACGATTCATCCTCGTGACGAAAGACGCCGACGGTGCTCTTCTCGGAGAACGACCCCATGCGATTGTGAGCCCCGTGGTCGAGATGCCCCTGCTCGCCCGCCGGTGGGAAATTCGGATCGGGCTGCTTGTCCCTCAACAGGACAGCGTCGCCGTTCAGGAGGATGACCTGGACGATGTATTGAGTCGCGAGCGAGATCCGCTGGTTGACCGATTTCGGCGGCTGCGGCTGAGTCGCGATGGCGAGATCGAGCGCGTGGTCGGCGGCCTCAACATACTTCGCCAGGTTGACGTGCGAAATGTCGAGCGCGTCGCTGTTCTTGTCGAAGCCGTGAGCCGAACCGTCCGCCGGCAGGCTGCTCTGCAAGGCGATGCCGGGCAGGTCGAACAGGTCGCGGATCGTGTTCTCGTACTCGACCCGCGTCAGACGTCTCACGGCCGTCCGGCCTTCTCCGTCGAGACGCGCTCGTTCGGTAGCGATCAGCGACTGCTGGATCGATTTCAAGAAAGCCTCTTTCTCGACGGTGGACGGACGCTTGCTCTGTTTGGGAGGCATCTCGCCCGATTCAATGCGATCATGAATCTTGACCCACCGCGCGAAGCTCTCCAAATTGGCATCCAATCCGTCCGTCGTGAACGACGTCAAATCCAACCCACCCGACTTAGCCGACTTATCATGGCACTCGAAGCAATGCGACTTCAGAAAGACATTCGGCCCGTCGGCCCGCGACCCTTTCGGTACGGCGAGGAGAAGCACAAACGAGAGAATCAGCAACGGTCGTAACATTGACTGCTCACAATGGAAAAACATTCCGGCACTAACTGTTCGGGACGATTGCGGCTTCTTTCATCAAGTCTTGCAGCAACGAATAAGTGCCGTGCTTTTGTGCCCACGCATTGAGGTAATCCCAATCCATTCCCGGACCGCTCACGGCCAGCACGTTGACGACATCATCCAGGTCTTTGCGGCGCTGCCAGCGGAGTTTTTGAATGACGACATCTTCTGGAGTCGGGAGCCATGCGCTCCGTTGAAGTTCCTCCACCGGCCTGAGACACCGGCGACGAAAGCGTTCTTCGTGGTGTTCGTCTTTCGTGTTCAGGCGAAAGAAGTCGATTTGAAAGCTCGAAGGAATGTAGGTGATTACGTTGCGCAACGAGCCGGTAATCCCCTCCATCTGGATTTGAGGATCGAGAGTGAAGTCCGATCCGAGTCGGTCGACCAGGGCGCGAAGTTGTCCCGGCTTGACCACCACGACGAAGTCCGCATCGTGAGTCGATCTCGCGACTCCGTAGGCGTTGGACGAAAAGGCACCGACGAGCATGTAGTCGATCTGCTCGGCATTGAGAGCATCCACAACGGCGGCTGTCACCTCGACGTTATTCATCGAGTACTCCGACGTTTTGATAGATGCCCGCCTCGGCAATGCGTCTCCCGATCGCCAACCGTCGTCGAAATTCGATCTCAACTTGCTCGGCTGTGAAGTCGGGAAACTGCGAGCGAATGCCGCTGCGCATGATCTGGCACCCCTGTTCAAACAGCCGTGGCCCGTCGAGCAACTTCTCACCAATCGACCGTTGTCGCGCACGCATCACCTTGCCGATGAAGATCGAATCCATCAGCCGTTTGGTTTCGTCGTCCACCTGTGACATTGTTAGTCCTCTTCCGGCGGGCTTGTCGTCTGTCACGTCATTTCCAGCCCGGTCATCGTACCCTTCGAGGTTGAGAAATCATTCGTCTCGATCCCGAGACGCTGCAACATCGAGACGTACAGGTTGGTCAGCGGGTAATTGTTCTGGGTGTCGAACGCGAGATGCTGGCCGTGCCGGAAGCCGCCCCCCGCGAGCAACACCGGCAGGTTCATGTTGGAGTGTGAGTTCGCGCTCCCCATGCAGGTTCCATACAGCACCATCGTCCGGTCGAGCAACGACTCGCCCTGTTCCTTCGTACCGTGCAGCGCTGTGAGGAACCCCGCGAGCGCACCGAACTGTCCCTCTTCCTTCGCTCGCAGTTCGGCGAGCACTTCGGGACGGTTGCCGTGGTGCGTGATGTTGTGAATGACGGTGGTGTCGATGAACAATGAAATCAGCCGGGACGAGTCGGTCTCCAGCGCGAGCTTGATGACATCGAACATCAGCCGGGTCCTCTGGACGAACTCGCGGGCGTCGTCAATGTCTTCCGACGGCTTGGCCTCGACCTTCGGCTTGGGCTTGTACTCCCACGCCTCCGAACTGTGCAGCCGCTGTTCGAGTTCGCGGACCGAGGTGAAGTACTGGTCCATCCGCCGTTGATCGGCCTTCGACAGCGAACGGTTCAGCCGCTGGCTTTGATCTCCGACAAAATCGAGCATGCTGCGGCCCTGGCGCAACGCCTCGACGTTCGCTTCAACGTCCTCCGGTTTCCCCTGCACGAAGAGTTTCTGAAACAGCTTCTTCGGACTGCGCTCGGCCGAAATGGGGGCTCCACTGCGCGTGAAACTCAGCGTCTGTCCCCCTTCGCTGCTCATCGCCAGCGTGAGCGACGGATACCGCGTGTGGTTCCCGATGTGCTCGGCGGCGTACTGGTCGAGCGACACCCAGTTCCGAAACCCACCCCGCTCCGGATGAGGCGTGCCGGTGAGGAAGCACTTTTCGGCGGCGTGAGCCCCCGTGACTCCCGGCAGACTCACACCGGAGAAGACCGTCAGCCGATCCCGATGCACCGCGAGCCGCTCCAGGTACGGACTGAGCACGTAATCCCGACCGGCCTGCTCCGGAAAGAAGAACTGCGGCAGGATCCCCATGTTCGTCTCAATCGCCACCATCCGCCGCGGTGTCGCGGCATTCGACCCCGCCCCAAACGCGGGACGCATCGCCTCAAGCAATGGCAGCGCAAGGCAAACTCCCGTCCCCTTCAAGAATGCCCGCCGACTCAAACTGTTGGCCATCGTCTGATTCTCCAGATGGACTTTGATCACGATTTCAGAAAGCTACTCCAGGCACTTCGCCGTGACAACAGGAAGGTGTTCCGTACCGAGCGGAGGGTGCAGTCACTCATTGGCTGTTGGTCGCCCTCCGGTCCCCTCTCCTCCGTCTTCGGGGGAGAGGGTTAGGGTGAGGGGGCCGAGCGATGGAACGCCGCGTCAGTTCTCGAATGAAAACGTGGCCGACGCTGCCAGCGTCGGTTCGGATGTTGGCAGCATCCGCCACGATGAGACATGTCCAAGTCACATTCACGATCTGAATGCTCTGAGTAGTTCCACTCCGGCAGCGAGAATATGCTGGAACGACCTGACGGCCGGCGTTCCATGATGTCCGGAGTAGTGCTTTCGCATACGCAATCAATTCGGGAGATGGTTAATGGCATCGCGCCCCTGGTTTGGTTTTCTGGTTTTCACGCTCTTTCATTCGTGGAGCATGTTCGTCATCGCGGGCGACTTTTCAAAAGAGCGGCTTCACAACTGGCATCAATGGCGGGGACCGGAAGCCAGTGGTGTGGCCCCGCACGGTGATCCGCCAGTCGAATGGGATCAGTCGCGCAACGTGAAGTGGAAAGTCGAAATCCCCGGCCAGGGAAAATCGACGCCCATCGTCTGGGAAAATCGCATTTTCGTGACGACCGCCGTCAACACCGGCAAGGTGGTGGAAGGAGTTCCGAAGCCCGAAGACCAACCGCAACGGCAGTTCGGCATCAAATTTCCCAATACGCTGTTCCGCTTTGTGGTGCTGTGCCTCGATCGTGAGACGGGAAAGACGTTGTGGGAACAGACCGCGGTCGAAGAATTGCCACACGAGGGTCATCACGGCGACAACAGCCATGCGTCCGCCTCGCCCACGACGGACGGACAGTTTGTTTACGTGTCGTTCGGTTCGCGCGGTGTTTACTGCTATGACCTGCACGGTCAGCAAAAGTGGCAGAAGAAGTTGGGCAATGTCTCGACACGTCTGAGCTTCGGCGAGGCAAGTTCGCCCGTCGTGCATGGGGATGTCGTCTTGCTCATACGTGACAACGAAACCGATTCGCGCATCCTGGCGCTCGACGCGAAGACCGGTGAGACGCGCTGGGAGGTTCCGCGCGAGGAGAGCAGTGCGTGGGCGACACCGCTCGTCGTCGAACACGGTGGTCACACGCAGGTCATCACCAACGCCAGCCGTCGTGTGCGGAGTTATGACATCGCCGATGGCAAAATCCTGTGGGAGTGTGGCGGCCAGGTCGGCAACGTCACTCCGTCACCCGTCCTGTTCGGAGAACAGGTGATTTGCATGAGCGGCTATCGCGGCAGCGCGGCATTGTCGCTGCCGCTCAAGGCCACGGGCGACATCACCGGCAGCGATCTGATCGCCTGGAAATTTGACCGAGACACCCCCTATGTCCCATCGCCACTGCTTTACGGAGACCTGCTCTACTTCAACAAGTTGAACAACGGCATCCTGACGCTACTCGATGCTAGGACGGGCAAGCCCATTTTGGAATCAACTCGCTTGCAGGGTCTCTCGAATGTCTATGCCTCACCCGTCGGCGCGGCGGATCGCGTCTATTTCGTCGGACGTGACGGCACGACCGTCGTGCTCAAGCGATCGGCCACGCTGGAGATTCTGGCCACGAACAGACTCGATGACCTCATCGATGCCTCACCCGCCATTGCCGGAAAACAGTTCTTTCTGCGCGGACAGAAGCATCTGTATTGTTTGCAGTCTCAATAGAACGTGCGTCACGGTTGACGTGCGTCACTTGTGGCGTGCTGATTGCCCTGCCTTGAGCCACAACGGAGACTTGGGTGGTAGTTGCCCCAACAGGGAGGTTATGCTGGGGACGTTCGCCCTCTTGGAGTTTGACCATGATAGCTCACGCCACCGGAATGTTGATTGACGCCATCATCCAGCTCGACCAGCCAATCAATCTGCCCAACCACTCGCGCGTGACTTTGAGCATCGAGCCGCTGGACGAGCCAGCCTGTGGTTCCACATCTGCGTTTGAGTCCTTCAAGAAGTTGATCGACGAGCATCCCATTCGCTCCGGCGGGCAACATTACACGCGAGACGAACTGCATGAACGCCGTTGACACGAACGTCTTGGTGTACTCCGTTGACCACGATGAACCAGTCAAGCAGGCCAAGGCGATCGCGCTGCTCGACCAATTGACGCAGCCGTCCGTGAAAACGGTGCTGCCGTGGCAGGTCGCCGGTGAATACGTGAGTTGCCTGCGCCGCTGGCAATCGACTGGTCGGGTCACTCCGGTCGAGGTTGAGCAATACCTCAATCGTGCTTTGGCCCTGTTCCCACTCGCCCTGCCCACTCGCTCCGTGCTGAGCCTCGCGTTAGACCTTCACTCCCGTTATAGCCTGTCCCACTGGGACAGCATGTTGCTGGCCGCCTGCGTCGAAGCAGGAGTCAAGACGCTGTATTCCGAGGATCTCGGCGCGGACACCGTCTATGACATGGTGACGGTGATCAACCCATTTATCTGACCGCTCAATAGCTGCGGGCACTGCGTCTCCGAAGACTCCGAAACAGTGGCACGGTCTCCGTTGGCAAAACGTTAGAGTAGTGCCATCCCGCCTCAAACCTCGTAGTCTCAGAAGCCGCCACCAAGAAGTTTGCAACGTCATAAAGCACTGTCCAGTTGCGTCGACGGAAGCTGCCACTTAGCGTAAGATGCGCGCCACATCTGCGAGAAAAATGAAGATCTCCATGCCGAGGAATGTGCCGGGCAGGACCGAGGAGGTGCAGAAGTCGAGGGCAACCACCAGCCCGAAACAGGCCAGCTATGCCGCCGCATCGGAACAACCCACGCTCGAACCGTCCAGCAGGGCATCTGCTACTGCTCGGTTGCTCCGAGCGCAAGCGCGTCGTCAAGGGCAAGCTCCCGGCTCTTGACCTCTACGACGGTGTGAACTTCCGCGTTCTACGTACATTTCTTCATGAGCGCGGTTGGCCTCCGGGCCTCTGCATCAAGATCCTTTCGGCCAAGTACGGCCTGATCGATGCCACCGACCTGATCGAGACCTACGATCAACGACTCGATAAGGCTACCGCTTGCAAGATGAACCGCAGGGTTCTGAAATCCCTTGCCCGCTTCGGCAAGCCCTCTTCTGTCTTCGTCAATCTGGGGAAGGACTACCTCCCTGCCATAGAAGGCATCGATCCTCTCTTCCAGAAGCAACGAATCGTCCATGCCGAGGGCGGCATCGGGCTCAAGATGGCGCACATGAAGCGATGGCTCAACTCCCTTCCATCGAAGACTGCCACCCTTCCCGGCAAACGTTCGGACCCGTCCTACCTGTACTTCTTTCCCGATTGGGACGACTACGTGACCGAGCCCTTCGTCCATGAAACGGCTCAGGAAGATCCAACAGCGCGAACGACGAAGAAGTACGCTCACGAGGTTTTCGGGGCCGACGACACCCCCTACGACGGGATGCTGGTCAGTTTGGCGCAGATCTACACCGGCAAGGGCACGCTGTCGCGATTGGATGCGGATACGGCAGAGCGGTCAGACCTTCGCAAAGCGATGAAGATCCCGAAGCGGCTGCTCTTGTTCGGAGACTGCGGGGCCTTTTCCTATGCCTTCGAGGACAAGCCGCCTTTTTCGCCAGAGCAGGCCGCCCACCTTTACCACCGCTTCGGCTTCGATATCGGGGCATCGGTCGATCACATCCCGCTTCCAGAGATCGTTGTGGAAAACGAAAAGGGTGAACTCGTAAAACGGATTCTCACCGAAGAGGAACGCAGAGGTCGAATGCGTCTCACCGCACGGAATGCTGAGGCGTTCCTCGCCGCGTGCCGCAGGCACCGATACAAGTTTCTCCCACTTGGCGTGATTCAAGGGATAGACACGAAGTCCTACGTCCGCTACGTCCACAAGTACATCGACATGGGCTACCAACACATTGCCCTCGGCGGTCTGGTTCCCAAATCGGACTCGGAGATCATTGAGATCTGCTGCGCCGTTCGAGACGCGATCCAAACTCGGACTCGCACAGAGAAGGAAAGCGTCTGGCTGCACCTGTTCGGAATCCTGCGCCCGAAGATCCAGTCGAGCTTCCGGCTGCTGGGCGTGTCCAGCTTCGACAGCGCCTCCTACTTGCGGAAGGCGTGGCTCCGATCCGACCAGAACTACCTCGCCGGTGATGGGAGCCGCTGGTACAGCGCAATCCGGGTGCCCATAAGCTCGTCGAAGCGGCTGCGGGAAGCCGCCGAGGAGCAGGACATCTCCGAGGATTCCCTCCGGAAAATGGAGAATCGTTGTCTGGTCGCCTTGAAC
Source organism: Planctomycetota bacterium (assembly GCA_038040225.1). Taxonomy (GTDB): domain Bacteria; phylum Planctomycetota; class Planctomycetia; order Planctomycetales; family Planctomycetaceae; genus Schlesneria. Next base: position 11,569 of record JBBPIS010000018.1, read on the forward strand.
AACTTCGATGGAAGCAAGAAGACTCACCAAGAGGTTGTCGATTCCGTCAACCTATACGGGCCGCTTCTTGAACGACGCGGTGAGGACAACCATTTCTTCGAGAAGCACGACGCGGTGTTGAACGACCGACCGTGGGAAAAGTGCCGCTGCCAGGTGTGTCGTGACATCGGAATTGATGTGGTCGTTTTTCGGGGTACAGGCCGAAACAAGCGTCGGGGGTTCCACAACACGTGGGTTTTTTACCACAAGATTCTTCATGGGAAGTGAGCCGTGCCGATCACCGATCAAGAACTCATTACTGGGATTGAAGCCAAGAATGGCTTCCCGCTCGACACTGCTCAGCAGCAGGCGATCATCACCGGCGCTGGCCCGCTCTTGATCGCGGCAGGACCCGGAACCGGCAAGACTGAAGTACTTGTCGCCCGGTGCTTGAAGTTCATGTGCTGTGATAGCGTGGCCCCCGGTTCCATCATGCTGACCACGTTCACGGAAAAGGCCGCGAAAAACCTGCAGGATCGCCTATCGGAAGCTTTTCTGTTCCTAGCCGGGATGTATCCCCAGCTTGCAGCGATTGATCCCTCAGACCTCCGTATCGGCACGCTCCACGGGTTATGTAATGACATCTTGCAGGAGTACCGCTACACGGCCTACCAAAACCTTCGCTTACTGGACGAAGTGACCAGTGCTCTTCTTCTTCACAAGTCCGTGGTGAGCAATATCCAGCCTCAGCAACCGGCCCTATTCGGTCAGTTCAACTACCTTTTCGGCAACAAGCCCCAGAATGCCCTCAGCAAATGGGATTGGGCACTGGCCCTCCAGCAAATCTTCAATCGCCTCGTCGAAGACCAGATCAATGTAAACCTGCTTCAACAAGCGGGTGGTCCGTGGGCGGTTCTCCTTCAAGCTGATGGGGTTTATGAGCAGGCGCTCGCTAATACGTGCGCCTGTGATTTTTCTCGCCTGCTCCGTTACTTCCGAGATTTCCTCGACACGGCACAGGGAAACCTGTTTTTGAACGGCGACGGGTCAGGTGTGCGTCTTCCGCTGACGCACGTGCTGGTGGACGAGTATCAAGATACGAACCCGATTCAAGAGTCTATCTACCTACGTCTGAGCGATAGGCCGCCCCACAACATCACGGTGGTCGGCGACGACGATCAAGCTCTGTACCGTTTTCGCGGCGGCACGGTCGAGTGTATGGTCGGTTTTCCTACGGCGTGCCAGACTCGCTGGGGTGCGAATCCACAGATCATCTACCTTTCGGACAATCACCGTTCCGACAGTGACATCGTGCAGTGGTGCAACACGTACATCACATCCTTTCCGCAGATGGCCGCACCGAACGTCCGTATCCCCGGCAAGCCGCCTTTGAATTCCGCTGTGGGCCGCACCGGCACTCATCCCGCAGTTGGGATAATTCGGACCGGGACGGTTGGTGCTTGTGCAACGGGGATGGCCACTCTCATCAGTGATCTTCGCACCAACGGGATCATTCAAGACTACTCGCAGTGCGTATTGCTGCTGCGGAGCACGAAGAACTCTCCCCACTTCGCGGGGCCGTATGTGACCGCCCTTCAGGCTCGGACCATCCCGATCTACAACCCCCGCTCAAAGGATTACTTGGAACAGGCCGAAGTCGCTCAATGTCTTGGGGCGTTCATCCGCATCATCGACCCCCAATTAGCACAGATTGGCAACCTAATGTCGCCTTCGATCCAGCAACTCGTGCAGGGTTGGGTGGCCGAATATGACGCCGTTGCACAGGCGAATCCGCAATTGGCTGGCTACGTAGCGCATGGGGCGCAGGCGATTGCTAATAAAGGAACTGGTGTCCGCATCACACCAGCCACGCCCACGATCCTCTACCGGATTTTGTCCCATGCGCCATTCGTCGGATACCAAGCGAACCCTGAGATGGACCTGCGGCTCAGCAAACTCACGAGGTTGTTTGAGTCGTTCTGCTCGCAGTACGGACGCCAACTGTGGACCGATGATACGAACGCAGGACAGCTACCCGGCTGGTGGTATGGCAGCTTCTACTATGGGCTGTGTGGGTATCTTGAAAAGCGAGGTCTGGATGACGACGAAGATGAGGAAGTCGTCTGCCCGGCAGGTTATTTCCCGATCATGACTGTCCATCAGGCGAAGGGGCTGGAGTTCGACTTCGTGTTCGTCGGAAACCTCGGCGGTGGTTTGTGGTCGAGCAACGCCCATCAACTCGAACAAGACTTGAGGCCATTCCGGTTCAATCCACCGACCGTCGTTCACCCGATTCCTGATTCACAGTGGCACGACGACATCCGCCAGCACTTCGTCGCTTTTTCTCGGGCGAGATTCGCGTTGATCCTGATGGCCACCGATAGCCAGCTTCGCAAAACGGGGTCACAAACTGCCTCGTTCGGAAATCAGGGAGGCGGCTGGGTGCGACAAAACACACCGAGGCTTTAGGAGGATTTATGTGGCAGAATTTTCAATCGCTGCAAGTGGTCTTCAATCCCCCTGCACAGAGTCGGCGGCGATACAGCGTCACCGCCGACATCTTGGCTTACCAGCAGTGCTCGCTGCAATACGGTGCTTTTGCGGTTCGCCGTTACGAGCCCGCCTTGGTTGTCCAGTTGTTCTATGGGACGGTCATTCATCAGGTCCTTGATCGCGCCCACGCGCATTATCGGGGAGAACTCGGCGTGCCAGCGGGAACGCTCCCAACGGACACGGACATCGACAACTATTTTACCCAGGTCGAGAATGCCCTGATTGCGCGCCGAATTCGGGCCGTCCAGAGCGTGCGCGAACAGGCCAAGAGCATCTTGAAACGGTTCAATTCACTTGAAGGCCCGACGCTTTACCCCCGGATTATCGACACCGAATGCCGTCTCCAAGCTGACCAGGGCCAATACATCTTGCACGGCAACGTCGATGTTCTCGTGGCCTCGAATGTCGTTGGTAGTAATGCTGTTGAAATTTGGGACTACAAGGGCGCAAACAGGCCATCGGTCGGAGATCCCGATTACCAGCGTTATGTATTCCAGATGCAGGTGTATGCGGACCTGTACCGTCAAAAGACCGGGACCGCTCCGTCGAAAGCGATCTTGTACTTTCTAAATGAACTGACCGGCGATCCCGCGCCAACGACGCGCCCGGTGAACGCCTTGTTGGAGGTAAACGTTGACCCAGCCTCGGTCCAGCAAGCATTGCAGTCGTTCGGTCAGACGGTACAGCAGATCGAGGGGTGCAGGGCAACACGGACTTGGCCTGATCCTGCGGTCGCGCCGCCAGAGAAGACATGTAGCGCCTGTGATTTGCGATGGAACTGCAATGCGGCAGCCAATCTCAATAGGACGTACCCGATGCTGTACCCGTGACCCGTCAATGCACTGCTGGAAAGCACGTCACCGTGTCACGCATCCAGAATAATGGCGGCCAGTCAGACGGCTACCGCCAGTCACTTCGACAATGTTGTCGAACATCGAGTTGTGTGTGGTGGCGGAAGCGGCGGCTGGCACCATCATGCAGCACTGGACTCCCTGTGGTGACGCTGAGAGTTGTGCGGCCTGCGATTTTCGCCACTTCTGCCCGAGTCCACACCCACAATCAGCGCAGCATGTTGTAACGGCACCCCACGCGCCATAGCCACTTACCCCACCAAATGACCGCTCTACTCTTCTACCGAGACATAGGCCGGATTTTCATCCAGCATGAAGCGGACGGCACCAGACTTGAGAGTATGCGGGATTCGTGAAGCCTCACCGGCGACGAGGGGCATCTTTTCCAGACGAACGACACGCGCTGTGCCGATGGGAAGATCGAACTCTGCTGCGCGGCCTGATCCGGTGGGGGACCAGGCGACGAGGATTTTTTGTTTGGGTTCGGATTCGAGGATGAACTCGTAGGTGTAGACCTCGCCCTCCTGCTTTAACAGGATGCGGTTGAAGCGGTAGGACGCCAATGAGCGGTAGAGATGTCCCACGGCATGGAATGACGGCTTGGGTTTGAAGTTCCGGGTGATCCCGGACGAGGCGTGAAAGGACGGCTCGTCTGAGTCATTGAAGAAATAGAGATAGGCTCGATTCAGATCCATCGCGGCGAAGAGGAGAAAGGCACGCACCAGGTACTGGGCCTGCTTCTCGTCGCTCACGTTGCCGTCCCACTTGGCAGCGTCGCCCGTCTTGGGGGCGGGTTTGGTGGAGGCGTCCCAGCCGAACTCGGTGACCCAGACCTCTTTCTCTTTCGCGTTCGCGTCCCGCCAGGCGATGAGCGATTCGACCGACTTCAAGAACTCGATCTTGGAGTCCTCGGGATAGGAGCGTCGCCAGGTGGGCCAGCCTGCGGCCATCGCATAGGTATGAATCGTGAGGACGTCGTAGTGAGACTCGAGACCGGCCACGCAGGTGACACTCTTCTCATAGTCGCCGCTTTTCCCGGTGGTCATGTTGCAGGTCAGGATCTTCAGCTTGGGGTCACCGGCACGCAATCCGCCCGCCATCGACTGGAAGAGCTCGCGGTACTTGTCATCGCGATAGCGGCCCGGTTCGTTCCCGATTTCGACCGACGACACGAGCTTCTTCTCTGACGAGGGACCGAAGGCCTTCGCAAACGCCAGTCCATAGGCCTGGGCGTCCCTGGCAAGATCCTTCCAGGAATCGGGGGGAGTGTTGTTGAACATGACGCACACATCGGTCTCAAACCCGGCCTTCTGCCACGAGCCGTAGACGTGATCCCAGTTGACGCGATTGCGTGCCTCGGGAAAACGCGGGACGAAATCGGTGTCCTGGCCCATATCCCACTCGAAGCTGTGATAGTCGCGGACCTTGCGGCAGACTTGCCCGTACAGGTCCGGTTTGAACTGGATGGTGTGGCCGTTTACACCGAGGAACTCGCCCATCGTGGGGCGCAGGGTGGTTGGGTCGGCAGCGAGCAACTGTTGACGAGCGTCAACAGAGGCGAGTTGCAGCGCGGTGAGGAGGACGAAGGGCAGAGCGTATCGCATGAGGTGGAACCTATTCAGATGACCGTTGCTCGTTTCCAATTGTGGAGGGCGATTCAACATCTCTGTAGGCCGACTTCGCCGAAGTCGGCGACGCGGATTTCGGCGAAATCCGCCCACAGTTGAGCGAGTCTGTAGTCCCGCCGCTCCGCCGGCGGGACGTCCGGTCGGCGGAGCGACCGGACTACAGTAACGAGTGAGGGAAGAGGATCGAGACACGATGGAAGCAGGTCTCACACCGAGGTCACGTCGCGGGAGCGGGGGTGGTCGATCAACTGGCCGCTGTGGAGTTGGCCGGTCATGGCGTTGGGACGCCAGGGGGACGGGGCGTCGAAGCAGGCGGGGTCGAGCTTCATGTCGGTGACGAGGACTCCGGCGCGGTGAGTCGGCAGGCGGCCGGTGATCAGGCCGTCGGGGCGGACGGCGAAACTGCCCCAGCAGGAGGGGTGGGCAGTGCTGTTGTTGGCGCTGACCCAAAAGTGGTTCTCGGCGGCGCGGCATTGCATCGTCGCGGGGACGATCGTCTTCCAGATGTTGTACTTGGGATCGAGCGCGACCGTCTTGCGCGCGTTGTGGAACGATTGAAACAGCACCTCGACGCCAAGCTGTTTGTAGCCGCGAAACAACTCGGGAAAGCGGTAGTCGTAACAGATGGCGACTCCGCAGGTGATCCCCTTCACCCGGAACGTGACGTAGCGGTCGCCGGGCGAGTAATGGCACAGGTCCAACGTCGGCTGTCTGCCTCCCGCGCCGGTGCAGAAGCGTTTGTCGTAGCGGTCGACGATCTGCCCCTTCGGATTGATGACGTAGACGCAGTTGTGCGGCTTGTGCTTGTCATCGAGCCGGTGCGTCGAGCCGAGCAGCACCCAGACTCGATGCTCCTTTGCGGCCGCCATCACGTCGCGCGTGGCGGCGACGAGGCGATCCCAATCCAAATGGGCAATGCCGGGCAGATCGACGCCGGCGTAACCCGACAACGCACACTCCGAGAAGTGGACGACATCGGCCTGCTGTGCGGCGGCCTCGGCAATCTGTTTCAGCACCCAGCGACGGTTGTGCTCGATCCGGCCCTCGACCGAAAACTGACAGGTGGCGACTCGTAGCGATTTCATCGGAATGGCCCTCTCACGAACGGCCGAATGCCCGACTTCGGTTTCGGTTCCCGAGCCGTTCGTCCCCGGGCTCCGTTTCGGTTTTCGTGCCTGAAGTTCGCAGACTCACTTCGACCCCAGTTCCTGCAATCTGGCCGCGATCATCATCTGGAAGACGAAGCAGACCAGGCCCATCAGAATCCAGACGGTGGCGGTGGCGGCCAGGATCCCGTAACTCTCGCGCATCCCCTGCTGGCCGACGACGAAAAACAGCAATTGTCCCACGGGACAGCACGACGTGATCGGTCCCATCAGCATCAGGGCCAGCGGCAGCGCGCCCCATTTGACGAACAGGCTGAGCAGGGCAATCAGATGCAGAAAGATCATCACCGACAGCACGACGCCCCACAGGTACGGCTCGACCAGCGCCTGCTGGACTTGATCGGAATCGATGCCGGGCAAGAGCAGAGCACCCAGCGCCAGGCAGAGCAGCGACGGCAGCAGTCCCATCAAACAACCGAGCGCCTTCGAGTAGGCCAGGTAGGGAATGGTGCGGGGAAGCATCAACAGCGACGACAGCGTTTGCAGTCGCACTTCGTCGTGAAAGACACGCGCGGCCAGGATGCAACTTTCGATGACGACGGCCGCCATCATGCACGAGACGTACGCCTGACCCACATCAGCCCATTGGATACTCTTCGCCGTGACACCTCCAATTGTTGTCGCGTAAACGATCAGAGCCAGCAGCGCCGAGTAGCCGATCAGTTTCACGACGGCAAACGAATAGCCGCCGCCGATGAACTGAAAGTCCTTCCACACGAGCGGCAGCGCCCAGCAGCGGCCGGGGCTGAGGAACCGCACGCGACTGGTGGACTTCATGACCAGACCGCGCGTCACTCCCTGAGACGACATGCTGCGCGTGAACGGATTGAACAGCAGCCACGACAGCAGGAAACAGGTCAGACCACCGAGCGAGTTGGAAATCACTTGACGACTGAAAATGGGATCGTTGAAACCCGTCTGAGTGGTCGCCTGCAGCCGATCCCAAATGGACGACTGGCCGAGCCATTCGAGCGTCTCGAACACGCGGCCCGCGAACCAATGTGATCCGCCCCAGCCAATGCTCACCAGTTCGGCACTCACGACTCTGGCCAGATTCGGCATCGCAAAGTAGAGGACGAAAATCAGTGTGGTCATGCCCGCGGCCGTTCCGCCGCGCTGGCAGATCGTCGACCAGACGAGGGCCACGTTGGCGAGCAGGATCATGTACGCCAGCAGCGCCACATAGGCCGCGAAGATTTGATGAGGCGTCACGCCACCGAGCGTCACCGCCAGCAGGGCGAAGGGAAACTGCACGACCAGCAGCATCGAGGCCTGAATCAACCGGCTGGTCGACTTGCCCAGCAGAATTCCCAGCGGATTGAGCCCCGCCATTTGCAGCAGCCCGATCGTCTCTTCCTCCTTCTCTTCGGTGATCGCCGAAGCAAAGAATCCGATCCCGGCGCAGGAGATGAAGAACATGTTCAGCCACGCGATCTGCGTGAAGAATCGCAAGCCCGGCGCGCCGAACATGCCGCTCGTCACCGTTGCCGCCAGCAGCGCCAGGTAGATGAACGCCACAAACGCCAGCCGAAACACATGGTTCCGCGTCTGCCGGGCATCCTGACGGAGCGAACGGGTGAGGAGGGCGAGGAGACCGTAGTACATTGGGTTGATGGTCTAAGGTTGAAGGTTGATGGTGAAGGGGCAGAGCGGTCGGTCGAGAAACCAGAGCCACATTCTTTTTCGATGTGCAAACGCGAGGAACGACGATCGGCAAGGTCGAACGACAAGCGGCTTTTGCCTGACCCTCAACCCTCAACCTTAGACCCTCAACCGTCCTACTTCACTCCCCGTTCCGTCAGGTCCATGAACGCCTCATTCAGATGCCGGCGGTCTTCGGCGAAGGCGGCGATGGGGATGTTGAGGCCGATGATGTTTTGCAACAGGCGGTTCGTGTCGGTTTGAGTTTCGTCGAACTCGATCCGGTACTCGGGGCGGGCCTCGATCGGATCGACCTTCAGCACACCGGCCAGCGTGCGCAGGGGTTCGCACCAGTCGATCATGCCGCTGCTTTCGCCACCGACCGTCAGTCGGAAGGCGGGATGTTCGTCGCTGGTCAGCAGCAGTCCCGACATCGTGCCGGTGTACTTCACCTTGCCCCGGTCGATGATCGTCACCGCATCGCACAGCTCGGCCAGTTCGCTCAGGATGTGCGAGCTGATGAAGATCGTCTTGCCCATGCTGCGGAGGGCCTTCAGGATTTCCATCAGTTCGATGCGGGCCCGCGGATCGAGGCCCGAGGCCGGTTCGTCGAGCAGCAGCAGGTCGGGGTCGTTGACCAGCACGCGAGCGAGGCTGGTCCGCTGTTGCATCCCGCGCGACAGGCCGCTGATCAGATCGTTCTTCCGGCCGTCCATGTCGGTCAGCGCGAGCACCTCGTCAATCACGCGCGTGCGGTGCGTGAACGACAACCCGTACGCCGCCGCGAAGAAATCGAGGTACTCGTACACCGTCATCTGCCGGTAGGTGCTGAAGTGATCGGGCATGAAGCCGATCTTGCGGCGAACGAGCTTCTGCTCATCGACCACATCGTGCCCGAAGACCTTCACCACGCCGAACTGCGGGCGGAGCAACGTGCAAATGACCTTGAGCGACGTCGTCTTGCCGGCCCCGTTCGGGCCGACGAAGCCGTGCAACGCCTGCGGCATCACCTGAAAGCTGACATGGTCGAGAGCCCGCCGTCCCTTGAACGAGTGGACGACATCATCGACGGAGATGACCGGCTGGGCCGATCCGTTGGTCTTCGCAGGGAGTTGCATGGTGGTCCGATGAATGTGGGAGTGTGATTGAAAGGGATCGTGGGAGTTGTGATTTTTCTTCCTCCCCTCGCCCCTTTGGGGAGAGGGGACGGGGGTGAGGGGCGAGTACGATCGGGCGTCATTCCGGGATCACCCCTCACCCCTAACCCCTCTCCCCAAGGGGGCGAGGGGGACAGGAATCTACTTTGGCGGCGTCTCCTTCGTGGGCGGTGTCTCTTTCAGCGGGACGTCGATGCAGTACAGCACCTCGCCCTCCTGTTTGCCGAGCCGGGCGTTTTGGACGGCGAACTCGGGGGGCATCTTGGCGTACAGGTAAACTCGCACCAGGTCCGTCGACAACTGGACCTGCTGGGCTTCGCGTTCGCGGCCGACGTTCAGGCTGCGCGACAGCAGCGGGCGGAACATCAGGTTGAAGCGTTCCTTCGGCGTCTGGACGTTGCGCTGGTTGTACGGATCGTAGCCGTAGCCATAACCGCTGCCGGCCCAGTTCTGTGACTGTTGGAGTTGCAGGATGGCCGTGGCATCACCGGCATCGCTGGCCAGTGCGAGTTGGCCCTCGCGCCACTGGAGTGAGTGGAACCGGTTGCCGTGCAGCAGGTACATCGACGGGTTGACGTCCGCCTGCTTCAGTCCCTCGACCGACAGCGACAACTGCGCCAGACGGCCCTGCTCCAACTTCATCGATTCGATCTTGAGCTTCGGTCCCGGTCCGGCCAGCTTCACGCGATGAGCGAACTCGCGGTTCGAGAACGGCGGGATGTCGACGTTGAACAGCGCTTCGGCTCCGTTGCTGATCGTGCCGTTCACCGACTCGGCCTGATTGCAGGTCGAGTAGAGCGTCCCCTTGCCGTTGTGGCGTACGTCGTATCGCGCGCCGCCGGTCACGAACACGTTCGACCACGACGACACGTCGAGGCTGCCGTCGGGGAGCGGCCTCGCAATCGCCACCGAATGAATCGCCGTCGACTCACCGTAGCCGCGCTGCCCCACCACCGAGAACAAGAAGCTGAAGAGCAGCACCGTGCCGAGCAGTCCCACGTACACCACGCGGAAGTCGGAATACTTCTTCCCCAGGATGTAGCAGCCGGGAAAGACCATCGCGATGTAGACCCAGAACATGAAGTGCAGCAGCAGCCAGTTGTGATCGGGCTTCGTCATGTTTTTGAGCTGCCCGAGGAACGAGCTGGAATGAAACGGGTCGGCCCCCTCGCCGTACAGGTTGCCCTGGTTGGTCTGCGCTTGCAGAGTCGGATCGACCATGTCGATCAGATCTTCGGGCTTCTCGTTCGGGCCGATGTAATTCTTGGGGAGGCCGGCCAGAATCTGACGGGCCTCATCCACATCGATGGACGAGGCGGTGCGGGCGATGCGCAGGACTCGCCCCGCGCCGTGCCGGCCGTCTTCCAGCGGTGAGTTCAGCACCGACAGCGATCCCGTGAACTCGGCAAACTTCCCGTTGATGCCGTGCGTCAGCAACACGGTCCCGCCGAGGTTCAGCCAGTCGAGCAGCGCTTCCTTTTGACCGGGACTCCACTGTCGAGGCTCGTGATCGATGGCCACGACCTGCAGCGCATCGGTCGCGGTGACGAAGGCCGGGAACAATTCCTCGGGCATCTGCTTCAGCGCGCCCCCCTTGCGCAGCATGCCGCTCGAATCGGTCAGGACGACTCGCTGATACTTGGCCACGCGCGGCTGCGGGACGTCGACCCCCTCGCCACGCTTCCACGACAGTTTCCAGTTCTCGTTGCTGGCCGAACTCCCCCAGCCATCGGCCGAAATGTACACGTAGAACCGCACCCACGTCGGCTGCGAGAACGGCGCGAGGCTGACTTTCTCGACCACGGGCGCATCGACGAAGCCCGCTCCGCCGAGCGACTTCCGCGCGACGATCTCACCCTCCCACGGCTGCGGAGTCGGATTCTGAACCTGCACCGACAGCAGGTTGAACCGGTTCGGAGCCACCTTCCCGTTGAATCCCCACCGCATGCTGCCATCGACCACGTCGAGTGCCGAAGCGGGAGCGGCGAGCAGCAGGCAGGCCAGGACGAAGGCGGAGTGCGGAGTGCGGAGTGCGGAATGAAGAGGCCGGATCAAAGGGTGTCTCACCGCGGTCATGGGCGTTCCTTTACTCGTCAGTCGTCTTCTCTGGTCCCCTCGCCCCGGCCTTGCGGGGAGAGGGTTGGGGTGAGGGGTTTTCTTTGGTGGTGTCACCTCGGCCCCGACCCTCTGCGGCTTCGGTCCGATGGACCCACCGGCCGAAGTGCGCCAAGGCATTCCGTCTGAGGAGGCATAGTGTGCCGAGGCTCATCGAAAAATGGAACAGAAGCGGGAACCAAACGCCGTAGGGAAGATCGGCATAGTCGCGCGGGAACGCTCCGGGGAAGAGAACTCGCAGCGGACTGAGCCAGGCCAGATTGATCAGCCAGACAGGGCGAGTAGGAAAAACCCGTACCGCCGAGGGGTAACTTTCGCCGCTCAGCACGAACGGGCCTTCCCGTATGACCGGGCCACCGATGTGGATCGTGCCATCCACATGAACGTTGTTCACTGGAGGTGCGAGCCAAACCTGCGCTGCCTCGACGCCCTTCACCGCCAGCGATGGCCCAATACAAATCAGACCGACGGCGGCGAGTGTGGCCCAGATGGCCTGCGTCTGCGTGCGAAGCCTCAATCCGAATTGAAAGCCGATCCAGCCGAGCAGCGGCAGGTAGACGAGGACTCCCAGAACCTGACCGAACAAAGAGATCGCGGATGAGGCGGCATCCGCAGGAATGTCGAGATCTAACCAAATCTCTCCCGCGGCACGACTACTCCGCAAACCGCCCGGCAACATTATGAGGTCGCTGTAGCCGGAGGAGAGATTGTTCACGCCAGGGTAAAAGTAGTCGGATGACGCCACCTCGCGCGAGCCGTACACGTTCCAAGCCGTTTCTGAGACGAAGATCGTCAATAACGGAACAGCCAGCACCAGCATCAGGCGGCGGAGGCCCGCGAGCTTTTGCAGCGCGATGTCTTGGCTGGGGAGGGGCGTCGTCAGGAGAACGTCGAGCGTTTGTTTGGCCCTCTCGGTGGCGATCAGTCCGGTTGACTGCACCGTCACGATCAGGACCGTCAAAATCCAGAGCGGCAGCAGCGCGCCCGAGGCCAGCGTGAGCGAACCGGCTCCATGCCACGTCCACAGCCGCCAGCCGATCCAGCCCAGCAGAGGCACCTCCAACAGCAGCAGCAACCGGATCAGATGCCGCGCCGTCCCGAGTGACCTCTTCCGAGTTTCCCGCCACGCGATCGGCCGCTCGACGGGCAGGTCTTTTTGGCGCGCGGAACCGAACACAACTCCGCGCGTGATCGGGTTGCGATTGAGCACCTGAAAGCAACGGTCTCCGACCACGAAGAGCCTCGTCAACAAACTCGTCTCCAGCACCCGCATCCGTCGCCAGAGAAAGACTCGCGCCAAGATCAGGAACGCCAGCGCCGAGCCAAGCAGGGGGAGCGAACAGGCGATGCACTCGGTCAGCGTCGTGCGATCAATCTGTCCGTTACGGCCCAAGGGCAATGGGTTATACACAACAGCAGAAGAAGTGTACGGCAGGGGCGCACGACTCATGTTCAACACGATGCCGGTATTGAACGAACGACCCGTTGTCACGAAACCGGTGCTCCCGCTGATGTCATAGATGAGCTTCGTTCCAGTAAAGATGTCGATGTTGTTTGCAGGCATCAGCCCCAGCATCTGCGCGACGTGCTCCGTCCCGAGCGGATCGCTCTGCAAGAGCCACGGGCCGTAGAGGGGACGATAGGACGGGTTGTTTGTGACCGATTCGACGAACCACTCGCGACTTTCATTCGTCAGACCCGGCCGCATCTCGTGCAAATCGAGCGCGATGCCCAGTCCAAGGACCAGCTTGAGCAACTCGGACCCGAACAGGACGCCCACCGTCCCGAGCAGGTACGTCCCGACAAACGCCGACGACGTGGTGCGGAACCACGTCGAACAGAGGAGCGCGAAGCTGGCGACCTGCAGCGATGTCACGCACAGCACGTAGGTCGCCTTCCAGATCGTTTCGACATCGACGCCGCCCAGACTGTACGCGACCGCCGCCAATGGCAGACCGAGCAGCAAAAACGAACCCATCGCCACCAGCCGGCTGAGCAGCTTCTCCAACAGAATCGTCCACGAGCCGAGTTTCGTCAGCAGCAGCAGCGACAGCGTATCGCGCTCCTTCTCGGACGTGATGGCACTCGAAGTGACCACGGGGAGGAAGAGGTACAGTCCCCAGAATTGCCAGCGCAGCAGTTCGTTGAACAGCGTCTGCCCCTGCCCGAGCAGCTCGAACGAATCGGCTTCGAACTGTCCCAGCCAGCGCCAGTACGTCCACAGCGTCACGCCATAGAGGGCGATTGCGTAGACCACGCGCACGAGATACGTCCGCCGCCGCGCCGAAAGTTCAACCAGCTCTTTGGTGAGCAGCGGAAAGCTGAATCTCGCGAGGAACGATGCCATGGGAGATACGACCCGGAACGTGAAGCCTCTCGCGCACGCCGGCAACGTGTCTCATGTGACGACCGTCTGGCTTCGGCCGCGATACGTGAGGCAGCCTCTGCGCCCTCACCGCCAGAATATCAAAAGCTCGCCCATGCCGAGATGCCGGGCAGATCGGAGTCTTCCGGTAGGCGCCAGCAGCCTCGCTTGCGGCTACACGGCAAACGGGGCGGCTTGCCGCCACGCAAACCTCGCAGGAACAATTCGCGGCCAGCGAGGGCATCGGAGGCGGTGAAGACATCGTCGAGAGCATGGAGAGACAAGGCTCGCGGCTCGTCATCGCGGCCGACAACGATGGTGCTGCCGTTAAGATCGGAGAGGCCGGGTCGCGCCAGCTCGTTCACGGATTCGGCTTGGCCGCTGGTGAGGCAGCCGGAGCGGGCATCGGATGCAGGACGAACAACACCTTCACGCGATTGGCCTCGGATGGCGTGTTGATCGCAGCGCGATTATTGGCTTCGACCTGTTGCGGCATCACGTTGCTGACACTGCGACGAGCACGGCTGGCCATGTTGTCGTTGTTCAACGTGTTCGACCGATTCAACTGCGGAACCTGCTGCTCGGCGGGCGGAACGCCATCGGTCGGCATGCGGATCGTGGTCTGATACGAGCGCCGTTCGAGTTCTCGCTGAGCATCGGCCTCCTGTTTTTGCTCGCCCGATTTCTTGGCCGTTGAATCTCCCTTGCCCTTTTCGTCGGCGAACTTTCGTGAACCCGAGGCGGACGGCGGGGCGTTCTTCGGGTCGGCGGACTGAGTCTTCGCCGGTTGAGCGGCTGCGGTGCTCGGAGTACTGGACGGCGCGGGAGCCGGTGGTGCGGGAGTACCGGCTCGGTTGAACGACTTTGCGTCGCCCGTCACTCCCTGCTGAACGGCCCGGACCCCGAAGTTGGCCGTGTTCGAGTCGTTGAAATTGGCGATGCCATTGTTGTTGGTGCCATAGTTGGCGTAGGTGTTTCGCACAAGGAGCGCGTTCACCGCCAGCGTGGCTTCGTCATCCGTGTCGTCGTCCGTCGCTGCGGTTTCCTTGTGGCGCAGGGTGAGTTGCCGATCCGCGTTCTGTTTGGCCGTGCTCGATTTGTCGGCGGTCGGCTTATCGGTAGGGGCCGCCGCGTCTTTGGCACTCGTGGCGTCTTCCCTCAACGCGGCCAGTTCGTCACCACTCGGCAACTGCACCGGCGGCTGTGACGACCAGCCGACGAACAGCTCGGGATGAAGGGACATGTCTTCCAGCGTCTTGGCGAGTTGTTCGCCCGGCCCAACCGTGTAAACGACCACCATTTCGTTGCCAAACGCTTTGGACTTTTGAGCCTTCTGCTTTTCGAGGTCATTCGCTTGATCAGCCAGTCGAGGCTGGATGCTGTTTCGCGACAGCAGCACCTGCACCTGATCGACTCCCCGCTCGATATCCAGCACCCTCAGATCGATCACGGCGACGTTGCTGTCGTTGTCGGCCACCTGTGGCACGAACTGATAGACCTCGTTCACTTTCAGGCCGTTGAGGAAGTCCGGGTTGCTGACGTAAGAATTTTGCACGGTCCCGTTGTCGGTCAGCATCAGATTCACGCCGAGGAGCGCACGGTTCTGCTGAGCCTCGAAGAGAGCTTCGGGGCTGGCGTTCGCGTCGCTCGGAGCGTCGCTCGTTCCATCTCCAGCGAGAGCTTTCGCCGCTGCGGAGGCCGTCATTTTGGGAGCCGCTTCCATCACGAGCGGTCGTGCCCCAGTTCCGTCCGTCGCGCCTTCGGCAAATCGAGGAACACCGCCCTCGCCACCACTGCCGCTCACCACCGCGGACGCTGGACTCGGCGCGTCGGCTCGCTCGGCAACGGCGGGAGTCATGAACCGACTTCGATCCACTTTGCCCCCGTCGGTCTGCTTGACAGTGCCCAACCCGCGCAAGCCGGTTCGGTCCACAACGCTGGCCATCATGAACAGAGCCGCCGCCGTCACCACTGCTCCCGAGATCGCCGCCGTCCATTCGCGACGCAGACTGCGCGCGGGGACCGCAGGTGTCACGGCCTGCGCGACGAGCGGAATCTGATCCGTCTGGCGTTGCACGTTCGCCACCAACTCCGCGGGAGCCGATTCGCGCGGGAACGAGTGCAGCAGCGCGGAGAGCTGTGCGATCTCATCGAGTTCGCGCCGCGTGGCGGTCGACCCGTCGAGCAGACTCTCGACCGCAGCCCGTTCCTCGGGTGAGGCTTCGCCATCGAAGTACGCGGAGATCAATTCGTTTGGAACCGGAGGGTTCATGTCACACTTCCCACGTCAAACAACCCTGCAAGGCCCTCGCGCCGCGGAGGCCTCACAACTCAATCGTAGCCCGGCCACAGTCCATTCGCGAAGGCCAGTTGCCTTCGCGTCCCATCATTCTTCGGTTCGCAACAACACGCTCAACTTCGTCCGCAGTTCGAGCCGCGCCCGATGAATCCGACTGCGAACCGTTCCCAGCGGCACATCGACGACTGAGGCGATCTCTTCGTAACTCATCCCGTCCATTTCCTTGAGCACCAGCGCCGTGCGGAAGTCTTCGGACAGTTCCGACAGAGCCTGCCGCACCAGCCGCTGCCGGTCCGACACGTGCATCGCGTGCGAGGGTTCGTTCGACGGATTGCCGTCCGTCGGTTCCAAACCGCTCGCCTCGCGCCGGGCTTCCACCGAGACCGTCATGCGTCGAGTCTTTCGTTTCGCGCTGATTCCCGCATTCAGCGCAATCCGGAACAGCCACGAATAAAACGCCGCCTGCCCCTTGAAGCTGGCCAGCTTCTCGAAGGCATTCACAAACGCATCCTGCGACACATCCTGAGCATCCTCCGCGGAACCGAGCACGTGCAACAGACCGTGATACAAACGATGCTGATACCGCTCGACGAGCAGCCCGAAGGCTTCCCGTTGACCGGCGAGACACTGGTCAATCAGAGTTTGGTCGGATGCGACGTTCACGATCACCGGTCGTTGAGACGGCCGCGTGCGGCCCGAAGTTCCCGAGATTTGCCGAGTTTGCGTGGTACGTCCCCGCAGGAAGGCGACCGATTGTAGCGGTCGCGCGGGTTGTGAGGCGAGCTAGGCGGAGGACCGAACCAAGCGGTCCGGTTTGCGCGGCGGAGCCGCCGTTCCCAGTTCCGGCACTTTGATCGGATCGCGGACCGCCGGTCGCTGCGACAACCAATACATGTAGCCCAGGTTCACGAGGAACAAGCCGATGCTGACACACTGCGAGATCGTCAGCGATGTGCCGAGCTGGCCTCCTTCGTCGTTCCGCAGAATCTCGACCACGAACCGCGTGACGGGATAGATCATCAGTGCGACCGCCAGACACTCGCCGTTGCGACGTCGGTGGCGGAAGTACCAGAACGTGAGGGCCGCGATCAGGAAGCCGTCGAGTGCGCTGTAGAGCTGCGTCGGGTGAAGCGGCGGCGTCCACAGGGCGTCTTCCGGAATAAGCTTCTTGAAAACCAGAGCCTCAAACGTCGCGCTGCCTCGTGGAAACTGAACGGCCCACGGCAGCGAACACTCGTCGCCGTAGCAGCAGCCGTTCAGAAAGCAGCCGATGCGCCCGAAGCCCATCCCGACGAAGATCGACGGTGTGATGATGTCGACCAGGCCGAGCGGGGAGACTCGCCGAAAGTGGCAGAACGTAAAGAACGCCGCCGCGCCGGCGAGCAACGCGCCGTACAGAACGAGCCCGCCCTGCGAGAGATTGAACACCGCGTTGAGGAGACCCCACTCATCTTGCACGTTCGCAAAGACCTCTTCACGCTTCTGAACCAGATAGAACAGACGGCCTCCCGCAATGCCGGCGACGAACAGACAGAAGGCCATGTCCCAGATCAGGTCGGTCGGGACACCTTCCCGCTCGGCGCGCCACATCGCCAACCAGAGGGCACTCGCCAGTCCCAGGGTCAGCATGAAGCCGTAACCAAACAAGGGCAGGCCATCACGGAAGTGAGGGGATCCGTTCGCACGGAGATAGGCACCCAGCATCGGAGCGCCGAACGCAATGACAGCCGCGCCGATCAGCCAGCGTGCGAGCGACCAGATGTCGTCCGCATCGAACTTGCGTTCGGACTCCTTCCGCCGCTCGAACATCATCCAGGCACCGAACAACACCCACGCGAGCAACACGAGGCCGAAACCAAAGCCCGGCACCTGGCCGAAGGGGCCAAGGGACCAGGGCCTGTCGAGCGGGATTTGAAACAAGACCTGACGCATGGCGATGCCGTCCGTGCAAGAACTATCTCGGCAGTCGAAGGATTTGATTGTCGATGAGTCGTGTGGTTCCGAAGCGGGCCGCGATGAGAGCAACCATCTCCGGCTCGGCCACAGTCAATTCGTGGAGTGTCTCAGGATGAACGATGACCGCATAGTCGAGTTTCGCGCCGAGCGTCGCTTCGATGTGGCTCCGCATCGCAGCTTCAACTCGCAGCACGTCTCGCTCGCCGCCGACCAGCAGTTGTTCGGCCAATTGTAGCGCCTGAGACAAGGCGAGGCCCGCCCGACGTTCGGCCGGGGCGAGGTAGGCGTTGCGGCTGCTCATCGCCATCCCGTCGGGATCGCGTTTCGTTTCACAGGTGACGATCTCGGTCGGAATGTTCAGCTCGCGAGTCATCACGCGAATCAGCAACTGCTGCTGATAGTCCTTCTGACCGAAGTAGGCTTGGTCGGCCAGCACGATCAGAAACAGTTTGGTGACGACGGTGGCGACGCCTCGAAAATGGCCCGGTCGGATCTTTCCTTCGAGCATGTCGGACAAGCCGCTCACTTCGACGAATGTCCGGTGGCCGGTCGGGTACATCGTCTCAACGGTCGGATAGAAGACAAGGTCAGCGCCGGCGTTGCGGCAGAGTTCCAGATCGCGTTCGCGCGGGCGGGGGTATTGGCTGAAGTCCTCGTTCGGTCCAAATTGCGTCGGGTTGACGAAGATGCTGGCCGCGACAAAGCCGCACTCGGCGCGAGCCCGCTCAATCAGGCTGACGTGTCCGGCGTGGAGGGCTCCCATCGTCGGCACGAATCCGACCGTGTGGCCCGCTTGCCTCGCAGCCGCCACCGCCGCGCGCACGTCCGCCACTGATTCGGCGACTTGAGCGGCGGGAGGACGATGAGCGGTCACAGGGACAAACTCGCAAATTTCAAGAACCAAAGACCAAACGAATCCCAAATCTCAAGGAAGCAAATCTCAAACAAACCTTGAACCGACCGGACTACGTTTGAGGTTTTGGATTTGCATGGTTGGAATTCGTTTGGGCTTTGGTTCTTGAGATTTGTTGTGTCTGGCAGAATCGGAGGGCTGACGCCGCTCCGCTCGGAGAAGAATGAGGAGCGCTGACGCCCGTCACTGGTACTTGTACGCCTTGTTCTTCACGTCGAAGTCGTAGTCGGTCAGCTTCACGTTCGTTTTGAGGCTGCCGTAGGTGTACTCCTCGATCACCGGCGGTTCCTTGTCGCCCTTCCTGGGGAAGTCGAGCTGCTCGACTCGAATGGCGAGGCCGGTCTTGTTGTCGATCCACAGACGCGTGATATGGAACTTGAACTGGGTGCGCGGTGTGGGGTGAAGCGACTCGTAGGTGATGCACTCTTCTCCGGTCGGCAGCCTGGCTTCTTTATACTTCTGCGTCTTGATTTCGCCGAACTTCCCCTCCTCCTCCCACTGCTTGATGACCTTGTCGAGCATGTTCTTGAGACCGACCATGTTGGCGGGATAGCGGTTCTCGGCCATGACGTCGGGAGAATTCGGGGTTCGCAGCACCGTTCCGGCCAGCGACTTGATCCCCGCTTCGTGGATCTGCATCTGGTTGTTCAGGCGGCCTTCGTTGTAGATGACTTCGCGCCCGGCGTTGGCATCGATGCACTTCAGGTAAACGCTGAACGGCTCCACGCGCAGCTTGAGGTTCATTGTCGACTTCTGGAGCCGCCGGCCGATCAGCTCGCGTTTGACGAAGACCGCCTCATAGTCCTTGACGGCCTTCAATGCCTCGCGCGCCTTGTACGCTTCTTGCAGCGGCAGGTAGAGCGGATGGGCTTCGTCGATGGGAGGCTTCGGAATCGCATCCGGGTCCGTCGTCGTGGCACTCGTCGCCGGTGTGGCGGCGGTGACGGGAGACGCCTCCTTGACGGCGGTCTGAGGCGGAGTCTTGTCCTTCACCACCGCCTCGGTCTTGACCGGATCGGCCGCACACGCCGCGGCGGTGAGGACGACCGCCAGCGAACAGAGCGCGACGGCCGCGAACAAGTCACCGGAAACTCGACGGTCTCTCTTCAACCATGATCGAACGAACATCGCAATCCCTTTCGAACCACCTCGGCCGACGACTTTGCTCATCTGCGCAGACATCCCGCCGAGCCATCGAACTGGAACGAACAGTAGCTGAGTGACCCGAATCAGGCAAACCCAACCGGGGGAGGGATGAGGGATCAGTGATGAGGGATGAAGGATTCGAGGATCAACCAGTTTGAGTTCGACCGCGACATTCGCAGGATGGCTCAGACATCCCCCCTCTTTCATCCCTCACTTCAGATGCTCGACGATCTCCCGGTCGAGGTTGGGAATCCGGCGGCGCAGGTGCTGGCTGAGCGGAGTCGGAGCTTTGCCCGACTGAACCTCCTCAAAGTAGGCCGCCAGAGCCTCGCGCGCGGCGGGGGGGCCGTGCAGAATGAAGTGGATCACACCCCACGCATCGCGATAGTCCTTGTCGTTCATGCCGAGCATCTCGCGCTCGGCTTCCAGCTTCTCGATGCCGGGCTTCCAACCGAAGAAGCGAATGGCCCGCTGCAGTTCGCCCCGGTGAGGATGATGCTTCTCACGCAGACCGGGTGATGCCTCGAAGTACTCGGCAATCCCCTCGTCGAGCCAGATCGGGACGTAGGGCAACGCCGTGTGCAGCAGCGCGTGCGTCGTTTCGTGCCGGACGTCGGTGTCGAGGTCCCGCTGGCGATAGGCCTGGCGATAGGCATAGACACGCCCCGCATCGGTCCCCTGCACGAACAGCGCCTGTCGCTTGGTTCCATCGGGAACGCGCTTGCTCAGGTAATCGTTGTAGCTGGAGCGGCTGCGGAACAGATGGATCTGGATTTCCCGGGGCTCACACTTCAACTTGAGCAACCGCTCGACATCGGCCTGCAAATCGCCGAGGTCGCTCACCAGTTCGGCCACGTCGCGCAGGGCAAACTCGGACCGGATCAGGTAGGGGGCGAGTTCCCGCTCCTCCACCCAGCCGGTGGCCCCGCTTAACGGCAACGCCACCAGACTCGCCGCAACAACAATGGTCAGGATCCCGCGCATGAGGCGGGGTGTATCCGAGCCTGCCGGAATCGGTCAAGACGAAGCGCGGAAACTGCGCCAATACCGCTTCGGAATCGAGCCGATCGCGATCAGAGCCACCTGGCTCACGGCGAACAGCAGCAGATAGGCGAGCATCGTCGATGTCCCGTCGGCATCCGCGTAGGCGTGCAGGCCCGCGCCGAGCAGGTTCACGCCCCACCACGACCAACTGACGAAGATGTTCCCCGCAATGGCGAGAACTGCCAGACCCCGCTCCTTCACCATGCCACCCCACCGCGCGTGGAGGGCCAGCGCATTCCACAGGACGATGATCAGTGCCCCGTTCTCCTTCGGATCCCAGCCCCAGAAGCGGCCCCACGAATCGTCGGCCCACAAACCGCCGAGGACCGTCCCCACGAAGCTGAAGAAGATCGAGAAGCACAGCGTCCCGTAGATCATTCGGCTCAGGTCGCGGGCGATGTCGCGAGTCAGCGATGGCGTGAAGAGGCCCCGCAGCACGTAGACGATCCCGAACAGACCGGCCAGGTACGTCGTGGCGTATCCAAACGTGATGCACGTCACGTGAGTCGCCAGCCAGAACTGCGTGTCGAGAACCGCCTGCAGTACGGTGAACGTGTCGCCGCTCGCCGCAAGGCTGTCGGCGATCAGCAACGTCGCGTAGCCGGCGACCGAAGCGATCAGGCTGCCGATCCCGATGCGATAGATCAGTTCGAGGATCAGCCCCAAAACCACGCAGCCCCAACCGACAAAGATGGCGGACGAATAGAGGTTCGTCACCGGTGGACGGCCCGAGATATAGATGCGGCCGACCAACGCGAACGTGTGCAGCCCGAGCGTCAGCACTTGCAACCAGAACGCCGCGCGGTTGAAGCCCTGCGTCCAACCGAGCCACCCGCACGCCGCGAGGATGAACGCCACCAGATACAACCGCACGGCCACGTTGAACGGCTGGAAGCGATTGAAGAACGTTTCAAAGTTGACTTTGGCCGGATTCACGTCGCGAGGCGGCTTGGCCTGGAGCTGCCCGAGGAACGCTTCGACCGCCCGGTTGAACTCCTTCGGATTGCCCTCCTTCGAGTAGCCTTTGAAAATGGATTCCCACGCGCTCACTGTCGGATCGGCCTCCTTCTTGTCCCGCACCGCCTTCACGACATTATCGAGCCATGCTCCCGCGAGCGTCCGCCATTCCTGATCCTTTTCGACGGGACCAACCGCGAACACCGGTTGCCCTTCGCTGGCGATGGCCTTCTCGAAGCGGATGGCCATTTTGTACGACTCGATGACTTCCTCAGACGTGTCGCCTCGAATGCGATGATGCAAACCGAACGCGAACTGCAGGTTGTCGAAAGTCGAAAGTTTGTCGCTCAACTCCAGCACCTTGCGTTGGTAGACGCTCAGTTTGCGGCGGTCCTTCTTGGCCTCATCGCGCGCCAGTGCGACCTGCTTGCGGAACTCGTCGCGCTCCGCAACACGCACCACCATCGGGCCGAATGCCAGCATTTCCGTTCTGTCGAACAGCTTGCCGAGGCGTTCCCGAAACGCATCGCCCTCCAGTCGCTGATCCTTCAATTCGCCCAGCTTTTGCAGAACGGCTTCCGGAACTTGAGCACCCTTCAATTTCGCCAGTGCCTCATTCGTGAGGTTGAATCGCGGCTGCAACTCCTTCCGCGAGTATCTCATCCCCTCGCGTTTCTTCACGCCCATCGTCTCGTGCAGCTCGAGGTTCTCGATGCGGAAGACTTCGTACTCGTCGGCCGCATCGGATTCGGAGATGACATCGAGCATCCACTTGATCGCCGGGATCGACTTCGCGTCCTTCTCGTGACCCAGCTTGACGGCCGTCTTTCCCGAGATTTCTAGTAGAGCAGATTGAGCCGCCGTTTCGAGCGGTTTGACGCGGCCTTGGTACACGACCGGAATGCGTCCGAACGCCGCGAGGTCGTACTCGAACGCCGAAGATTTGGGCGGCATCGCCTTCGACGCGATGTACCCTCCCGCCGCGACGACGAGCGTGGCGGCCACGGCCACCGACAGCCATTGAGATGCCGGCTCGGGGGCAACCAACGTCGAAGCCGCCACGGTGGCCGATTGCGCCGGCTTGATGCCGAGTTTGGCCCTCAGGCTCGACGCACCCGCTGACTGTGCTGCGGAAACATCGGGCGCATCACCGCGCGTCAGAAATCGAACGAGCAACAGCAGGAAGTGCGCCAGCATCCCGATGGCCACCAACGCGCAGGACACATACGGCATCATCCAGCCCGAGTTCGCCACAACCGACAGCGTGGTGTGTTCGACGCCGTCCTGCCCCCGGTGATAGCTGCTCTGGTAGAACGTTTCGTTGGCGAACCGCAGCGGGTTGTTCATCCAGATCGTCTTTTCTTCATCGACGTTCCGGGTCTTGTCGATGATTCCGACCGTCGAGGCATAGTTGCGCGGCGTCGTCGTCCCGAGATAGTCTTCCTTTTTCACGTCCTTCAGCGTGAACTGGTAATCCTTGTAGTAACGCTTCGGCCGCAAAGCGAGTTCATAAACCTTGTCGCCGACGCGGATGGTGTCGGTCTCGCCGCTCATGGACAGCAGCATCCCGACGAGGTACGTCCCGAGCGGCTTGCCGCTCTCGCGCGAGGTCAGGGCGATATACGCCGCCACCATGTCGATCTTGCTGTCGGTATCGACTCCCGCGCCCGGCTTCTTCGGTTCGGCGAACCACTCGATGCCGAGTCCCGCCGTCGCCGGATTCTTGTCGCGCACCGAGGCCGCCCGCAAATGCGAGTTCGGTACGAGTTGTATCACCTCGATCTTGAACGGCAACTCGGGAACTTCAATCGGCTCTTTCGAGAGCACGGCAGACCGCGGGATCGCCACGACGCGATCTTGTTTCGGATCGCTCTTGTCGATCACCGCCAACTCGAACGTGCGAATGTCCTGAACGAAGTTGGAGGTTTCGCCCTCTTCGATCTGCATCTGCGTTTCGACGGCCGTCATGGCGACGTGCAGTTCGTAGTACATCATCAACCCGACGCCCGCGTGCAGCAGCACGATGCCCGCTTTCTTGCGGAACACGACCCAGCATCCGGCCAACAGCGCCACACCCGCGAACGAAGATTGAGTCAACTGCCACAGGATGCGCAGCGACGAATCGCTCGGCCGCGCATCGGCTCCGTTCCACATGAGCCACCCCACCAGAGCCGTCAGTCCGGTCGCAACGACCGCCAACAGTCCTCGCACGAACCAGCCCTTCGCCTGCTGTGAAGCCGCCAGCGGCTGCGACCACTGTTGCACGGCCCCATAGGCCGCCGCCAAAGCCAGCAGGGCGAGCAGGCCCTCGAACCCAATCCACAGCGTGTGATAAGGGATGAGCGGCTCGGCCTGCATCCCCTTCGAGTTGCCTCCCGCCGCGATGATGACCCACGTCGCAACGCACCCAACCGCAATGGCCGCCAGCCCACCGAGCAGCTTCGCGCCGTGAGCCTCCGCCTTGAAGCGGATCAAATGGGCGGAGAGCAGGTTCGCCGCGAGCAGCAGTCCGATCAGCTTGCCACCGGGGAACCAGAACCCGCCGGGAATGTCATCCGCCTTCCAACCGGCCTTCCAAAGTCCGAGCGGAATGAGACCCATGAAGTGGTACGTCGTATCGATCACCTTACCCTGAGCGTCGAGAATTTCGTTTGATACGACAAACGACGGAGGGACAAACACTTGGAACGGCACCGACGCGAACCAGCAGCGGAAGTATTGACCGATCACCTCCCAGATGTCCTTGTCCACCTGGGCCAGCGTCCCCACGAAGATCAACACGATCGACAGGGCGAACAAGATGACGGTCAGCTTCAGCGAAGCGACCGGCGCGAGGACGGTCTTCACGCCCTCCCACAGTGAGAACTCGGAAGCGGTCGGCTGCGGTCGGCGGTCCGCCGCGTCCAATTCGGTCGTTTGAATGTCGATGGCCATGTGATGCCTCGCCTATCTGTCCTGTCCCCTCGCTCCGGCTCTGCGGGGAGACGGTTAGAGTGAGGGGTCTTCTGATTACTGACGCTCCACCGCCGCTATTCCAGCTTCAGTGATTTCGCAAACGCTTCAAACCGCGATCGTTCTTTCACCGCGAGGGCCGCGTGGCCCGTCAGCTTGATGAACAACGACTGGTCGCCGTCGGGAATCATCACGCCGAGGAGCGCTTGGTCCTCGACTACGATCTCGATCAGCTCACCCGTCTTCGAGCCGACTTCAAATGGCTGGCCCGCCTGCTTGAGCTCTTCCGGTGACAGCGGGTTCAGGCCGAGTTGGCCTCGCCAGCGATTGATGTTCGCCTCCCGACTCCCTCCCGCGCGAGTGATCGCAATCTCGGCCGTCTGCTCACCCTCACCGACGGTGAACCGCGCGAGTTGGAACTGCTTGGGAGGCACCTCGGTCCACTCGGGCGGTTTGTCGAACGGCGATTCAGAACTGCCTTTCGCTCCGTCTGCCGGACGCTCGGCGGCGGAAGTCGCCTCGCGCGGGTCGGGGCGTCCCATTTCCGGTGGCATCATCATGCCACCCATTGCCGATTTCGGAGCCGCTTTGCCCACGATGTTGATCGCGGTGATGGTCAGTTCGCCCGCCTCGATCGTCTCGGTACGAGTCGGCAGGTCGTCGGCCTCGATGTGCGGCAGATCGAGCTGCCCGCGCCAGCGGTTGATGTTGTCCAGCAGTTGCTGGGTTCGGTCGTCTCCCCCGGCAGCGAGGACTGTGACCGTCACTTCCAGCGGTGGCTGTGCACTCAACACGAGCGTCGCATACCGATTCGCGTTGCCCGGCGTCTCCTTCCACGTCGCGGGCAGAGTCCATTCGATTTTCGTGTCGTTCGCGAATCGCACCGACTTGAGGAACTCATGGAACTCACCGTCGCGCGCGGCCACATCGTCGGGCGGTCCCTGCAACTTGAAGAACCACAACTCCGCGCCATGCGGCACGATGGCCGCCAGCATGCGAGCGGGCTGCGATTTCCGCTTGGCCGTCGCCACCAAGAACTTCGGCGACTGCAACGATTCGTGGCGCGGCACGGTGTACGAGGCGACTTTTTCCTGCTGCTCGCAGCCGCACAGCAGACTCGCGCCCGCGAGCAACCAACCGCTCGCGGCGCGTGCAACAATCGACGGATTTTGGGGTGACGTTGGCACGGGCGCACGTGGCCTTCGCGAAAGAATGATGGGGAGGTCGAATCGGGCGGGCTGTCACTTGGGGTGGGACTGACCGGCAGCGGGAAGATTATAGACGCCTTGTCCCTCCAAAGTACAACCGCCAGTCGCGATGTCTTTTGTCTCCCTTGCTTCCTCCCCTCGCCCCTCGGGGGAGAGGGGTCGGGGGTGAGGGGTGAGTCAAGTCCGACTTGATAATGCCAATCTTTTTCGGCGAAGCCGTGATTCCTGCCCATACCGCTTGACGTGAATTGCATGTTGCCGAGGTCGTACCGCTGTTCGCCCCTCACCCCCAGCCCCTCTCCCCCAAGGGGCGAGGGGAGCAAGAATCTGCGGCGTGTCAGGCGTGGCGGACTTCGATCAACTGATACCGACCGACACGAGGGGCGGCGAGCGGCTGCAGGTTTTCATCGAACAGCCGCGACGAGAGGCCGTGCTGCGCGATGAGGCTCACAAACCGTTCGGCCTTGGCTCGCCCGCCATCGACGAACCAGGCCGTTCCTCCGGGAGCCAGCATGCGTCGCGTGAGGCTGAGCAGCGGCTCGTGGTTGCGGTCCTCGTACAGCAGTTCGCAGCCCCAGATCAGCGGAAACTGTTTGTCGGGCGGCTGACGCCAGTCGAGGACCAGTCCCTCGGCATTCGAGTGCCCTGCCCGGCGGGCGTTGAACAGGCAGAGGTCCACCGCCTTCGGCTCATAATCGCTGAACGTCACTTTCAATCCGCGAACCAGTCCCGCCAGACCGGCCAGTCCGATTCCGGCCCCGAGCTCCAAGACTTCGGCGTCGCGCGGCCAGTCGGTTCGCAAAATGGTGGCGACCATCTTCAACGACGCTGGCCAGACGTAGGCCCAGTATGGCATGTACTCGTCGCGGTCGAAGGCGGCATGAACTTCCGCGTCCTCCAGAAATGCATCGGGCGACGCGGGGAGGATGAGTCGAAACGCATACCCTTCGATGAGCCACTCACGCTCGGTCCAACCGCCGGGAATCGCGGGCAGTCCCGGTGGCGGATCGGCCAATCGCTGCGGCAGGTCTCGCAGTTCGAGCGTGTCGGGGGACGAGGGAGACGGCGAGGGAGACGGCGAGGGAGACGGCGAGGGAGACGGCGAGGGAGACGGCGAGGGAGACGGCGAGGGCGACTCGGTCATGGACTGGCCACCTCGGTCGCGGTCCCGCCGCGCAGGAACGGCTTCATGGATTCGAGCTGTCTGGCATGGATGCCTCGCACGCGCCCGACGTCGCTCGCGTCCCGGAACGGGCCGCGTTCCTCGCGGTCGGCCACGATGCGTTTGGCCAGTTTCTCGCCGATGCCGTCGAGCTGTGCCCACTCGACCCACGAGGCCGAGTTGATGTCGAGCGAATAGAAATACTCGCGCGGCTGCTGGCTGGTCAGTTCGATCGAGACGGTTCCCCAGCGGGACAGCCTCAGCCAGTGAATCGTCAGCAACACGACGAGCGCCACGAGCAACGTCCCGACGACAAGCTGATCGGTGCGACGCAGCCACAACGGTGCGGACTCGACGGCCCGCGCATCGGCTTTGGGCGGCGATGCCACGCTCGGCGAGGACTCGTCGCGTTTCGACACCGCTTCGGACGCAGTAGCCGTCGTCGCGACGTCGGGAGTCAGCTTGGAATCGGACATCTGCCGCTCGCCTCATTCAGTCCGAGCGAACTGCCCGGACGAGCGGCGAAGATACCCGAGTCCCCTGCGCGGCGCAAGGCTCACCCTATTTGCGAGACGTGCCAGGTGAACTTGTTCCCGGACGAGTCGCCTGCTGCGGGTTGGACAATGGCTGACCGTTGACACCGGGACGCGAAGTGTTTGTCGTACCGGGACGAGTCGCAGTGCCACTCGCCGGCACAATCGTGGTGTCCCCCGTCTGGGGCGGCAGAACCCGCTTGTACTTCTTCAAGTTGGGGTGGAACGGATCGTTGTCTTCCCCGCCGAACAGCTCTTTCATTTTTGAAATGAAGTTGGAGTTGTTGACGTTGTTGACCCCGTCACGGGCGATCGTGAACGTGTAGACGGTTTCCAAGTTGCCCGTCGGATCAACAAGCTTCACAGCCGTTGGCAGGAAGCGAGCCTTCTCGAGCCGAACGAAGGCTTCCCTGTAGTTGTCGCGGTCATTGAGGCGACGCGGCACAACTCGCAGCGTGTGGACTTCGATATTCTTGGTCGGGATCAGTTCGATGTGGTATCGCCGCTTGATCTCGGCCGCCTTCATTCCGAACAGAAAGGGAAGCGGCCCGTTGATGATGTTCGTTCCCCGCAGATGCCGGGGCAGATCTTCGACTTCGTAGCTCTTCTCGGCGTCGTTCACCATCTTGATTTCAATCCCATCGCAGATCCACTTCTCGGCACGATCCGCCACCAGTTGAAACGGTTCCCCTTTCTTGCCGAGTCGCTTCGAGACTTCGCCCTTTTGGGGCGACAGACCGACGAGGTCGATGCGACCCTTGTCGGGAGTTTCCACGTAGAACTTTCCCTCAGAGAGTTTCTCGACTTCAAACACCAGGTTGTAGACGACGCGGGTGTGCCTGCCGTGGAGCGACTTGATCAGTGCCGACTTCTTTTCCCATTCGTCGAGGATCTTCTGCAGCTCTGCGGAGACGGGTTCTTCGGCGTCCATTCGCTCGATGTTGGGAGTGCTGCCATCAGCGCGAGGCAACTTGCTGACGTCAGCCTTCGCGCCGATGTTGGCCTGGCCGCCAGTCTGCGTGATCGGGCCAGTCTTTGGTACTTGCCCGGTTTTTGCAGCAGCAGGCTGTGGTTGAGAGGCACGTGGTGCTGTCTTGCCTGTCGGCTGTTGAGCGGGCAGGTTGGCAACGAAGGC
This sequence comes from Planctomycetota bacterium, assembly GCA_038040225.1. Taxonomy (GTDB): domain Bacteria; phylum Planctomycetota; class Planctomycetia; order Planctomycetales; family Planctomycetaceae; genus Schlesneria. The sequence goes on from JBBPIS010000018.1 coordinate 40,329, forward strand.
GGACAGCACGAGGAGACCGCACGGAACCGCAATGAATCGGAAGGGAGCGCGCATGATGAGACAGATCATCCTGATCGGAGGCATGTAGGTCGTCCATGAACCGCACGCAAACCGTTCCGCGACCGAGGGCCCGAGGCGGACGGGGGGCGGAATCTAGCGGAAGCCTCCAAACGCGGCCAGACCGGTTTTTGGCTGGCATTCGGACCCCCGGCTTGTTGTGCGCGGGTCTCCCGACCCCGCACTCCCGGCGACCATAGGTCTCCTTATTTTCAGGGAGACCTGCGGTCTGGCGTTTCGGCGGGGTCGGGAGACCCGCGCCGAACGAGTGTCCGCAGCCGAAGATGCGATTCAATCTCAACTCGTTTCGCCACGGCGTCGACACTTCGTTTCAATCGGCCGAAAATTGTGGAGACGATCGGTCGAGTGGTGGCAGTCGTGCGGGGGCGTTCTTAGAATCATCCCTCGACCACGGAATTCTCATTTAGAAAGCGAGACGCATCATGCAAGGCAAACAACGAGTCATCGACGTTCTGAACGCCGGGTTGACCATCGAATTGACGGCCATCAACCAATACTTCTGCCAGTCCAAGATGTGCCGCAACTGGGGCCTCCACAAGCTGGCCAACAAGCACTATGTCGAGTCGATGGGCGAGATGAAGCACGCTGAAATCCTGATCGACCGGATCATCTTCCTGGAAGGTGTCCCCGAGATTGCCCGCTATGACGTGATCCGGGTCGGCACCACGGTGGAGGAGCAGCTTGCCAACGACCTGGACCTCGAAACCAAGGGGGTCCACGCCTACAACGCCGCCATTCAGGTCTGTCTCGACGAAGGCGATTCCGGCAGCCGCGAAATGCTGGCGAAAATCCTGGTCGAATCGGAAGAGCACGTCGATTGGTGCGAACAGCAGATCGACCTGATCTCGAAGATCGGCATCCAGCACTACATGGCTCAACAGATGGGCGACGCGCCGGCTGGAGGACACTGAGCGAGAAGGTCGAAGTTCCAAAGCTCAAGATCCAAAAACCAAACGAATTCCAAATCTCAAAGTCAGAAATCCCAAACCTCTGCACACGGGCGGGTGGCCCGATACAGGAGTTTGGGATTTGTCTTTTGGTGCTTGAGATTCGTTTGGTTTTTGGATCTTGAGCTTTAGAGATTTACTTCTCAGCCGGTTCCCAACCCTCGGTCATACGCTTCGAGATCGCGCATGTAGACCGCCATCGTCGATTGCAGTGTTTCCCGGCCGATTTGCCAGCGCGGCGTTTCGTCCGTGTAGCGGTGGCAGTGTTCGACCAGCATCCGGTGCAGGAATTTGAACAGATGCCGCGGCACGCGCAGGCGGGCCAGAGTGCTCACCAACTCGGGTTCGGTGATCGAGTCGTCGAACCAGTCCCTGAGTTTCGCGGGGCCTGCGGAATCGTTCGGGTTGCTGGCGCGGATGCGGTCGTTGGCGAGGTCGTACAGCGACTCCCCGCTCCACTCCAGCGAGCGAATCAGGTTTTGCTTGTCGAGCCGCGAGCGTTCGTAGAACTCCTTGTCCTCGCGCTGCAGGAACAGGCTGACTTCGATCGGCAGCAGCAGTTTGAAGCCGAGTCCTGGAAGCTTGAGGAACTTGTTGTCGAACATCGGCCAGAGGAAGGCCTTCATCCGTGTGGCCGATCCGTTGATCAGGTGCGGCTCGTCGACTCGGTCCACCAGGATCGTGATCGATTCAAACCCGAGCGTCTTCAGAATCACCTGCAACTTCCCCAGCAACTCGTAGCGGTCGTCGCTCCGCTCGCGCGACGGCAGCGGTTGGCCGGTGATGTCCTGCGGTTCGAGACTGGTCAGCGTGCCTCGCAGATTGTTCGTCTGATGGTCCAGCACACGGATCTGCCGGTTGATCTTCCAGGCCAGGCACAACATGGAGGATTGTCGCCAGAGCCACGGCAGCCAACCCGCGACCAGAATGATCCAAACGCCCCACGACGAAAAGAGGCTCGACAACCAACCGAACTCGGCCAGAATCCCGAACACGCCGAGTGACACTCCCGCGCCGATGGCCAGCTCCTTCCAGGTCTTCCAGTTCGAGAATCGCAGCTTGCGGCGGAGTCCCGTCCAGCGCTGTTGCAGCGACACATCCATGCTGCGGTCGTAGAACGCGGCGAGCAGCAGCAAATCGCGTTTCTGAGGCCGCGTCAGTTTTTGCAGCCGATCCCCCTGAATCTCGAAGGGGAGCGTTTTCCCTTCGACCCGTTCGTTCAACATGTCGTCGATGAGTTGCGTGACGGCCAGCGACAGAATGCAGTCGATATGGTCCCACAGCCGCCAATGACTCAGCGTCCGCTCGGGCGTGGCACCGGGCCACGCCACCTTGCCGTTGAAGCAATCGAGGAACGGGTTGAAGTCGTCGTACTCGACCACGAAGACGCGCGCGTCGGGATGCTGTTTGTTGTAGTCCGACGTGTGATCCACGATCTGCAGTCGGATCGCCGTCTTGCCCGCCCCCTTCTCGCCGAACACAACGGCGGTCGCCGGAGTGCCGGGATCGCCGTAGATCTTGTCCCACGCGGGATGAAACGTCCCGTGCGAGCAGACCTGCTGGAAGAGGGGATCCGTCTGCGCGTCCTCCTGCGAGAACGGGTTCTGCGACAGACCGTGATGTTCGAGAAACTGCTGGACTTTCATCGGGTCATCAACTTTCGAGATCGTTGGTGCAACGAGTGCGAGCGCGGCGGGTGATTGTGTCGGTTGCCTGTCTTGTCCCCTCGCCCCGCCTTGCGGGGAGAGGGTTGGGGTGAGGGGTCTTCTCTTGATCTCCCACGCAGCGCAAGCAAGACGATCAACCCGGCAAGACTCTACGCGCGGACCCGCACAGCGTCCACCAAGCCCCGCGGGATTCATCGTCTCTTCAAATTGGCAACGACCTGCGCGACCGAGGGCGTTGGTTGACATTTGCCAGGCCAGCCGCGCTACTTCGATCCGGCAACACACTTTGATGGAGAGTGATTTTATGGGCAGAGTGTTCACGGCATTCCGCGCCTTCTTCGGATCGTTGTTCAACGCCGAGACGGCCGCGCGCGTCGAACAAGCGTTGAAGGGTGAGGGTCTTCCCGCTCCTCAACCCCTGGTTGCGCCGCCAACACCGGAACTGAAACCGATTGAGGTGAAGCGCCCGGAGCCGAAGAAGCCGACTCAAAGCGAAGCCATCACGCTGCTGGCAACGCTTCAGCGCGAAGCACGACTTGTGGATTTCCTCAAGGAGGATTTGAGCGGCTACGCGGACGAACAAGTCGGCGCGGCGGCGCGAGCCATTCAGCGAGACAGCGCGAAAGTCCTCGAACGCTTCTTCGCGCTGCAACCTGTCGTCGCGGACGAAGAAGGCGCGCGAGTCAACGTTCCCGCCGGGTTCGATGCCGCACGGTATCGCCTCACCGGCAAAGTGACCGGCGACGCACCCTTCGCTGGCACGCTCCAGCACCACGGCTGGGAAGCAACCAAGTGCGAGTTGCCACAGTTCACAGGAAGCGATTCCGCCGCAAAGACGGTTGCTCCCGCTGAAGTCGAAATTGGATGAATATCGAAATGAGTGCGAAGTACATCATCGGAATTGATCTCGGAACGACGAACAGTGCGCTGGCTTATGCTGCACTCGATACGGAGAAGCCCGGGGTCACGTTGTTGCCGATCCCTCAGCTTGTGGCTCCGGCGACGGTGGAGAATCGGGATCTGTTGCCATCGTTCCTCTACCTCGCGCCGAAGATCGAGGCGGCATCGGGGGCTTACGATTTGCCTTGGGCCACCGATCGCGAGTTCGCGGTGGGGGAGATGGCTCGGCGGCAGTCGGCCGAGTTGCCGGAGCGGACGGTCGGCGCGGCCAAGTCGTGGCTCTGTCACAGTCGAGTCGATCGGCATCAGGCGATCCTGCCGTGGGGCGCGGGAGATGATGTCGCGAAGGTCTCGCCCGTCACGGCGGCACGACGATATCTGGAGCATCTCGTCGCCGCGTGGCACGACGCCTTTCCGAACGACCCGATCGCGCGGCAGGAAGTCGTACTCACCGTTCCCGCGTCGTTCGATGCCAGCGCGCGCGAGTTGACTCGCGAAGCGGCGTCGCTCGCCGGGCTGCCCGATGGAGTGGTGTTCCTCGAAGAACCGCAGGCGGCGGTTTACTCGTGGCTGACCGCGATGGGAGACCGCTGGCGCAAGGTGATGAAGGTCGGCGACACGCTGCTCGTGTGCGATGTGGGCGGCGGGACGACGGACCTTACGCTGGTCGGCGTGGCGGAGGAGGGGGGCGAGTTGGTGTTGAAGCGGCTGGCCGTTGGCAACCACCTGCTGGTCGGTGGCGACAACATGGACCTGGCCCTCGCGCATCACGTCGCCGGGTTGTTCGCGAAGAAGGGCGTGACGCTCGATCCGTGGCAGTCGGTCTCGCTGTGGCATTCCTGCCGGATGGCGAAGGAGACGCTGCTGTCGCCCGAGGGGCCGAAGAAGCATCCGGTCAGCGTGCTCGGTCGCGGGAGCAAGCTCATCGGCGGCACAGTCACCGTCGATGTGCCGCGTGACAGTACGATCGATCTGCTCGTCAATGGCTTCTTCCCGAAGTGTGCCGTCGCCGATCGACCGGCTCGTCAACGCGCGTCGGGTTTCCAGGAGTTGGGCCTCCCCTACGAAGCCGACACCGCCGTGACGAAGCATCTGGCCGGGTTCCTCCAAAGTCACGGGCCGTCGGATGGAGAGCCGATTCGTCCGACCCACGTCCTCTTCAACGGCGGCGTCTTCAAGGCGGATGCCATGCGCACGCGGTTGCTCGACGTGCTGAAAGGCTGGTTTCCCGAAACGGCTCCGCAGCCCCTCGAAGGGACGCACGACCTCGACTACGCGGTGGCTCGCGGCGCGGCGTACTACGGTTGGGCGAAGGTCAACGGTGGTGTGAGGATTCGCGGCGGCGCGGCCCGGTCGTACTACATCGGCATCGAATCGGCGGGCCTCGCGATCCCCGGTGCCCCGCGTCCGCTGCGGGCTCTTTGCGTGGTCCCGTTCGGGATGGAAGAGGGGACGGAACTCGACGTGCCCTCCGATTCGATCGGCCTCATCGTCGGCCAGCCCGCCCACTTCCGGTTCTTCAGCTCGTCAACCCGCAAGGACGATCGAGAAGGAGTCCGGTTGCAACGCTGGACCGACGAAGAACTGACAGAGACGGATTCGCTCGAAGCGACGCTGCCGAAAGACGACGCACTCGACGACAACTACGTCCCGGTTCAATTCCACACGAAGATCACCGAGTTGGGCCTATTGGAACTGTGGTGCGTCAGCACCCGGGGCAGCGGACGTTGGAAGCTGGAGTTCAGCGTGCGAGACGACGCCGAACCGGCGTAGCCCGGCGTGGCCGGATTGTCCGCGATCACGATGGGTTGCGCATTGGAGGGTCGCTCGCGCGATGAGCGTTGAGAGAGGGAGATACCGCTCAATCTGACGACGCTCCAACAACAGTCTTGAATTTTGAAGTCGACACTTGTTAGGCTCACAACCCCGATCCAGTCCAAAGTTTTCGTCCGGCGAAGCCGGTGGACATCCCAGCGGGTTGAGGACGAATGGCGTAGTTGGCTCACTCGATGGCTCGGACGAAAACGTTTCCGGACGACATTTCATGCGGTGGCAAGACACTCAGACGCCGACGCGGTTCCTGCTCAGAGGCAGCTTGCTGTCCCTGTGTTTGGCGGCTTTTTGCGTCTGCGATGCTCGTCCGGCTTGGGCAACCTGTGGCGATTATCTTGCGGGCCACGGCGGTCAGGCGATGGCTGGACACGGGATGCCGGCCCACGATTCGCGGTTCAATCATTCGTCGAACGATTCAGAACAGCGGCCCGTTTGTTCGGGTCCGCAATGCCGTCAACGCGATCCCGTTCCGGCGGCACCCCACCGCACGATGAATCTTCCTCAACCAAGTGACATGATTCTTTGCACCATCGCCCGGCTGACGGATGACGATGGTAGCTCCCTGCTCCGCTCGACCTCCGTCGATCACGTTGTCGATGGCCCGGCGGACAGCATCTTCCGGCCTCCCCGTGCCGCCTGACCACTCTGCTGGCATGGCTTGCGCGCGGCGAGACCGCTCAACATGTTTGAGCATTCTTCTCGCGCCTCGTCGCACGGCCGTCCGGTCGGTGTTGCGAAGGGAGTCGCCTGATGTTGAAGGGCGGCTCGTCCGACATCATGGCTTTAGTTTTGACGGAGTCCTTTTTCGCGCAATTGCGCCACCTTGTTGAAAGGTCGTTTTATGAATCGCTCTCATTCTCGTCGTGCCTTCACATTGATCGAACTCCTCGTCGTGATCGCCATCATCGCGGTCCTGATCGCCCTGCTGTTGCCCGCCGTCCAACAGGCGCGCGAATCGGCTCGGCGAACGCAGTGCAAGAACAATCTCAAGCAGATCGGGTTGGCGATCCACAACTATCTGGATACTCACAGCGTCTTCCCATTCGGCAAGGGACCAAGCTACGCCGGCGCTCCCGTTTACGCCCGGTGGTCGCAGCACGCGATGTTGCTGCCGTTTCTGGATCAGGCTCCGCTGTACAACTCGATCGACTTCTCCTACCCACCGGAAACGCCGGGGATGGGTGGTGTCATCGCGTTTATGCCGGCCTACGTCAGTCCGACCGGGACCAATGCGGCGGGGAGCCGCACCAGGGTGGCAATGTTCTTCTGTCCATCGGACACGGGCGTCAATGACCCGTGGGCCGGACAGAACAATTACGCCGGGAACCAGGGAGGCTGGTTGTGCGACCGCAGCGACAGTCCAGGCAATCCTGCCGTCCCCGATATTGCCCTCAGCGAAGTCCAGACTGGTGTGTTCTACTTTGGCAGCCGTTGCAGCAGCCGCGACGTAACCGACGGCCTGAGCAACACGGCGTTCTTCAGCGAGAAGATGCGCGGGCACGGCACTCCCGATCCCAAGACCGATCTGTTCGTGATTCCGGCCCAGACGTCGCTGGCGGGGACGTATTCGACGTGCAATTCGATCAACACGGCCACGGCGACGCCGTTGACGAGCAAGTGGGGTTATAGCTGGGTCATGGGAGAGAACTGCTGCACGCAATACAACCATGTGGCCGTGCCGAACACGGTCTCTTGCGCGGGGACCGGCTTCACCGGTTCGATGACCAACATGGCCATGCAGGTGTCCGCCAGCAGTCGCCACACGGGTGGCGTCCACGTCATGATGGGTGACGGAGCCACCCACTTCTACAGTGAGAACATCGACCTCAATGTGTGGCGTGCCATCGGTTCGCGGGCTGGCGGCGAAGTGGTTCAGGCTCCGTAGTGATGCGGCGGATGGAGGAGTGAGCGATGGTCGTGCAGTCTCTTCGTGGGCAGCGAGCCGCAGGCTGCGACGTTGTCTGTCTGGCGATGTTCGCAGCGCTGTTGACGGGGTGCGGCGATTCGTCGGCTCGTTACGTTCCTTCAGTCACTCAAGCCGAGGCGGCGGTCAAGGCGTCACTCGACGACTGGAAGAAGGGGCTGCCGGCCGGACCGGTGGCCGACACGAAGCCGGTCGTGCATGTCGTCGATTCGCAGCGCCGGGAATTACCCATACTCAGCAACTATCAAATCCTGGGCGAAGTCCCCGGCAACGCGCCGCGCTGCCTGGCCGTTCGCCTGCGCTGGGCCAATCCCGAGAAAGAGGAACGCGCACGCTACGTCGTCGTCGGCATCGATCCCCTGTGGGTGTTTCGGCAGGAAGATTACGACCTGCTGTCTCACTGGGAGCATCCGATGGAGGAGCCGCCTCCGAAGGATGCAGCTTCGACCGACGAAGCGGCCACTTCGAATTGATGGAACGTCGCCTGTGCCAAACGTGGGCTGGTGGCTGAAGTCCGGCTTGGCCTTGTTAGCCGGACTTCCCTCCGGGACGACGAACTCGGGAGAGACGTCCGGCTTTCAGAAAAGTCGGACTTTGCGATAGCTATCAGAAAACAGGAACCTCTCATGGCGACCGACGAGCAGAGATCGCCTTCAACAGAAGAGCCGTCCGATACGGTAGCGGCCTCGTCGGTGGATGGGCTTCGCGTGGCGAATCGTGTCTGGTGGTGGTTGCAAGCCGTGCAGGTGCGGCTTCGGTTCTTGATCGTCGTGCTGATTGCGGCGGGCGTCGTCAGTCAATGGCAAGTGCTGCGCAGCGTGTGGGAGCGATCGTGGTGGCAACTCGGCGGGCGTCCGGAGGCGGGATCCGTTTCCGCCGGGCACGAGTACTTCTGCCCGATGGACCCCGGCGTCTTATCGACGTGGCCCGCCATCTGTCCGATCTGCAACATGGACCTCGTCCCGCGCAGGAAGATGGACGCTCAATTGCTACCCGAGGGTGTCATCGCGCGGATGCAGTTGTCTCCCTATCGCATCCAACTCGCGGGGATTCGGACTTCGGTGGTGGAGCCACGTTCCTTGCACCACGATTTGACTTTCTCGGGCGTCTTGCAGAGTGAGGTCTCAACGGCAAAGCCATCGCTCGCCGAGCCACCACACTCCCCACTGGTCGGTTTTGAAGTGAGCCTCGGTCCCCTCGACGCGATGGGTTTCACCGAACCTCGCCCTGCCGCAGTGAATCTGCTCGGTTCCAGTGGTCCGACGGTTCCGGCGACCGCTCGACTCGTGAATGACGACGAGTCGAAACTGGCCTCGAACTTCGTGTCGCGATTGCAAATCTTGCTCGACGACGCAGCCACGCTGACTGTGGGAAGCATCGTTACTGCCACGGTTTCGATTCCTGTCCGCGGCCTGATCGCCGCGCAAGCTGAAGACCAGGCGAACCCGATCTCGGCGGGCGTCTTGTCAGTCCCCGAGTCGGCTGTCATCGATCGCGGTCGCGAACGGCTGGTCTATGTCGAGACGATGCCCGGTCAGTTCGATGGCGTTGCGGTGGAACTCGGCCGGCGCTGCGGAGCCTTCTATCCCGTGCTCAAGGGACTCAAGTCCGGCCAGCGCGTCGCCACGGCCGGCGCGTTTCTGATTGATGCCGAAACGAGGCTCAATCCCAGCCTGGCTGCCGACTACTTCGGAGCGAACCGCAGCGCGTCGATCCCGGCCGCATCGCCGCCTCCCGCAGCAACGACATCGCCCCACAGTCCTGCATCGCCATCGAAGGCCAAGCCGACACCATCGCTCTCCCCCGCAGACCAGACTCTGGCCGACAAGCAGCGCATCTGCCCCGTCACCGAGTTGCCGCTGAACTCGATGGGCGGTCCGATTCCCGTGACTGTGGCCGGGCGCAAGGTCTTCATTTGTTGTGTGGGCTGCGAAGCCCGGTTGAAACAAGAACCGCAAAAGTATCTGGCGCGGTTGCCCGCAAATTGAATCACTACCGAAACACAAACCTTTCATGATTGACTGGCTGATCGATCGTTCGATTCGACACCGAGCCGTCGTGGTTCTGACGGCAGCGCTCTGCGCCGTGGCGGGGGTCGTGGCCGCTGTTCGCACGCCAATGGATGCCGTACCCGACCTGTCTGAGAATCAGGTGATCGTCTTCACCAACTGGCCGGGCCACGGGCCGCAAGAGGTGGATGAGCATGTCACTCATCCGCTGTCGCTCCAGCTTCAGGGGATGTCGGGCGTGCGTGTCGTGCGCGGTTCGAGCGACGTCGGCTACTCGATGCTGCACGTCATTTTTGAAGACCGCGTGTCGTTCGAGATCGCGCGACGGCGGGTTCAGGAGCGACTGGCTTCGTTGGAGTCCACACTGCCCGCTGGAGTCGTCCCGCGACTGGCGGCCGATGGGATCCCGACCGGTCAGATCTTCTGGTACACGATCGAAGGCGCAGGCTACGATCTGGCTCAACTGCGCGCGGTTCAGGACTGGACCATCGCGCCGCAATTGCGCTCGGTCGAGGGAGTGGCCGAGGTCGCCAGTGTCGGCGGGTTCGTCGCCGAGTTGTTGATCCAAGTCGATCCCGCACTGCTGGCGCTGCACGGCCTGACAGTGCGCGATCTCGGCGACGAACTCGCACGCACGACGACGACCGTCGGCGGACACGTCCTGCATAAAGGGAACGCCGAGTTCGTCGTCCAGCTTGGTGCCGCGCCCGAGTCCACCTCAACTGCCGACTCTTCAACGAGAGGTCCGCTGGACGAATGGGAGCAGCGCCGCATCCCGCTCCCCAACGGTCACAGCCTGCGTCTTGGCGACGTGGCAAAGGTCTTCCGGGGACCGGCCACGCGGCGCGGGATGTTCGAGAAGGACGGCAACGAAACGATCGCGGGGATCGTGCATCTGCGCTACGGCCACAATCCGCTCGAAGTCACGCGCGCGGTTCGAGCCCGGCTGCGCGAGTTGATCCCCGGCCTGCCCACCGGCGTGCGCGTCGTGCCGTGCTACGATCGCACGCCGCTCATCACCGGAGCGGTGGCCACCGTCTCGCGGACGCTGATCGAAGCGCTGCTGGTGGCCGCCGTTTGCGTGTTGCTGGTCCTCAGGCACTTCCGCGCGTGGCTGGTCATTGCCCTGACGTTGCCGCTCTCCGTGCTGGGAACTTTCCTTGGAATGAGTTTGCTACGTTTGGGGGGTTGGTTTGACGTGCAGACCAACATCATGTCGCTGGCCGGGATTGTCATCTCGATCGGTGTCCTCGTCGATTCGTCGATCGTGATGACCGAGAACGTCATGCACCGGTTGCGAGAACGCTTTGGCGACGAGCCGGTTCGCGGCGACGTGCGGGACACGGTCGCGGATGCCTGTCGGACGGTGGGCCGTCCCGTCTTTTGTTCGATCCTGGTGATGCTGGTTTCATTCGCACCGGTGTTTGCCCTCGGTGGCATCGACGGACGGATGTATCACCCGCTGGCTTGGACGAAGTCGCTGGCCCTGGTCTCGGCGGCGATCCTCGCGATCACGCTGGTTCCCGCGCTCTGCACCGTCTTGGTGCGCGGACGAATTCGCGACGAATCCGACAGCGCGGTGGTGCGCGGAGTGATCGGCGTCTATCGGCCGATCCTCGCTTCCCTGCTGGACCGCCCCGCGCCGCTAATCGTATTGCTGGCGGTGACACTCGTGCTGGCGGCAGCTCCACTCGGCATTCCGTTCGTCTTTCGGACTATCTTGTTTGGCGCACTGGTGCTGGTGGGGTGGACGATGTCCTCGCGCTGGTCGCGCATCGCCGGAGGGATCGGGCTGATCGCACTCGCTCTGTTCGCCGAGCAGACCATGCGACCGATCAGCACCGAACTGAGGCTGCCGCTGGACGAGGGAATGGTTATGGACATGCCGATCACGATTCCTCGCGCCTCGATCGCGCAGTCGGGAGACGACCTGAAGGCCCGCAACATGGTGCTGTGCCGGTTCCCCGAGGTCCTGATGGTGACGGGCAAGGCGGGCCGGGCCGACACGCCGTTCGATCCCGCTCCGCTCGACATGATCGAGACGATGATTGAGTTCCGTGCGCGCGACCTGTGGCTAAAGCGGCGTCTGCTCAAAGCCGATGCCGAACGAATAGCGGCTCGGTTTTTGAAGGAACTCTCCGACGAGCGTCTTATCGACCCGGTGCCGCATGACCAGCAGCACGAGATCGTCGATGCGGCGCAGTTCCGATTCGAGGCGGTGCAGCGCGAAACGTCCTGGCAACTGACTCAAGCCTTTCAGACACAACTGCAACACGACCTAAGCCGCTTCGTCGTGGATCACGCCGGGCGCGAGCTGCACGGATCCGGACGACTAGTGCGCGCCTTGACGCCGTCGGATGTTGCTGTGGTCTCGCAATCGCTGCCAGCCGCGGCGATTCGCGAACTGGCACAGTCTCCCAACGAGGAAGCTTTCGCCGGGCTGTGGCCCCGGATTCTGGAGGAACTGGAACGACAGCAATTGATGCGGAACGCGGATGCGGCGCGAAGCTCCTCGGCCAGCGCGCTGGCCGAGTTCTTCGGATCGATGGGCGAGGGGCTCGGTCTCGAACGCAGCTCGCCTGAAACGCGCGTGCTCGCGGCCGTGAAGCAGGAGTACCGCCGGCGCTGGCTGGCCCACGTGGCCGAACTGAATCGCGAACTCCATCGACGCGCCGTGCCCACGTGGCTGAGGCTGGTCGGTGACGAGTGTTTTGCGCGGTGGTCGATTCTCGATGCGGACCTGGCTTCGATGCAGGAGCAAATTCGCCGCGTCCGATCGACGCCGCCGAAACCGCACGACGAATCGGCTCATCACGGTCTGCCTCCGCTGTCCAAGTTGCCCCTGATCGACCCGCATCCGCGCTTCGATGCGCTGGTTCGTCAATTGACGGACGAGTTCTCGCGATCACTGCTCTTGTGGCCGCATGACCCGGACAGTCTGGCGGGTTTCGGGGGCGAGATGGATCGCGCCCTGCAAATGCCCGGCTGGACCAATGTTTGGACGCGGCCGATTCAGAACCGAGTCGACATGCTGGCGACGGGCGTCAACACCGAGGTCGGCGTGCGCGTGCTCGGCCGCCGGTTGGAGGATGTCGTCGCCGCTTCAGAACAAATCGCGGCCGTGCTCAAAGACGTGCCGGGAGCCGCCGATGTCGTGGCTGATCCGATTCGCGGCAAGGGCGTGATTCAAATCGTCCCCGATCCGCGTCGCGCCGCCGAGTTGGGAGTCAGCATGAGCGACTTGCAGGCGGTGCTCGAAGCGGCGTTGTCGGGTCGGATCGTGTCGCAGGTGATCGATGGTCGCGAACGAACGGCGGTCCGGCTGCGCAGCGCACCGCAATCGGCTGAAGAGGACGAAGAATCGCTGCGTCGCCTGCCGATTCCCTGCCGTCCGTCGCTGAGCTTGAACGTCGATGACGCCACTCGCGCCAGCTCCGCTTCGTCACTGGAGACCGTTCCGCTCGAAGCCGTTGCCCAGGTGAGCGTCATCGAAGGACCGGCCACCATCAAGAGCGAGAACGGTTGGTTGAGGAACTACGTGCGGCTGAACGTGCGCGACCGCAGCCCCTTCGATGTCGTGGCGGATGCGCGGCGCATGGTGACGGCGCGAGTCGCTCTGACACCGGGCGTGTTCGTCGAATGGACGGGTCAGTACGAACATGCCGCTCAGACGCGCCGCACGCTGCTGATTCTGATGCCGTGCGTGCTGCTCATCATCCTGGTGATTCTGTTCGTCACGTATCGCGACTGGGCCGATGCGGGGTTGATGCTGCTGTCGGCCCCCGGAGCACTGGCCGGTGGCGTGCTGTGCCAGTGGCTGTTGGGATACAAGTTCTCGATCGCGGTGGGTGTCGGGTACATCGCCTGCTTCGGGATGGCGGCTGCGACCGGCATCGTGATGCTCGTCTATCTGCGCGAGGCGGTCGAACGGGCGGGCGGACTGGAACGTCTGACGCTGCCAGGACTCAAACAGGCCGTGCTGAATGGTGCGGTGCATCGGCTGCGACCGAAGCTGCTGACCGAAGCGACGACGGTTCTCGGTCTGGCTCCGATGCTGTGGAGTACCGGCGTCGGGGCCGAGGTCATCCGCCCAATGGCCGCTCCCGTGCTGGGAGGCATCCTGATCGCCGACGAAGTCATCGATCTGCTGCTTCCCGTCCTGTTCTATCACGTCCGGCGACGCCGCTGGCAACGATTGCATCGCTCGGCGGCGGACGGTGCGACTGCTGACAAGGATTCGTTGTTATCAACCATCACGCCGGAGGAGGATTCACATCATGCAGACTGCGTTTCGTCGATTCGTTAGTGCCATGTCCATCACAATGGCAATTCTGGCCATCGGTTGTGGTGAGACCGATCGAAAATACATTCCGTCGGAAAGCACGGCGCGCGGCGCGCTGGAGGCGGCTCTCAACGCCTGGAAATCGGGTGCGGCCCACGGCACTGTGAAGGGCTTTCAAGTTCCGATCGACACGTTCGATGCACGTTGGCAGGCGGGTAAAAAGCTCGACGAGTTTGAAGTCCTGCGCGAGGAACCGTCCGACGGACCGAAGACGTTTGTTGTGAAGATGAAACTCGCCGACGAGCCCAATCACAGTGAGATTACGTACCTCGTCGTAGGCAAAGATCCGCTGCTGGTTTTCCGCAGGGAAGACTACAACAAGGCCAGCGGCATGGGGGACGGGTGAGCTTCATGAGAGACATTGGGACCGCATTTTCTGGAGACTTGCATGAGAACGGCTCTGTCCATTCCAAGGTGTCTTTCAGAGAACACTCTTGAAAGTGGGGGCGGCGGATTGTTAGTCTGCCCTCCGTTCACATCAAAGACTTCCCTGTGGCTTGGCCGAAAGTAATTCCAACAGTCGTTCCATGCGGAACGTATTCGACGCGGCTGATTGGCCGACGATCTCATTTCCAAACGAGTTGTGATGCGATTCCAAGGTTCCCATACGCTGAGGCAGCTTGTACACAAGGGCAGTTTGTTGTCCTTGTGCTTGCTGGCCATTGGCGTTTGGGATGCTCGTCCGGTTTGGGCAACTTGTGGCGATTATCTTGCGGGCCACGGCGATCGGGCGATGGCTGGACACGGGATGGCGGGCCACGATTCGATGTCCAATCATCAATCGAATGATTCAGAGCAGCGGCCCGTTTGCTCGGGGCCACAATGCCGTCAACGCGATCCCGTTCCGGCCGCACCCACCCGCACGGTGAATCTTCCTCAAGCGAGTGACATGATTCTCTGCACCATCGCCCGGCTGACGGTTGGCGATGAAAACTCTCTGTTCCGCGCGACGGTCGTCGATCACGTTGTCGATGGCCCGGCGGACCGCATCTTCCGGCCTCCTCGCGCCGCCTGACCCCTCTGCTGGCATGGCCTGCGCGCGGTGAGACCGCTCAACATGTTTGAGCATTTTCGCGCCCCATCGCATGGTCGTCCGGTCGGTGTTGCGGAAGGAGTCGTCTTCGTCAAGAAGGCGTCTCATCTGACGTTCGTCCTGGCAGGTTCAGATTGCACCACGCGCAGGAGCATCTCCTCGCAAGGTGGCTCGGTGGTGAACCTGCTGCGGCGAAGTCGGTTTTCGCACGAGGCAGTTGCCGTGAGAGTCGTTTCGTGACTCCGCGCGTCTGCCACCGATGGGCCTGATGCCAGCCGTCGTCTATGGCTCCGAGTCGCGCCTGATGTCGATGGGCGGCTCATGCGTTGCATGGTTTCGTTTTGACTGAGTTCACTTTTCGCGCAATCGCGCTGCCATCTTGAAAGGTCGTTCCATGAATCGCTCTCGTTCTCGTCGTGCCTTCACGTTGATCGAACTGCTCGTCGTGATCGCGATCATCGCGGTCCTGATTGCCCTGCTGTTGCCCGCCGTCCAGCAGGCGCGCGAGGCCGCCCGGCGGACTCAGTGCAAGAACAACCTCAAGCAACTGGGGCTGGCACTGCACAATTACCACGACAATTTCAGGGGCTTCCCGATGGGGAAGAACTCCCCGAACATGTCGATGCATCCGAGAATTCTCCCGTTCATCGATCAGGCTCCGTTGTACAACACGATCGACTTCAATGTGAGCAGCACACACGCGAACAATGCCGCCGCGTTGGCCACGAATATCGCGGCTTTCCGTTGCCCCTCGGACCCCGACAAGATGCCCCTGCTCGCGGGCGGCCGGAACAACTACTACACGAACACCGGTAGCCACATCCTGAACGATCTCCCCTCAACGGTTGTCGGAAACCCCACATACGGTATGCCGATACCCACGGGGGTGTTTTACTCCAGGAGTTTCACACGCATGGGCCACATCACGGACGGTACCAGCCAAACGGCGATGATGTCCGAGAGGAGATTGGGCGACGGCAGCAATGGCCTGATCACGCCGGAAACGGACACGTTCCAACCCGGCACGCTTCCCAACACGGCGGATGAAGCACGCGATCAGTGCCGGGCGGCGAACATCGGTACCGTAGCGACACAAGGGAAGTCCAACGGCGGAGTCCCCTGGATGACGCCGGATCACACCATCAGCTACTACTATCACGTTCTGACCCCGAACGATCGTTCGTGCATGTATCCACCGGGACGCATCGCGACGACGGCCAACAGCATGCACACGGGTGGCGTGCATCTTCTGCTGTGCGATGGTGCCGTCCGTTTCGTGTCGTCGAATATTGACCTCGCTACCTGGCGCGGCCTCGGCACGCGAGAAGGGGGCGAACTCCTCGGCGACTTCTAGCGAGGCAATCGGGGCCGCCGACACTCGATGAATGTCGGCGGCTTCTGTTCCAGCGCGTGCGCACGACGGAGTCCGCACCTCATCGCTTCCCACTCGCTGGTGCCAGGTTTCGCGTTCCCGTTTGAGTTCCCTTCAGAGGTCGTTTCCGATGTCAGTCCGTTTGATCGCCAAGTGGCCGCGTTGGCTGCTCGCGATGGTCATGCTGTGTGTGTTGGCGGCCGGTTGCAGTCGATCTGCCCGCAGTCTGTCGCTCAACCAACCCAAGGCGCGGGAGGCTTGCACCGCGTTTCTGACGGCTTGGAAGGACGGCAAGAAGGTGGGCGACCTTGCCCCGAAGATCGTCGGCCGGGATTCGGATTGGGAAACGGGCAAAAAATTGGAAGCGTTTGAAGTCCTTCCCAAGGATCACAGCGATGGGACCAACCTGCACTTGAAGGTGCGTCGGATCCTGAAGGACGAAAAGGGACGTACTATCAACCAAGAAGTGGACTATGTCGTGGGAACGTCGCCGGTGGTCACTGTCTTTCGATCCGACGAATAGCGGTGAGTTCTGGCTCGTGGCGCAAGTCGGTCGCCACTCAGGAAACGGGACCACTTTTCAAAGGTGCTTTCAAATGCAAATGGTCACTGAATTGGAGGTCTACCAAGCCGGAGTACTGACCGTCATCGGGTTTGGAGGCCGGGAGATTCTCGACGATCTGAACTTTGCCGATTGTCGCGAGGAACTCGCGGAACTGGTTCGAGAACACGACTGCACGTCGCTGGCGTTCGATCTGACGGGAGTGCGACTGATTTCCAGCGACCTGTTGGGAATTATCGCTTCGACCCAATGCCAGGGGATTGAGGTTCATCTTTTCAATCCGTCGGGTGACATTCGCGAGATGCTGGAGATCACCAGACTCGACAAGTTTCTTTACGTCCATGAAATCGATATTTGAGACCGGCCTGAGTGCGATTCGAGCCACAGTCTGGCCGCTTGGGCTCGCGTAGTGATCATTCAACTTTTTCAACGGGGGAGACAACTCATGAGACATCTTGGTTGGTGGGGCGGCGCGTTGTGCGTTGCGATCGTCACAGCGAACGGTTGGTCTGCGGAGATTGGAACCGGGCTGACGAAGACTCGGCCCGAGATGAAGCGAACGATCGAAGCGCTCAAGGGGCGCGAGGCGCGCATTCCACTTCCCGCTCTCACGCCGGACGAGATCGCCTCGGGACGACGCTCGGTCAACAACGGCCGGCTGCGGTCGATCTACCTGCCCGAGTCATGGCAGTCCTCGCGGAACTCGTCGTCGAGTTCATCGTCCTCCATATCGAATACGCGGGGACAGCGATCGTCCGCGCCGCAGAATCTCAATGCGACGCTGAATCAGCAGCAGTCGGCTCCCGACTTTGCGTTCAAGACGCGACTGTTCTGGATCGTGTCGCGCACCAACGACTGCCAGTACTGCCTGGGCCATCAGGAGTTGAAGCTGAAGCGGGCGGGGATGACCGACGACCAGATCGCGTCGCTCGACTGCAAGTGGACCGCGTTTCCCGCCGCCGAACAGGCCGCGATGCGATTCACGCGCAAGGTCACGCTGACGCCGCACCTCGTCACGGACGAGGACATCGCCGCCATGAAGCAGCACTTCAAGGACGAGCAGTTCGTGGACATCCTGCAGACGATTGCCGGCAACAACTCGACGAACCGCTGGACCGCCTCGACCGGCATCCCGCAGGACAAGTCGTTCGGTGGGGATGAGCCGAGTCAGCTCGACACGCCGACGTCCGACGAGTTCTCGAAGATTGAAACGAAGGTTGCGCCGCTCGACTACAAGCCGCGAGCCGCTTGGGAATCGCGGGCCGAGGCCGAAGCGGCGATGACGGCTTGCCGCAATCGCACCTCGTCCGTGAAGCTGCCTGCCATCGAAACGGCTCGACAGGCGCTGGCCGCCGATACACCGGGAGTGACACCGCCCGCGTGGGTGCAGGCATCAGCGTACTCACCGACATCCGCCCTGCGATTGTGGAAGCACCGTCAGGCGATTGCCCGTGATGGGAAGCTCGATCCGAAACTGAAGGCTCAGATTGCGTGGGTTGTCTCGCGCGAGAATCGCGCGTGGTACTCGATGGCTCACGCCCGCACGAGACTCAATGCGCTGGGAGTGCCCGACGACGTGCTGTTCGCGATCGGCGTGAGCGAGGACGCCCTCACTCCGACCGAGCGGGCAACATTCGCGTTCGCCCGCAAACTGACATCGGGTCCGCACACCATCGTCGATGAAGACGTGGCCGGGCTGCGGAAGCTGTTCTCGGACAACGAAGTCGCCGAGATCATCTTCCTGACCTGCGACGCCAACATGTTCGACCGCTTCACCGAAATGCTGCGATTGCCGCTCGAAGGAAGTGCGACGCTCGTCGGCCAAACCAAGTAAGGCGCGCAGCAGGAGATGTCGCCACGAGATGTAGGCTCACCATGACTTCATCGTTTTCATCTTTCTGCCTCTCTCTTTCTGTCTACCTGCTTTGGCGGGACAGGAAGAAGTAGACAGAAAGAGACAGGCAGAAAAATCGCTGTGCGAAGCGATATGGGTGGGCAGGAGCACCCTTCCGGTTTGTCGCAGAGTTTTGACCGCAACACAGAAATGAACATGGTGGGCCGGCGCTCGAAGCGAGCTTGTCCCACCCTACAATGAATTGATCCTTTTCCGTCCCCCATCTCGCGAGGTTCCACACATGTCTCTGAAACGCATCTCTTTCGCATCGTTGTCTGTAATCGCCTTGGCCGTCGGCTTGGCGGGCTCGCCGCTCACCAATGCTGTGGCGGTTGATTCCGTCAAAGCTCCGCGTCCCATCCCGCTGACTCGGCCCGAGATGAAGGAATATCTCGAAGACATGAAGGGCCGCACGCTGCGCATCCCGCTTCCCGAACTGACGGACGCTGACAAGGAGAAACTCGGCGAACGAGGCGGCGGTTACGAGGGCCTGCTCCGTTACCACTACATGTCGCAGGGCGACGGGCAACGTGGAACGGGCGCGCCGGGCGGACAGGGGCGTGGCGAGGGACGCGGTGCGGGGGGCGGAGGCTTCGGACGCGACAACGACTCCGACAATTCGCTCGATTACGCCTTCAAGGTGCAGTTGTTCTGGATCGTCTCGCGCACCAACAACTGCCAGTACTGTCTGGGCCATCAGGAGTCGAAGCTGCTCGGCGCGGGGATGACCGAGGACGAGATCGCGGCTCTCGATGGAGACTGGTCGGAACACAAGCCGGAACAGCGCGCGGCCTACACGTTCGCCCGCAAGTTCACGTATCAGCCGCATCTCCTCAACGACGCCGACATCGACGGGCTGAGGAAGTTCTACACCGACAAGCAAATTTTGGAGATGATCCTGTCGATGGCGGGGAACAACTCGATCAACCGCTGGAAGGAAGGAGCCGGCATCCCGCAGTCGTCGGGAGGGGGCAACTTTGGGAATCGTCGCGCTGGCGGAGAAGCCGCGACGGCCGCGACCGAGAAGGCCGCTCCTGCCGTCGAGACGAAGCAGACCTATCTGACGCCGACATCGCCCAAGTTCCAGGGTCTGATCTCCAAGGTTGCCCCCGTGACGATGGACCCGGCGACCGGCAAGCCGAGTCGGATGACGGTCGCGAATCGTCCGGCGCTCGAATCGCGCGGCGAAGTTGAGAAGGCGCTGGAGGCGGCCCGCTCGCGAACGCCACGGCTGCCGCTGGCCGATGAAGCGAAGGCGAAGGAAGTGTTGCCGGAAGGCTTCTCGGACGCAGCGATTCCACAGTGGGTGCGGCTGCTCGCCACGTTCCCGAACAGTGCGAAGGGCCGCATCAGCAGCATTCGCTCGGCTGAAGAGCGGGGCGATCTGACGCCGCTGATGAAGGCGCAAATCGCCTGGGTCATCGCCCGGCAAGACCGGGCGTGGTACGCGACGGGCCAGGCGTTGCAGCGCATGAAGGCTCTCGGCTGGTCGGACGATCAGGTCTACAAGTTGGATGGAGATTGGTCCGAGTTCACTCCGAAAGAACGTTCGTTGTTCACGCTGGCCCGCAAACTCGCGACCACCCCGGTGATTCTGACCGACGCCGACGTGGCCGAAGCGGTGAAGCAAGCCAGCCCGCGCGATGTCGTGCAGACGATCAGCTACACCACCAACCGAGCCTCCTTCGACCGCATCACCGAGTCGGCCGGCCTGCGATTGGAAAAATGAGGAGTCTGGCTGGAACATTTTGATTTGTGGTGAGACGAATCTGCCGAGCCGCTACCCAGAGCAAGCCCCGGAACCACGGATGGCACAGATAACACAGATTTCACGGATCAGACAAAGGCCGAGAACACTTCTCGCCTCCCCTCTTATCTGTGCCATCTGTGAAATCCGTGCCATCAGTGGTCAGTCTGTTGCGTCATCGACGGGTGTCATCATCTGGCTCTGAGGTGCATGCGGGACGGAAAGGGGTTGCGGCCTGGTACTCCAAGATCGAGTCAGCCGTTGAGTGGTGATCGACCAATTTCCAAGATCGTCTTCTGTCTGGATTGTGATTCATGAAACGTCTTCTCTTCTCTGTGATGTGGTTTCCTGTCATGACATCTCTGCTGATGGCTGCTGGTGACGAGTCGCAACCGGCGTCCGCGCTCGACCCGCTCAACGGGCCGCCTCCATTCACGGTCAATCCCGAGTTGGTGAATGTTCCCGTCGAGGAGATCGAACGCGCCTTTGCGGGCCGGACGCCGCCCGAGGCGATGCGGATGTTTCTGTCCATCCAGCGCGGCTCGCGCATGGGACCGGGTGAGGGTTGGTTTGGACCGGCTCAGTCGCGCTACTCGTTCGCGTGGCTGGCCGAACGGCATGGAGTGACTCCCGCCGACGGGATCGAAGCCGACAAGTTTCAGGGCGAGCCGGAATGGTTTGCCCGTCTCGACCGCAACCGTGATGGCAAGATCACCGGCGACGATCTCGACTGGTCGGATCGCAATTCGTGGGTGCAGCACGCCTACGTCGCCAATCGGTTGTTCCGCCGCATGGACCCCAATGGCGACGGCAAGCTGGCTCGCGAGGAATGGCTGGCCTTCTTCGATGCGGTGGCTCAGGGCCGGGACGAAGTGAACTCGGAAGAGATGCGCGAAGCATGGCTCGCCGGGTTGTCCTCCGGCTTCCTTCCGGGTGATGCTCCGACGCCCGATTTGCTGCTCAAGGGCCTCTTCGCTGGCGAGGTCGGTTCGTTGCAGGAAGGCCCGTCGGTGAACGAGCTGGCTCCGGACTTTGTACTCAAGACGCATGACGGCTCGCGCACGGTGCGTCTGTCAGAAGTGATCGGCTCGAAACCGGTGGTGCTGGTGTTTGGCAACTTCACCTGCGGACCATTCCGCTCGATGTATCCGGGCGTCGAGGACGTCTATCGCCGGTTCAAGGACGCCGCCGTGTTTCTGGGCGTCTATGTGCGCGAGGCTCATCCGACCGACGGCTGGAAGATGGAATCGAACGCCAAGGTCGGTGTGGCCGTCGCGCAGCCCAAAACCACCGCCGAACGAATCGACGTGGCGCAGCAGTGCCATCGGTTGCTCAAGCCCTCGATCCCGCTGCTCGTGGACGAGATCGATGACCCGACCGGCAACGCCTACAGCGGCATGCCCGCGCGGCTCTACGTGATCGACACCGCCGGAAAGATCGCCTTCAAGAGCGGACGCGGCCCGTTCGGCTTCAAGACCGGCGAGATGGAGCAGGCGCTGATGATGACACTCGTCGATGCAACGTCCCCAAAGCCAGAGGCCACTCAGGGGAAGCGTGACACTGCTCCTGTCTTTCATGAGCGACCGCGAGTTGAGTTGGCGACGAACGACGAAGCGTGGCGGCTGCTGCCCGAGGCGACCGTTGGCAGGGGACAACCGCTGCCAAACTGGGCGAAGGCTCTCGCGCCCAAGCTGCCTCACACGACCGCCGCGATGCTGGAACTGGACCATCTCTATCGCACGACGCCCCAGTTCAGCGGTCGCGAGCGGGGCTTGGTTCGTTTGTCCGCCGCGAGGATCAATCGCAGCGGCTACGGTCTCGCGCTGGCCCGTGCCGAACTGAAGGAGGCGGCGCTGACGGACGCTCAGCTCGAACAGCTCTCGGCGGGCGAACTCGGATCGTTGGAGGAGCGCGAACGGCTGATCGTGCGCTTCGCCGAACAGTTGTCTCGCGCGGGACGAGACCTCACCGATGCGCAGGTCGATGAGGTGAAACGGGCCTTCGGCGAGGATCGCCTTGTCGGGTTGGTGCTGCTGACCGCGTACGCCAACTTCCAGGATCGGCTGGTCCACGCACTGGCGCTACCCATTGAGACGGATGGCCCGTTGCCGCCGCTCGATGTGAAGTTCGCGAACTCGACGCCCGGAGGGTCGTTGACTCCTCCAGCGACTCGACCGGCGTTGCCGACCACCTCCGCAGCCGATGACGTTCGCATACCGCAATGGTCCGATTTCTCGTTCGAGGCCCTGCAAGCGCGGCTCGAACAACAGCGCGACCGCGCACCGCGCGTCGCCATCCCCGAATGGGACGAAGTGATCGAGCGGCTGCCGAAGGGACTCTACAACCCGGACAAGCCGCTGCGCATTCGGTGGAGCCGGCTGGTCATCGGCCGACAGCCGCAGCTTGGCCCCGCGTGGGTCAAGTGCCTCCGCGTGTTTGGCAACGAGGCCAAGCAGGACCGCGCGTTTGAGGAAAGCGTCTTCTGGGTGGTCACCCGCGAACTGCGGTGCTTCTACTGCATGGGCCACTGCGAAATGCTGATGCAGGTCGGCGGACTCAGCGGCGAACAGGTTGTCGACCGCACGCGCCAGATGGCCGAGGGGAACTGGTCGGGCTTCGCTCCGGGTGAACGTGCCACATTCTCGCTCGCCTCACAGATGACCAGCGCGCCGTGGACCGTCTCGGCTCAGGATGTCGAACGGGTCGAGCAGGCACTCGGCCCCGAGCGGGCGCTCGACGCGATCTGGTGGATTTCCCGCTGCCAGTTCATGACCAAGGTCTCGGACACGTTCCAATTGCAACTGGAGCGAGACAACGTCTTCCAGAACTTTGAACCGCCACGCGAGGAGGCGAAAAAGTGATGGCAATGCCTTGCGCGAACTTGAGTGAAACACTTGTGAGTGCCTCGCTGTCGTTTACCCCTGCGTGCTGGACGTTACACTCACGCGCGTCCGGGCACTGCGGTCAGCGATGTTCGATCCAGTTTTGTTTCCGGCCCTTTCACATGCAACAGGAGACGACGCGATGAATTCCTTGTTTGTATCCGTCCTGCTGAGCAGCGCGATTCTCGGAGCCGATCCCGTCGCTCCTGCTGTCGGTTCGCTCGATGCCGCTGTCGAAAGCTACGAACATCTGGCGATCGTGCTCGTTGAGGTGCGCAAGACAGAAGACCAGGTCGTCAAGACGATCATCGCTCACCACCATCAGGCGGCGCAGGAACACCTGAAGGCGGCACAGGGTGGGCACGATGTGCTGAAGCATCTCGAAGCGGCCGCCGCCGAAGTCACCAACGTGGCGAACGAGGGCGACAAGCGCGTGCAGGCCATTCGCCAGCGATTGGCGAAGGCCGGGTCCACGCACAAGACCGATGCGGACACCAAGGAAGACTACCTGTGGATCGACAGCAAGGAGAAAAAGGCCGTCCTCGCCGCCGCCAAGTCGATCGCCCAACTTGGAGACAAGGCCACCGCCGAACAAGTTGCCGCAGCGGCGAAGAGCCTCGACGCGCTGTACCAAAAAGCGATCGCGCCGGAACAAAAATAAGGAACTTCGACGAATCCCCTCGCCCCGGCTTTGCTGGGAGAGGGTCAGGGTGAGGGGTCTTTGGCTTAGACTTTCGGTTTGTCAGCCAGCCAGCCAGCCAGCTTCTGTTCGCTGGTGGGCATTCCTCAGGATTGGGTCCGCCTTGGCTTTCACGATGCGCAGATTTGGACCCGTCTTGTTGTTCGCCGCGCTCTGGACATCGGGGTGTGGTCCTGCTCCTCCCGCATCGACGGCGAAGTTGGACGAGCACGGCTCAACGGCGGCGACCACAAACTCGCAGCACGCTCAACCGGCGACTCACCCTCCGGCCGTTTCAGCCACGAAAGATGAGGCGCGGTTCGTCAACGTGGCGGATGAAGCGGGTCTCAAGACTGTTCTGTACTGCGGCGGACTCGACAAGAATCACATTCTGGAATCTGTCGGCTCCGGTTGCGCGTGGATTGATTTCGATGAGGATGGGCTGCTCGACCTGTTTCTGGTGAACGCCTGGGCGTTGGATGACAGCCCGAGACGAGTTCGCGAAAAGGGTCGCAATGCGCTCTACCGCAACGCGGGCCAGGGACGATTTGAGGACGTGACGGCTCAGGCTGGCGTCGGCGGCGATGACTGGGGCTGCGGTGTTTGTGCCACCGACTTCGACAACGATGGCCACGTCGATTTGTATGTCACGAACTTCGGCCCGAGTCGGCTGTATCGAAATCGGGGCAATGGCACGTTTGAGGAAGTTGCCGAACGAGCCGGTGTGACCACGCCCGGCTGGAGCGCCGGTGCGGCCTTCTTTGATGCCGACGGAGACGGGTGGCTCGATCTCTACGTCGTGAAGTACATCGACTGCACTTTCGACGAAGTCCTGCGAGGGGAACGGACCACTGTCTGGCAAAACACCGCCAAGGTCATGGCCGGTCCATTCGGGCTGCGGGGCGGCCAGGACCGTTTCTTTCACAACAACCGCGACGGGACCTTTTCGGACACGACCGACCAGGTGGGCATGACGGACACGGCCGAGTCCTACGGGCTGGGAGTCGTGGCGTCGGATCTCGACGGGGACGGCGATGTCGATGTCTATGTCGCCAACGACTCGAATCCGAACTTCCTGTACCGCAACGACGGACACGGAACGTTCACCGAGATTGGCGGCTGGAGCGGTGCCGGAGTCACGGCCGACGGTCGGCCTCAGGGGAGCATGGGTGTCGATGCCGCCGACTTCGACGGTGATGGCTTGCAGGAGATCTTCGTCACCAACTTCGCACTCGACTACTGCACGCTCTACAAAAACGAAGGCCAGCTCTTTTTCTCGGACATCAGCGCCAGCCAGCGCATGAAGGACTTCACCTACACTCAAATGAGCTGGGGCTGCGCCTTTCTGGACTACGACCTCGATGCCAAACTCGATCTGCTGATCCTCAACGGCCACATCTATCCGCAGGTTGATGCCTGCCCGACATTGCACGAAACCTACAAGCAACTCCCGACGCTGCTGCACAACGTGGGAGGCAAACTGCGGGACGTTTCGCGTCAATCCGGTCCCGGCCTGCAACTGGCCGAGTCCCTGCGCGGTCTGGCGGTCGGCGACTACGACGATGACGGCAAACCGGACCTGCTCATCACGGCGATGGACGCTCGACCGCTCCTGCTCCACAACGAAACGGCGACGAGCGGCCATTGGGCCAAAGTGCGGCTGCTCAACAAGCACGGAAGTCCCGCAATCAACGCCACCGCGCGATTGACGTCCGGGGGCAACACACAATTGCGTGAGGTTCGGAGCGGTTCCACGTACTGCTCACAGAACAGTTTCGACCTGCATTTCGGCGTGGGAGCGGCCTCGGAAATTCAGACGCTGGAGATTCATTGGCCCGGTGGCCAGACTTCCGTCGAACGAGGGCTTGCCGTCGATCAGACACACACCTTCCGCCAGCCTTGATTGTCGTGCCCGGCCAGACGACTCTTGGGAGTCATCTGTGCAGAGACCCCGCGCTTGTGTTGCGTCCCTTGTTCGCAGGATTCCATCGTGCTCACTCGTCAACGCCGCCTTGTTCAAATCGTCATCGGGCTGACCCTTCTGGCCTCGTGTTCCGGCTGGTCTTTCGCCGGGGAACCGCTCGCCACGGCGATCCAGTCCGTCATCGAACAGCCGCGCTACAAGCAGTCTCACTGGGGAGCGTTGTTCGTGGACATGGCCTCGGGGGAGGTGGTCTTCGAGCAGCAGGCCGACAAGTTGTTTGCTCCCGCCTCGACGACGAAGCTCTATTCGATTGCGTGTGCCCTGGATGCGTTCGGGGTCGAGCACCGGTTTGTGACTCCAATCGTGAGGCGGGGCGAGGTGAGCGAGACCGGCGAACTGGTGGGCGATCTGATTCTCGTCGCTTCGGGTGATCTGAGTTTTGGCGGGCGGACGACTGAGACCGGTGAGATCGCCTTCGTCGATTCGGACCACACCTACGCGAACGGCAACACCGACGCGACGCTCACCGCGCCCGATCCGCTCGGCGGGTTGAACGACCTTGCGAAACAAGTCGCTGCCGCCGGGATCAAGCGGGTGCGCGGTGACGTCCTGATCGATGACCGGTTGTTCGACAAGTCCGAGGGGACGGGAAGCGGCCCGAGTACACTGACGCCGATCATCATCAACGACAACGTGATCGATCTGCTCATTGAACCGGCCGAGCTTGGTCAACCGGCGAGGCTGACGTGGCGGCCTCAATCGGCCGCGATCCGCATCGACGCGAAGATCGACACCGCGCCGGAAGGAACGCCGTTCTCCGCCTCGATTTACGACCTCGGTGCGGGACGCTTCGCCGTGTCGGGCAAGATTGCCATCGGACACAAGCCGGTTGTGCGCGTGGCCGAAATCTCGGATGCCGCCTCCCACGCCAGGACGCTCTTCATCGAGGCGCTCTCCCGCGCGGGAGTCTCCGTGACCGCATCAACTCTGGGTGAGAACTCACTCGCTGCGTTACCGTCGCGCGAGGAGGTCGCGAAGCTGCAGCAGGTTGCTCAACACACGTCGCCGCCGTTGTCCGAGTCGGCTCGGCTGATCCTCAAGGTCAGTCACAATCTGCAGGCCAGCACGCTGCCGATTCTCGTCGCGACGAAGCACGGAGAGCGAACGCTGGCGGCGGGACTGAAGCGTCAACATGACTTCCTCACCAAGGTGGGAGTCGATGTCGAGACGATCAGCTTCGGCGGGGGAGCGGGTGGTGCACGGTCCGACTGCGTCACGCCACGAGCCACCGTCCAGCTTCTGCGTCACATGGCGACGCGGCCCGACTATGAGACCTATCGCCGTGCCCTGCCGAGGCTCGGCGTCGACGGCACGCTCTCGAAGAACGTCGGTCCCGACAGCCCCGCGCGTGACAAGGTGCAGGCCAAAACGGGCACGCTCTACTGGGAGAACACGATGAACGGCAACACGCTGCTACAAAGCAAGGCTCTGGCTGGCTACCTGACCACCGCCAAAGGCCGTTCGCTCGCCCTGGCCTTGTTCGTCAACAACGTTCACCTCCGCGACGGCGTCATCTCGAAGACCGTCGGTGACGATCTGGCCAAAGTTTGCGAGATCATCGTCCTACAAGAATGACGGTGGTCGCCGACAGAACCCTGCTTGACTATCAATTCGTTATCCAGAAAGGAACCGCTCATCGTCGCTAATCAACGCTGATTTGAATTAGCGAAGATGAGCGGCGATCAGCGGTTTGGCCTCATGTACCTCGGTTCGACTTGCCGCCGTTATGGATCAGGAGTTGGTTATCTCCCACGACCGCGTGCCTTGGACGAGACTGGTCTTTCGCGCAAAATGCGGCGGAGTGTCCATCTTCCAAAAGCGACGACGAACAACCTCCAACGAGAATGCCTTTCGGTATGCAGAGAACGCTGCTCAAGTCCAAGATTCACCGGGCGACCGTCACCGATGCGCAGTTGCACTATGAAGGAAGCGTGACCATCGACATCGACCTGATGCGGGCGGCCGACATCATCGACCACGAGCAGGTTCATGTCTTCGACGTCCACAACGGCAACCGCCTGATCACGTACGCGATCCCCGGTCCGGCCGGTAGTGGCACGATCTGCATCAACGGCGCGGCCGCCCATCTGGTTGATCCGGGAGACCTCATCATCATCTGTTGCTTCGCTCAGTACGAAGAGCGAGAGTTGGCCGGACATCGCCCGAAGGTGGTTCACGTCGATGAAGACAACCGGCAGACGAAGTGAGTCGCAACGCACGGAACAGTCGCATGCGCATTGCCGTCATCGGGGCATTCGGCCAGTTGGGAAGCGATCTCGTGCCGCTGCTGGGAGATCGCGCGATCCCGCTCGGTCACGCGGACGTTGAGATCACCGACCCTGTGAGCATCGCGAAGGCCCTCGACGCCGCGCGGCCGACGCACGTCATCAACTGCGCCGCGTACAACCTCGTCGACAAGGCCGAGGACGAGCCGGAGGCGGCTCACCGGGTCAACTCGATCGGTCCGCGAAACCTTGCCGAATGGTGCGCCGCTCGCGGCGCGGTCCTCATGCACATCGGTACCGACTACGTGTTCGGAGCCGATCCCACGCGACGGATGCCGCTCTATGAAGCCGATGCGACGGGGCCGGTCAGCGTCTACGGGCAATCGAAACTGGAGGGGGAACTCGCGGTGAGATCGCTCTGCCCGCGGCACTTCGTTGTGCGGACCTGCGGTCTCTACGGACATCGCGCCGCGCGCGGCAAGGGGAACTTTGTCGAGACGATGCTGCGTCTCGGGCGCGAACGTCCCGAGTTGCGGATCGTCGGCGATCAACGCTGCACACCGACCTCGACCGCCGATCTGGCTCGGGCGCTGGTGTCGCTCATCGAGACCAACGCCTTCGGTCTGTTCCACGCGACCAACGCGGCTGATTGCAGTTGGTTCGAGTTTGCCTGCGAGATCTTTCGTCTCGCGAACATCCCCGTGAAGACGACGCCGATGACGGCCGCCGAGTACGGCGCGAAGGCTCGCCGCCCTGATTACAGTGTGTTGGACTGCTCGAAGCTGGCCAATGTCCTTGGCCGACCGATGCGGCCGTGGCAGGAGGCACTCGCGCGGTACATCGCCAACCGACCGGCGTGAACTCCACGTCAGGGGTCAGGCACTCCAAACTTCAAACGGCAGCGGCGGAGACCGTGATTGACGGTTCAGGCTTCGATCCGCTGCCGTTTGAAGTTTGGAGTGCCTGACCCCGGCTTTTGCGCGTTATTCGTGCTTCCGCTCGTGAAACGCGAGGGCTACATTGCCGCCGGTTTCTGCGCTGCGGTCAAAAGAGAGGTCAGCTCATGTCGCTCCAGATCACACGTCGGGTGATGCCGGTGATTCTCGGTCTGAGTCTGCTGGTTGGCAGTGTCGCCTTCGCACAGAAGCCGGATGCTCTGAAAGAAGCCCGCAACAAGATGGTGTCCGAGTACATCGCGCGCGAGGGGATCACGAACCAGCGCGTCCTGACCTCGATGCGGCAGGTGCCCCGCCACGAGTTCGTCGATCGTGCTCAACGGCCCAACGCCTACAACGACTATTCGCTGCCGATCGGTCACAAGCAGACGATCTCGCCGCCGTTCGTGGTGGCTTACATGACGCAGACGCTCGACCCGCAGCCCGAAGACCGCGTGCTCGAGATCGGCACGGGGAGCGGCTATCAGGCAGCGGTCCTCTCGAATCTGGTGAAGGAAGTCTATTCGATCGAGATCGTCGAGCCGCTCGGCAAGCAGGCGGCCGAACGGTTGAAGCGGCTCAAGTACGACAACGTCACGACCAAGGTCGGCGATGGATACCTTGGTTGGGAGGAACACGCTCCCTTCGACAAGATCATCGTGACGTGCTCGCCCGAAAGCGTGCCGCAGCCGCTCGTCGATCAGCTCAAGGATGGCGGCAAGCTGCTCGTCCCGCTGGGCGAACGCTACCAGCAGGTCTTCCATCTGTACGAGAAGAAGGAGGGCAAGCTGGTCTCGACCAAGCTGATCTCGACGCTGTTCGTGCCGATGACGGGGAAGTCCGAGGATCAGCGCAAGATCCTGCCCGACCCGCTGCATCCGAAAATTCTCAACAGCGGTTTTGAAGAAGACGCCGACAACGATGGCTATGCCGATCACTGGCATCACCAGCGTTTGGTCACGCTGCTGAACGAGGGAGCGGCTGCGGGGAAACACTGCGTGCTGTTCGAGAACCCGGATCCGGGCCGCCTCGCGCAGGGATTGCAGGCGACCGCCATCGACGGCACGAAGATCGGCTCACTGCAACTGTCGCTTCAATACAAGATCGAGGGATCGAAGGCCGGCAGTGAGACTCACGAACAGCCCGCGCTGGTGATTCACTTCTACGACGAGAACCGCCGGAAGTTCGAGGACACCGTCATCGGCCCGTGGATCGGAACCACCGACGGCTGGCGCACGGCGAACAAGACGATCACCGTCCCTCCCAAAACGCGCGAGATGATCGTCCGCATCGGCCTCAATGGCGGCACCGGCAAGCTGTGGCTGGACGACATTCAAATGACGCCCAAGCCTCGGTGATTGCGTTCCCGCGACGCGGTTGGTGTACTTCCGAGGTTCCAAGGGCCGATTGGTCCTGCCCACCCTCGTTGTCCCGCCTGCCGTGGAGACCCACCGATGCCGATTCGTGCTGCGACGATTCTGTTGGCCGTGCTTTCATCGTTCGCGATGCTGTCCCCCGTTCGAGCGGCCGACCCGCTGCCAGGGACTCAACTCCTGACGGTCGACAAGCCGCTCGACGTGCTGATGGTCGAGGGAATCGACCGGTTCTGCCTCAAGGAAATTGAGAAGGCTCGCGAGCAGCGGGAGTCGCTGTGGAAGCGCGATTACAGCAGCCTCGAAGCCTACGAGAAGAGCATTGCGCCGTACCGCGAGAAGTTCCGCACGATTATTGGAGCGGTCGATCCGCGAGTCCCCGCGAAGGGCTTGGAGATTGTCATGTCGACGATTGACAGTGGGCTTGTCGCCACCGCGTCAGACGGTTCGTACTCGGTGTATGCGGTGAGATGGCCCGTGCTGGAGGGCGTGACGGCGGAGGGGCTGTTCCTCAAGCCCGAGGCTCCGGCGGTGGCCCGCGTCGTGGCGCTACCCGATGCCGACTGGACTCCCGAGATGATCGTGGGCCTGGCGCCGGGTGTCGATCCGGCGTCGCACTACGCCGCCCATCTGGCCGCCTTCGGGTGCGAGGTACTCGTTCCGACACTCATCAGCCGCGACGACACGTTCTCGGGAAATGCAGAGCTTGGCCGCTTCACCAATCAGACTCACCGCGAGTGGGTCTATCGCTCGGCCTTCGAGATGGGCCGGCACGTCATCGGTTACGAGGTTCAGAAAGTAATGGCCGCCGTCGATCAGTTCACGTTCCGCAACGAGGCCGATGGCAAGAAGCTGCCGATTGCCGTGATGGGCGTCAGCGAGGGAGGACTGCTCGCCCTCTACAGCGCGGCGATCGACACGCGCATCGACGGCGCGGTGGTCAGCGGCTACCTCAACCAGCGCGAGGGAGTCTGGCAGGAGCCGATCTATCGCAATGTCTGGGGACTGCTCAAGGAGTTCGGTGATGCCGAGATTGCGAGCATGGTGCAGCCGCGAAATCTTTACATCGAGGCGGACCCACTGATTCCGACTCATGACGGTCCCCCAAAACCGCGCGAGGGACGAGGGGCGGGAGCCGCGCCTGGGTTCATCAAAAGTCCAGACCGCGATTCGGTCATGCGAGTACGGCTCTTTACACCTGTTTTCAAGGCCACGCCCGACAATCAGAAAACAACGCACTGGGTAATGAGTTCCGACCCACCGCGAAGCGCACTGAATGGATCAATGGTCAGCCACGCTCTGCGCGTCTTCGACATCATCAAACGCGAAGAGAACTCGTTTCCGAAACCCGGCCCCGACCAACGCAAGAACTTCTCACCCCAAGACCGCCAGCAGCGACAGGTGAAGGAACTGATCGACTTCACGCAGAAGCTGCTGCGCAACAGCTTCAAGACGCGCGACAAACTGTTCGCGCAGGCGGATCGGTCGAGCGTCGAGAAGTACGTCGCGTCGTCCGACAAGTTGCGCGAGCATGTCTATCAGGAACTGATCGGCAAGCTCCCCGATCCGACGATGCCGCCGAATCCCCGCACGCGGAAGGTGCTCGAAGAGAAAGAGTACACCGGTTACGAAGTTGTGCTCGACACATACCCCGACGTGATCGCGGCGGGCATCCTGCTGTTGCCGACCGATCTGAAGCCGGGTGAGAAACGGCCGGTCGTCGTCTGTCAGCACGGTCTCGAAGGAGTCCCGATGGACACGATCAGCGGCCCCGGTTCCGAAGGGCACAAGTACTACAAGGGCTTCGCCGCCGAACTGGCCAAGCGCGGCTTCATCACCTACGCGCCGCAGAATCTCTATCGCGGCCGCGACCTGTTCCGCACGCTCCAGCGCAAGTCCAACCCGCTCGGCCGGTCGCTGTTCAGCTACATCATTCCGCAGCATCAGGTCACGCTGAGTTGGCTCGCCACGCTGCCCAATGTCGATGCGAACCGCATCGCGTTCTACGGCCTCTCCTACGGCGGCAAGACGGCCGTGCGAGTCCCCCCGTTCCTCGTCCCCGGCCGCAAAGTTGAAGTTCCTTCTTCCGCCCTCAACCCTCAACCCTCACCCCTCAACCTCCCCGGCTACTGCCTGTCGATCTGCTCGGCCGACTACAACGAATGGGTCTCGAAGAACGCCTCGACGGACCTGCCATTCAGCTACGTCTTCACGCCCGAGTACGAAATCTTCGAGTGGAACATGGGCCACGTCGCCAACTACGCCGAGCTGTCGATGCTGATGACACCCCGCCCGTTCATGGTCGAACGGGGCCACGACGACGGCGTCGGCATCGACGAGTGGGTCTCGTTCGAATACGCCAAGGTCCGCCGCCACTACAACAAGCTGGGCCTCGGTGACAAAACCGAAATCGAATTCTTCAACGGCCCCCACACCATCAACGGCCAGGCCACCTACGACTTCCTGCACCGACACCTGAACTGGCCGAAACGGTGAAGAACGATTGGCGTGAGTGAGCCGCCGGCGGTCGCTTTGGACCGCCGGTGGATTAGGAGAACACTGGCGAGCGAAGCCATTCACGAATCGCAGCTTGGTGAGGCCGCCAAACCCAAGACTGACAAACACCAGCGATCACGGATTGATCGAAAGAATGAGGTTGTCTATCCGCCGTTCAACATGGCCATCTTCAAACAAAATGAGCGACAGCTGGTGAGCCGGGTCCGTGACTGCAGGCGCGTCGGTGCCAACAGGAAAGGGCCAAGCAAACTCACCTTGGCTTGTATGTTCAACGAGTAGTGTGTGGGTGCTTTGCTGGCTGATTGGCCGCCCCAATCGCTTGATGTTGATCAAATCATGGCCAGGCTGAATTGCTAAATGTGACGACAACACAATTCCGCTGTTCGAAAGCATCTCCACCGATACCGGTGAAGATACGCTCATTGAGCAACTCAGAAGATCTGGCCGTGACATTATTTTGGCGCGAGACAAATTGGTGGATGATTGCAGAAGCAAGTTGTCATCAAACGGCCAACTCCCGCAGCTCGTTTCGACTACGGGCTTGAGCCAGCCACCTGGAAATCCATCGTAATGAGGAGGGAATCGTTGATATACGCTTACATAGTCATGAAGAATGGCGCCAATTTGGCGCAGTCGATTAGCGCACTCATTATTTGCGGCTGAATTCCGCGCCCTTTGAACGGCGGGTGCGAGTACGGCTGCCAAGAGTCCGACAATACACAAACACACAAGGCATTCCACGAGAGTAAACCCTTTGCTACAACCAGAGTGCTGATAAACCCGGCGATCGATAATTGGTTGCGTTTGCACGATGAGTATCTCTTCGTAATGGCAGACGTTGACTAAACCTACGGTCAATAGTTCAGCAAGAAAGCCCCGGCCGCGTTGTCGCGGTCGGGGTCAATCTATGCATGTGGCTTGGCTAAACCAACGAGCGGCCACCCAAGAAACGTTTCTTCCAGTAACTGTTCGTTTCCCACGTTTCGAGAACCACTTTGCCTGCCACGGTGTTGGCATCGATCATCGTGCCGTCACCCAAACTAATTCCCACGTGCGAAACCACTCCCGGCCGACTATCGTCGGTCGCGAAGAACAGCAGAGAACCCGACCCCTGCGACACCAGCTTGCACGTGGAAAATTGCGAGGCTGCGGTGCGAGGGAGCACCAGCCCAGCTTGGGAGTAGCACCATTGGGTTAGGAGCGAGCAATCAGTACTCTTGGTGATGTCGGTGGCCCCGTATACGTACTTGAGGTCCAACTTTGAACGGGCGGCCTTTGTAATCTTGGTCGCTTGATCGCGACTAAGCGCTGCCGAGACCACGCTCGGCAGACACAACCCGATTCCACCGACGGCTGCGGCGCCAGCCATGTTCTTCAAAAACTTACGCCGTTCCATTTGGAGATTATCAATCATCTTGCAGCTACCTTTCTTGCCTTGTGAGAAAACGAATTTCGTGAACAATACGAGTGAAACTTTGTGCCTCGTTGGCGGAACACCACCCTTTCATGTGGCGACAAGTACGAACCGATCACAATTGTTTCGGTGATTCCAGGGAATCAACAACGGCGCGACGAGTGGAACATTTGTGCGGCAATGACCAGTGACGTCGCGCTGGACGGCCGATTTTATGCGTCGGTTCAAACGACAAAGAAAAAAACTCACTTCGGCACGCAAGTCCCGAAATGAGCTTTGATTGTCGATGGAATGCACTGCCATGCCGGTGAGCGGCAGACAACGTACATTCACCGCGCATGCTCGATGTTCGATCGTCGCATGCTCGGTGATCATCCCTGCAAACATCGAAACTTCACTGCATTCCGGATTCGAAAAGCCTGTCGATCAAACGAGTGGTGTCTTCAAGAGGATTGCCGCTGATTTCTGGGTGTGCTAGGCTCAGCGGGCATTCGACGGGCGGACAGTTGGAGTGACAATGTTGTTATTTGTTTTTCGAATTCGGCGACGGTATTTGGCGCGATTCCAAGATGGAACAGTGCAAGGCAGTCCCTGCGTTTGGTACAGGAGGCGAAGGCACCAATGCCGAGAGTTCTTTACGTCGCAAAAATGATTGGTGGCAAGAGTACGGTTTGGCGACTCAGAGTCGACAATGACTTAAGTCAAGACAACTTTGGAAAACAAGTTGGCTTAACGAGAAATGCAGTATCTAACATTGAACGCGGTAGACCAGCGAACCGTGAGTCATTTGTAAAGATATGCAAAGCTTTCAACTGTGTATTTGGCACGATCGCATGTTTGTCAACAGATGCCGCCGATCCCCAAATTGTCGAAGTTGAAGTTGTTGAGTCAAACAACCCAGACGACGCTGACATTCCACAGCGCAACACACTAATGTCCTTGATAGCTTCCGATGCCGTCCTGTCGGAAGCATTGGCCTTGTTCGTAACGTGGCGCGAGTGCGTTGCATCCCTCGCCAAAGTGGAATTGGTAGATCATGTAAACAAGCATCCAACGCGAGTTCTGGCATTCTGCGAAGAAATCTGTAAGCCATTTCTTCCACCGAAACAAAGCACCGTGACTTCTTCCGAACAGATCATCGTGCCACGCGATACTTGTGTGCTGACAGCAACGGAAGCATTTGTGCTCGTGGCTGCAATTCATGTCCATGATCTTGGCTATTATGTGGGCCATGAACGAACATTTCTCGACACCATCCCTAGTTCCTTGGCTGTACGCGGCTCCCATCCGCAGAGTCTTTGCAAAGCGATGGAAGCATTTTCAGCGGAGCCGCTTCCGGATGCGATGGTCGCGGCTCTCGAAAGAATCTACAAAACTAAACCCACAATCGGTGCTCAAGTTTTCGGCACTGTCATCAAGTTGGCACCGTCGATCGTTCGGCTTGTGGAGTTTCACAATTCGACAAACCGCGCGAAGGAAATTGAAACACTGATCACAGGCAGTACTTGGGACATAGATAACAAAACGTCCGTCCGGTCCCCAATTCACAAAATGTTGATTGCGGTTCTCCAGATTGCGGATGCACTGGATATGAATGCCCAGCGCATAGTTTCACGGGAAACATTGGAGCAACTCGCCGTCAAAGCGGAACGCGACGAACTCTACGAGGACGACGACGAACTGTTATTTCGCGCACTGCGTTGTCACTACGTTACCCAAACCAGTGTCAAGTATGAGGCCGAGAGACGAACGTTAGTCATCAATGTCCAGCAACACTTTTCCAAACGGATGATGAATGAGGACAATCTGCTCATGGCGGATATCCGAAGTAGCCTTCAACGTCGCTTGGATCCGCAAGCCAACGATTGTCTAGGATTCATCCAAGATTATGGCGACGTAAAAGTAGCGGCTCCGACATTTAGGTCCGATATCTCCAAACATCCAATAACCGTCTCATGCGATTTAGCTGAACGGTTGGTAAGCAAGTGGGCAAGACATGAGTATGCCACGCAGGAGGTGTGTCCTCGGATTCGGGCGATCTTTGATGAGGTGTTCAAGAACTTTCACGTACACCTATTTTGG
>JBBPIS010000019.1:0-75522 GCA_038040225.1 Planctomycetota bacterium
GCCGATTTGGTGTCGCTCGTGAACCGGGCCCGCTGTTCGTCGAGATAGCTGCGGAGGCGAGCCAACTCGGATGACGATGGCTGCCGCGAGAGGGAGAGTTCGCAAGCAAGCGTGATGCGCTGCGAATCGTCGCTCATCGAAGCAGCCAAGAGTCGCGAAGCGAGGCCGCGCGAGAACTCGACGAACGTCAGGTCATTGGCCAGCGTCAGGCTTTGCAGCGGCGTGTTCGATCGGACGCGGCGCGTGCAGGTGACGTTGGCGTCGGGGAAGTCGAAGACCGTCATCGCCGGGTACAGGCTCGACCGCCAGAGCTGAGTATACATCGCCTTGCGATGCCGGTCGGAACCGGTGGCCGTCTTCCACGGCTTCTTGTCCTGAGTGAAATCGAACACGCCGTCGGGTTGAGGCGGATAGACCGGTGGACCGCCGAGCTCTTCTGTCAGCAGGCCACTCGCCTCGAGTGCCGCATCGCGAATGATCTCGGCATCCAGCCGCAGGCGACTCTGTCTCGCGAGCAGCTTGTTGACGGGATCAACTTCGGCGAGTTCAGCCCGATGTCGAGATGCCTGCCGGTACGTGGCCGACGTGACGAGGTTTCTGTGGAAGCGTTTGGTGTCCCAATCGTCCCGGAACTCGCTCGCCAACAAGTCGAGAAGTTCGGGATGCGATGGCGGCGTTCCCTGTGTGCCGAAATCGTTCTCGGTCTCGACCAGACCGCGACCGAGATATTTCTGCCAGATGCGATTCGCAGTCACTCGCGCGGTGAGCGGGTTGTCGGACGAGACGAGCCAGTGGGCGAGGTCGAGGCGGGTGGATGTGGTTGAGGGTTGACGGTTGAGGGTTGAGGGAGAAGAGGAAGACGGGAGACCTTCGGTCGGAGGCTGTGCGGGGTCGGGAGACCCGCGCACAACGGAGTCGTCACGGACAACGGGGGGCTCTTCATTCTGACCCTCAACCCTCAACCCTCGACCATCAACCTTGCCCAGTACTGCCGGGACAGCCGGTTCGACTTTCGCGCCCTTGCGCAGGAAGTCGCCTCGCAGGTGAATTTGGGTCTCCCGAGGTTTGGACAGCTCCTGCATGATCATTGTGGACGGGAACTTTGGCTCGGCGTCGCGCAGCCTGGCGATCTGGTCGAGCTGTGGATATTTCTCTCTCGCGACGGGCTGCGTGCGGAAGTAGGCGTCGAGGTCGCGCTTGTGCGTGGCGGACCGGTCGCGCGGCGGCAGATCGACGGCGTTCTTCACATTGAACGGCAGCTTTTTCTTGTCGTCGTCGGT
This sequence comes from Planctomycetota bacterium, assembly GCA_038040225.1. GTDB lineage: Bacteria > Planctomycetota > Planctomycetia > Planctomycetales > Planctomycetaceae > Schlesneria. The sequence goes on from JBBPIS010000019.1 coordinate 1,281, forward strand.
GAGCGGCTTCTCCCACTCGTACTGATCGGCGAGTATCGCCTCGGCCGAAGCCTTGACCTCCGCGTCGAGCTTGGCGATCTCAGCACGGATCGTCTTCTGCCGCTCCGGCTCACCTCGCTCAAACTGTTCGGGTGAAGGGACGTCGATTCGCGGTGCCGAGGGATCGCCGCCGGTGAAGGCTGCGTTGTTGAAGTAGGCGAAGAATTGGTAGTACTCGCGCTGGCTGATCGGGTCATATTTGTGATCGTGGCACTGGCAGCAGCCGACGGTCAGGCCGAGGAACACCGTGCCGGTCGTGTTCACGCGATCAACGACCGCTTCGATGCGAAACTGCTCGGGGTCGGTGCCACCTTCCTCGTTGATGAGCGTGTTGCGGTGAAAACCCGTCGCGACAATCTGGTCGAGCCGCGCGTTCGGCAACATGTCGCCCGCCAGTTGCTCGATGACGAACTCATCGAACGGCAGGTTGCGGTTGAAGGCATCGACGACCCAGTCGCGGTAGCTCCAGATCGTGCGCGGCATGTCGCGGGTGTAGCCGTTGGAATCGGCATAGCGGGCGGCGTCGAGCCAGTCTCGGCCCCAGCGTTCTCCAAAATGGGGCGAGGCGAGCAGCCGATCGACCAGCCGCTCGAAGGCATCGGGCGCGGGATCGGCCAGGAAGTCGTGCAGCTCGTCCGGAGTCGGCGGCACACCGAGCAGATCGAGCGTCGCGCGGCGGATGAGCGTCGCGCGATCGGCCTCGGGTGACGGGGCAATCCGCTCTCGCTCCAGCCGCGCGACGACGAAGCTGTCGAGCGGACTGCGGACCGCGCCGCGCAGAGTGACGTCGGGAGGGACGTGTCGTTGGATCGGTTGAAACGACCAGTGGTCGCTCTGGCGCGAGGCGGCGGCATCGGCGATCTCGTTCGGGGGAGACTTGGCTCCCTCGTCGATCCACTTCCGAATCAGGGCGATCTCGTCCGCCGAGAGGCTTGGTCCTTCGGGAGGCATCTTCGAGATGCCCTCGGCCCCCGTGATGGCATGGACGAGGATGCTCTTCGCGGAGTCGCCGGCCACGATCGCCGGTCCCGAATCTCCACCTTCGTGAATCCCCTTGGCCGAGTCGATGCGCAATCCCGACTGCTGCTTTTGCGAGCCATGACACTTCGCGCAGTGCTTCGCCAACAGCGGCTTGATCTGGGTGGAGTAGCTTTCGCCGACGGCAGCCTCCTGCGCGAGGGCCATCGAGCCGCTCAGCAGCAGCCAACTCAGCGAGCATCCAATCCAACGGGGCATGTCGTGGTCCTCACCCTGCGGCCGAACGGCGATCTGTTACGGCCGACGAGTATCCCTACAGACGGAGGCAGGGTCAATCGGCAGCGGCGGCGAGTGCCGGAGCCTCGACCTCACACGCGGGGAATTTACCGACAGACTGTTCGAGAATCCGCTTGCCTACTGTAGGCTTGTCGCTCCGCCGACAAGCGTCCCGTCGGCGGAGCGACGGGACTACGGTAACTCGCGTTGACGGGTCAAACCTGCTGCTGCTACAAGCCGCCCGCCGTCAATTCGGGAGGGAAACCGGGAAGTCGGTCATGATGAATTGAAGTGGGCGGCCGATCGCTGACAGCAAGGAAGCACACATGACTTGGACAAACAGGACATCGGTCAGGCTCACGGTGTGGACAGTCGCCTGTCTGCCGCTCGCGTGGTCGGTCGCGGTGCATTCGGGGGCCGCTCCCAAACCGCTGTCGATTTCAGTACCAGACCGTCCGGCGCTGACGTTCCGTCAGTACGCCGTCGATCTCGGTCCGATTCAGCCGACGGGCGAGGCACGCGGGACGTTCGTCTTCCTCAACCGCGGACGCGAAACGGTGGAGATCACGAAGGTCGAACCGAGTTGCAGTTGTCTCGTGCCGCGTCTGGATCAGAAGCGGTTCGAGCCGGGTGAGGACGGCCGGCTCGTGCTGCGCGTGCAGCCAGCCAACGAATCGTCGGGCAAGAAAGAACTGTTTTGTGATGTCACGTACACCGACCCCGCACCGCGACAGGTTCGCCTGACGTTCAAGCTCGAAATCCCCGAGCGTCAGATGACGGTGACGCCTCCCGCGCTGATGATCTTCCATCCCGAGGGAAGCGATCAAACAGAAGCCACATTCACGGTGGCCGATGGCCGCAAGAAGCCGTTCGAGATCGTCGAGGTTGAGACCACGTCGGATCTCGTCGCAGCCATCATCGGCGAACGACACGTCACTCCCCAGGGAGTCTGGCAGCAAACGATCAAGGTGACGGTGCCGGGAACACTCCCGCGCGGACGCAATCAGGTGCTGCTGCGGATTCGGACGACCGACAAGGACACACCCGAACTGCGAGTCCCCCTGATGCTGCAAGGTCCGACTGATCCCAACGCGACGGCGGAGGAAGACCACGAACACCCGCACGGCGCAGGAGCCAAGACCGAGATCCGAAACCCGAAGCCCGCAACGAATCCCCAGCCCGAATGAGTGAGACTGCGTCGAGCGATGATCCGCAACAGGCCACCGCGCCCGTCTCGCGCTGGACTCGACTGTGGCGAGGATTCGCGTGCTGGCTCACATTTCTGGTGACTCCGCTCGGCTGGTTCTGCTTCGGGCGATTGATCCGCCGGCTCGAACCCGAGCGTCTCGACAAGGGCCTGATCCTCGTCTACACGGGGATCGAGGGGTACAGCTTTCTCAACGTCGCGATCCTGTGCGGATTGATCGATGGTGGCGTCGAGCACGCCGTCGACATCGTCGATTGGACGACGGGCAAGAAATTCATGTACCTCTACCATCTGCGAGGCTGGACGCGGAACAACCTCGAAGCCCAGCGACTCGCCTCGAAGATCGTCGAGTATCAGAACGAGTACCCCGGTCGTCCCGTCTGGATCGTGGGGCATTCGGGTGGTGCCGCGATGGCGTTGCTCACGGCATCCGCCCTGCCCGCAGATCGCCGACTGACGGGGATCGTGCTGCTCGCGGCCGCCATCTCGCCCACGTTCGACGTCCGGCCCGCAGCGGCTCGCGTCGAACGGGCGATCTGGAACTATCACTCGAAGTTCGACTGGTTCTTCCTCGAATTTGGCACCACGTTGTTTGGGACGCTAGACGGCCGGCACGTCTGCGCCGCGGGAGCCTTCGGGTTCCGAGGAGCCGCGACCGACGAGGCCGTTGCCTCCGGCCGACTGATCCAGCGACCGTGGCATTCGCGGATGCTGAGCCAGTTCAATCTGGGTGAACATTTCGGCTGTGCTCACCGCGTCTTCGTGGCGGAAGAGATCGTGCCGCTGATCCGGGCTCGTTGACACAGCGGCCGGGTTGCGTTTGGTTTGTGACGGGCCGTACCATCTGGCGGCCTCGCAAATACCAACCGCCTTTTCACCCCGCCGCCTCGGACCACGAGCTTGTTGTTGTCCATCGACCAAACGCTGATCGAGCAGCTTCGACGCGGAGACCGTGCAGCCTTCGCGGCGGTCATCGAACGGCATCAGCGTGCGATCTATGGCTATCTGCGGGCGAGGCTTCTGCAAGTCAGTGATGCCGACGACATGACTCAGGAAGTGTTTTTGAGGTTCTACCTCGCGCAGGCCCGCTTCGATTCCTCGGCCCTCGTCCGGCCGTGGCTGTTGGGGATCGCCCGCAATCTGCTGCGCGAGCACGTCAAGGGGATGAAGCGCCGCAGGGAAGTGGCCTGGACGGAGTTGTGCCTGGAACTCGAATCGGTCCTGCCGCCGGAGGCACTCTGGACGGACGACGATGACGCGATCCGGCACCTGCCGCGCTGCATGGACGGCCTCGGTCCGAGTGCCCGGCAGGGACTCGAACTGCACTATCACGGCGAACAGAAACTGGCCGAGATCGGCAAGCAACTGCATCGCAGCGAAGGGGCCGTCAAACTGCTGCTGCATCGCGCCCGGCAGGCGCTCAAGGAATGCATCGAACGCCGTCGCAAGGAGACGCGATGACCGATCAGGAACTGATCCAACTGCTGCACGAAAAACCGGCGGGCGAGTTCACTCCCGCCGAGATGGACGCGCTGCGCTCGCAATGGACGCAGTCGCCCGAGTTGCGGCAGGCGCTCGTGGAACATCTGCATCTGGAATCGCAGTTGGCCGGCGCGTTGGGCCGCGTCGAACTGGATGTCGACTCGATTCTGCAACGAGCCGCCAGTCGGAAGCCGCAGGCTGCCGCGAGTTCGTTCGCTTCGTGGCGCTGGGCGATTGGGCTGAGTCTGCTGCTGCTCGTGATGGTGGGCGGAGTCGTTCGGTTTGGTGGTATGAGAGATCGTGAAGACCTCGCGCAGAACCCATCGAATGGACAGCCGCTGTCGAACGAGTCTGCTGCGGATTCCGTGGCCGATGCGCTGTCGCCCGAAAACGTCGCTCGCCAAGACAACGAAGGTTCGGCCGAATCAGTCATCGCGGCGGCATCAGGCAATAAAACAACACCCGGCGACGGAGCGGGCCATCCGACAGCGAAGCCTGCCGTCGCCGAGGCGGCTCCCGTGTTCGAACCGTGGACAGTGGCGATGTCCCGCGAAGTGGCTCCATGGCCCCCTGGCAGTCCGAAGCTGACGCGAGACTTCAAGTCGGCGGGTCACGACGATCTCCCCGAAGTCGAAGCCAAACGCTGGTTCAGTCAGGTCGAGGGGCAACCATTCACCTGGGCTCAAGATGTCTACGGCCTGCAACACAAACGAATCGCTCGGTTTCAGGGGCTGGCGCGGTTGAAGGCCCCGTGGACCGACGAGGCGATGCTGCGACTGACGCCGTTTGAGGTGACAGACCTCACGCTTTACTTCTGGCGCGGCCCGCAGGGACTCGCGCTGCGGTTCTACACGCGGCGCGAACCGCATCTGTGGGCGGCCTTCGCCATCGTGCGCGAGAACTCGTCGCCGAAACCGATCCGCGCGGGATTGCTCACCACCGACAACGGCAGCTACGAACGGGCGGGCGCGGGAACGTTCGATGTGCGCTATCAAGACGGCGGGATCACACTGGCTCGTGGCGGCGTGCCACTGCTCACCGCGCCCATGGCCTCGCTGCCCGATGAAGTCTACATCGAGGGTCAGTTTCGGTTGCGAGGCGTCTCGATGCACAAGAGCGCTCCGCTGCCGAGCGTCCCCGAAAACCCGCATCCGGTCTCGTTCGGAGGTGGCTCGGCTGCCGAGTTGCCTTGGGCTGCGTCGGCCGAATTGCCCGCGAGCCTCGTCACGAACGCAGATGGATCGGTGACGATGACGACGGACTCGGCGACGAAGCCCGGCATCGTCGTGCTGCCGTTCGGACAGCGCGGTCTGTACGAAGTGATCGCGCGGGTTGAGTCGGCCGGTCCCGGCACCGGCCTCTTTCTCGGAGACACCGACGGCCGACCGCTGCACCGCATCGCCTACTTCAAGGACGGTGCGTCGCAGCAGATCACATTCGGCGTGCTGCGGCCGGGCGAGCAGCGCGACACATCACAGTTCGATCCGAACGCCTTCCCGCCGCCGTACCACACGCCGAAGCAGTGGATCAAGATTGTCGCGGGCTTGGGGACGTTGCAGATTCTCGTCAGCGGCGACGGGCGGCACTGGGGGCATCTCGTCGAGAACCCCGCGCGCGATTTGATCGGTCCCGTGGCGACGGTCGGCCTGTTCGGTCTGCCCGGTCCCGCGCCGCGCTCGTTGCGACTGTCGCATCTCGAAGTGCGCGAGTTGACCGGCGTCACGTCTCTCGCCGAGAACGAACTCATCACGCTGTCGCCTCAGTTCGCGGCGGCGGAATTGAAGGACTCGGCGAAGTGGACTCACCGCGTGCTGGCGACTCACCCGGCGGGAGTCGATCTGCCGCGCTGGTTCGACGCCTGCGCCGTGGCCGCGCTGTCGCAGGGGCCGGCGAAGGAGTTCGGTGCCCCGCTGCTCAAGCGTCTCGTGGAAATCGGCATCCGATCGAACGCCTCGATCCGTCAGAAGCTGCAACTGCTCGACGACGCTTCATTGCTGTGCGATCTGTGGGAGGAGGCGAATGCCCGCACGATGGCCATCCACTACGAAGACCTCGCCCAACAAATGGCCTCAACCGGCGAGGCTCATCCGCTGGAGACAATTCGGCCCGCGATCCTGCGTTCGCCGATGTGGACGGTCAGCAAATTGCGGTTCGCGTGGGAGAAGCAGAACTCGCGCGAGGTCTTGCTGTCGGCCTATCGCGGCGATTGGCCTGACGCATTGCGGACGAGTCAGACGGCCCTCTTCTGGAACACGGGCGTTCACCCCGACTGGAAGCCGGCCGAACGAAGCGAGGAGCTCGACAAGCATGCCCGCTGGGTGAGAGCCATCTGCGTCGAGAACGTTCCGCAACTGGACGACGGCACGGTCGGTGTCTTTCCCGGCGGCTGGCGGCATCCGCTGGCGATGCAGTGGAACAAGGAGGCGTACAACGTCCGGTCCGAGCTGCAGTCGGCGCTGGTCGGTCAGACGTACGAGGATGCCTGCAAGATCGTGATGTCGATCGGCGACCAGGACGGACCGGGGCTGCTGCCCGACATGGACGATCACCAACTGTTCGTCTCGCTACCAACGGCGGTGGCGGGAGCGATGCAGTCTCACCCGGACTTCGCGAAGCTGATGGTCGACAAGTTCGGGCCGCTCGGCCTGATCCGCGTGAGGAATGCGATCAACGCGGGCGACGTCCGCAGCGTGCAGGCGGCGACGCTGCAGTTCTTTGGGACGCAGGCGGCCGCCGAGGCGCATCAATGGCTCGGCGATCGCACGCTGTCGGCGGGCCGCTTCCCGGCGGCGGAGGAACATTTTCTGCTGGCTCTCGCCCACGCCACGCCTCGCCAGCGCGAGACCCTCGAATCGCGGCTGCAACTGGCGACGGTGCTCAACGGACAACAGCCGGCTTCGCCCGTCGTCGCGCCGGCGAAGCCGATTGAGTTGAGCGGGACGACGATCGCGCCAGCGGCCTTCGAGTCGTTGATCCGCGACCTGTCGACACGGACTTCTCCCGCGAGCCGGTTCGCCACGGCAGCCGTTGCCCCGGCGGCACCGCCTCTCCCGCCAGCCGCCTTCAAACTCGAAGCGCGAGCCAATTTCGATGGCCAGCCGGGGAACAACCCGGGCCGCGGCGAGTACAAATTTGGCGATCCCTTCGCGCGGCAATTGGCTGTCGCGACGGACGCTCAGCGGATGTACGTCAGCAACCGATTCCAGGTGAATGCGTATGCTTTGCCGGGCGGCGCGCAGCAATGGGCGCAGGGTTTGGGGGCCGAGCAGGGCGAAGCCTACGCGCTGCCGTTCGCACCGATGAAGCCGCTCGTCGCGGGAGACCGCCTGTACGTGAGGCGGCTCACCAAGGGCGGGGCCGAGTTGGCATGTTTGCAGTGCGACAACGGCAACGTGCTGTGGAAGCAGCGTCCGAATTCGCAGGTGCTCACCGATCCGGTCTTCTGGAACGGCAGCCTGTTTGCGCTGACTCTGGCCAAGGTGGAGGACGACCTGGTGCAGGTCGAAGCGACGCGGTTCGACTTTGAAACCGGAGCGGCCACGTCTTCGCAGCCGCTGTTCCGCATGAAGGACTACGGCGATCGGGGCGCGATCGCCCAATTGAGCCTCGCGGGGCGCGTCGCCGTCTGCACTGTGGGCGGAACGACGGCGTGCTTTGACAGCGCGGGCGAGGTTCACTGGCTAAGGCGGCACGTCTGGCTGCCGAAGCTGATCGACGAACTGTCGGAAGACTTCCGCGTCTTCGCGCCAGTCGTGCTCGGTGACCGAATCGTGCTCTCGCTCCCCGGCGTGCGGTCGGTGAGTTGCCTGCAACTCGCGACGGGCCGGCGGATCTGGGAACGACCGCTGGCCGATCTGCGGGGCGTGGTGACGGTCAGCGGTTCGAGAGTCCTCGCCGATACCACGGCCGGTCTGACCGCGCTGTCGCTCGACGACGGAACGGTCGCGTGGACGAGGCGGCTCGAAACGAAACTCGAAGCGCTGCACGCAGACGACTCGACCGTCGTCGTCGCCCACCGCGAGAAGGTCGTCAACGCCAAGACGAAGCCGTACCTGATGTGGCTCGATCTGAACACGGGTCGCGAACTGGCCCAGTCGCGCATTGAGGGAACCGAGAAAGACGAAACGCAACTCGGCCCGCTGCTGTTTGCGTCCGGCAAGTGGTGGACATTCTCGGGGCAGGGCTGGAAGGATCCCAAACGCGAACTGAACGAACTGGTGGTCCAATCGCCGTTCATCCCCGGCCCGTTCGAGAGCCGGGCACTCGGCCCGTGGCAGCCCGACATCTCCGAGACGCAACAGGCGGACATCGCTCTCATTCTGCCCGGCTGGTTCCCGGCCGCAGGCTACTCCGCCAACTACAAACTGTCGGCGGGGGAGGCGCGCGGCGAGACGTTCGTCCTCTCGTCCAAGCTCGTCGACGAACAAGACCTGACGCTGATCGGCGAGTTCGACGTTCCGGCCGGACGCAAGACGTCGCTGCGATTGCGCGTCGGCAACCAGCCCGAGCGTCGCTGGTTCCTCGGTGTTCGGGTCGAGAATCAACTGCTGCTTGAGCGGACCATCGAGGACGCGAGCAGTACCAACGGCTGGCACGAGGTGACTGTCGATCTGACGTCATTTGCCGGTCGTCGAGTCCCGATCCAACTGCTCCACTCCGCCCCGAAGCAGCACCATTCGGAAGTCCTGTGGAAGCGAGCGGCCGTGGTGACTGAGTAAACAGGTGATACGAAGGTGAGTATTCCAATTTCGTGAGTCCGGCGTAGCCTCGTCAAATCCCCTCGGTGAATCCACACGTCCCCAGCGGCCCCCGTCAACGAACGCAGCGCGAATCCACATGGCGGATTCGCGCTGCGTGTTTGTTGAATCAGAAGGAACACGGTGGCAACAGCCATCGTGGTCCCAACACCACTACTGCCTGGTCCACTGGATCCCGTTGCCGAAGACGATGGTCTTCAGGTCGGCGGTCACGCAAAACGTCAACTGCTGGTTCTGGTTGCCCAGATTGCGGACGTTCTGTGTTCCCGCGTAGGTCACCGGTGGCGGAGTCGTCGGACCCCAGGTTCCCGTTCCGCCGGCCCACCAGACCGGGGTGATCGGTTGGAAGACCAGGCTGCCATTGGTGTCGACGATTGTCGCCTGGTTGCCATCGACATCCTGCCAGGTGCCGCTCAGGCTCAGGGTCGTCGCCGGCGTGATCGCGGCGGGTGCCGCGCGGCCCCAGACCTGACCTGTCGACAACACCATGCGCTGATTGTCCTGGGTGACGCAAAACGACAGTGCTCCCGCAGTCGGTGACATCGAACCCAGCCAGGGTTGTGACAGCAGCGGATTTCCAATCCCCTGGTTGAAGGTCCCGTTGTAGGTGGCCGCATCGGTGATCGTCAGCCCGCCGCGCACATCGGCGATCGTATGGGCGGTGCCGGCGTTGTCGATCCACTTGCCACCGATGTTCACCGTCTTGGGAACCGTGTTGACCAGAGTCATCATGCCACGATCCTCATGCCGCAGGATGTGGCAGTGCAGCACCCACGAGCCGTAAACGTTGGCATTGTCCTTCACCACCAGATCCGAATCGGGCGATCGTTTGTCCGCCGGGAACTGGCTGGGGACGTTGATCCAGGTCTTCATCTTCACGTAGCCGTGCGGAGGCAGCGTGATCACATCCCACCAGTTGCCGAGCACCCAACTGAACGGCTTCGTGGGATCGGCCTTGTCGGCCAGCGTCATGGTCTTGAAGGCCCACTGCTGTCCCGCGGGCTTGGTCGAGTCGTAGTTGAGCTGGCCGATTTCCGTCACGAAGAACGGGCTGATGTGAATGTGGAACGGATGGAACAGGTCCGAGTTGTTGATCAACAGCCATTCCTCGGCCGTCGTGGAAACGGGCGGCGTCGATTCATCCAGGCCGGTGATGGCCTTGTTGTTCAACGGACCGGGTTGGGTGTAATTGAAGTTGTACACACCGTTGCTCGACGTGACCGGCACGTAGTAGCCCGGATTGGTGATGAACGTCTTGCCGTTCACCTGGTTCGTCCAGCCCTGCGGGGCCGAACCGTCGTTGGGAACATAGTTGCCCAGTTGCGGCACGACGTTGACGATCGGTTGTTGAATCAGGCTGTCCGCGTCCGGATTCCCCTGATAATCGTTGACATCAAACTGGCGGCCGTTGAGCCAGAACTGGCGGAAGGCCAGCGTTTTTCGCGTCGACTTGTCGACGTAATTGAAGGTGAACTGGCCGCGGTCAAAGACGACCGCCTGGCGTCCATCGACGTTGGCGGGCAGCGGCGAAACGTAGGCGGGAATCCCCGGAACCAACTGGCCCTGCTGGTTGACCTTCATCAATCGCGACCCGGTGCCGGCGGGGCTGAGCGAACTCATGGTCTGATTCAATTGAGCGTCGGGTGGAAGCTGGGGACCAACGGCGACCCCGCTGATATCCAATTCCATCAGGGCGCCCTGCGTCTGACCGCCCGCCCCGTTGGCATCCGGTAGCGGCTGCCAGCCGACGGGGTTTTTGGTGAGGTCTTGTGCTCGAATCGTGGCGTCCACTCCATTCGTCGTGGCGTTCTTCGTTCCCGAGATCAACGGCGCGATCGACATTCCCGCGGTGGGCGTTCCGTTCGGCTTCCCCGTCGGATCGACCACGGCCCAGGTCACCGTCAGACCCTGGTAGTTGCTCCCGAGGGCGAAGGAGTCGGTGTTGAACGAATTGGGTGGCAGTGGATTGTTGGTCAACTTGTCGACGACCACGAAGGCCGCGTTGCCGCTGGCGATCGTGCCACCGGACAGCGCGGCGAACCGAAAACCGGCCGCAGCGCCGGCGGTGGTTCCGAACAGCGTCGGATAAGCGACCGCCAGGTCATCCAGCAGCAGCGGATAGTTTTGATAGACCCGGTAGGGACCGGTTCCCTGAGCCGTCGTGTCGGGTTGAATCAACATCTCCAGCCGGTTGCCGGCACTTCCCATGGCCGGAGTGGCCGGAGTGACGTTTCGAGACTGCCACATGGTGATGCCGTCCAGCGCGACCAACTTGACGGCACCGGGAATGGCCTGGCAGGCGAGCGTCGCGACGGCGGGAAACGTCTTCGTTGGATTGTTGCTCGTGTAGGCAGCGGCGTCGGCGGCGGTCGTGATCGCCGTCAGAGCCGTCTGCAGATTCGCTGGCAGGTTGGGGACGATCTTCCCCACCCAGATGTCGCTGGAAACCGTGTGATTGGCCCCGGCGATGATGAAGCGCCAGCGTTCCAACTGACCCGGCGGCAGTTGCAGCGTCGGACGAACCTGTCCGTTGATCGTGGTGAAGGGGGCAGTCGATTGGCCTGCCGCGGCACCCAGACGTTTGCCCTTGCCACCGCCGAGTCCCTGTCGGACACCGAAGTCGGCAATTTCCTGGAGCACCAGGACGCGATCGTGTGTCTTGGTCTGGTCGTTGTTCCACAGTCCCGGAACGATGTTGTCCTGATCGTTGTTCGGCAGCATGACCAACGTGCCGGCCATGCCGTTTTCCACGTGCGTGGACGTCGCACCATGCTTGTGGGCGTGATACCAGTACGTCCCCGGCAGGTGGTCGGCCGGAATCTTGTACTGATAGGGGCGGGTCCACCAGCGATTGATGGTGGGGACGAACCGCTGCAGTTCGGGGACCAGGTCGCTGGGATCGGAATCCTCCGGGAGAATCAGCAGCGTGACGTTGTCCTGCTTGGGATCGACGTGCAGGCCATGTACGTGCAGGTTCGTGATGTCGGCGTTGTTGGGAATGTTGATTTCATGAGGCACGTGCTCCTCAATGTCGTCCGCCTTTCCGGGGCCACCCTCCGGAATGTTGTTCTCGAATTTGTTCAGGCGCGGATTGTTGGCGCGGTTCATGTAGTTGTGCAGTCGCAACCGGAGCAGATCGCCGGGATGAAAGACGAACGTCGGCCCGGGCAACAGGGGCTCCGTCTTCTTCGGGTTCTGCGGATCCGGCGGATTCAGGCCGTAAGCCCGCACGTTGATCTTCCGCGGATTCGTCGCTGACGGAACATTGACCGTGCCGAAGACCACCGTCAGCGGACTGTCAAGCTTTCCGTTTTGGGAGAGGACCGTTGTGGGTTCCGTCAGCGGAACATCCGCCCCCACGGCAACGGCACCCCTCTGAGCGGTCGCCAGCACCATGGCCGGCATCACCGCCAGCGCGAACAACCTTGCCTGGCAAACTCGGAACGTCTTCATGTCATCGGCCCCCCTGTGAAATGGAATTGATGGGACAGGAAATCACTCGGCGGTCACGCCAGAATTGGCGGTCTGACTCACGGCCTCACCCAGCGAAAACACTCGCCGAGCTTCGTTGAGCAGCGCACCGGTCGCCATGAACGGTTCGCGGCGGATGTTGTGCCACACGATGCGACCTTGCGGGTTGATCAGAAATGTTCCATGCAACGGCTCGTTGTCGCGCGTGTCGAAGGCACCGAAGTCGCGAAACGTCGTCAGTTTCTTCTCATCGGAAACGAAGTCGGATACCAATCGGAAAGGGATCGCCTCCCCCGCGCCGGCGACTTGAAACGTCTTCTGCAGTCCGGGCACGGAATCGGTGCTGATCGCGATCACCGTCAGGCCGGCCTGCTCGTAGCTCTCTTTCAGCGGTGCCAACGTTCGCAATTGCTCGATGCAATGCGGACAGCCGGCTCCCAGATAGAACACCAGCACCACGCGCTTCCCTCGCAGGGCCTCCAGTGACAACAAGTCGCCGTGTCGATCGGGCAGCCGGAACAGTGGGGCGAGCGGCGGTTGCCAGCACAAGGTCGAAGGTGTCGCAGTCACGGTTGCCGATGGCTGATCCTCATTACCACTTCCCATCGGTTCCGGGTCCTGCGTCAGCTCGGCATCCATTCGCGGGAATTGCTGTTTGAGATCTTGAAGCGATGCGACCGCCGCCTCCGTCTGCCCCGCCGACTTCAAAAGCCGAATCAGACTCAAACCCTGAGCGGCACTGCGAGGGCGGGTGGCCGGATCGCGAGCGATCTTCCCGGCAGTCGCGCGGTCCGTCCTGCCCGGGAACAGCATCGCCAGTCGCTGACTGAGCACCGGGTTCGCGATCGATTTCGAGTGGGCCGATGACTCGTTCCGTGCGATTGATTCGCACAACTGCAACTCGCGGATCGTCGCGTCGATTGGAGTCGACAGGATCGAACGGCCGACGCCGGGCACGGAATTGACGAGATTCAACTGCAGTTGCTGCAGCTTCTCGATCTGCACCGCAATGGCGGTCGCATCGCGCCGACTGAACTGAGCCAACCCGACCGCGTGCATCCGGCGCACCTGAATCTCGCGATCCGTCGATTCAAAATAATTTCTGCTCGTCAGCGTCAACAATTCCTGCCAGCGGCCGTGCTCCATCAGAATGCCGAGCAGCCTTTGTTGGCCGATCGTCGCGGGACTTTGTGGGGGTGCCGCGAGTGACCGCAGTCCGCCCCCCCTCAGTCCATGTGCGGCGGGCATGCGCTCCGTGGTCGCGGGGACCGGGGATTCCGGAACGGGCATCTCGATGAGTTGCCTGGCCAGCGCGACGGCCTCGCGAACCCGGCCCACGATTGCGAGATGGTCCATCTGCAGCCCGGCGTTCTCAAAGAACCCGGCGACCTCAGCGGGACAAAGATGTTCCCGCTCGATCCGCCGGCACGCGGCGGCGGTCGACGCTTCAAAGCAGTCCAGCGCGTCGTCGTAACGTTCCATGCGCGAATACACGCGGCCCGCCGCCGTGTGCATCCTCACGGCGGACGGCAACACCCGCGGCACTTGTTCCGCCGAGTGCAGTGCCCGCTCGGGTTGAACCCCCTCCCACAGCAGCAGCTTGTAGTGGTGGACTGGATGAGCGGGATTGTGACGCAGCACGTGTTCGATCATCAGGTCGGCCGCCGCCGTCAGCGGGATGGGGATGCCCGCCTCACGATTCTGCAAGAACTGGCCGACCAGGAACGCACAGGCTTCCAGATCGTCGGGGTATTGAGTGACGATTCGGTCGAGCGATGTGATCAGAAACGTCCGGCGATCGGTTTCCGATGTCCCCGAATCCAGATAGGCGTTCAGGGCATTGATCCACAGCTTCTCACGGTCCGACGCGGCCTCCTGCAAACGGACCGCCTTGTCGATGTAAAACGCGGCCAGCGGCCGATTGTCCTGGTTCGCAGCCGCCAGCCCCCACCACGTCATCGGACAGGCGGGTTCGATCCGGCACGCCTGATAGAACGAACGATCCGCCTCACGCGGTTCGTCCCCGTGCAGCAGGGCAATTCCCTGATTGAAGTACTGTTGAGTCGGCCCATGCTGACAGGTGATGCGAAAGTCGACCGAACCGATCCCCGGCAGGATTGGAATCGGCATTCGAGTCTGCTTCAGATGTTCCGCATCGCCGTCAAATCCGGCCCCGATCACCACGGATCGAGCCGGCAACATCAGGCAGACCAAGATGAGCAGCATGCCACGCGTCATTGCGAACCCCGGACCTCGATGCATCACAAGCAGACTCGATCAACCCACGACCGGTTGCAAACACCTAGGGCAGATCCCCGGGAGACTCACCGCCGTTGCGGGTTCCCATGGCGCGCTGGACATTCTGATCCATGTTCTCGCTCAGAAACACGACACGCCCGTCGCACATCAGGCCGTGAATGCCCCCCCCATGCAGACTGGAGAACTGCTGGGTGCGCTCGACGCTGCTGCTGCAGGTCGTCACCGGTGGATTCAATCCCGGACGGGCACACGCCTGCGCTGCCTGCCACCAGCGCACGACGCCGCGAGCGTACCCTTGGCCTCCGCCCCCTCCTCCGCCACCGCCTCCTCCGCCAGACCCGGGGAATGATCCGCGCGCCCACCCGCCCAGGTCGTACGCGATCTCACCGGCCGCCAGTGTCACGGATGTCCCGTCGCCAATGTCACGGATTTGCACGCTCGACAGCGGGTACAGGATGCCATCGTTCGCGCCCGATACTGATCCGGCATTGCCCGCATAGTGGTTCTGTCCCCAGAGATTGCTGACAGGATCCCGGCTGGGATGACTCGGGCAGAGGAAGGCGGGGATGGTCTGCCTGACAAACGTCTGGTTGGCCACGTCGCTGAACGGCAGATCGAATTTATAGGATCCATACAACGACTGCTGATCGACGTAGGGCAGGATTTGCGAGTGCCAGGTGTGCAGCGTGTTGAGGACAGAGGCGGTCCCGTTGACCGCCAGCACGCCAAACGGAAAGACCCGCGAGGTCGCTTCGTAGTTGTGCAGCGCCAGACCAATTTGCTTGAGGTTGTTCTTGCACTGAGTGCGTCGCGCCGCCTCCCGCGCCTGCTGCACCGCCGGCAGCAGCAGCGCGATCAACACCGAAATGACCGCGATCACAACCAGCAACTCGATCAGCGTAAAGGCCCGTCGTTTCATGATGCACTTCCGGGAAAGATGGAAAGAATTGGCGACGATCATCGGCGAATCAGTGCGTACCCAACGCTCCACCGCCGGAATCCCCGGCGAGGCGATGAAGACTCGGATCGTTCGCTTCTCTGATTGGCTCGCCGCCCGCTGAGACATGATGAACTCACACCGAGAATTGCCGCGTCCCACCACGGCAGCGGCGGAAGAGCGCGAGATTATTCTGAGTCGCCGCGAGGAATGCCACCAGACTCGGACAGAATTGTTGCGGGATGAACCGGAGCATTTCGCCCGCGAGAGGTCGCGGCTGTGGTTGGGCGAGCGCGAACGACCGGATCGCTGAGGGGAGCGCGAAGAGATGGCCCGGCGATCATCGGTTCCGAAGGGCTGACGCCGAAGAACCGGGGGGCTCACGCTGCCCCGCTCAGAAAGGGCTCACGCTTGGAAGCCTGACGCTGAGCGTCCGTCGTTGAGTTCATTCCCGAGATCGTCAGAACTCACCGACAACCTGGTTGTCGGCGATGTAGTTCAGGTAGTTGAAGATGATCCAGTCGATGTTTTGACTCAGGAAGACCACGCTGCCATCCCCCTTCACGAAATGCGCCCCGCCCGCGTGCTTGCTGGAGAAGACCCAGGCGTAGGGGAGTTGCGCGTTGGCGGGATTCGTTACCGCGCCGGTGCTGCCGTAGGGTTCGTTGATTCGGTAACGTTGGTTGTTGAAGTAATTGACCGACCCGACGGGCTCGGCCACCACTCGACCGTAAATTCCCGCGTGCTTCCCCTGTCCCCAGATCGGCGTCCAGTCGTTGGTGTACGAGTGCGTTTTCACGGATTCGCCGACCAGGATCGTGTTGCTCGCTCCATCGGTCAGGTCCACCATGCGGGCTGCCCCGTTGTTGCCAAACGCGCTGAGATACCGGACCGACAATCCGTTGGGCAGCACAACTCTCAGGTTGGCGTAGACGCTGTAGATCTGGGCGTCCTCACCATTGCGTCCTCCGGCAAACACGTAGTTGCTCGGAGCGGCGTTCGTCACGCGATACTCCGACGCCTTGCCGTTGGATGTGTACAAACGGGGCGACTCATCGGAGGGACACAGCAGCATGTTGAGGATCGTGCTCGTGGGAACCTGAGGCGGCGCGCCGATGACGGGCGGAGCCGCCGCCCGCTGCGACGGTCCGGAAGCGATGTCGAAATCGAACTGGCCGTAGAGAGGCGCCTGATCCAGATGCGGGAGTAGCATCGTCCAGCCGGTGTGATTCAGGCTGAAGGAGTAGAAGTTGGTGTTGGCGTAGTCGCCCGAATTGATCAGCGCCGGCGGGAAGATGCTGTGCGTGTCGTGATAGTTTTGCAGGGCCAGCCCGATTTGCTTCAGGTTGCTTTTGCACTGCGTTCGCCGAGCCGACTCGCGCGCCCGCTGCACCGCGGGCAGCAACAGGGCCACGAGCGTGGCGACAATCGCGATGACCACCAGCAACTCGATGAGTGTGAAGCCGGTCTTGGAATGACGTGAACTTTGACGACCCGACATGACCCTCTCCTAGTGAAACTGAGAAAGGAGACGAGAGAACCACTGTGTCCGGACGGGCGATGGAAACTGTCAGAATTGGTCCGAAGTCTGGCTTTGCAGGTCGGTGATGTCAAGGTGCAACTTTCGCCGACAGCAACCGACTCCCACGCCATCGCTATTCCGCAGGTCACAATTCGAGCGACAGACGCTCGGCGAGAAAGCCCACCGCGCGCGGGGCCATCTGGTTCGCATAGGCCCAGCCGAAGCCTCCGTGAGTCGTCTCCGTGTCCGAGTCAAACGGGATGCCGGTGGACGAAAGTTTGCTCATCAGCGTGTGGACTCCGTCGCGGCAATAGTTGTCCTGCGGGTCACACAGCAGTAATTGGTGCTTCGGCCAGTTGAGCGGGTGGAGGTGCAGAATCACCGTCGCCTGCCGGGCCGCTTCGCGCGTGGGGAAGATGTCGTCGAGAGTCGTCCCGTGACCGTGCCACGTTTCAAAATCGACCTTGGGTGAGATGGCCGCGACGATCGGGAACTGCCGCGCGTGACGATAGGCCATCTGCAACGCTCCCTGTCCACCCATCTCGACTCCGCACAGGGCGATCTTCGGCGGTTCGATCTGCCAGCGGGCGTGACAGAACTCGGGAACGTGCCGCACCAGAAACTCAAGCGGACTCACGTGGGAGTCGAATGGCAAATGAACACGATCCGTCCACCAACATTCCGGACCGAGCGGACAGAGGCACGCCAGCCCGTGCCGTGCGAGTTCGCTGGTGTACGCCGCATTGTCGCGCAGTGTGACGCCATCGTAGCCGTGCAGGAACAGCACGACGCCGTTCGGCGGAGAAGGGGACTCGGGGACGAAGAGATCGGCCGGCTTGTCGGCCAGCAGTTCGGAAGACCAGGTCACAAGGAAGCCTCTCCGGCGCGGTGGGCTGAAATCA
This sequence comes from Planctomycetota bacterium, assembly GCA_038040225.1. GTDB lineage: Bacteria > Planctomycetota > Planctomycetia > Planctomycetales > Planctomycetaceae > Schlesneria. The sequence continues at coordinate 19,111 of JBBPIS010000019.1, forward strand.
GGGAACGGCTGCGGTAAGTTAAGCCCACGATCGCGCCAAGGCAAACGGCCATTGATCGGCAACCTCCCACGAACGCTCGGCCCCGCACATGTACACGCTGATTCCCGCTCATCAAATCGCGCTGCGTGTCGCCGAGTTGGGGCGGACCGTCGGTGAAGCCTATCGGGGTAAGCCGCTCACCATTTTGGGAGTGCTCAACGGCAGCGTGATTCTCGTGGCGGACCTGATGCGATCCGTGCAGGTGCCGCACCGAGTCGGCTTTGTGCAGGCTTCCAGCTATGGTGGGCCGACGACCGAGCCGGGCTCGCTCTCCGTCGGACTGAGCCTGATGCCCGAGATCACTGGGAGAGACGTGCTGCTGGTCGATGACATCTTCGACACGGGGCGGACGATGGTGCGGCTGCTCGACGAATTGAAGTTGTATCGCCCGGCCAGCATTCGCACGGCCGTCTTGCTCTGGAAACAGGGACGCAGCGAAGTCGAGGCCACTCCGGACTACTTCGGCTTCCAGATTCCGAATGCTTTCGTCGTTGGCTACGGCCTGGACTACGACGACGACTACCGCCACCTGCCCGACATCGCGGTGCTTGAAGACGCCGACCTGAGTGCCTCTCAAAACTAGCCCGACGCGTGAGCGAGGACTGGATATTCGATGCTGGCGAAGTCCTCACTCGCGCGCCGTGCCGGGCAGCTTGCGGTCGTGAAGGTGTTGTGAATGAGTCAAAACTTGGGTCGAACCTTTTCGTTCGGAACACATTCTCCGTTGCCTTCGTTTGCTTCTGTACGGAATTCGGATGAGCAGAAGCAAACGAAGGCAACGAAGGATGAGGATGGTCTGAGGCGGAGCCTCCTTAGTTTTGGCGGGTCGAACAGAGTTTTGAATTGCGGTCCTGGCATGATGCCCTGTGTCGGTCGCCGGTGTGCGGTGCTCCTCCTATAATCCCGGCCACTTGGAAGTCTGTTTCCGTTTCCGCCGCGTCAGCCATCCCGCTTGAGATCCCATGTCTCTTCCCCGGTTCAGCGTCCGCAATCCGATTCTCGTCAATCTGTTGATGTGCGTGATCCTGTTGTGCGGCAGCCTCTGCGCACTGACGATGACGCGCGAGATGTTTCCCGAATCGCGGCCCGAGAAGCTGCTCATCACGACCATCTACCCGGGCGTCTCGCCGCAGGAGATCGAGAAGGCGCTGACGATCAAGATCGAAGAGGCCGTGCGCAACGTCGAGGGGATCGACAAGATTGACTCGACCGTCATCGAGAGCATGAGCGTCGTCAAGCTGACACTGGTCACGGGGCTGCGAAACGTCGACCGCGTGCTGCAGGAGGTCAAGGCCGAGATCGACGCGATCGACGACCTGCCCGAAGACGCCGAGAAGACGACGATCAAGAAGCTCGAACCGAAACTGCCGATCATCGCCGTGGCGCTGTACGGTCCGGGGAGCGAGGCGGAGCGGAAGCGCGCCGCGCGGTCGCTGCGCGACGAGCTGCTGCTCCTGCCCGGCGTAAGCGACGTCGTCATGTCGGGAGCCAAGGAGGACGAGATCAGCGTCGAGATTCGGCCCGCCAAGTTGATGCAGTACGACGTCACCTTTGACGAAGTGGCGGCCGCCATTCGCACCGCGAACCTCGACGTGACCGGCGGCCAGATTGACGGCAGCCGCAGTTCGGTCTCCATCCGCACGCTCGGCGAAGAACAGCGCGGCATCGACCTCGACCGGATTCTGATCCGCAGCCAGCCCGATGGCCGCTCGGTGTATCTGTCCGATGTCGCCACCATCCACGATGCCTTCGTCGACATCGACCAGGAGGGCTTCTTCAACAGCCAGCCTTCGGTCAATTGCGTGGTCTATCAGTCGGCCAATCAGGATGCGATTCGGATCTCGCAACTCGTGAAGGGTTACGTGCTGGGCAAGCAGCAGTTGCCGTTCGATCCGCACGGTTTCGAGGCAGCGAGCCGCTCGGTTTGGTACTGGCGGCCGTTCGCTCTGGGCTGGGCCGGGGCCGCGCGAGTCGTCGGCATGTGTGTGGGACATGCGGACCCGCAGCGCTTCTACGAACAGAGCCGCGCCAAACCGTTCGACCACAAGTTTCAAGTCGCCCTGCACACCGACCTCGCCCGATTTGTAGAAGGCCGGATCGACCTGATGGTCGACAACGGCTTGCAGGGTTTGTGCCTGATCCTGCTCGCGCTGATGGTCTTTCTCGATCGGCGAGTCGCCTTCTGGGCGGCGGCCGGTTTGCCGGTCACGTTTCTCGGCACGTTCATGATGATGTCGCTGCTGGGCGTCACGTTGAATCTGGTCAGCCTTATGGGCCTGATCATCGTGCTGAGCATCGACGTCGACGAAGCCATCGTCATGGGCGAGAACATCTACCGCCACATGGAAGCGGGCATGCCGGCCGATGAGGCGGCGATTCTCGGCTCCGAGGAAGTCCTCTGGCCGATCATCGTGATGACGGGGACAACGATCGGCGGTTTCGTGCCGCTGCTGTTCATTCAGGGGCAGTTGGGTGACTTCCTCAAGGAACTGCCACTCGTCTGCATCGCCGCGATGAGCATGTCGATGCTCGAGGCGCTGGTGATGCTGCCGTGTCACCTCGGCCACGTGAAGACACTGCACTACCGGCACCGCCACACGGGCGAGTCGGTCTCGCAAGCCGCAACGGCTGTCGTGGACACTCTGGGTGCCACTGGCGGCTCAGAGCCGCCAGTGCCTTCAAAGAGCACTGGCGAGCGAAGCCCCTCGCCAGTGGCACCCGCGCGGCCTGCCACAAGGAAGCCGCGCTGGCGTGAGTTGCGTGACCGGATCGTGCATCTCAAGGATTCGTTTTTGGACAGCATCGTCGATGTCTGGTACGACTGGCTGATTCGTCTGTTGTTGCGGTGGCGTTATGTGACTCTGGCCGGTGCGGTGGCGACGCTCTCCATGACGATCGGTCTCGTGCAGGGAGGGATCGTGCCGTTCGTCCCCGTGCCGAAGATGGACAGTGAAACGCTCGTCGGTTCGCTGGAGATGCCCGTCGGTACGCCAGCCGCGCAGACCAAGGACCGACTCAAGCGGCTGAGCGATCATCTGATCGCGCTGCCCGAGGTCGTCAATGTTCAGATGTTGGTCGGCCTTCAGGTCGATATCGCGGGGGAGGGGGCGGTCGGTCAGAACATCGGCTCGCATCTGGGGCAGCTCATCGTCGAGTTGAAGGAAGCCGGCAAGAGGTCTCGCACCAGCGAGACGATCCTCGTCGAACTGCGGCACGAAGCGGAGAAACTGAGCGGCGTGAACTCCGTCGCGTGGACATCGCTCAACGGCGGACCGGCCGGGCGCGCGATCGAACTGAAAATCACCTGCGACCGGTTTGACGAGACGATGGCCACCGGCGCGACAATGCGCCAGAAGCTCTCGACCTACGACGGCGTCTTCGACATCGACGACAACGTCAACGCGAGGCAGCGCGAGGTGCAGTTGCGGCTGCGCGAATCGGCCCGACCGACCGGCATCACCGTTTCCATGCTGGGCAACGAGGTTCGCAACGCCTTCTATGGCCGCGAGGCCCGCCGCATCACACGCAACCGCGAAGACGTGAAGATCATGGTCCGCTATCCCGAGGAGTACCGGAACGACGACTCCACGCTGGAGGCGATGTACATTCCGACGCCGGCGGGAGTCGGTCGCCATCACTGGGTTCCGCTGCGCGAAGTGGCCGAGCTGACCGAGGACCGGGCGTTCGCCTCGATCCATCGCAGCGACCTGCGCCGCGCGGTCTCGGTCTACGCCGACGTCGATGACAGCCACAACTCGAACGAAATCGCGATGTCGCTCCAGAAATGGATCGACACCGAACTTGGACAACTCCATCCCGACGCGCGGGTCGAAATGCGCGGGGCCACCCTCGAAAACAAGAAGTTCATGGACAGCATGATGCTGGCGTTCCCGCTGTCTCTGCTGATCGTGTACGTCCTGCTGGCCGCCCTGTTCCGCTCGTATCTCCAGCCGCTTGTGGTCCTGATCGCCGTCCCGTTCGGCATCGAGGGAGCCATCGTCGGCCACTGGATCATGGGCTACGACCTGACGATCATGAGCGTCATCGGCTGCACGGCCCTGATCGGCATCGTCGACAACGACTCGCTGGTGCTGGTCGATTTCATCAACAACCGCGTCCGCGCCGGCATGAGTCACTTCGAGGCGAGCGTGACGGGCAGCAAACTCCGCATGCGCGCCATTGTGCTGAACACGATCACCGCCGTCGTCGGCATGTCGCCGCTGATGTTCGAGACCAGCTTCCAGGCTAAGTTCCTGATCCCGATGGCGATCACCCTGACCTGGGGCCTGATCTTCGCGACCGTCCTCACGCTGGTCGTGGTCCCCGCGATCAACATGGTCTTCTTCGACGCCCGAACTCTATTCGGCGGAAATCCCGGTGAGGGAGAGGGTGAGTCGGCCGGCCATTGATTGCCGAAAACAGGATGGCCTCGAGCGGCTGACTTCTTCTGTCTCTTCGGTCCTTTGGAACATCCATTGGACCGCGCGAGTGTCCGCCGCCTCCCCGGTCACCGCTTGGCCTTTCGCCGGTCGTCCACATTGGTGTCGGCCTTGACCGAATTGTTGTCGAGCACGACCGCTCCCGCCTCCTCTTCGATCAGCACGCCCACCGTCTGTTTCCGCCCACCCTCCGGGCGTGTGTCGCGGATCACGTTGCCCGTGAACACTAGGTCCTTTGTCGCGCCGCGCACACGAATGCCGGGCGCATCCTTCGTCACGCCGTTGTTCTCGATAACGTTCGCTTCGAGCCGATTGCGGTGTCCAGCCATGGCTTCGGTTTCGTTGCGGAAGAGGACTCCGGCATCGTCGTTCAGCCGAATCTGGTTGCGCCGAATCAGATTGTCCGAGTCTTTGTGGCCAATCGAAATCCCAAACCGCCCGTTGCTTTCCAGCACATTATCCTGAAAGACGCCGTGCCTCACCCGCCAGCAAAGGAACAGGCCGTCCTCGCCGTTGCGACGCGCGGCACACTGCTCGACCAACGGTCGCTGCGAGCCACTACCGGGATGGAAGCCGAGCGACGCATTGTCCTCGCTCACGCAGTTTCGAACCACCACGTCGTTGGACTGCTGGAAGCTGATGCCATCGCCATTGAAGTTCCGCACCGCGCAGGCCTCGATCACCGTCCCGAAGCCGCGGTACAGAAAGATGCCGGCACCGCGGCAGCCGTTCAGATGCGCGTTGTGCTGCTTGTTGCCGTCGATGGTCAGACCTTCCAACCGGCAGCCTTCGAGATCATAACCGCTGATGACGGGGAACAGCGTCGCCGCAGTCGCCCCATTGCGAATCATGCAGTCGGCATTGAGCGGCTTATCGATGGAAAACGTGTTGTCGTTGCGGCCCGTGATTCGTGCCACCGTGGTGTGAAAGCCACCGGAATTCTTGTCCCAAATCGCCACGCCGTGGCCGACCTCAAAGCCGGCCGGGTCCTTCAAAGTAAGCTGTTCCTCGCCGAAGTCACCGTCACAGCCGAGCAGCGACGATACGGCATCCGCCTTGCGAAGAATCGTTTGTCCTTTCACTCCGCGTACGGTGACGTGCGGCCGCAGGTGCAATGAATCACGCATCGTGTACGTGCCCGCCCCAATCTCGACGGTGCCTCCACCGAGTGCCGCGATGTAGTCCACCGCCGCCTGTAAGGCGCGGTTGTCCGAACCGACGATGTCCGCACTGCCCTGGCCGACTGTGATGACTGGCCGCTGCTTCATTGCAGAGTGCATTCGCTTCGGAAGCTGCCGTTCTTCCGGCTTGGCGACGAAGTCCTCCTGGCCGACGGCAAACGGTGCCATGCCGACCATCAACATGAATCCGAAGAGTTGAAACACGATTCGTCTGCGGGTGGTGTTCATGGCTTTCCGTTTCTGGGTGAGATCAATTTGCGGGATTCATGTTACGTCACTGAGCAGCCACGAAGTAGAAGCGACTGTCCCATTCGTCAAGGAGGAGAATCGGATTCTTCGCAGCCGGTTTGGCAGCGAAGTCCACACTCGATCTGAAGAACACCAGCAACTGCCGCAGTTCGGCAACTTTCCCTCTTTGCAATATCTATTGGACCGTGCGGTATGTGAGGGCTTGCGGCGTTCGGGAGCTTGTGCAGTTCTGTCGTTGACAGCCGCAGTCGTTTCAGTAACGCTCTGAATTGATTTGATGCGTTGTACTCAGGCCGCAATCCGATGACCATCTCAAAGGCAGAGGTGTGCTCCCGCCATGGTAAACACATTGGGTACGAGTGGCATGTTGCGTAATGGGCTTAACCGCCGTGAGTTTCTACAAATCGGCGCTTTGGGGCTGGGTGGATTGACCTTGGCCGATGTGCTTCGGCTGGAGGCCCAGGCGGGGAATGGTGCCGCAGCGACTGCGAAGTCCGTCATCATGGTGTGTCTGCCGGGTGGCCCCAGCCACATCGACATGTATGACCCCAAACCGGATGCCCCCGTGGAATTCCGGGGGGAATTTGCATCGATCGGGACCAAGGTTCCCGGCCTGGACTTCTGCGAACACATGCCGCTCCAGGCGCAAATCGCCGACAAGCTGTCCGTGATCCGGGGGATCAAATTCCTGGGAAGACACGATCCCTACGAGCTATTAAGTGGCTACCCTTCGGCTCGCACGGGGGAAATTCGGGCCGGTGAGAAATGGCCGGTCTTCGGGTCGGTGGTGAGCCGACTCCGCAGCGATGATGCGACCACAATGCCTCCCTACGTCAATCTCAATGACCTGCGGGTGGTTCCGGATACGGACGACCCGGAGGTGCCGCGGTATATGGGGCCAGCACATGGACCGTTCCGCCCGACCGGGGCTGGGCTGGCGAATCTGCGTCTGCACTCCGACGTCTCTCTCACGCGCCTTGATGAGCGCGAGACGCTGCTCACCCAATTCGACCAGGCCCGTCGCGAGGCGGATGCTTCCGAGGGGATGCATGCCTTGGATGAATTCCAGCGACGAGCAATTGGAATGGTCACATCGGGTGCCGTGTACCAGGCGCTGGACCTGAACCGGGAAGACCCTCGCGTGCGGGATCGCTATCAGGGATGCACCGATCTGCTGTTGGCGCGGCGTCTCGTGGAAGCCGGGGTCTCCGTGGTCACCGTCGCACAGGGAGGTGTTCAACGAGGCCCTGGACTTCCCGTGTTCGGCGCGTGGGACACACACACGGACAACTTTCCGACCATGCGCAAACTGCTCCCGGCTTATGATCGCGCGATCTTCACATTGCTGACCGATCTGTACGAGCGTGGCCTCGATCAACAGGTGGCTGTCGTGATCTGGGGCGAGTTCGGCCGTTCTCCGAAAGTTGGTGACGAGACGCGCGCTTTAGGAAGCCGTTACGCCACCGGTCGCGGCCACTGGTGGGACGCGGGTTTCGCGATCGTGGCGGGAGGCGGACTGCGCATGGGCCAGGTCGTGGGAGAGACGGATGCGCGGGCCGAGCGGGCCAAAGGGAAACCCTATACGCCGCAGAACGTTCTGGCCACGATTTATCACGTCCTCGGCATCGACCCGGCCAGGGCCTTCCCCGACTACCAGGGCCGGCCCATACACCTTTTGGATGACCGTGAGAAGATCCAGGAATTGCTTTGACCGCCGTTCACCGCTGGATCGCCCGGCGATTTGGCGGCATGAAAGCGGCTCCCGTCGTCATCGCAAGCGTGGTGTTTTGAGGACGGTGTCGGCCAGCCAGTCTTCCATGCGGGCCGGCCAGCGAGAGGAGGCTCCTTGGTTGGAATCTCGGACGCCGAAGCCGTGGCCGGCAGCGGAGTAGATGTGGAGCTCGGCGGGGACGCCGGCGTCTTTGAATTTGAGATAGACCTCGGCCATGCCGTGCGAGATGTCTTGCCGGTCTCCGTAACCGCAGACGATGAATGCGTGCGGCATATCCTTGGCCACGGTGATTCGGCTCGACTTGCCAGGATAGATCAGACACTGATAGTCAGGGCGACCGCTCTGTTTCTCGATTTCGTCCGTCGCGGCGGGGTCTCCTTTGCCCTCTTGCATCGCAGCGAGGAACACGAGTTCGCCGCCAGCAGAAAAGCCGAGTGCTCCGACTTTCTTTGGATCGACGTTCCATTCGGCGGCTCGATGTCGCACCAATCGAATCGCCCGCTGCATGTCCCCCACGGCGTGGCCGTCGAGTGTGTACGTGGAGTCCTTCTCGCGCGACAGGCGGTACTTCAGCACGAACGCTGCGGTGCCATGTTCGGCGAGCCACCGGGCGAGATTGTGTCCTTCGTGATCGACGCACAGTTTGCTGTGTCCGCCTCCGGGAGCGATCACGATTGCCGCGCCGTTGACCTTGCCTGCGTCTGGCAAATACGGTGTCAAAGAAGGCTTGTGAATCCCGGTCACGTTGCGTTCGCCAGACGCTGTCTTCTCCACGACTTCCTCGGCGGCCTTTCCCTCGGAACCGGGTGCGCCGTTCGGCCACAGCAGGATCGCTTGCGGCTCGGCAGCGACGAGCATTTGAGCGGAGAGAACGACCAGACATGCCAGCGAAAGTCGCAACATAAATCACCTGTTCTGAGACGAAGCCAAAGTTTGCGGAGACCGAACGCGCAGCCGATTGACGGCCAGGCCGTTGACGGTTCGAGAAAGTGTACGGTAGCTTGTGGCTGTTCCACCATCGTTCCTCTGTCACTGCCAGCGCGAGCGTCGCCCCATGCTTCCTTTGAAAATCAGGATTCGCCGCGGCAGTCTCGACTGTCTTGTTGCCCTGCTGGTGATGCTGTTGTCCGCCACCGCGAGCAGTGCCGCTCCACCGGAGTCCTCTCGTTTCGAGCAGCAAGTGCAGCCGTTGTTGAAGTCGTATTGTTACGACTGCCATGGCAAGGAGACGAAGGAAGGGAACCTCACGCTCGATCAATTCGCCACGGCTGACGACGCGCTCAAAAACCGCGAGTTGTGGTGGAAGGTGCTCAAAAATCTGCGGTCGGGAGTGATGCCACCCGCCGGAGAGCGACGGCCCAGCACCGAGGAACTTGAAACCATTGCCAACTGGATCAAGTTTGAAGCGTTCGGGATCAATGCTGACGATCCCGATCCGGGGCGGATCGGCGTGCGAAGACTCAACCGTCGCGAGTACGACAACACGGTCGATGACTTGATGGGGATCAAGTTCGATGCGTCGCTCGTCTTTCCGCCGGACGATTCTGGTTATGGTTTCGACAATGTTGGCGATGCTCTCAGCTTTTCGCCGCTGCTGATGGAGAAGTATCTGCGAGCGGCTCAGACCATCGTGGACCAGACGGTTCCGAAGGTGACGTGGGTCATTCCGCATCAGGAGTTTTCGGGGCACGATTTCCAAGACGACGACAGCAGGGTCAACGGCGATCGGATGTCGTCGAAGAAGACCACCAAGGTGAAGCGCGTCGCGAAGATCGATGACGCAGGGAAGTATGACGTGCATGTCGCCGTCAAGCTGCATGGCTCGTTCGATTTCGATCCGTCGCGTTACACGATCATCTTTCGCATCGACGGCCACGAGCGGAGCAAGCACGAATACGGATGGGACGAGAACAAAGTCCTCCGCTACCCATTCACGGAGGACTGGCAGCCGGGAGATCACGAACTGGCCTTTGAGTTGACCCCTGTGCTCGCTCCCGCTGATTCCGAAGAGAAGGGCTTGGTCGCCGTTGGCAAGGAAGCGACTAGCGTGTCGTTTGAAGTGAGTTCCGTGCGGATCGAAGGACCACAGGGAACGAAGAAGCTGGTTCATCCTCGCAACTACGGCAACTTCTTCCCGCGCGAGGAACCGCCGATTTCTCCTGCTGACCGACGAAAGTACGCCGAAGAGATTCTGCGGAAGTTCGCGACCCGCGCGTTCCGTGGTCACGTCGAGCAGTCGACGGTCGATCGGCTCGTGAAGCTGGCGGAAGAGATTTATCGGCAGCCCGACAAGACGTTCGAGGCTGGCGTGGCCCACTCGCTGGTCGCGGTGTTGGCCTCGCCGCGATTCTTGTTCCGGTTGGAATCGACCGGCTCACAAAGGGGAGACGGTCCTTTCTCGCCGATCGATGAACTTTCGCTCGCTTCGCGGCTGTCGTATTTCTTCTGGTCCACGATGCCGGACGACGAATTGTTTCGCTTGGCCGAAGCGGGCGAGCTGCGTCAGCAGTTGCCTCAGCAAGTGCGGCGCATGATGAGCGACCGGCGGTCAGACGAATTCGTTCGCAACTTCGTTGGGCAATGGCTGCGGACTCGCGACGTGACGCAGGTCTCCGTGGATCCCATCGTGATCCTCGGCCATCAGGAAGAGTACGAAAAGCTGCGAGAAACATTTCGCGAACGCCGCCGTGCGCCGTTCAGCCGAACGCTCTCTCCCGAAGATGAGCAGATTCGGAAACGCTTCGGTGAACTGCGAGCCATCTCCGACCGGTTCAACGACGAAATGAAGCGGGCAATGCGGCGCGAGACAGAAATGTGCGTGGAATACATCGTCCAGGAAGACCGCAGTCTGCTCGAACTGTTGGACTGCGACTACACGTTCGTGAATGAAAAGCTCGCCGCGCTGTACGACATCCCGAACATTCGCGGCAACGAAATGCGCCGCGTCACACTGCCGGAAGGCAGTCCGCGCGGCGGCGTGCTGACTCAGGCCTCGATGCTGTTGGTGACGTCGAATCCCACGCGCACCTCGCCAGTTAAACGCGGGCTGTTCGTGCTGGAAAACATTCTCGGCACACCCGCTCCACCTGCACCAGCAGGCGTTCCCGACCTCGAAGAATCCGCCAAGAAGTTCGCGGGCCGCGAGCCTCCTCTGCGCGAACTGCTCGCCGCTCATCGGGAATCGGCACTGTGTGCATCGTGCCATTCGCGCATGGACCCGCTGGGGATTGCCTTGGAAAACTTCAACGCGCTGGGAATGTGGCGTGATCAGGACAAGCAGCAACCGATCGACGCCTCGGGGAAGCTGATCACGGGCGAAACGTTTCAAGACATTCGCGAACTAAAGAAGATTCTGCGTGAGCGGCACGCGACCGACATCTATCGCTGTGTCACGGAGAAGATGCTGATCTACGCCTTGGGTCGCGGCCTCGAAGAGACCGACGAGCAGACGCTCGATGTGATCGTGCGACGGCTCGCGGACAGCGGCGGCAAGTTCAGCGTCCTCATTCAAGGGGTGATCGAGTCTGCCCCGTTCCAAAAACAACGCAATCCCGCCAAGCTGGCTGCATCGCCAGCGGACTCACTCAAGCCACGATCGATTGAAGGAAACAAGCCATGACCAAGCTCACGCAGACTTCTGAGCAACGCGCCCTGGCGCTGAGTCGCCGTCAATTCCTGCGCGGCGTGGGAGTGTCGATCGCGCTGCCGACGCTGCCGTCTCTGATGCCTCGTTCGGCTTGGGCGGAGCCACTGGCCAAGGCCGCGCCGGGATTGGCAACGACGGCCGCCGGAGCGCCGCTGCGCATGGCGTTCATGTCGATCCCCAACGGCGTGCAGCAGGACCACTGGTTTCCCAGCGACGACTTCGCGCTCAACGAGAGCATGTCGCCGCTCGAATCGCTCAAGCCCCACTTCCAGGTGATCGGCGGCCTCGATCACCAACACGCCACCGCCGGACGCGACGGCGCGGGTGACCATGCGCGAGCCAGCGCCACATTCCTCACCGGAGCCCGCGCTCGCAAGACGGCGGGCAGCGACATTCACGTCGGCGTTTCCGTCGATCAGGTCGCGGCGCAAAAGCTCGGACATCTCACGCGGTTTCCTTCGCTCGAACTGTCGTCGGACGTCGTGCGAAACTCCGGCAGTTGCGATTCCGGTTACGCCTGCGCGTATCAGTACAACCTCGCCTGGAGTTCCGCCACGACGCCGGTCAGCCCCGAACCCAACCCGCGGCTCGTCTTCGAGCGGCTGTTTGGAGCCGGTGAAAAAGGGGATCGCCAAAAGAACTTTGCGATTCGCCAGGAGACGGAACGGAGCATCCTGGACTTCGTGTTGGAAGAGACCGGTGACGTGCAACGCAGGCTCGGAGCGCAGGACCGGCGCAAGTTCGACGAGTATTTGACTGTCGTTCGCGAAATGGAAAAGCGGCTCAAGGCGGCCGAACAAATCAAGAGCCTGCCCGATACAGACGCGCAAACTCCAGCCGGCATTCCGCCCGACTTCGCCGAGTACATGCAGTTCATGTACGACATGCTGATCCTGGCGTTCCAAACCGATTCCACGCGCATCGCCACGCTGCTCCTGGCCTATGACGGCAGCAACAAAACGTTTCCCAAAATCGGCATCGCGGAAGGACACCACTATCTCACGCACAACCAGCGGAATCCCCAACTGGTCAAGAAGGTGGCCGAGATCGACAAGTACTACCTCACCTGCTTCGCGAACTTCCTGGAGAAGATGTCCAAGATCGAGGACGTCGATGGCAAGTCGCTGCTGCACAACTCGATGATCGTCTACGGTGGCGCGATCGCCGACGGCAACCGTCACACTCACGACAACCTCCCCGTCATCCTGGCCGGACACGCCGGCGGCACCCTCACCCCCGGCCGCTTCAACAAGGCGGACCGCCAGCCAATGTCCAACCTCTTCGTCACCATCCTCAACCGCTTCGGTGTCGAGGCCAAAACTTTCGGCGACTCGAACGGGCGCTTGGAACAGATTTGAGCGTGCGCAAACAGGAGCGAGACCTCATCAGGGTCATCTCGTCACTCGCGGCAGGGCGCTCCATACTCAGTGCTCGGAATTCCGAACTCATTGCTCGTACTGAGTACTCGGTACTGGTGCCCGCTGCCCTGGTCTCCTGTCACCTGACTCCCGCCCTCTCCCTGGGTATCATCACGCGCTGTCGGGGTTCCCCGGCGACTTTACCTCTCCGATAGTCGCATCGAACTGAGATTGAGGACGAATTGCGTCGCGTTGCCTCAATGAAAGGTTTTTGATGACGGAACAGCCTCGGTTGCCGCGTTCTTTGATGGATTGGTTGTGTGTCTTCGGGCCGGGCGCGATCATGGCGTCCCTGACCATTGGGACGGGGGAGCTGATCTTTTCGTCACGGGGCGGGGCGCTGTTTGGCTTTCACATCCTGTTTGTCTTCGTGCTGATCCTGCTGTTGAAGTGGGGGCTGGTGTTCGCGACCAGCCGGCACATGATTCTGACAGGCGTGCATCCCTATGAGCGGATGATGGACCTGCCCGGCCCACGCGGCTGGGTTCCGATCATGCTGCTGATGATGGCGGCCGTCTGCCTGCCGATCTGGATCAGCTTTCATTCCGGCGTGCTCGGCAATCTGATGTCGTGGGTCACGGGGACTCGGAATCTGTGGCATGGCAGCATCGACTACATCTGGGCGGCGGGCATCCTGTCCGCCACCCTGATCCTCTCGGCGGTCGGCGGTTACACGGTCCTGGAGCGAATCCAGACCGTGGTGGTGTTCGCGATGGTGTTCTGTGCCGGGCTGACTTTGATCCTGTACAACCCCGACTGGGTGCAACTGCTACTGGGAATGGTGCCGCAGCCGTTGACGTATCCGGACTGGGTGTCTCACAAGTATCCGAAAATCGCCGAACATTCGGTGTGGGTCGAGACCACTCGCTATGTCGGCGTGATCGGCGGCGCTGGGTTCGACTACCTGGCCTACACGGCCTGGCTGCGAGAAAAGAAATGGGGCGTGCTTCCCGGCCGGGCCACGCCCGAGCAGTTGGCCGCGATCGCAGCGGACCCGCAGCACGAAGTCCGAAAATGGATCAACGCCCCCCTGGTCGATTGTGTGATCAGCTTCGTCATGGTGGCGGCGTTCAGCATGGTGTTCATCGCCTCGGGCGCGATGTTTCTGGGTCCAAGGGAACTTGTCCCCGATGAGGAGAACATGCTGTATTTGCAGGCTCAGTTTGTCACGCAGATTCACCCCTGGTTGTTGCCGCTGTATTTGGTCGGCGCGTTCTTGACGATGGCGGGAACGCTGTACGGAACGATCGAAATCGCCTGCAGCATCGCCGACGAAATCGCACGCTCCTTCGACCAGGATTGGACCGCACGCAAGGCCAATCGCCTGAAGCGCGGCGTGCTGTGCTGGTGTGCCCCGATCTCGCTCAGCATCATCGCCTTTTTGGCCGTACGGCAGTCGAGCCCCCAGGTGGCGACCGTGGCCGCATCGACCGGACAGGGCGTGGTTGCTGCCACGGATGCTGCCGGCGCGGCTCGAGAAGAAGCACCGCTGCCGAAGCCGCGACTGCTGCTGGCCATCCTGACACCCGTCAACCTGTTCACTGGGGTCCTGTCGTGTGGTCTGGTCTGCATGCTGGTGTTGTGGATGGACCGCCGCTGGCTGCCACCCGGCCTGCAACCGCCACTGTGGCTCAGCGGTTTGAATGTGATCTCGGCGCTGGTCTTTCTGGGGCTGGGTCTGAAAGGTTACTGGGACAACGAAAATCGCATCCTCGCTGTGAGCGGAATTCTGGGGATGCTGGTCATCGCCATGTTGATTGCCACGGTGATGGCATCAGAGCGGAATGTCATTCAAATCAAAGCAACCGCCACTGAAGGAGAGCAACCATCGTGAAACGCGTGATCGACCTGTCGGGCTGGTGGAAGATGCTGTTTGGGTTCGTAGTCGGCGCGGTGATTTTCAACATCGCGCCGTGGTCGAAGGGAGATTCGCAGTCAACGCCGTCGGCGAAGAATCCGATCGGCGATCGGTTCTGGCCTTCGGAATTTGGCGTGGACGATCAGCGTGGGGCTGCGAATCGGATCACGCCCGAACGCGTCGTCCAGTCGGCCCGGCTGATCAAGGACGGGCGCATCTTTCAACTCGGGCGGTTGTATGAACAGGGGATGCCCATGCCGGGCAAACGCCATTTCAGCCTGACGATTCCCGGGCTCCCCACGGGCCAGCCGTCGGGAGCAAATCAAGTCGTCCACAACGATGAACTGGTCAGCGGTGAGATCGGTCAGGTGGGAACGCAGTTCGATGGTCTGGGCCACATCGGCATTCGCATCAACGGAGTAGACACCTTCTATAACGGAAACAAACTGTCGGACTTTGGCGACACCTATGGTTTGAAAAAGCTGGGTGTGGAACACGTCGGCGTGTTTTTCACGCGGGGGATTCTGCTGGATGTCTGCAGCCTGCGTGGCAATGACCGTTTACCAGCCGGGTATGTGATTACTCCTGACGAACTGACGTCTTGCCTGGAGCAGGCGAAACTGCAGTTGCAACCGGGCGATGTGGTCCTGATTCGGACAGGCCATGCCAAGTTGTGGATGAAGGACAATCAAGCCTACGGAGCAGGCGAACCCGGTTTGGGCCTGGCAGCGGCCAAGTTTCTGACTGATCACAAGGTGGCCCTGATCGGAGCCGACACGTGGGGGATTGAGGCCGTTCCGCACGAGGACAAGGAGACCGCGTTTCCCGTTCACCAATGGAACCTGACCAAGAACGGTGTGTACCACCTCGAAAATCTGGATCTGGAAGAACTCGCCGCAGCCGGGTTGCACGAGTTCTGTTTTGTCTTCAGCCCGCTGCGTCTGAAGGGAGCGACTGGTTCACCGGGCAATCCCATTGCCGTGCGGTAATTCGCCGATGTCCATCACATCATTTCAGGAATTGAATCATGACCGGCGTGCAACGGATCGACTACGGCATGTTCATCATGCCCTTTCACCCTCCCGAAAAGCCCCTCGCGCAGGGATACGATGAGGATCTGGAACTGATCGTTCGGGCCGAAGAGCTGGGTTTTCAGGAGTTCTGGATCGGCGAGCATCACACGATGAAGTATGAGACCATCGTGATGCCCGAGATCTTCATTGCCCGGGCTCTCGGCGAAACGTCGCGCATTCGACTCGGCCCGGCCCCCGTCTGTTTGAACCAGCACCATCCGGCCCATGTGGCCAGCCGGCTGGCGTTTTTGGATCATCTTTCGAAGGGACGCCTGAACCTGTGCTTCGGCAACGGCAGCGTCACTGCGGACCAGGAGTTGTATTCCGTCGATCCGAAGAACGGCGGGCGGATGGCGCTGGAGGCCCTCGACGTCATCCTGGATCTGTGGTCGCACGGACCGCCGTACGAACATCACGGCGAGTTCTGGCAGTTTGAACTCAAGAAATCGGTCGACTACGAAGGTCTGATCGGGTTCATCCACCAGCCCTTCCAGCGACCGCACCCGCCGATTTCCATGCCGGGAATGAGCCGCAATTCGTACACCATGAAGGTGGCAGGACAGCGAGGTTACCAACCATTCGCCCACTGCCTTGTCGCCGGGAACGTGGTGGCCGACCAATGGAACACGTACGCCGCAGCGGCCTTGGAAGCGGGCCGCGTTCCGCAACGATCGGACTTCAAAGTCGCCCGATCCATCTTCCTGGCCGACACCACGCAGGAAGCCGTTCGTCGCGTTCGGCAGAATTCTCTCGGCCGCAATTACGAGTACATCGGTGGATTGTTCGACAAGGGTTTGGGACGCAAAATCTACAAGCGCGACCTCGACATGCCCGATGCCGAATGCAATCTCGATTACCTGATGACCGAACAGATCATCGCCGGGGACGTCGATGAAGTTCTGCGTCGGCTGCTGAGGTTGATCGAAGAAACCGGCGACTTCGGCACCCTGATCCTGATGAGCTACGACTGGGACGACAAACCGTCCTGGATTCACAGTCTGGAACTGTTCGCGAAGGAACTGATGCCGGCATTAAACAAGGCCGTCTGCGGTGTCGGGCGCTCCGTCGTCTAACCCGAATTATTTATGGCAACCACGGAAAACACGGAAGCTCACGGAAAGAAGCAAAGTTGCGACGAGGAGTGCAGCGCCCGACTGCAGACCGACACGGATGTGGTTCATGCGAGCAAGTCCTTTCCCGCCTTTCCTTCCGTGACTTTCCGTGTTTTCCGTGGTGAATAATCCGGGCTAACCGCGCAGGCCACGCGGCGAGACGAATCCGTTGAGGAAGACCATTGATGATCAGCACTCACATCAACCGCATGCGGGAAAAGCTTCGTGCCGGTGAACTTGTCTTGGGGGCGGGGATCTCGTTCTGCGACCCGACGGTGACGGAAGCTCTGGCTCCCCTTGTCGATTTTGTCTGGATCGATCTGGAACACAACGCCATGACGACCGAATCGATGCTCGGTCACCTGATTGCGGCTCGAGCCGGCGGAACGGCGTCGATCGTGCGGATTCCCAGCGGCGACGTCGGCTGGATCAAACGAGTCCTCGATTCGGGCGCCGAAGGAATCATCCTGCCGCGCGCCTCTTCCGCTCAGGAAGTCGCGGCGTTCGTTTCCGCCTGCCGCTATCCTCCGATGGGGACGCGGGGATTTGGACCAAGGCGCCCGATGCAGTATGGCCGGCTGCCGCAACAGGAATACCTGCAACAGGCCAATCGCGACGTGTTCGTTGTCGCACAGGTGGAGACTGTCGAACTGGTGGCGGACCTGGACGAAGTTCTGAAGCTGGAAGGACTCGATTCGCTCGTCCTGGGACCGCAGGATCTTTCCGGCTCGATGGGCCGCTTGGGAGAGACGACTCATCCCGACGTGATCGAAGCCATGCGCACGGTCGCATCGAAGGCCAAAGCCGCAGGCAAGTTCATCGGCTCGGGGCTGGGTGCCAACCCCGAATTTGCCCGCGTCCTGATCGACTGCGGCGTCCAATGGCTGCAGGCCGGTGGTGACTTTGAATACATGCTGCGCGGCTGCGCCAGAGCTTTCAGCGAGATCCGTGCCTCATGAAAATCACCCGGCTCGAAACATTCCTCACGCATGCTGGCCTGCGAAACTATTTGTTTCTGCGACTGACGACGGACACCGGACTGACGGGTGTCGGTGAAGCATCGCTGGAATGGCAGGAACGGGCCGTGGAATGCCTGCTTCAGGATTGGGTCGAAGAGCGAATCCTGGGTGTGGATCCGTTCGATGTGGAGAGCGTCATTGGTGGCTTGATTCGCGACCAGTACCAGGGCGGCCCAACGATTTTGACGGCGATCAGCGGCGTGGAGATCGCCCTGTGGGACTTGATCGGCAAAGCCTGTGGCCAGCCGGTGTACAAGCTGCTGGGGGGCCGCGCCCGGGAGCGATTGCTGGCCTATGCGAATGGCTGGTATGGCGGAGCACGCACGCCGGAAGACTACGCCGCGAAGGCCCGACTGGTGGTCGCCCGAGGCTACTCGGCGATGAAGTTCGATCCGTTTGGCACGGCCTGGAAAGAAATGTCCGAAGACGCCATGCAGGCCGCGGAAGCCGTCGTGGCGAAAGTGCGTGAAGCCGTCGGTGACAAAGTCGATTTGATGATCGAAGTTCACGGCCGGTTGTCGGTGGAATGCGCGATTGAGATGGGCCGCCGGTTAGTCCCGTACCGACCGGCCTGGTTTGAGGAACCGGTCACGCCCTGGAGCATTGATCTTCTCAAGGAGGTCAAGCAGCGGCTGCCGTTTTCCATCGCCGCAGGTGAGCGGCTGTATCTGCTGGAAGAATTCTCGCGCCTGGCCACGCTGCGAGCCTGCGACATTGTGCAACTGGACCTAGCACACTGCGGTGGTTTGTCGGTCGGCAAAAAGATCGCGGCCCTGATGCAACCACAGGATCTGCGGCTGGCACCGCATTGTTCCATCGGACCGGTGGCACTCTGTGCGGCGATCCACTTCGGCTGGTCCACGCCGCACGTTCTGGTCCAGGAAAACTTCGGCGACTTCGATGTCCCCTGGCGACGAGACTTCGTTCACGGCTGGGATCCCTGCCAGCAAGGCGAATACCAACTGCCTGCCCGGCCCGGCCTGGGAATCGAATTGAACGAAGCGGCGATGGCCGCCCACCCGCCACAGCGCAATCCGTTTCCGTCACTCTGGGACGACCGGTGGTTGAAGGAGTTCACCAAGGGATAGCGTCGTGCCGGATGGCCTGGCACAGATTCTTCACCACGGAAAACACGGAAAGCCACGGAAGGAAAGGCGTGAAAGGACTTGCTCGCATGAACCACATCCGCGTTGGTCTGCAGTCAGACGCTGCACACCTCATCACAATTTTGCTTCTTTCCGTGAGCTTCCGTGTTTTCCGTGGTTGCCATGAATCATCCGGGTTAGCCGTTTGATGGCGCTGTTTTCGTTCGATCAATCGGGAGTTCGCCGATGTTCCAGGCCGTCCGTTTGAACGCCACCACCTATCCGACGGAATCCGTCGAACGGGAAGAGTTGGCTCGCGTCGGCGCGGTTTTGACGGAGATCGAGGGGCAACAGCCGGCTGATATTCTGGCTGCCGCCGAAGACTGTGATGCCCTGCTGGTCGTCTCTTCAACGATCCCACGGCAAGTGATTGAGCGATTGCGAAACTGTCGCGTGATCTCGCGACTGGGAGCCGGGACGGACAAGATCGACATTGTCGCGGCCACAGAGCATGGCATTCTGGTCACGAACGTGCCGGACTTCTGCCTGAATGAGCAGGCCGAGCATACGCTGGCACTGTTGCTGGCGTTCCATCGCCGATTGCCTTTCATGATGGACGCCATGCGATCCGGGAACTGGACCGCTCGCGGTCATCTTGGAGTGCATCGGCTGGCCGGTCACACACTGGGGCTGATCGGGTTTGGAGCCAGCGCTCAGGCGGTCGCGGTTCGAGCGGCCGCGTTTGGACTTCGGCTGCTGGCCTGGGTCAGGAATCCCGACAAGGACGCGGGCATCGCCGCGCAGTTCGGTGTGACGCTGGCCCCACTCGATGCGGTCCTGGCGAATGCCGATTACGTGTCGTTGCATCTCCCGTTGACGGCCGAAACGCGCGGCATCATCAATGAGTCCCGGTTGAGGCTGCTCAAGCCGACCGCAGTGTTGGTCAACACCGCCCGGGGGGCATTGGTCGACGAAGCCGCACTGATCGACGCCTTGCAAGCCGGCCGGATTGGCGGTGCAGCGCTCGATGTGTTCGAGGGCATCGATGTGTTCGCAGCACCGGGACCGCCGCCGGCACATCCGCTTTTCGAACTCGACAATGTCCTGCTCACCCCGCACTGCGCCGGAAGTTCCGTGGAATCGTCAATTGATTCCAAGACTCGCGGCGCACGCAACGCAGCTCTGGTTTTGTCGGGTCAGCGCCCACGACATGCCGTCAATCCGGAAGTGCTGGATGCGACCCTCATTCGGCATGTGTAGAACAGAGGATCGGTGCTCTTACCCGTCTGTATTCCGTGTATTTCCCGATGGCCCCAAGGCTTCGTTTGCGAACATCACCGTCATTGAAGTGGCGGTTCACGAGTTCGATAGAAAGACGACCTTTCATACGGTGGATGAACTGAACCCAGCGGTTCACATGCGGTTGCTGCACCATTGAAGATGCAAGAGTTGATAAACTACCGTGTCCCCCAGCGAATTGTGGTCTGTTCCAAGCGATGCGTCTGTAGGAAAGGTTTGGCTAAGATCAGCGGACATTCCGAGCTTGGATCGGTTTCAAGCGGAGTCCTCCAGGGAAATGTCGTACCCCACTGTCCGTCGGAACAGCGTGTCGTCCAACGAAAGGGAGTTGCTGATGCAGAGTCGCGCCGCGAACGTCCCTTGTCCCGGGCCGGTGGACCGTCGAACCTGGCTGAGGATCGGAGGGCTCAGCCTGGGGAGCCTCGCGTCAGGCGTTCATCCGTCCCTCAGCCACCTGCTGGCCAGCGAGCACTCTGATTCAAAGGTTGCCAAAGATTTCTCGGTGATCCTGTTCTGGGCGAATGGCGGTCCGAGTCATCTCGATCTGTTCGATCTGAAACCGCACGCACCGGCCGAGTACCGCGGCCCGTTCCGGCCGATCCGCACGAATGTCCCGGGACTCGAAATCAACGAACTGTTGCCGAAGTTGGCGGGCATGGCCGACAAGTTCGCGCTGGTCCGCAGCCTGCATCACCAGCGGAACGAACATTCGGGCGGGACGCATCGTTTCCTGAGCGGCTATCCGTCTCGGGCGGCCAATCTGCAGGATGCCGAGTTCCCGGAAATCGGCTCGATCGTCGCCCGGCAGCTCGCGAACCCGGCCAGTGAACTGCCGCTGTTCGTCGCAAACACGAAATTCTATGGAGGCGGCCCCGCCTACTTTGGCCCGGCCTACGCGCCGTACATGCCCGGTCCGAATCCGAGGACCTCCACGGGCGACAACCAGTATGACCCCGTCCCGCTCTACAACACCGGTGGCTCCAATGATGCTTTGGCGATCAACTCGGAAGGTGTGCTGACTCTGAGTCGCCGCGCACGTCTGCTGCAGAACCTCGATCTGCTGCCGAACCGAATCGACAACAGCGGCATGATGTCGGCCGTGGGGACGTTTCAGCAGCAGGCCGTGGCCATGCTGGCCAGCAGCCGCACGCGCGAGGCGTTCGACCTGACCCGCGAAAGCGAACGGACGCGGCGGAGGTACGGTGAGACTCACTGGGGAAAAAGCCTGCTGACGTGTCGGCGTCTCGTCGAGGCGGGCGTGCGCTTCGTCCAGTGCCAGGCGGAATACCGGCTGCGTCCCGAGACAGGCGTCACCAGCAACTGGGACGATCACTCGGTGAACTCGCACATTTTTCAGGCCCTTGCCGAGAAGCTGCCGTCGTTCGATCAATCGGTCTCCGCCCTGATCGAGGATCTGTGTGCGCGGGGTCTCGATCAGCGTGTCTTGTTCATTTTCTGCGGTGAGTTCGGACGAACGCCCAAGATCTACAACCAGGACCGCAGCGGCCGACCGGGACGCGATCATTGGTCGCGCGCCATGAGCGTGTTTCTCGCCGGAGGCGGCCTGAAAATGGGGCAGGTCATCGGCGCGACCAACTCCAAGGCCGAGGAACCGGTCGAGCGACGCATGGACAGCAATTGTCTGCTGGCGACAATTTATCACCGCTTCGGGATCGACACCTCGCAGATCTACCACGACAAATCCGGCCGCCCGTTCCCGATCCTGCCCGACGGCGAGCCAATCGCCGAACTGATCTGAATCGAACACACTCGAGGAGCGTCGGTTCGAACCAATCTTCCCCCGCGCCGAATGACGAAATCGAACGTCGTGGGGCCTATGACTGGGTTGAGAGACTGAAACCGGACGGCGGATGAACATCCGCCGTCGGTGAGCATGCCCACCCCCCGAGTTGCGACCTTTCGGACGGACTTCCGGCGGCAAGCCACTCGGCCCATTTGACGTAATACCGATCCCAGCACCGCCTCAAACCAAGGACTCCCCGGTCAAGCACCGTCCGATGGTCAGATGCCCGTGTGGAGTCAACCAAACCGCCCCCAACGAAACCCCGAGCCGTGCCACGGCATGTCCTCCTTGGGACAAGCAGGGCAGATAAAGAGGCGGCTCACCACCAGTCGGAGAGATTGGGTTCAGGGGTTCGCAGGGAAATATGGAAGTGGTTGTCGAGCAGCGCGACGGAGAAGACTCGCCAATGGCAGCGGCACGCGATACGGTCGAAGAGCCGCCACCAGTGACTGCGTTCGTCGTCATCCCGCACGATGTTTCGGCGTTCGAGGCCGCATTGGGTGACGTGATGCAACCATTGGCAATGTCGATGCGGTGGATCGAGGTATTGTCCGTGCCCGACCCCCTCTTCATCCTCAGCGTCAACCCTTCGGAGGCGGCTTTTGTATCTCCGCTACATCAGGATCGTCATCATTCAATGAGAGATTCACACACCCGCCACAATTGCGAATCTTGTCAAGGACCTCTTCAAACCGTCGTATCGCTTCGGCCGGTGTTTGGTCTCTTCGTGCGATTTCGCGAGCGGCAGCCTCTTGGATCTGGCACAACGCTGCTTGTGATCGAGTCTCGACCCGAATCTTCGCTTCCTCAGCAATTGCCTTTTTCGACTGACCGTCCGATTGAAGGTCGAGATGTCGAATTTCGGCCTGAATCAGGTCGTACTCCAATTTAGCCTTCAGCAGCTTGACATAGTTATCGACTTCCTGCGACTCTGCCTCTGCCTCTCGCCTCTGAACTTCGGCTTCCACGAACCGGATCGATAACTCCAATGGCTTGAGGCCTATGCTTTGACGCACGCAGTTGATGAACTGGCGCCACAGGCTTGGTCTATCGGATGGATCTGCGGGAACAACATCGATCTTGGTCAGAGCCGTTTGCGGCATTGTGTCTTCGGGGGGGAAGTTATTCATACGCCGAACTCCTCCCCCGAAATTGGTTGCTTCTCCTGGTGAATGACTTTGATGCCAGAACCACCCAATGCGGTATTTATGCCGGTCAGCGCCAAGAATAACTCGACACCAAGCTCGCGAGGTGCGTCACCAAGATCAACTCCAACGCTGAGTGGTGAAGCTTCGCGAATCGGATGGGCTGACTTCATGAATTCTTGGTGGGTCGCGCTTCCGGTGATTCGGATTACTAGAATCGTATAGTCGTCGAACAAGACATTGTCGCAATGTTTCAGCATGGCGTCTTTGATGGCAAGCGCGATCGCCTTCGGTTCCTTGCTACGTGCCTGAAGTACACTCAAAGATATTCTGTCGGCACCAAACTGTCCCATTTCACCTTTCTCGCCAGCTTCGATTACACCATCGGTGACTGCTACGAGTGTGTCGCCCACTTCAAGGTCAAATCGCGACTCGTCCAGCAAATTGTCATAGTACATTTGGCGGCCAACGCCGATCTGAAACCCTTCCTGACCTCCTTTTGGAAGCGATTCCGACTGGCCAGGTCGAAAAATCATCATCTTGGGATGAGCTGCGGAGGACACGATCAATCGAGGCGTTTCGCGCGAACAGTCAACCACAAAACAAATGGCAGTCCCCGCGACATGCTCCACGCCTTCGAGTAGGTCGTTCATTTGCCAAAGCGTGTGCTGCGGCGAAAGGAATTTCTTCGCACAAATCGTGAAGGCTGTGTGTAAGGGAAGCATTGCAGTTGCACCAATCAACCCGTGACCCTCGCCATCACCTACGATGAATCCGGTGGCGTCCTTCAATTCCACTTTTTCGTAGAAGTCACCGCCAATTGGTCCGATCGACTGGAGGATCGCATATCCGTCACCACCTTCAAAACTGAAGGGGCCCGTCGGAAACAGTTTTGTATTCAACTTCTGCAATCCACCTTCAACCGCCGCTTCTTCACCAACCTCTTCATGTCTCTGCTTCAACTGAAGAATCAAACCGATCTCCGCGGTCAATCCTTTGGCCAGACGGATGTGCGAAGGCAACGGTGGAATCATGGCGGAATCGCGGAACTTGAACCACACGACGCCGACACATCTGTCTTGAAACAGAATCGGCATCCCCAGTTGGTGAGCAATGTCGTCATCCTTCAAATGAGCGTTCACTTTTTCCGGCAACCACGAATTGTTGGAGTGTGCCGGACCCCATTGCCCGTCCTTGTTATTCCAAAACTGTATATCAAGGGCTTCTGGATCAACCGAAGCACTCCACCACAAGGTGCAGCGCGTCTCTTGGATCAGCTGTGAAAATCCTCGGGGTTGTGGGGAATCCGGACGGTTTTCAGGGACGAATCGATGGCCAACGTTACTCCATTGCCAAATTGAACATTGATCCGCTCCGTACTCTTCTTTCGCCCATGCTTGCAAGTCTTCCCGCAAATCCGTCGGCTCCGACTGGAAAATCGCACGTGAGGCGATCTCTAACATTCGCAAGTTTCGGTGCTCATGCGACTTGGACATCTGCTCGGCCACACGGATCGATGATGCAACACGGAATCCAGCGGCCATCAGATCAAAGACATCATTCTCATTAAACTTGGGTTGTTCCTGCTTCGATTCCAAATTCATTACACCAATAACCTTGGAGGCCACGATCAACGGCACAATGACCTCCCGCGTTGTTGGCAATGTGTTGGGCTTGTCAACTGAAACGTAGTAGGGGAGATTGGTAGCCGGATGATCTACGATTAGCGGTGTACCACGCGCGGCTGCCAGTGATACCACTCCTTCCTTTTGCTTGACTGAAAACGAAGTCTTGGCGTTTTCCACAACGGGGCCGCGCTGCGCCGCTTTGTGTAGAACATCCGAGTCGTCGAGTAGGTAGATTGTTCCAAATCCTAATTCGTCGATATCGCACACATCGAGAGCTGCATCCAGAAAGCTGTGCAGATAGTCTTCGAGAGTCGTCCCCGATGTTGATGCGGGAAACTGCTTCGCTGCCTTGTGAAGGTTCTCAAAACGCCGAATGCGTGATGGAACCTGTGATGTTAGTTGTTGTAATATGTTTGGGATCGACTTTGACATTATCTTATTGAAACTGCGAATTGTCTTTTGGAGTTGATTTGCGAACTTGTCTCGCGGCTTTGAAAAGTTAATCCATACGCAGGCTTGAATCTCTCCACCGATGATGAAGCGAAGCAGCGCCGCCGAAGCAACCTTCTCACGTACAATGAAGCAGCAATAGAGCGGCTCGTGTATTGCAATATTATCGAAAGACTTATCCATGGAGTTGTGCAAATCAGCAAGCTCTTTGCGCGCAAACCACTGCGGTTCATCAGGCACCTTTACCGGGTCCATCGTTATTGAGTCGACCATTGAAGGGGTGCTGAGTGGACCGCGCATTACCTCATCACGAATCTCTGCCGGGTCCATCATTAACGACCCAATGATTGAATGAGTGCTGAGCGGACCGTGCATTACCTCGCGATGGCATACACCACAATCCGCCACCATTCGAAGGTAATACGGCAATAGGGGATCGCGAACGAACAGCGTTGCCGACGAACAGCCTTCAGTCTTAAGCCGTTGACAAAGGAGCTTCAAGGATTCTTGCGCAGATCCAACTGCGTCCGACTGTTGACTGTTGACTGCATCGGACTGTTTCGTGGAAGTGCGTGGGTTGGGCATCGCCTTGTCTCCGTTCGTTCCGTGGCTAGATCGAGTTACCCGACATTGTCGGTAACATTTGAGGGTATTCAAGTGGCTAGGGTTGGCATCGGTTGTCCCTTTCAATTCCTCAATTTGAGAGGTGTCCGGAAGTGCCGCAGGAGAGTAAACGGCTGCGCATACGAATTCAACCGTGCGGTGCAGAAGAGTGCATTGTGAGAAGCCGCTACTTTGAAATCGTGACGTGCATGGGGAGGCGTGGTGCAAGCTGGTGAGCGGAGATGTCGGTCTCCGAGTTTTCCGCGATGATTCTCGGGGGATTCACATCCCCCGCTCGCCAAACTATTACCCGTGCGTGAACCATTCGACGGATGCTCTTCCGCTTCACCCTTGGCGTCGGCATGATACTCCCATCCGGGAGCACCGATGTCGGCCACTTCGGGCGGAGACGAAGAAGAAGATGTCGGGGCGGATCGTTCTCGCCCCCGCAGTGAAATTGAGAAGACTTGGCACTGACTGGAATGCCTTGCCTGGAGGGACTCGCTGATGCTCGATGTCGGTTCGTTTCGAGCAGGAACTTGCGGCGGCTTCAGCCGGCGTTCGTTCTTGCGACTGGCGGGTTCGGTGCCGCTGGCGCTCGGATTGCCGGGAGGTGTGGCGCGTGCGTCGCAACCGGTCAAAGCTCGTTCGGTGATCTTTGTGTTTCTGTGGGGCGCGCCGAGTCATCTCGACACGTGCGATCCCAAACCGGACGCTCCCGCCGAGTACCGAGGTCCGTTTGGTGTCATTCCGACGCGAACGCCCGGTGTGATGTTCACCGAATTGTTGCCGCGCATCGCCAGTCGCAGCGACCGCTTCTCGTTGATTCGCACGCACGCGACGACGGCGCCGGGACATCCCGACGGCGGCACCGTCGCGCTGACCGGTTTTCCGGAACTTCCCGCGCCCGTGCAGCCCAATTTCGGGTCGATCATTGCGAAGGCCCGGGGAAATCAAGGGGCCTTGCCGCCATTCTTTTCGATCACGAGCGGCATGCTGGCGGACAGTTCGCGGCGCATTGAAGGTTACGGCGGCGGAGTCCTTTCCCAGGCGCACGATCCGTTCCTCGTCGGCTGCAATCAGGCGGGCGAGGTCAAGTTGTCGGCGTTGCAACTGCTCGATGAACTCAATCCGTTGCGAGTTCAGGACCGTCGGCAACTGCTCGCCCAACTCGACACGGCCGCGCGCCGGGCGGAGCAGGAGGGGCAGCGTGCGTGGTCCCGCAACATGAAGTCGGGCTATGACCTGTTGCTCGATCCCGCGGCGCGGCAGGCGTTCGACCTGACGCGCGAGACACCCGCGACCCGCGCGCGGTACGGCTACACGACGTTCGGGCAGAGCAGTCTGCTTGCCCGCCGCATGGTTGAGGCCGGCGTGCCCTATGTGCAACTGAACTACAGTCGTCACCCCGAGGCCCTCAATTCCGGTTTTGAGCTCGGTTGGGACACGCACATCTACAACTTTGAGTTGCTGCAGGACCAGCATTGCCCCACTCTCGATCGGGCGTTCTCGGCGCTGCTGGATGACCTGTACGACCGGGGCCTGATCGACAACACGCTCGTGGTGATGATGGGTGAGTTCGGGCGGACCCCCAAGATCACTCCCAACGCGGCCCGCGACCACTGGCCGCCCTGCTACTTCTCGATTTGGGCGGGGGGAGGCGTGCAGCCCGGTCGGGTGATCGGCACCAGCGACAAGCTCGGCGAGTTCCCGCTCGGCGACGTGGTCTCACCGCTGATGGTCGGGACGACGATCGCTCATCTCGCCGGTCTCGACACGCAGGCGCGAGCGGAAATGAACGTGCTCGCCGGTGGGAAGGTCATCGATGGACTTCTCTAACAGCATGTTGAAAAACGTAGCTTGGACGCCTCGTCCGAGCGAAAACCAATTGGAATCGGACGGACGAGGCGTCCATCCTACGGTTTTTCAACACGCTGCTAAACAGCAACGTGCCGGGCTGCTGCTGTGCGGTTTGATGTGTCTGGGCGCGACCACGAGCACCATCGCCGCCGAACCACTGCGGCTCACGCACGATGGACGTCAGAAATCGAGTCCCGTCTTTCGCGACGAGGGCCGAGAACTGGTCTACGTCGATTTCGCCGATCCCACGCTGTTTCAGCTCCGCCGGTTGGTGCTGGCCGATGGCACCACGGAACTGTTGCACCCCAAGTCCACGTCCGCCGAGTTTGAGCCAGCTTGGTCGGCCGATGGCGAGAACTACGCCCACCTCAAACTGCGCGGCGTCCTGAGCATCAGCATCGTCGTTCGCGACAAACAGGGTGTTACGCTCAGCGAGATCCTGCCGGCGGGTGGATTCAACGGTTATCGCAGCCCGGCGCTGTCGCCGGATCACTCGTGCTTGGCCTTCGCTTGTGCCGAGCGGGGGACGCAGCAGATTTACTCGTCCAAGCTCAACGGCGAAGACCGCAAGCAACTGACCGAGTCGACGGGGGTCAGCAATTGGCCGTCGTACTCGCCCGATGGGCGTTCGATCGTCTTCGGTTCGAGTCGCGACGGGAACTTTGAGATCTACCGCATGAACTCCGACGGCTCGGACGTGCGACGATTGACGGACAATCCCTTTCAGGACATCCGCCCCCGTTTCTCGCCCGATGGCCTGCGGATCGCGTTCACCAGCCACCGCGATGGTAACGCGGAAATCTACGTCATGAACGCCGATGGCTCTGCGCTGCAGCGCATCACCGAGAACGCCGATCGCGACGACTACGCCGAGTGGCATCCCGATGGCAAGCGGCTGGTCCTCGTGAGTGAGCGAGAAGGCCAGCACGATCTCTACCTGCTGAGCCTGCCACGCTGACGGCAGTCGATCCGTCCGCCCTGCTCTTTCCACCCTCAGTGAATTCATAACACCATGCTCGAAACACCCGACATTCCGCACGACTCGGCTCAGGAGATCATTGTTTCCGTCGCACAGCTCACAGAGTTGCTCGTGACGATGTACGTCAAGAAGGGGATGTTCCGTGTCGATGCGGAGATGGTGGCCGCGCGGCAGGTCGAAGCCGATTTGCGCGGCATTCATTCGCACGGCAGTCGCGCGACGCCGCGATACCTCACCGCGATGGACCTGGGTGACATCGACCCGCATGGCCAGATCCACACGATCAAGCAGACGGCGGCGATCGCGGTCATGGATGGCGGCCGCGCGATGGGACATGTCGCCTCGACAAAGGCCATGCAGTTGGCGATCGAACTCGCTCGCGGAGCCGGCACGGGGACGGTGGCCGTGAGGAACAGCCAGCACTTCGGGGCCGCGTCGGTTTATTCGCTGCTGGCGGCTCAGGCGGGGATGATCGGCTACTGCACGACCAGCACGGGTTACGCGTCGGTGGCGGCCTATGGCAGCCGTCAAGCGGCGGTCGCGAACAACGCGTTTGCGTGGGCCGCGCCGACTCGCACAGGCGCTCCGTTCTGCCTCGACATGGCCTGCGCGGTGGCGGCGTGGGGCAAGGTGCAGTCACTCGGCATGTACGGCCAGCCGCTGCCCGTCGGATGGGCACTCGACGCCACCGGCAACGCGACCACCGATCCGCAAGCCGCGAAGACATTGCTCCCGGCCGCCGGCGCACGCGGCTATGGTCTCGCGTTCCTGTGCTCCGTCCTCGCCGGACCACTCGTCGGCGGCAAGATGCCGCTTCACAAAACAAAGAGTCCCGAAAACGAAGGGACCGAGCACTTCTTCTACGCGATCGACGTCGCCCAGTTCGTCGAACCCGACCGGTTCCACGACGAAGTCGAACGGACGATCAATGACATCCATGCCTTGGCACCCGCAGACGGTTTCGATCAGATTGCGCTGCCGGGCGAACTGGAATGGGAGCGGTCCCAGCGGTGGATGACCGCCGGCATCCCCCTGCATCGAGACCACTTACGGGATCTGGGTGAAGCTGCTGCGAAAATGAAGTGCCCCCTGCCTTGGCAGGTTTAGCGACGGTCCAAAATCGGCTGGCTTCGCCCGCGACAAGCGTGTAGTGGGTCCGTTTGATTCAGGGCCAAGTGTGGCCCTGAATCTGCGAAGGGCGTGGCGTTATGAGGGGCTTGGTTTCACACCCTTCGCAGACTCAGGGCGTGCCACTCAAACTGACCCACTAACCAAATTTGGCTCACACGGTCACAGATTCGTCCCGGACTCGCGGGCTGAAATCGAGCGCGACGGATTCGATGCGCAGGGCGGCTCGGTGAGATTCTCCTTGAGGGAGCATCAGTTGGCCCGGCGTTTTCTTTTCGACGGCGATGGCGATTCCGAGACCACTACCGATCGCGAAATTTGCTCCTCCCACCGTCGAGCCGAGGAAGCGGTCCAGCTTGAATGTCTCGGTCCTGCCGAACGACGGCCGGAATTCCATAGAGGCCAGTTCACTGACCGTGCGTGAGTCTTTGTTGATGTCCTGAAAGCGGAACAGAACAAGGCGGCAGGTCATGTTCGCGAGAAACAACTTGTCGAACTCGTCGGCGGACGTCGCGACGCCGGAGGCTTTGATGGTCAACGCGTATTGCCCGCCGCGTGCATTCCGAATCTCCTGCGCGAGCAGCGCTCGTGAACCCTGTGCGATGACCGAACCCGCCGAGTCATTTTCCAGACCGTAGCCCATGCAGACGGCAGCCGTTTCTTTGCGGACGGCGAATCCGGCAGCGATCTCTTTGGTCCAGATCGGGAACGCTCGCCAACCTTTGTCGCGCGACGGGGGCGCGGGGGCGACCAAGGGAAGATCGGATTTGAAGGCAGTATCCAGCAGCAGGCTGGCATCGAACGGAGGGACGAGTGCCGGATCGCCCTCGGATTTGCACAGCTCAATCTTGGCGGGCGAGTTGGTCAGCATGGCCGCGATCGGTTCGCCTTTCGTGATTGGATGCGGTCGGTTCAGGTTGTCGAGGAAGAAACCGTTGGGGTCGATGCCCAGCAGATGAAACATCGTGGCCGTCAGGTCGCCGCCGGTGAACGGAGCGGTCGCCGGATACGCTCCGTTCTTGTCGCTGGCTCCGATGACTTGTCCGCCGCGAATCCCGGCTCCGGCCATCGCGAAGCTGAAGACGTGGCCCCAGTGGTCGCGGCCTCCATTGGCGTTGATCTTCGGAGTTCGCCCAAACTCGCCGATCACCACGACCAGCGTTTCCTCCAGCAAGCCTCGTTCGGTCAGGTCATCCATCAGTGCGGCGAATGTCACGTCGAACTGCGGGCAGAGATTGTCTTGCAGCCGGTCGGCGTTCAGTGCGTGCGTGTCCCACAATGGATTATCGACGGCATTGTCTCCGGGATCGCGAGCCCAGTTGACATGCACCAACCGCACACCCGCCTCGATCAGCCGCCGAGCCAGCAGCACCGATTGCCCCCACGTGTACCGACCATAGCGGTCCCGAGTCTTGTCCGATTCCCGGCTGAGATCAAACGCCGCTCGCGCACCGCCGGAGGTCACCAAATCAAACGCCTGTTGCGAGAGCCGGTCCCACGCCTCGACCGCCCCGCCCCGCAGCGCTCCGTCGAAATGTCCTTCCAGTTGCTTCAAGACATCGCGGCGGCGATCGACTCGAATCTTGGTGACGTCGCCGATCAGTCGCAGTCCCTCGATCTCGTAATCGGGCAACGCGGGGTCACCGACGAATCGCTCCGGCTCCCACAGCTTGCCGAGAAACCCCGCCGTCTGCCCGGCCGGTGTCACGTTGTCGTTGAGCCGCATCATGTCCGGAATCCAGACCGATGTCAGAGCCGGCAGTTTTTCGCTCGGCTTGAGCATCTTCACGACCGAGCCGAAGTACGGCCAATCGTTCGGTTTGATTTGCCTCGCGCTGCCGGGACCGTAGGGATAACCGGTGAGCAGCCAATAGCCGCTCACGTCGTGGTTGTCGTCGCGAGTCGAGAGCGATCGGACGATCGCCAATTTGTCGGCGTAGCACGATGTGCGCGGCAGCAGTTCGCAGAATTGGATACCGGGGACGTTCGTCGCGATCGGCTTGAACGGACCACGAATCTCGGCGGGGGCATCGGGCTTGGGATCGAAGGTCTCATGCTGCGGCGGACCTCCCTGAAGCCAGAGGAAGATCACGTTCTTCGCCTTGCCGAACGTCGAGCCCAACTCACCCGCCAACTTCGGTGCCGCACCGAGCCGCGCTGCTGGAGTCTCTGCCGCTCGCAACAAGTGCGGCAGCGAAACGCCCAATGCACTCAAGCCACCGACGCGCAGCCATTCGCGGCGAGCAATCCGGTCGGTCGATGGCAGCATGTGGTCAAGGATGGAGAACATCGTTGCTTCCGTTTTGTCCGTAGTCACCTTGCAGCAGACCCGCGAACGACAAGTCCTCGTCAAGGTCGGGCCAGTGCAGGCCAAAGGGTGACGCTTCAATGTTGTTGAGTTGCTGCGGCGTTCCGCCGGCAAGGCGGGGATTGCCAGCGACAGGAAAGCGAATCTCAATGTCGCTTTCCATGATCACCACAATGTGCTCGTCCTGATAGACGGCACTTTTGAGTTGGTCAACCAAGGTGCTCATGCCACTTCTCCAGAATCAATGATCTGTTTTCCTCAGCAAGTTCTTGAGCCTTGGACAGTTCGCCCAGCTTCATATTCTGCGATTCCCGAAGCTCGACAGAGTCTTCCACATTGAACACGGCTTCGCCATCCCCATGCCGCACATGAACGTGAATCGGACGATGTTCGTTGCTGTAGAAAAAGAATTTGTAGCCATTCTTTTCAAAGACCTTTGGCATCGTGTTCCTCGTCGCGGAGTCCTCAGCCAAACCGGATTGGCTCACCATCATAGATGTGGTGCGGGCGATCCAACTCATCTTTCCAGGTGGCGGTGTCGGGAATTCCCAGGGCGTGATAGATCGTGGCCGCCAAGTTTTCAGGAAGCTGAGCATCGGAGGCTGGGTAGGCGCCGTTTTTGTCTGAGGCTCCGACCACGACGCCCCCTTTGATGCCGCCGCCGGCGAGGAAGACTGTCTGGACCGCTCCCCAGTGATCGCGACCGCAGACTTTACTCGCTCCAGCGCCAGCATTGATCTTTGGAGTACGCCCCATTTCGCCGCACATCACGATCAGTGTCTCGTCCAGCAATCCCAATGTCTGAAGGTCATCCAGCAACGCCGAGATGCCGCGGTCGGTGGGGGGCAGCAGGCAATCTCGCAGCAACGGAAAATTGTTCTCGTGTGTGTCCCACGATTCGTTGTTGCCGAGGTTCACCTGAACCAGGTTGACTCCCGCTTGCACCAGTTGCCGAGCCATCAGCAGCGACCAGCCGAAGGCATTGCGTCCGTAACGGTCGAGCGTCTGCGGATCGGCGTTGTGAACGTCGAACGCTCGTTGCACGCTGGCGTCGGTCAGCAGTGAAATCGCGGCCTGGCGGTGTCGGTCAAAAGACTCGACCGACGCGGCGCTCTCCAACTCGTGACGCTGTAGGTCGAGCAACCCGCGCAGGCTGTCGCGGTCCGCCAGTCGTGAACGGCTCAGCCCCTGCGGCAAGCTGAGATTCGGCGACTGAAACGTGAGATTCAGATTTCGCTCGCGCCCGCGGACAAAGTGAAACTCATATTCCGGGTAGGCTCCGTACGACTTCGAGTTATACGGCGAGGCTTCGATGAACCACGGATCGCGGTGGTTCCCCATCAGGCCGCCGAACTGGCCGGGGAGCACTCGCCCCGTGTTGTGAATCAGCCGTTCGGGAAGCACGATGGCTGGAGGCAGATTGTTGTTGCGTCGCGGTAGTGCGTTCCCCACCACCGAGGCAATGGACGGCCAATCGCTGGACTGCGGCTTGCTGGCGTTGTAACCAGGCGGCATCGGCGTGCGTCCGGTGAGAATCGACGTGTGGCCTTGCGAGTGTTCGTTGTACGGCGTCGTGAGTGAGCGAATCAGGCTCCACATCTGACTTCGAGCCGCCAGCCTGGGCAGGTGCTCGCAAATGGAAATCCCCGGCGACCGCGTGGCGATCGGCGAGAACTCGCCACGAATCCCGGCGGGGGCGTGCGGCTTCGGATCGAAGCTGTCATGCTGAGTCAATCCACCGGAGAGGAACACAAAGATGACCGACTTCGCGCTGCCGCTCGGCGTCGTCAACGTCCCGCCGGTCGCACGCAGCGCGGCGACGTGATTCATCCCCAACCCGAGCAGGCCGATGCTCCCCGCTTGAATCGCCGTCCGCCGCGAAATGCTTTCATGAGCGACGCCGCTGTGCCGGGTGCGGTCGTCAAACTGAGAGTCCTTCATCCGCATGTCATGGCCTCCGAACATTCTTGCTTCGCGATCACTCTGATTCAATTGTAGCTCGGCTCTCCAGGGCCGTGCAGGCTGAGTCTGGAGACTCGACCTGCATGCTAAGGGACCGGCGCGTCAATCAGTGTCCCCTCGTGGTGGATGCTGCCAGCATCCGAACCGACGCTGGCGGCGTCGGCCACGACAGTTATTCCTGCGTCGGTCCTAACTCAGTAACTCCCGAATGGGCTGGCCGTCGGAGAGCAGGCAGGGGCGACCGTCGTTGGTGTGGTAGGTGATGCCGTGTGGGTCATAGCCCATCGCGGTGAAGACTGTGGCATGGATGTCGGCGGGAGTGATCGGGCGGTTCTTGGGAACAGCTCCAATCTTGTCCGATTCTCCAATCACCTGGCCGCCGCGAATGCCGCCGCCAGCCAGGATCATGGAATAGCACTGCGGCCAATGATCTCGGCCGGCATTGGCGTTGATGATCGGCGTGCGGCCGAAGTCGCCCATCCAGATCACCAGCGTTGAGTCGAGCAGGCCGCGATCGGAAAGATCGTCCAGCAGCGTCGCGAACGCTCGTTCCATCGGCGGGACGAGCGTTTTTTCCAAGCGGCCGAAGTTGTCCAGGTGAGTGTCCCAGACGATGCTCTGGCCGTTCACGGTCGTGACGAAGCGGACGCCCGCCTCAATCAGGCGACGCGCCAACAGATGCGACTGGCCCCAGGTGTGCCGACCGTAGCGCTCGCGAACTTCGGTCGGTTCGCGGGAGAGGTCGAACGCGTCCCGCACGGAGGCGGAACCGACCAGCGACAAGGCCTTCGACTGATTGATGTCGATGTCTTGCGAGCCGCTCGCAGTGATCGGCAGGCACCGTTGCTGGATCTGATCGAGCAATGACCGACGGTCCTCCTGGCGTTGCGAGGTGATCCCCTCCAGAGGACCCATGTTCGGCACGCTGAAGTTGGCGGCGTTGGGATCGGCATTGAGCACAAACGGATCGTGGCTCGCTCCCAGGCAGCCGCCGAATTGCCCGGGCGTGAGATACACCGTGCTGTCGCAGTGCGGAGCGGGAGTGATCACATACGGCGGCAACGCGCCGCTGTAGCCATCCCGCCGCGCCAACCAACCGACCAGCGTGCCGAAGCTGGGAATATCGTTGCGGCTGGGATTGATGAGTGTGCTGTCCATCGGATACGGCCGGCCGACGATGGACCAATGCATTCCGGAGTTGTGTGAGCCGTGCGAGTGATGCACGCTGCGCACAATCGAAAAACGGTGAGCGTGCTTCGCCAGACGCGGCAGCAGTTCCGAAATCTCAACGCCGGGAGCACTGGTGGCGATCGGCTTGTACGGCCCGCGAACCGTGTCGGTGGCGTGAGGCTTCAAGTCCCACAGATCGATGTGGCTGGGGGCTCCGCAATTGAAAATCAGGATCACCGACTTGGCCTTGCCGTTGGTCGCCGCAGCCACATTCCGGCCGAGCGAGTTGGCCCAGAGGAGACCGAGACCGCCCAGCCCGCTGCGAGACAGGAACGCGCGACGTTCGTGGGAGGTCGGTGGCATCGTGGTGACCAGTGAGAACTAAAACAGTTCGCGGATCGGTTGGCCGCCGTCAGTGGATTCCACCGGCAGGCTGTCGGCTCCCGAGCCAGCCAGTCGGTCAATCCGAACCCCATGACTTCCATTAACACCGACGGCATCAAGTGGCGACGAGCCGGGATCACAGGCGGTTGGAACTCTCGCTAAGCGTGACGGACCCATGCAGCGATCTCTGTGAGCAATTGATCGAGTTTGGCGGGAATGCACGGCGTGTCGAACCAGGTGGGCAGTTCACTTATCGGCTGCAACCGGTGTGTGAGGTGACATTGAACCGCCTGAACCACTCTGAGTCAACGCGGCCATCCGCCAACATTTCTCGAAGTTGGTCAGGGCTCACTGCGTCGTCGGGAGTCCGAGACCGTGCTTCATCGTCCGGAAGGTGCGATGCAATCGCGTTCGGAATTTTTGAGGCGGCGCGGATTTCAGACTTGGTTGGCGAGCACGACTTCGTTAGTCTCCCGCCCATTCACCGAGACACTTCCGTATCGCCTTTCGCGCACCGCACCTCTTTGCGGAGATACAGATGAAGTTTTTTGTAGTCGGCCCTTGGAGTCTGGCAATTCTTCTTTGCGGAGCGGGCCTCGGCGTCTCCGCCCTTGCCACGCAAGACGTCCAGGTTGTTGGCGTCGTGTGCCCGAAGTGTCAGCGCATCACGTGCGTTGATTCCGATCGAGTTTTCGCCAAGTGCGAACACGCCGGTTGTTGCAAGGTGTTCCGCAGTTCCTATTGGCGAAGAAGCGACTATCTCCACGCAGCCAAACGGTGACCGACAGCCCCTCACCCTGCGATCTTCGGTCGCTGTTCGGTAGACCTTGATCGGCGCGATCTGCGGCTCCCGCGCCGCCCGCATGCTTGCCAACGACCAATTGTCTTTGAATGACAAAGGCGGGATCACGTACGGTGCAACGGACGAAATCGGTCTCCATACGGTCGAGCACCGACACGATGTGACCGACATCCACGCCACGATCCTCAAGCAACTCGGCCTCGACTCCCGCAAGCTGGAAGTCCCCGGCCGCAAGCGACTCGACATCGACCACGGCCAGCCGATCGACGAGATCATCGCCTGAAACGAGACCTGCCGTGAAACGCCATCGCTCGAATGAATCAAGGCTGACTGGAGCCAATTATCATCCGCTATGGCGTCAGATGAGCGCCAACGGAGTGAGCCTGAACGGCAACCCCCACACCGTCAGTCAGTGCCTGGAGACGATCTGAAATTACTCGAACAGAACGACCGAAGGCTACCAAATCCGTCGGTACCAACCCCGCCACCGCCGTTCGCGAGTATCTCGGCGAACGTCCCCAGAAGCTGTGACGAGTCTGCCAGCCATTTGGTATTCGAGGAGCATGACGTTCCAGACAATCGCCAATTATGCGTCAGGTTGTCACAATAGCGATGATCGTAGCCTCATGATTTGAATGTGTGTAAGGGGTGAGTGAATGCCGGTGTTGAAGCAATCGATGTTGTTCGACATGGATGAGGACGCGGTTCCTGCACGCGAGGCGACATCTTCGACGTTCGTGGACAACATGCGGCTGCCGGTACATCGGTGGATTCGGTACAGCGCAGGTTTTTCGGCCGAATGGGCGCAGTCGGTGATTCGTGACGCGGTCGGACGGTCTGAGACTCGCGTGTTTGATCCGTTCGCTGGGAGCGGCACGACTCTGCTCGCAGCCGAGCAACTGGGCGTTGAAAGCTATGGGCTAGAAGCTCATCCGTTTGTGGCACGGATGGCGGAGGCCAAGTTGGCTTGGCGCAGCGATTCTGAAGCGTTTCGCTCGTTGGCCAAGAAGATCAAAACGGTTGCGGGGACGGTGAAGACTGAATTGGATGACTATCCAAAACTGATTCGCGAATGCTACGACGACGAGACACTGGCGAAGTTGGACGGGCTGAGGCGGGCGGTGATTGAACTCGATGACGGCTCGCCGAGTGCGAAATTGGCGTGGCTCGCGTTGACGGGAATCTTGCGGAAGTGCTCGCACGCCGGGACCGCGCAGTGGCAGTACGTGTTGCCGAAGAAATCGAAGAGCGCGCCGCAGACACCGGACGCCGCGTTCGACAATCTCAGCCGCACGATCCACCGCGACATGCTCGACTTCGCGGATCGAACCGGGGCAGCCGCCCGCTTGATTCAAGGGGATGCTCGAACCTGCGAAGGAGTGCCGGACGGGTTCGCCAACTTGGTTGTGACGTCACCGCCATACCCGAACAATTTTGATTATGCCGACGCCACGCGGCTGGAGATGTCGTTCTTCGGCGAACTGCGAAGCTGGGGTGAACTGCAAGCGAAAGTACGTTGTCACTTGTTGCGATCTTGCAGCCAACATGTGCCGGAACGAACCATCAACTTGCCGGAAGTGCTGGCTGATCCGGTGCTCGATCCAATTCGTGCGGAGATCACCGACGTCTGTCAGCAGCTTGCCGAAGTCCGGCTGACGAAGGGGGGCAAGAAGACCTACCACCTGATGGTGGCGTGCTACTTCTTGGATTTGGCTCGCGTTTGGCTCGCACTGCGTCGCGTCTGCGATTCGCCCAGTAATGTGTGCTTTGTCGTGGGGGATTCGGCACCGTATGGAGTTTATGTGCCTGTGATCGACTGGCTGGGTCGGCTGGCTGTCGCGGCGGGGTTCACCAGCTTTCGGTTCGAGCGGACTCGCGACCGCAACGTGAAGTGGAAGAATCGCAAACATCGCGTCCCACTCTGCGAAGGCCGTTTGTGGGTTCAGGGCTGAAGGACAACGATGGCACAGTCTCCCGCTCACCGCTTCGGGCAACTCATCGGCGAGGTTCTCGAAGCCGCGATTCGAGGACCGCTCGAAGACCTTTGCCGCCGACACGGTCTGTATCTGGATTCAAAACATCCGCGAGCCGCTCGGAAAAGTCGTAACAAGGTCGCGTGGAAAGACCTCCAGGGAAACACGCACGATCTCGATTATGTCATTGAGTTGGGCGGAACCGAGGAATCTCTCGGTATTCCAAAGGCGTTCATCGAAATCGCCTGGCGACGCTACACGAAGCATTCACGCAACAAAGCCCAAGAGATTCAGGGAGCGATCATTCCGCTGGCAGAGACGTACCGCGAGTCGCATCCGTTTCTGGGCGTTGTTCTGGCCGGTGTTTTCACAGCAGGATCGCTGACTCAGCTTCGCTCGCACGGCTTTCATCTCGTTTACTTTCCATATCAGAGCGTGGTCAGCGCGTTCGCGACTGCTGGCATTGACGCCGCCTTCGACGAAGAAACACCGGATCGCGAGTTGGCCAAGAAAGTCGCTCGGTTCAAAGCTCTGTCTGAACACAAGAAGCAACAACTCACCGAGTCGCTGCGGCAGCAACACGCCTCCGAATTGGCGGGCTTCATCGCCGCCCTGGAAGTGTCACTGAATCGACGCGTCGTGACCGTGTTCGTTTTGCCGCTCCACGGTCAGGCGTACGAGATGTCGGATGCGCATTCGGCCATCGTTTTCTTGCAGGCACACGACCAAGCCGATGTCCGTCCGGAATTCACTCGCTATGAAATCATTGTGCGTTTCAACAATGGCGATGAAATCAGAGGACAGTTTCAATCGAAGACCACAGCGATTGAGTTTTTGGCCACGATCAAATGAGCAAGGGTTGAACGCTCGTCAGCACGGCGTCAACTCCGGCCTCACGTCCGACTCAAGGTTCTTGTGCCTGCGGCCTCCAGCCCGCCGCGACGGGCTGATCCGCATTCCCATTGAGAACTCACTCCACTTTACCTTTGCTGCTCACGGTTGAGACGGATCGGAGTCCAGGTCGGGCCGTGGTGCATGGGGATAGTCGACCGGTTGATACCGAATCGCCAGTTCGGGAGTCATCAGCTTCTCGTGCTTATGAACGAGCGACGTGAGGGCTCGGTCGAGGATGCCGCTGGTCAGCAACGTGCGTTCGACCGGATAGCTTGGGCGGCCTGTGTGAATCATCCGCTCGATCCCCTTCAGCAGATAGGCAAAGTGTGGATGGCGCGGTTCCGTTCGTTCGTCGAATCGAGTGGCCAGCAGTCCCGTCTGTCCTTTAAGTTTCAAGGCCACGGACGTTCCGCTGGCAAAGCTCGGCAGCATGAAGACGGCACCGAGCAGGCCGTCGTTGTACTGAAACAGGAACAGCGTCGATTGGTCGCTCTCACGAACGCGGTCCGGCTGGTTTGAGACCAGCGCGAGGGCCGCGTTGAACGCGTCTTTCGAGATCACACCGTCATCCAGGGGCTTCCACATCGCGTCCCCCTGGAGGCACTGCACCCACTTCACGCCGGTCTCCGCGCCTCGCCGCCGTTCGACGTGGCATTGAAAGAACTCCAGGGCATGACTGCCGTAGATGTCGAGACCCGAGTAACCAATCCCCACGGCCGCTTCGATCTCACTGCCCAGCGGGACGGAAATCTCCGGTTCGCGAGCGCCGACCGTCATGGACGAGCCGGCCATGAACGGCACCTTCATCTCGATGGCCCGATCGTACATCCACTTCGCGTCGGACCAGACGGGTCCCAGGTGTTTGTCGTTGAAGACCGGCACGACGCGGCCGTACTTCTTGAACGTGTCCGTGATCGCTTCAAAGAAGCGGCGGCGCGGATGCAGAACCTGCCCCTTGTCGTTCGACGGATAGCTGCCGTGCTCGCCGATGCTGATCACACCATCGACCGGAATACGATCGCCACCAACAGTCACCGCCTTTTCGATCGTGTCGAAGAGCGGCACGTCGTACTTCTTCCCCATCGCGCGGGCCATGTCCTTGTCGGTGAACTGCTCGACATACATCGACGCCAGCTTCAGAGCCGGCCCGGCACCGCCATCCTGCTTCCAACCCTCCAGGATTTTGCCGATCAGCACGTCGGCATGGAGCCCCTTCGCATAGGTCGTGACCACGGCGGCGACCGGCTTCGGTTTCGTGGGCTTGGCAGTGTCCGCGACAGCAAGCTTCGCGAAGCCACTCCCCAGGGTCGTCGCCGCCAATCCGGCCAGCCAGTCGCGGCGAGAGATGTCACCAGTCGTGTTCAATGTCTGCTCCCTTTCAAAAACCGGGAAGGCGAGGCTTCCGTCCGACGCCGTTCGCGACGCTTCACGCAGCGATCTTTCTGCCTCTCTCTTTCTGTCTACCTCTTCCTGCACTGCAAAGCAGGTAGACAGAAAGAGAGAGGCAGAAAAAATGAAAACGATGAAATCACGGCGAACCTGCAATGCTGCGAAGGCTCCTTCGCGGTACGACAACGCCTGCCACTCGCCTTAGGATCGGCGCATCAATAACTGTCGGGATCGAGCTTGTTGCCGCTAGTCGCAGCGACAGCCACACAAGGATTGGCAGAACAATGGGGGCAGAATGTTGAGGAAACAGAATTCGTTTTTCTCTTCATCATTCTGCCCCCATTGTTCTGCTGGTCCGTTTCGTTTTCAGACAGTTGTTGAAGGGCCGATCCTTACTTCAAGGAACCGAGATACGCCAGCAGGTCGGCGACTTGCTGAGCGGTCATGTCGCGGAACAGCAAGTCCGGCATCAGGGACTGTCGCTGCGGGACGAGCTGTTCGATCTTCTTGGTGGGAATGCGGGTCACCTTGTCCTGGGCATCCTTGAGAACCACTTCGTTGTCGTCCCTGCTCAACAAGAGGCCGGTCAGGATGCGGCCGTCGTCGGTCTCGGCGAGATACGTGACGTACTTGGGTTCGATCAGCTTCGACGGTTCGAGGAGGCTCTCCAGCAGTTGAGCGCGCGTGAGTTTTTTGCCGATCATCGTCAGTTCCGGCCCGACCTCTTTGCCGTCCTTTTGGATGCGGTGACAGTTCTTGCACGAGACGCCGGAGGTCTCGAAGAACACCTGCTTGCCGCGCACCGGATCGCCCGGCAACGACAGGATCTGTTCTGACCGCACCACGCTGCCCAGCCGTTTGATACGCTGTTCCGCCGGAAGAAAACGCTCGAACAAGTCGCGGATGCACACGTCACTGTGCCGGGTTGCCTTTTCGATGGCCAGTGACATCACGGGTGCAGGCAGTTCGCGGTGATCGACAGACCGCAGCAGCAGCAAAGCACCGCTCGTCGATGAAAGCAGGCGGTCAATGACTTCGAGTTGGACCGCCGCAGTGTCTGACGCTCGCAGCCGTTCCATGTTGGCCACCTCTTCGCCTCGCAGTTTCGCCGCCGCTGCCAGGCTGGCGGCTTCTTTCCCGACCTCCAGCGGCAACTGCCGGAGCCAGTTGTCGATCAACTCGACGCCAGCGCGGTCCACCTCCGTCGAGCCGATGTGTGGCATGCGGCCGCCGCCGAGCTTCGCCATGCGATACAGCAGCACCGAGCGATACGGATCGCCGGGGGCAACAACTTGACCGGCATGGATGCCGAAGGTTCCCTGCGTGGGCCGGAGGCCAACCATGTCTGTCTTTTCCAGCGGCAGGTCGTAGTGCATTTTCGCGAGGACCGAACCACCGGCATGCGCGCGGTGGCAGTGAGCACAGTTGGTCTGCAAGTAGGCGCGTGCTCGGCCGTCTTGATCGGCGGAGGGATCGCGCGGATTGGCGAGTCGCGGCCGCTTCTCGGTCGGCAGCGGCGTCTCAAAGATCTTGATGTGTGCCAATGTTTCGAGTTGCGAGGCCGACGAGCC
Organism: Planctomycetota bacterium; assembly: GCA_038040225.1. Lineage (GTDB taxonomy): Bacteria > Planctomycetota > Planctomycetia > Planctomycetales > Planctomycetaceae > Schlesneria. The sequence continues at coordinate 61,311 of JBBPIS010000019.1, forward strand.
GTTGTAATCGTGGTCTTTGTTCAACTGCGGCGTGATGAAGCCCAACGCCGATCCGGACCACTTGTTGTGACAGCGCTGGCATTCGGCGCGGCCGGAGAACCGCCACGTCTGCTGGCGTTTGCCGCCGGGAGAATTCGCATCGACGATGTCAAAGGTCCGCTCCGCGCCGGCGGCGTCCAGCAGCGACGCATCCGATTGCTCTTCGTTCCATTGATAGGTGTAGGTCTGCCAGTCGATGCCGTCGAAGTGCAGGATCTGAGTTTCGACACGGCGGCGGCTGGACGGGTTGCCGTGCTGCATGTCGAGCGACAGCGTCTTCGCGAACACGGAGTCTTTCGGGAACGTCCACGTCGCGCCAGCGGCCTTGATCGATGACTCGTTCGGCACGGCGATCACTCGCTCGGCTACCGCGTGGTCGGCCCACGGTTCCGCGTTGATCGAATAGGGAATGACTCCCGGTGCCGGCGTCTGCGCGGTGACCGATGCGAACAGGCCGGTTTCGCTCAGTTTTCGCGGAAACGTGGCGCTCTGATCCGGCTGCGGGTTCGGCACGAGACGGTGAATCGTCCCGGCCGTGTGGTCCAGCAGATAAAACTCGCCGTCGTTGTCGTCGCCAAACCCCACGATGCGGTGTGTGGTGTCGGCGAGTTCGCGGTGATCGACGACTCGACCCTTGTCGTAGCGAAATCCCCAGATCTTGCCGGTGTCATAGTCTCCGTAGATGTGATGCCCGTGAAGTTCCTTCAGCCGCGAGCCGTAATACGTCAGCCCGTCGGTGATCGACGAGGACTCGGAGTGCGGAACATCGATCGTCGGCGGCAGAATGGGAGTCGGCCCGCGAGGCCATTCCGGGTTGGTCGATTGCCGGCCTTCCACGACGCTCCAGCCGTAGTTGCCGCCGCGCTCGACGCGATCGAGCATCTCCCACAACTCCCAGCCCACATCGCCGACCCACAGGTCGCCCGTCTTCCGATCAAAGCTCATCCGCCACGGGTTGCGAAAACCGTACGCCCAAATCTCGCCGCGCGCCCCTTTCAAATCGACGAACGGATTGTCGGCCGGAATGCGGTAGTTCTTTCCGTCGTCCGTGTGATCGACATCGATCCGCAGAATGCACGACAAGAGGTTGCTGACGTCCTGGCCGGCTCGCCGCGCGTCGGGCGGGTTTGGCCCGGAGCCGTCTCCCGTGGAAATATACAGACAGCCGTCGAGGCCGAACTTCAAACAGCAGCCGTTATGACCGCCGGAGAGCCAGGTGATGATCGTCGTTTCGCTCGCCACGTCGATGGTCGGCGGGTCGGTGTTCGACACGCGAAACCGCGCGATGTGCGTTCCATCGTCGAGATTCGCGGCCTTGATGTAGCAGACGTAGCAGTATCGGTTCTTCTGAAAGTCGGGATGAAACTCGAGCGCGTAGACCTGCTGCACTCCCGGAATCGCTTTGGCCAAGTCAATCACCAAGTCCGCCACCGCGACGTCGGGTTTGTTCGGAAACGAAAAGATCTTGCCCGCTTGCTCGACGACGAACAGACGGTCGCTCCCCGGTGCCTTGGTGAGATCGAGACAATTGGTGAACTTGAGCGCCGAAAAGGCGCGTTCGGTCACGTGGGGGAGCGGCACCTCGGGCGACCCCGTGATCCGCGACGTCGTCCACGCCACCCGCTTCTCGATGCCAATCTTCGGCGGGTCAGCCGCCGCGCTGCGTCGCGTTGTCGCGAGGACCAAAGTCACCAACACCAGCGCAGCAATGAATCGCGAGGATTTGTTTGTTGCCATGTGAATCGTGCAATCCTTTTTCCAAAGAGGACTCATCTGCGGGGGGCGACACTTACGGCAACGTCACGTCCCAGACCTTCGACCGGCGTGCTTTGCCTTCCGGTCCCTCGACCTTGAGTATCACGATAAATTCGCCGGCCTTCTCGTAGCGATGAGTGGGGTGGCGTTCCGTCGAAGACGTGCCGTCACCAAAATCCCAACGCCACGCGGTGATCTTCCCATACGAACGATCGCGGAATGCCACGACGCGATCCTCCTGGCTGACCACTTGGAACGACCAATCGGCCTCGACAGGCTTGCGGAGGCTTTTCTCGATCGGCATCAGGCGGAACGCCACCAAGTCGGACGCGTCACCATACATCGTCGTCTTGTGCGAGAGGTTCCAGAACCCGGCGTAGCGCTCGGCCTTCTCGTCGTCGTAGTCGAGAATCGCCCACGACATGCCGATCACTTTGTCCTCTTCGAGCTTTGTCTGCACCGCGCGCGAGCGGTCGGGCGGCGCGTAGTCGAACGGCGTGACGAAGAACTCCAGCACGAGTTTGCCGCTTTCGCCGTGCTTGAAGTTGTACTTGTAGGCCGCGTTCGCGTACGGCAATTCCTTGATCCAAGGCTGGCTGCCCCAGACCATCGCCCAGTCCTTGCCTTCGGCGGGAGTGAAGATGTGGTAGTTCTGTGCGTGGACTCCGTGAAACAGGAAGTGCGTGTCGAGCTTGTCGCGCAGCTTCTTGTTGGGGTGCATCTGGCGGATCAACGGCCCGCCCGAGAGATCGCCGTCGATGACGACCTCGAAGATATCGTTGTGCAGATCCTCGCGGGCAAAGTCCCAGTAGTTGTCGCTCGCCTCATAGAGAAAGTAGAGATGGTTCTGCCCCTGCACCCAGCCGACTTTCACCTTCACGTCGAGGTTCGCGGGGTCGCGCTTGTCGCCGATCCCGATCACCGTCTCGCGCAGTTGATCCATGCCGATCGCGTGGGAATCCGGAACGATAGACCAGTCGTCCGCGTTGCCGTCAATCCGCGGAATCTTATCGGCGGGAAACTGAAAGATTTTGAACTCAACGTCGGGCCGTTCGAGACCAACCTCGCCTCCGAGCACCATCAGCAACAGAAGCATTGAAGTCATGTTTGTTCTCCAGGGGATCGCAACTCAACGGGGAGATTCTCATCGGCCAGCTTGCTCGCCGCCAATCTGGAACGAGTACAGCTTGGCATCACGCAGGCGAAACTTCAGCCGCACGGCCTTGTTCCGCAAGGCCGACAGGTCCGTGTGTTTCTTCCATTGAGGCTGCCAACGGAGATCGTCTTTTTTGGTTGCAGGTTGGGCATCTTCGCCGGAGAAGCCAGCCAGCGGTTGGCCGGCTTCGTCGAGCACTTCGACCGACGCTTCGCCGCCGTGCGCATCCACGTTGACCAGCAGCTTGTTGCCTTCCAGTTTGAACGGCTTGGTCACGACGGTCCCCTCGTTCTCGCCGGCGCTGAGGCCGACGAAACCGTCGATCCGTAGCGTCGCCAGGCCGATCGCGTGTTTGCGGTCGAACTTGACCTGCTCGTTGCCATGCCGCTCATTCGCCCCGGCATAGTAAATCCAATGCTTGTCGGCGTGAGTTACGATTGTGGACGCGGAAAGGATGATGTCTTTGTCGAAGGCCCCGTCCGGACCGCGCGGCACGAGCGGCTGGCCGGCGTAGACCCATTGCAGATTCCACGAGTCGCCGTCGCGACTGGTGGCGATGTAGAAATTCATCACGTCCCGTTCGTGACGTTTGTGCGTGTCGGTGACCATGCCTTCGCTCACGTCGCCGGGATGGTCGTAAACCGAGAGCAAGGCGAAATAGACGCCGTGATAGATCCAGCAGGTCGTGGCATAGATCTGCCGGCGTTGCGGTTCGGACTTTCCCTCTTTGTCAAAGATCCACTCGCGAACCAGCGTCCAATTCGCAGGATTCGTTTTCGGAGCGGGGTTGGTCATGCTGCGAGTCCCTCGCAGTTCGGTCGAACCGCCCGCCGTGCCGAAGTCGGTTCGCGTGAAGAGCCGATACGTTTTGGCTTCGGGATCCCACAGGATCTGGTTGTAAGTGTCCGCGGCCCGTTTGGTGACTGGCTTGCCGTCGTGATACGGAGTCCAACGGATGCCGTCTGCCGAATGAGCAATTCCCGCCGCCATTCCCGGCGCGTCGTAGCCCGCTTTGAACCGGTGCTGCGGGTCGGTCTCCGCCGAATCGATCTCGACGGCCAGCGTGTAGTCCCCCGCGAAGTTGATCCCCTGGAGGTCCGCTTGCTTCTGAAAGTTCAGACCGTCCGATGATTCCGCGTAACCAAAACCATTCGTTCCAGGTTTGCGGAACCAGAGTTTGAATTTCCCGTCGTCGTGCAGGACCGAGCCGTAGAACCAGCCGTCGGTGAAGATCGGTTTGCCGTTGTTGGCCTTGGTGACCTGTCCCAGCACGCGAGTCACCCGTTGCTTCTCGGCCACGACGTAGTCATCCACGAACAACTGCCTGCGAAGTCCGACGCGCAGCGATGCCAAATCGCCGGTGAGATGTGGAGACGTGTCTGCCGGACGACGATCTGGCTCGTCCGCGCCGACAACTGACGAGGCCAGTGATGTGGCGAGCAACAACCGCAACACGATCCGGGCGGCATTGGTGCGGCGACTGGTTGTTTGATTCATGCCGGAAGCTCCCGATGCCGCGATGTCAAAAAGTGTGGATGCCGACTGGGGCGAAGTCCGGAGACTTATTCTTTCGCCCGAATGAGAAAATCAAACAGCTCGCCGTGGCGTTTCCCGTCCAGCGTGATGTCGAACGGGACGATGTGTACTCCCGGCGGAACGGCGCTCCGATCGACGGTGAGTTTCACCGGATAGCTCCGGCGACTTTCGCGGTCGAGAGTGCCTTCCAGCACGGCGGCTCCGCAGTCAGTCCGGCAGGGAGTTTCAACTCGACCCGATGCCGCTGAGGTGCCTCTCGGAAGTTGCGCACCGTCACGGTCACCTGCTGCACGTCGGTCTGGCTGAAGTCCACGCGGTAGGGATAGGCCGAGACCCAGTAAGGGTCGAACAGGTATTCGTAATCCGGGTCGGGAAGCAGGCCCCGGTAGTGGGCGATGATTTCCTTTGACCACTCGTGATAGCGGGTGAGGAACTCCGCCGGTTCGTGCATGACGTACGAATGGCTCCCCATCACGATGTCGGGCTTGAGAGCTTTCAGATACCGGCTGCCAATCAAATAACCCTCTTCAAAGATCGCGCTGTTGCGAGCGACCACCGCTTCGTGGCCATTCTGCTTCTTGTCCGCCGGGTTGCCGAACAGGTTGTCTCCGGTGAAGGCGATCCGTTTGCCGTCCAACTCCAACCACAAGCAGCAGCCGAATTCCGTCTGCCCCGGCATCCAATCGACTTGGATCTTGTAGCCCTCCCATTCGATCGTTTCTCCGTCGCGAAACGCCTTGTCGATCTTCATGCCGTCGAAGCCGTCGCCGTAGGCCGACACGAGCGCCGCGTAGTCGTATCGCCGGGGGTGCTCGCACTTGTCAGCAATTCGGTCCAGCGTCCACGCCTTCGCGCCGTACTTCTCCTTGAGTTCCGGGCCGAGCAAAAAATGATCGCCGTGCATGTGCGAAATCCAGAAGGCGTCGATCTCCTTCAGTCCGAGATGGGCCCGCATCCCGACGATGATTTCCTCCAGCATCGCCTTCGGAAACAGCCCGCAGTCGAGGATCAGTCCCCGGCCGTTGTCGGACACGATGATGGCAAAGTTTTTCCCCTGAGTCTTATGGCTGAGCTTGTAGAGGTGCGGCGTCACCTGACTGATCAGCGGAACCGCGGTCGGTTTGGAAATCGAATCCCGGTCCTGCTCGGTCGAATCGAACACCGGGTAGCCGCGCACGTAACTCTGACGAAACGCCGCCAGTTTTGTGCGATACGTTTCGAGCTGCGACTGAGGATTCTGAATCACCGGTCCGTGAGATGGCAGCACCAAGTCCAGCCGCTGTTCGCTCAGCAGCTCGACCGACTTGATCAGCGTGTCGATCCCTTTGGCGAACCCGTAGTCCCACTCCGTATCGAACCAATTCATCAGCTTCGCGCCGTCATGGATGACGCCACCGGTGAAAGCAACCGCCTTGCCGCTTTGACGAATCACATAGGTCATGCTTCCCGGCGAGTGCCCCGGCGTGTCGAGACACTGAATCTCACGCCCGCGCCACGAGAACGCCTTCCCCGATTCGAGAGCCTGGTCGAGCGGAATCGGCTTTCGAGGTGGCCGGACATAGCTCGCGCCGTAGACAGAAAAAGTGTCGCCCAGCGTCGGGAACCATTTGCGAAACTCGGTCGGTTTCTCAAACAGTGCCTGCTCCGCTTTTGGAGCGGCCACCTTCGTCACGCCGCGGTCGATCCGCTCGATCCCTTGGCACTGCTCGCGGTGATGATGCGTCAGCAACACCCACTCGACTCGTTTGACGCCGATCTCCGCCAGGTGGCTCAACACGCTGCCGTCCCCCAGATCGACCAGCAGTGCGGCGTCCCCGTCGCGCAGGACATGCACGTTGCAGGTATCCGTCCAGACAAACAAGCCCGGCTGCGCTTTCGGATCGGGCTGACGAAAACCCGCGTTTGACACTTGGGGTTTCCCGGCGAGTTCTTCGGCACGAACGGAGACGACAATCGACAACAACAACATCGGGGCGAGTAACGTTTTCATTTCCAATTTCTCACACGCCTACGGCAGTTTTGAAACGGGCGGAGATGATCCATCGTTGAACACTCCGCGTCGAGCAATCGCCGCTCAAGATCGGCGTCACGAAACAATGTTCGAGGACTTGTACAACGTTGGCCTACGTGACCTGTTGCAGTGCTGGCAGCCAATCGGTCGAGAACGGTGCGTCGTACCAGAACACGGACAGCGACCTGTTGAACTGATACGCGACCTGGATGTTCTCGGCGGTGTCGATCGGCGGCGGCCCGCACCATGTGGATGCCTCTGTGGCTCGTCGTTGCTCTCCCGCCACCGAGCTGGCTCGTTTTGCTCGACGGCGGCTGTACGATTCCGAACTTGTCTGCTTCCGGGGATTGCAGAAGCCGTTAAACCAACGAGATGAGCTCGGCGGCGGATGGTTCGACTCCAACGCCTGCAACGGTCTACTGCCACCTCTGTTTCTGGTCATTAGTCCGGAACAAGACCTTGATCGGCCAGCCATTCGTTGATGATCGGTTGGATTTGTTTTGCGAGGGCTTCATTTGCGAAACCACACCAATGGATGCCTGTATGCACATCCATTGGGCAATTCAACGGCTTGCCAAAGCCATCCGTTATCACCACGCCAGCTTGTTTTGCGACAAAAGATCCCGCGACGTCGTAGGGATGACATTCCACGCCACGAATTAGATGCCGGGAGTTCTTTTCATGAATCCGATAGAAAAGTGGGCGGAGATCACAACAAAACCGATCGTGACCAACCATCAGCTCAACCATTTGCCCGCCAGTGCAGATGTATTGGTCATCGAAGACGACAGATTCTCCGGGCTTGATTTGTCCAAGCGTTTCCGAAGCGATTCGCTCCATCAGCTCGGCGGCCAAGACTTTGGTGCCGGGAAAGAAGTTCGACACTTGGCCAAATCCAAACCTCAGAGTTTCCGCCCTGCTGGGACGTATCTTCAAGGGTTGTGCATCGTCACCGCCGATTCGTGTGCGAAAGCCAATGGTCGCGGTGTCTCTTGTCGCCATGTATGAATCACACCAAGCCTGTTTTGTGGTTGGCAATTCCACCAATACGGCAGCGAAAGTGTCCGTGAGGCTTGTGGCCTCGCCGTAATCTTCTGAGACTGCGGCAATGAACCACGCCGAGCGCTTGTCGTACATTAGGTTGCGGGTGCCATCTATCGGATCCAGGATCACCCGATAGCGTGCTGATCCCTCTGGCGAGCCAAACATGCGTCGGCCATGTTCGCCGAAGCCTTCCGCGATCAAAACCAGCGGCTTGCACTCATTTGGCCAACGTTCCACCTCACGTTCAATGATCGGCTCAACATGTCGGTCAATCGCGAAGATCGTATCGCCCCCCTCGTGGGCCACAGGCAAGGCTAAGTCGTCGGAAGCATGCAACACGACCTGATGGAGATGCCGTTGAATGGCAAACCCCAGCGACAAGAGCCGCTGTCCCCATACCTCTGCTTCGCTCATTTGACTCCCCGCTGATTTCGATACGCTCTGAAGTAAAGGTTCAAAATCTTTGCTGTAGCCGGGACGAACAGAGGCGACGAGTTTTCGCACGACGGATTCCCGTTGCCATCAACAAAGTGCTTTCCGAATTTGTCGAACCAATCCACGAATCTCTTTCGGTGCCAGTCGTCACCCCACTCGCCGTTGACGACGGCCATCCGGCGCTTCACGTCCCAAGTGAAGAGCATAATCTCACCTTTCTCGGGGCTCGGGGCCTGGGGCACCTCAATGGATGGCTGGAAACCACGAGTGTAACTCTGCCAATCATCGTCTCCACCAAAGGTTCGCTTAAGATAGTCATACGAAATCAACGCGATTGGCATTCGGACGAGTTCGTTGACGCCACTGTTGTTCACAAGAATCTCGCCATCCAACATATAATCGTTTGGCTCAATCTCGTATTCCACCACCCTGACAACCTCGATCCCGAGATCGAGAAGCGATAAGCAGACCAGAACATCTTTCCGTTCTGGAAGATGTCCGGCTCCCTGCGCAGACCTGACTTTCACCGCGCACTTCGTTTTGACGATGCTGACTTCGATCTTATTAGCGATGTCCTCGCGAATATGTAATTTATCCTCTTTGCTTCGATGCTGTATGTGCTCGTCGTCGAAATCATTCGCGTGCGCAACGGGTATTGATACGTCAGCAAGTTTGAACTCGAACTTCCTCAAGCCCAATGTGGATCCTTGCGAGGGAGGTCCATCAACGATAAGAGATTCCTCGATAAACTCTCTTGCGATGTAGTTCCAAGGGTCCTTCATGTCGTTCTCCAGCAAGTGGCTCATATCCAGATGGTTTCCGACAAACCACCGCTCGGTCGAGCCTAGGGAAGTGTTCCAGCCGTATGGGCGTATGTCCCGAAAGAATAGCGGAACCCACCGCTTTCTGTCCTTGTCACCTGCAAAACGAACAATAGACAAGACGCCGCCTGAGGCCCACCGCAGGCGGATTCCGAGGTCGTCCCGAAAGTTAAGCGTCATTCGTCCCGGTTGAGTGCCAGCGAGAAACTCGTGGATTTCCCGATCTACTTTCCGTAGGTTGTTCACGTTATCAGCGGTGATGTACTGCCGAACCGCCGCAGCTTTTCCATCGTTGGAGATCAGAACCTCTTGAACGTTGCTCCGGTCGATCGTGACGGTCACTTGCCCCGACTTGTCGCGCTCGATTTCAATCGGATTCTGGAGAAGCTCGATGGCGAATACCTCGCCCGGCAGGCGTTCAGACGACCTGAGGAATTCTTTTCGGCTGACGATTCCACTGGTCGGCTGGCGTTGCCTCGCCTCGCGAACGTAGGCATCGCGGTCCTCGACCAACTGTTCGACACCCTCCAGCCGCCGCGCGATCAAGGTCGCCAGGTTTTCATAGGCATAACCCAAGCTGGCCGGATCCGTCGTTCCCTGCTCCAGTACCGGCAGTTTTTCACCGAAGCTGAAGTACGAGACGTATGGCAGTTTTGTCAATTCCAACACGGCTCGGCGGTCGAGTGGCTGTGGCAGCCACTCGGCGTACACTTCCGCCAAGTCCTTGGCGAAGCGATCCAGCCACTCTTGCGACAAGGCGAATTCGGTTTGCGTGTCGAAGCGACTGGGAACGGGAATTACTGGCACGCGCATCCGTTCGTGGGGCAGCTTTTGTCGCGATGCGGCCGCGCGGTGGAAGATGTCCAACGTACCAACAAAGCCCTGCTCCGTTGCCGTGAACAGCATGACCATCTGGTCGGGCAGTTGCACAGTGCAGATGCCACCGAGATCCGTCACACCGGTGCGGCTGTCGATCAGCACGAAATCGTAAGCCTTCTTCCATTCGTTGCGCAGTTGCTCGATGTACTCGCCTCCGCCGTATTCCGCGTAGAAAGAACGCACGTCCAGATCGCGGACACGGCGGAAGTAGGCGTCACCGCGTGTCCCTGCGGTCAGCAACTGCAGCGTGCCCTGCGCTTCGGGCAATACGACGTCCACGACCAAGTCGCGCCACGGCAGCCGCGTGTTTGCAGTCTTGCCCAGCAAATCGACCACGCCGGCTTGCTGGATCGCTGCATTGTCGCCGATGAATCGCCGGAAGAAGTTTTCCAGCCCCGGCGCTTCGAGATCCCAGTCGATGATCAAGACGCGATTGCCCCACTGCGCCAGCAACACCGCTATGTTGGCCAATGCCATCGTCCGGCCGACGCCGCCTTTGTACGAGTAGAACGTGACGATGTTTCCCGGGACGATGATTTCCATGTGGGCTAGTCCAGACCGGGAAAGGAAAACTTGGGGTTCGGCGGCAACAAATCATTGTTCTGGACGGCGAGCCATTTCGCTGTCAGCCACTGCTTACTCCAAGGTGGCGCACGACGAATTGCCGCCGCTACGTCATCGACCCAGGGGATCAACTGGCTTTGGAAGTCGACATACAGTTCCGTCTTGGTGAAGCCCTCTCCAACCCGAAAAAATCTGCGACAGTCCGAATATTGGATACTCTTCGTCGCACTCGGAAAGTGCTCGCCGTCGAACACGTTGATCGGCACGACCAAGCCACCGGGCTTCTTCAGCGTGCGTAGGCCGACCTTGCGCTCACGATGTAGCATGACACCGCACTCGCGTCGGCACCATTCGGACTGGAAATAGCTCGGGCACCACACTGCGATCTGACAGCGAGAACAGGCGAGTGCCCTCTGGAGCCGTTCCGGCCAAGCGTCGCCGGTCGCAATCTCCTCTTGATCCACGAAGACTTCCGCTGTTCGATTGACCGCCTGATTCAGGTATGGCCGAAGCAGAGGCAAGAAATGATTGAGCACCCAGTCGCCGAAGGGGAACTGTCGCGTGTAGCTCAGAAACACGTCGTATTCGTAATCCATATTTGCCAATGCCAGTCTTCGTCAAGGAGCATGCTTTCCATTCATCACTCGCACTTCGTGCCTGCCGCCGCCGCGACGAAGAGACTTCGATGAGGGCCAGGTTTTACTCTAACCTAACGCAAGGCACGCCGCCTACCTCGCTAGCGCGGCGGGGGTTTGCATTTGCTGCGTGTTCGACGTTCGCGCTTTGTACTCGATTTCCGTCGGAGGCAACATGGCTTTGAGACGCTCCCAATCGCTGGGCGGGATCAAGGCTTGGTCAACCGGACAGAAGCCTGGGCCGATGACTCAGCGCGGGCCGCCCGGATTGATGCCGGTTGGTTGAGGCATCTCTTCGGTGATGATCTTCCATGACTCGCCCATTTCGCGCAGCGGTCGGAAATCGCGCGGCTGGTACGTGACGTTGAGATGCGGGGTCGGGACCAGCTTGTGTTGTTCGAAGCGTGAGTCCATTGCGGCGGCCAACATGCCGGTGACGAGAAGCGTGCGCTCGACGGGATACGGTGCTTGCTTCTCGCGGATGTGAGTTTGAATCGCGTGCGATAGAGCCTTGAACAGATTGCGGTTTTCCCACGGGCCGACGTAGAAGCTGGTCGCCAATGGTTCCGGTTTTCCTGCGAGTCGGCAGGCGAAGCACCACCGTGTCGCGACTTTGCCGATGCGCAGAACCGTGGCCCGCAGGCCGTCGCGGTACTTGATCAGGATGGCATGGACCGGATGCTGCATTCCGTCGGCCGGCTCGATGAAGTCCTGGAGCCGGCCAACGTCCTTGCCGGTCTCGGCTCGCATTGCTGCTTCGGCCAGGGCGTAGCTCCAACGTCCGTCGGCGGCGGCTTGCCAGACGGCGTCTCCTTCGAGCAATTGAATTTCGCTGACGCCCGTCTCGCCGCCGCGTCGCGATTCGATCATCGACTGGAGCACTTCCAAGGCGTGAAAGTCGTAGCTCTCGGGCGGGCCGCTGTGGATCGAGACTGCTTCTTCGATCACCGCGCCGTCCGGCAGTTCCAGGGACGGACGACGTTGAGCCAACGGCACCGAACTGCCCGCCAGGAAGGGAATCTTCAACTCCCGCGCGACCTGCACCATCTCGTCGGCCCAGTCCCAGCGGTACGACAGGTGTTTGTCGTTGAAGAGCGGTACGACGCGACCGCTCTGGCGGAAGACGGCGACGATCTCGTCGAAGAAGCGTTTTCGCGGGTACATGGTCACCCCGCGGTCGGTTCTCGGATAGCGGCCGTGCTCGCCGATCGACAGGACGCCGTCAACCGCCAACTCTTGGCCCCCCCGCCGCAGTGCTTCGGCGATGGTGGGGTAGATCTCGATCTGGTACTGCTTCGCGACCTCGCGCGCCATGTCGCGCTCGGCGGGGAACTGGTCGACGTAGAGGCCGACCACGTCGATTCCCGGTTCGGTCAGCTTGCCGTTGAAGTAGTACGGCTCCAAAAAGTTTTCCAGGATCACGTGCGCGTGGCTGCGATGCGTAAACTCGGTGATCACAGCAGCAACGCGCGGGCGTTTCGCCTCCGTGCCGCTGGCGTGACGAGCGCCTCCGCAAGCCGCGAAGGACAAGGCCCCGGCCGTCGCACCGAGCCATTCGCGGCGATTGAGGTTTTGCTGATTCATCAAGGGGCTTTCGTTATCTCATTCAAGAGGATCGTCTGATGGAGCCCGACGTACCACATTGACCGGCCCAATACGACCGGGCGAATTCGGCCAAGCCAATCGCCAGCCCGGCACCTCCCGCACGACATGCCCATGCAAGTCGATCAGCCGACTGAGCTACAATCTGTGGCTCGGTCGGGCTATCGCGTCCATCTTCGTTCATGCCGACGCTGATCGCTTGCTGTGTTTGACCAAATCCGCTGAATCGGTGTGTTGGCGGCGGTCATACCCGGTCCGGTTCCGGATGGACCCACGGGGCTCGATAGGGGCGGCGGAGGCGGCGGTTGGCTTCGTCGTCGTTGGCGATGCGCTGCTGGTCGCGGTCCCACTTCAGCGAGCGGCCCAGTTCCATCGACAGGTTGGCCAGAATGCAGCTCGCTGATGAGATGTGGCCCTGCTCCACGTCGGCGACCGGACGGCCGCGGGATTCGCGGGCTTTGAGCAGATCCAGCATGTGGCCGCGGATGGCCGGGGCGACGTGCTTTTCGAGATCCTTCTCCGTCTTGTCCTCGGGATACTGTTCCAGTTCGTACTCGACGTCGCGGTGGACCGGCTTCCCGCCTGTCGGTATGAAGTCGTAGCTGTTGACGCTGCACTTGAGCGTCCCCTTGTCGCCGTAGAACGTCGCACCCCACGGGTATTGAGGATCGGGTGACGAACCCCACGTGCGGTGCGTCCAGATGACGGGGAGCGAACCGAACTGAAACGTGGCGGTTTGCGTATCGCTGATGTTGGCCCGGCTCTTCTTGTCGACGTAGATGCCGCCGTCGGAGGCAACATGATCGGGCCAGCCGAGGTCGAGCATCCAGCGGACCATGTCGAGCATGTGGACACACATGTCGCCGACGATGCCATTGCCGTATTCCATGAACGCCCGCCACTTGCGAGGATGCACGAGTGAGTTATATGGCAACAGGGGAGCGGGGCCGGTCCACATCTCGTAATCGAGATTGGCTGGCGGAGCGGCGTCGGGCGGGTTCTCGCGGGCTCGCATGTGGTAGTAGCAGTAGATTTCCACGAGGCCGATCGTTCCGAGCTTCCCCTCCTTGAGGATCTGGTCGCGAGCCTCGGCGAGGTGCGGCGTGCTGCGGCGCTGTGTCCCGATCTGTACGACGCGGTTGTGCTTGCGGGCGGCGGCCAGAATCGCCTGCCCTTCGACCACATCGATGCTGATCGGCTTCTGAAGATACAGGTCGGCCCCGGATTGAATCGCCGCAATGGCCGGCAGGGCATGCCAGTGATCGGGCGTGGCGATCAGCACCAGTTCGGGCTGAGTCTGCTTCAAGAGCTCGCGGTAGTCGCCGAAGGTCTCCGGGAGCTTCTGCGACTTTTGCCGCTTCGACACGATGTCCGCGGCTTCCGAGAGCATCGTCTTGTCGACATCACACAGCCCGACGACGTCCACCGGCGCGACCTGAATCAATCGCAGCAGGTCGGCCTTGCCGTACCAGCCGCAACCGATGAGCGCCGTCCGCGGCGGCGCGACCTTGGCAGCACCGAACACAGGCGGAGCGAGCGTCGTCAATCCCAGCCCGGCAAATCCCGATTGCAGAAACGTGCGACGGTCCATGAGCAGCCTTTCCGAAGAGGACGAATCGAAGAGCCCCCGGCAGTGTAATCACGACGCCCCCGGGAAGCAGCGCTCATGAAGGCGACTCCCAGGGCTCTTCCCAATTTCAAAGTAGGGTGGGACAAGCTCGCTTCGAGCGCCGGC
>JBBPIS010000020.1:0-75159 GCA_038040225.1 Planctomycetota bacterium
ACTACGAGCTCACCGCGCGCGCCAGGGACGGCAAGGAAACCGTGGTGTCCTACAACGCATCGACTTTCCACGACCGCGACCGGAAGCTGCAGGGAGTGTTCGCCGCCGCTCGCGATGTGACCGAACGCAAACGCTTCGAGCAATCGTTGCAGCAAGCCAACCGCGCCAAGAGCGTCTTCCTAGCCAATATGTCGCACGAAATCCGCACGCCGATGAACGCCATCCTCGGATTCTCCCAGTTGATGCTCCGTGATCAGGATCTCACCCCCCGACAATGCCAGTACTTGGGAACCATCAACCGCAGCGGCGAGCATCTCCTGGCCCTGATCAATGACATTCTGGAGATGTCCAAGATCGAGGCGGGCCGCACGACCCTGAACCCCTCCACGTTCGACCTGTCCGTCCTGCTCAAAGACCTGGAGATGATGTTCCGCGTCCGCACGGATGAGAAAAAGCTGTCGTTCTCGATGGAGATGATCGGCGATGTCCCCCAATACATCGTGACCGACATCAACAAGCTGCGTCAGGTCTTCATTAACGTGCTCGGCAACGCCGTCAAGTTTACCGAGCAGGGCGGCATCAGCTTGCGCGTGCTGGCGGACCGCGAGTGCGGGGCGGTGCCTTGCCTCCGCGTCGAAGTAGAGGACACGGGCCCGGGCATTTCGCCAGACGACCAAGACAAGTTGTTCCGGCATTTCGAGCAGACCAAGACCGGGCAACAAGCGGGGACCGGGACGGGGCTCGGCTTGGCCATCAGCCGGGAGTTTGTCCGCCTGATGGGCGGGGACATCACGTTGAGCAGCCTGGTTGGCAAAGGAAGCGTTTTCGTCATTCGCCTGCCTTTGAAGGAAGGGGAAGCCCAGGCGGTTCAAGCGAAAGACCAGTCCCGGCATGTCCTGAGGCTCCAGCCCGGGCAGGCGACGTGCCGAGTACTCATTGCCGACGACATCGAGGATAACCGCCAGCTATTGGCGCAGCTCCTGGCCCCCCTCGGTTTCGAGATCCGGCTGGCGACCAACGGAGCGGAAGCCGTCCATGAGTTTGAGGAATGGCGGCCCCATCTGATCCTGATGGATTTCCGGATGCCGGTGATGGACGGCCATGAGGCGATCCACCGGATCCGGGCCATGGTCGGCGGCAAGGACACCAAGATTATCGCGGTGACCGCCAGTGCGATGGACGAAAACCGCCAGGAGTTGATGGAGATCGGTGCCGACGATTTTATCAGCAAGCCGTTCAGGGAAGTCGAGCTGTTCCAGAAGATTCACACCCACGTGGGGGTCGAGTACGTCTACGCCGCGGATCCGGCAGTCGTGGACCAGGAGGAAGCGGCCGAGCTCACACCCGAGTCCCTGGCGAACTGGCCGCAAGACCTCATCGTCCCGATGCGTGAAGCCGTCATCACGGCGGATCTGGACCAGTTGCTGGCAAAGATCCAGGAAGTTGAAGCTCGCGATCCCCGCATTGCTCAAGCGCTGCGCCGCCTGGCCGAAGGGTTCCAATACCAGAAACTTTTGGATTTGTTCAGCTCGGAGGGTGTCCATTGAATCCTGATAAACCTGAAAGTGATGCGGGGCAACCCGCCAGCATCTTGGTCGTGGACGACACCTCCGCCAATCTCCAGGTGCTGGCCGGGATGCTCAAGGACCGCGGGTATAAAGTCCGCCCCGTTCCCAGCGGCAAACTGGCGCTGCTGGCGGCGCAACGCGATCCCCCGGACTTGATCCTGCTGGACATCAATATGCCGGAGATGAACGGTTATGAAGTGTGCGAACACCTCAAAGCTGACGACAACCTCAACGGGATTCCCGTCATCTTCATCAGTGCTCTCACCGAACAACTGGACAAGGTGAAGGCGTTCGCCATCGGCGGGGTGGATTACATCACCAAGCCGTTTCAAATGGAGGAATTGCACGCGCGTGTCGAGACTCACTTGAAACTCCGCCGCCTGCAAATCGAACTGGAGGATGCCAACGCGCGATTGGTGAAGGCCAACAACCGGATGTCCCACGACCTGAAGGCGGCGGCAAAGATTCAGGAGACATTCCTACCCCGCGAGGTACCCCGTGTTCCGGGCACGGACTTCGCCTGGATCTATCGGCCCTGCGACGAACTGGCTGGCGATGGCCTGAACGTCATCCCACTCGGCGATGACAAGGTCGGGCTTTACATCCTGGATGTCAGCGGCCACGGCGTGGCGTCGGCTCTACTGTCGGTGACAATGAGCCGTCTCCTCTCGCCGCCGTCGGAGCCGTCCTCGATTCTGATCCGGGCTGGAGACGCTGGGGATCGGTTCGACATCACGCCACCCGCTGAGGTTGCCGCTCGATTGAACCGGCTCTTCCCATTCGATTCGGCAACCGGGCAGTTCGCGACGATGGTTTACGGGATTCTGAACGCTGCGACCGGGGAGTTTCGCTACGTCTCCGCCGGACATCCCGGCCCGGTGCATCTGCCCTCCGGCGCAGATCCGGTGATTTTGGAGAGCGAGGGGTTCCCGATCGGCATGGCCGACGACGCTTACGAGGAGCGGGTGGTCCACTTGGGAGCGGGAGACCGGCTGTACCTCTACTCCGATGGCGTCCCGGAGGCGATGAACCCTGCGGGCAAGCAGTTTGGCAACGCCCGTCTCTTGGAGACGATCGGCCAACGGAGGGCCGAACCCCTAAAGGAGAGTGTTGCCACCCTCCTGAGAGAGGTTGAGCGGTGGCATGGATCCGAGCGACCTCACGACGACATCTCCATATTAGCCGTCCAGGTCTCGGTCGAATGGGTCAAAGGTGAATAGAACCATTGATGGCTAAATCCATCGGGCAACGGTTCCTGACACGTCCTTCTCTGTGAGGCAGCGAAGAAGACAAGAGGGAAGTCCAAAACGGAGGAATCAATGCGGACAGGATTCACTTGGTTCTCAGCTTGCTGCGTGTTCCTTTTCATCGGGCTCTATGCCGGCTTCCTCGCTTGGTTGGATTGGGATTGGGAGGCCATCGCCATGGTGCGCGCAATGATGCACGCGGACGGTGTTATTCCAGTTCTCTCTTGGATGAGCGCTTTTCCCCCCGAGGGTTGGTGGCTGACGTGGTACCCACTTGCTGCCGTGGTGTCATTTGGGTCCTTCCTTGGGTGTCTCCAGTATGGGTTAAAGGTGACAGGAACCATCGACGGCTGAATCCATCGGGCAACGGCTTCTGTGTATCCCTTACCGCTCGAGCCGCCTGAACCGACCACCGGATCCTTCCAGCCCTGGATCCTTCAAATGAAACGGTAAGAACCTAATGAAGCCGGCAGCAACAGGATCACGATCACGCGACCATCAGCAGACGAGCAATATCCAATCGCAAAACAAACACTGACTTACTTCTCCCGTTCCCCAACCGTATGATGTCTGCCGCTACGGAGTCTGTGCCCGTTTGAAATCGGCTCCGTCGGATCATTGAATTGAATTTCGGATGACTCGTTGAAAGGCAACCCGGCCGTACCGGGGGGCTGGTTGAAGAGTAAGCCGACGTGGTCGAAGCCCTCAGGGGGTTCGGCCACGTCGGCTTTTTTTTTGCCTCGTCGAGGCGGCACGGTGTCAGGAACCGTTGTTTTGCAGCAGCTTTGCCAAGTCTCTCGTGATGAAGGAATCTGAATCATGAACGCGAAATTGGAACAAACCACGTCCGTCTGGATGCAAACTGGGGAGATTCCCGTTCACGCCGCGCTGACTGCGGACGTCGAGGCCGACGTGTGCGTTGTCGGTGCGGGGATCGCGGGCATGACGACCGCGTACCTGCTGCTTCAGGAGGGGAGATCGGTCGTTGTTCTGGATGACGGCCCGATCGGTGGGGGGCAGACCGAGCGAACGACCGCTCACATCACCAATGCAATCGATGATCGCTATGTGAACATCGAGGGCTGGCACGGTCAGGAGGGGGCGCGACTGGCGGCGGCAAGTCATACGGCGGCGATCGACCGCATCGAAGCCATCGTCACTCGCGAGAACATTGAGTGCGACTTCGAGCGGCTGGACGGTTATCTCTTCGCTCCGCCCGGCGAGTCTCCGAACCTGTTGGAGCACGAACTGCCTGCTGCGCGGCGGGCCGGACTGTCACAGGTCGAGTTCGTTCCGCGTTGCCCCCTGGCCACCTTCAACACCGGCGCGTGTCTGCGATTCCCTCGTCAGGGACAGTTTCATCCTCGGAAATATCTTGCCGGACTGACGACAGCCATCCTCCGCATGGGCGGGCGGATCTTCACGCAGACTCACGTGGAAAAAATCGAGTGTGGTCCTCCCGCACGCATCCGAACCCGTCCAGGCCCCACGGTCACGGCGGCCTCCGTCGTGGTGGCGACGAATACTCCGTTCAATGACTTCGTCACGATCCACACCAAGCAAGCCCCCTATATGAGCTACGTTCTGGCCTTCGGCGTGCCGCGAGGGTCGGTTACGAAGGCGCTCTACTGGGACACGCAAAATCCCTATCACTATGCCCGGCTTCAAGCACTTCCTGCCGACGACTCATCCGGCGAACGGCTGGGTGATCCGCAGACGGAAGAGCTTCTGATCGTGGGGGGTGAGGATCACAAGACCGGGCAGGCCGATGACGCGGAGGAACGCTACCGCCGACTCGAAGAATGGACGCGCGAACGCTTCCCCGTGAACGGTGGTGTCCGTTGCCAATGGTCGGGGCAGGTGCTCGAGACGATCGACGGCCTCGCCTTCATCGGCCGGAACCCGTTGGACGGACCGAATGTCTTCATCGCCACAGGCGATTCCGGCCAGGGAATGACTCATGGGACAATCGCGGGGATTCTGCTCACCGACTTGATCGTTGGTCGACAGAATCCCTGGACCGCCCTCTACGATCCGGCCCGCAAGACCCTGCGCGCCGCCGAGCGGTTCTTGAAGGAGACCCTCAACGTCGCCCTGCAATACAGCGCCTGGGTGACAGGCGGCGATGTGGGCACGACTCAAGAGATCGCGCCGGGCAAAGGGGCGGTGGTGCGGCGGGGCCTCACGAAAGTGGCGGCCTATCGCGACGAACTCGGCCTGCTGCACGAGTGTTCGGCCATTTGCCCGCACCTTGGCTGTATCGTCGAGTGGAACCACAACGAAAGCACTTGGGACTGCCCCTGTCACGGCTCGCGGTTCGACAAGCAGGGGCACCTCGTCTGCGGCCCGGCCAACAGCGACCTCGCACTCCTCCGCGCGGTGTGACCCCGCATGAATCCCCCTCGTGACTCGGAAACGGGAGCAGGCAACTTCGACACATGATTCTGAATTTGCAACACAGAGGATCTCATGAACATCGACTTAGCGACACGCGTTCTTGGGGTTGGGACGGATCGCCAGCGCTTGGCGCCACTGGATGTTAAGGCATCTTATAATGGTTCAAATGTGGTGTTTCGCCTGCTGCGGTTGGAGACGTGGGGGCCGTCGTTGATGAACCTGGGGTACTACTCATTCGGCGGCCCTCTGTCGTTCCTGAACCTGACGACGAACCTGGAGTTGGCGCAGCGGCGGTTGGTGATGAAGTCGGTCGACCTCTTGGACGTGCAGCACGGCCACCGGGTCTTGGATGTCGCCTGCGGGCGGGGAAAGAGCGCGTTCATCGTGCAGTGTCTGCATCCTGAGTCAACGGTCGTCGGGTTGGATCTGCTGGACGAAAACGTGCAGGTGGCCCGCACACTGTTCGATCAGGTCGACAACCTGTCGTACATGGCCGGCAATGCGATGGACCTCGACTTTCCGGCGGCCTCGTTCGACCGGGTGATGTGCCTGGAAGCGGCATTTCACTTTCCCGACCGGTTACAGTTCCTGCGCGAGGCGTATCGCGTGTTGCGTCCCGGGGGACGCTTGGTCGTCGTGGATTTCGCCTGGAATACCGACGCGGAACGGGCGCACCGCGACGATCCGAAAACCAAAATCGTCCGCGATGTCTGGCAGTGGAATGACTTCTTCTCCATCCCCGAATACGAACGAATGGCCGGCGATGCGGGATTCCAGATGTCGTCGAGCCACGACTGGAGCCAGCGCGTCACCCGTCCGATTCAAACAGTGTTTCAATGCGTGTCGGCCCTGGGAAACACTAGCTGGGGGCGGCGGTTTCTGTTGTGGAGGAATCCGCTCTACCGCTCCATCTCGCACCAAGACTGGGAGCAGGTCGCCTGCGCCGTCTGCGCGCACGCCCACGTTCGCCGCCACTCGAAATACATGGCGTTCGTATTTGAAAAACGGTGAACACACGCGGGAATGGGTTGGCCCGCCAGCATCTTTGCCCAATGTTTCTTGATGAGGGGAGTCCGAGATGAACTATGTGAGCTGCCTGGGATTGGTCCTGTCGGTGATCGGTCTGCTGTGTCTCGGAGTTTCCGGACCGGGCTATCGTTGGGGCTGCTGGGGGTACAAGGCCGGGATCAGCTTGGTGAAGTACGCCGGCTTCATCAGCCTGGCGGCCGTGGTGGTGTGCCTCATCGGTTTGGGACTTTGGCATTGGGAAGTTGTTCCCCAAGAGTGGACTCACGCGCTCATCGGCCTGGTCATCGGCGGTTGTGTGCTGGGTGTGACGCTTAAGTGGAAATACACATTGGACAGCCTCCCGTACATCCACGACATCACAACCGACACCGAGAATCCACCGCTGTTCGTGGCCGTCCTGCCGCTTCGCGCCGGCGCGGAAAACCCTGCCGAGTACGGTGGGCCTGAACTCGCCAAGCAACAGAAGGACGGATATCCGGATCTCAAGCCAGGCTCGGTGAGCAATCCGCCCGCTGCGGCCTTCCCCCGAGCGTTGCAAGCCGCCAAGGACATGGGCTGGGAGATCGTGGACTCCGATCCCCAGTCGCTGCGGATCGAGGCGACCGATACCACCTGTTGGTTTGGCTTCAAGGATGATGTCGTCGTGCGGCTCGCTCCCTCACCAACGGGGACTCGCATTGATGTGAGATCGGTCTCGCGCGTGGGTAAGAGCGACCTCGGCACCAATGCCCGTCGAATCCTGGCGTACCTGGCGCGGGTGAAGTAGGTGCACGTTTTACAACTGCGGGGAGAGAATGAGACGGGAGAGAATGAGGGGCGTCGTGGTCGAATTGCCTGCCAGTGTTGCCCGCGACTCCTTGGTCAGTGAATAATCGAACGCTGTGCGACGAGAATGACAAAGAGTCATGTCACCTCCTCCGAAAGCGAACTCGATGCTGCACCGATCGACCTCCTCCCTGATCGTTCTCTTGATCGGACTCGTCGCCGATCCGACACGCGCGGCCGAGCCGAACGATCAATCGCTCGATCGTCGATTCAAAGAGGTCGTTCAGCCGTTCGTGAAAAAGCACTGCCTGACCTGTCACGGCCCTGAAACACAGGAGGGCAAACTCGATCTGAGCGGCGATTCGTCGATCGTGTCCGTCGTGCAGCACCACCGCGTGTGGGACATCGTTGTCGAACGGCTCGAGGCGGAAGAGATGCCTCCCAAAAAAGTCCCTCAGCAGCCGACGGCAGAGGAGCGGCGGGCCGTCATCGAATGGATCAAGGCGTTGCGCGAGTACGAGGCGCGACGCAATGCCGGTGATCCGGGAACGGTTCTGGCGCGGCGATTGAGCAACGCCGAGTTCGACTACACGATCCGCGATCTGACGGGCGTCGACATCCGGCCGACTCGCGAGTTTCCCGTTGATCCCGCCAACGAAGCGGGATTCGACAACTCTGGAGAATCGCTGTCGATGTCGCCCGCGCTGCTGAAGAAATACCTGGCGGCAGCGAGACTCGTCGCTGATCATCTCGTCCTGAAACCGAGCGGTTTCGACTTCGCACCACATCCGGCGGTGACTGAGACTGACCGGGACAAGTTCTGCGTCCAGCGCATCGTCGATTTCTACACGCGGCACAAGATCGACTACGCCGACTACCTTCTTGCGGCGTGGCGGTTCCAACACCGCGAAGTACTCGGCAAGCCGAACGCGCCGTTGAGCGACTTCGCTGGGGAGGCCAAGCTCAGCCCCAAATACCTCGCGACGATTTGGTCGGCGCTGACGGAACCGGAAGAAGCCGGACCGCTGGCCGAAATCCAAGCCGAGTGGCGGAAGTTGCCTGCGGATCCGCAGCAACAAGACGCGGTGAAGCGAGCCTGCGAACAGTTGCGTGACCTCGTCGTCAAACTGCGGAAGGAACTCGATCCGAAAGTCGACAAGCTGCATGTGAAGGGCAACTCTGATGGGAGCCAGCCGCTCGTGTTGTGGTGGAACCGCCAGATCGCCGCACAGCGAATGAGCTATTCGGGCGACGGCAAGGATCCGGAGTTGGATGCGGCTCGAACTCGATTCAGCCGGGTGTTTCCCAATGCCTTCGCCATTTCGAGTCGCGGCCATTACGCCGACCCGAAACTCGGTGCCGAGGTACGTTTGCTGACCGCCGGCTTTCACCTGATGCAGGGCTACTTCCGCGACGACAGTCCGCTGTGCGAGTTGGTTCTGGATGAACCGGCCAAACAAGAACTCGACACGCTCTGGCAGGAGTTGAACTTCGTCACGCTGGTCCCGCTGCGGCAGTACAAAGATTTTCTGTTCTTCGAGCGAGCGGAACCGCCACGGTTTGCCGGGGGGGCTGAGTTCGACTTCGCTCGCCCCGAAGACAAGGACGTCACTTCGGAAGCGAAACTGAAACGGATGAGCGAGGTCTATCTGGCGAAGGCCCGCAAGAACGAGGCAAGCGATCAGGCTATCGAAGCGATCGAAACCTATTTCGCGAACATGTCCTCCAACTTCCGCTGGATCGAGCGGGCGCACCGCGACGCGGAACCAAGCCACCTTCAATCGCTCACCGCATTCGCCGAGCGAGCGTACCGCCGGCCGCTGTTGCCTGCGGAGCGTGAAGACCTGCTCGCGTTTTACCGGAGCTTGCGGGAGCAGGATCGGTTGAGCCACGAAGACGCGATCCGCGATTCGATCGTCAGCGTGCTGATGTCGCCGCATTTCTGTTATCGCTTCAATTCCTCCGTCGCAGAAGTCGATCGTCGCCAGAGAACGACCAGTAACAACTCGAAGCCTGGCGACTTCAGCGCCGTGTCACTCGACGATTATGAACTCGCCAGTCGGCTGAGTTATTTCCTCTGGTCGAGCATGCCCGATAACGAACTGCTGGCCCACGCCACCGCCGGTGACTTGCATCAGCCGGGGGTGCTTGTCGCGCAGGCTCACCGCATGTTGCGAGACGACCGCATCCACGGCCTGGCCACCGAATTCGCCGGCAACTGGCTGGAGTTTCGCCGCTTCGAGGAACACAACAGCGTCGACCGCGAACGCTTCGCCAGTTTCACGAACGAGCTGCGTCAGGCCATGTTCGAGGAGCCGCTTCGCTTTTTCATGGATGTTGCGAAGAACAACGGCTCGGTGCTCGATTTCCTCGATGCCGATCACACGTTTGTGAACCCGGTCCTCGCGAAGCACTACGGCATCGAGTTGAGTGCCACGGCTGTGTCAGCCGTGCGGCATTCACAGCACGTTCAATCTACGGCACGGCTGACACAGCCGTGGCACATCACGGAGCACACGGATGATTGGTACCGCATCGACAACGCCCATCGCTACGGTCGCGGCGGCCTGTTGCCAATGTCGGTCTTCCTGACCAATAACTCGCCCGGCCAGCGCACGAGTCCCGTGAAGCGCGGCTACTGGGTCGTCCGCAGACTGCTCGGCGAGCACATCGCCCCGCCCCCGCCGGAGGTTCCCGAACTCCCCAAGGACGAAGCCACACTCGGCGACCTGACGCTGCCGCAGCTTCTGGCTCGGCACCGCGATCACAAGGCGTGCGCGGGCTGCCATCAGCGCTTCGACTCAATCGGCCTCGTCTTTGAAGGCTACGGCCCGGTCGGCGAGCGCCGCGACAAAGACCTCGGCGGCCGCCCGGTCGATACGAAAGCCACCTTCCCCGACGGCAGCGAAGGCACCGGCCTCGACGGCCTGCGCCGCTACCTGTCCGAGCAGCGTCAAAAGGAGTTCGTCGAGAATCTCACCCGCAAGCTGTTCTCCTACGCGCTCGGCCGCAGCTTGCTGCTTTCCGACAAGTCGACCATCGAGCAGATGCGTGCCAAACTCGTGACCGACGGCCATCGCTTCGGCAGCCTCGTCGAGTCGATCGTCACCAGCCCTCAGTTCCTAAAGAAGCGTGGCCGAGACGACGCTCACGAGTGATGAGATCGATGTGGCCGGGATTCTGACGTGTCCTGACCGGGCCACAGTCAGCGACCGCAGTTCTCCTAAAACAGGAGAGAACTGCGGTCCCTCGCTCAGCGGGTCAAAAGACACAGTCTGAACAGATTGCTTCATTTCGGCAGCCGCTCGGCGATGTCAGCCAGGCGGGATTCGAGGCGGAGCATGCCCTCCCGCGCATCCAGTCGTGCTGCGTCGATGCGGTTTGACAGGCTCCAGCCGAGACAAACCACGAGGAGGACACCCACATAGACGGCCCAGAATGTGGAGGCCGGATCAGACGGAGCGCGTGTTCCTTGCAGCAGCGCCAGCACCTCGATCAGGCCTGCGGCGACGAACATCGACTCAGTCACGCAGTAATAGGATCGCCAGGCAAATGTTCCCTGCCACACGGCACGAGCGAGCCACACCGCCATGACTCCGCAGGCCGAGCAAACCGTGATGTAAGAGGTCCAGGCGATGCGAAGGTCCGCGGCTGGTGCGTGGCTGTGCAGCAGGTGCCAAGCCCCGAATATCGCCAAGGCGACCCCGAGAAGCAGACCGCCACCGTACAGCAACCGCGTGCGCGGCCTGAGCCTGTGATGGATGATGGACTCCAGTTCCTGCTGGTACCCTTCGCGGAGGTCCGGCGTCGTCTGCTGGGCGTTGAGCAACCGGTCGCGAAATTCTGTGGGTTCATTCTGCATGATTGTCTCCGTCTGAAAGAATTTTTCGAATCGCCTGTTTGCCGTAGTGCAGGCGGGACTTGACCGTTCCCACCGGCACGCCCAACACCTGTGCGATGTCGTCGATGGACAGTTCTTCAAGGAAGTAAAGCGTCAGTGCCTCGCGCTGCGGGAGCGGAAGTTGGTCCAGAGCATGATGAACCTGCTCGGCATCATCGAAGGCGATGATCTCGCCATCGCAGGCCGAAGTGTCTTCGATCTCGGGCGGCATTTCGTTGGTGCCCCGGACACGTAGTCGGCTGATGGCTGCATTGCGGGCCGTTGTGTAAAGGAACGCCGGCAAAGTGCGAGGATCGCGGAGCGAGCCGATGGAACGGAACACCCTGAGCCATGTCTCTTGCAGGAGATCCCAAGTGTCGGCCTCGGATGGGGCAAGGCGGCGCAGGTAGTAGAACAGCGACCGCTCCCACAACCGCACGATTCCTTCAAACGCGTTATGGTCGCCTCGCTGGCATTGTGTGACCAGCAGTTCGGATTCCAGTAATTGCCGGTCCGGTCGCACGGCGACTCCTTTGGTTTTGACGCTGGTCACACGATTGGTGACCAATCACAGGACGCCCACCTCGATCGAAAGGTTCAATGCACTGCAGTGCAATAACGTGGGGCGACCCCGACAAGCGGGGCCGCCCCCTATGGAAACGGACTGCGGTCCGGCTGACGAAGAAATCGCCACAAGCGATGTTACAATCCAAACCGACATTCCACTTTTGAGAGGAGCGGACATGACGGCACACAAGTCCCGAATCAACCGCTGATCACCGCTTCGACAGTCTCGTCGAATCGATTGTCACCGGCCCTCAGTTGCGTGACCGAGACGATCCACGTGACTGAGAGGTTCAACCGAAGCAAGGTAAGTTCGGACACGTTTTGTTCCTAAATCATGATCGCTGTTCCTGGAAGAACCGAATGAACCGAACCAGCCTCGCACAGAATGTCTTATGGATTCTTCTGCTTGTTCAGGGGATGAATGCTGGAGCGGCTGCGGAACGAACCGCTGATCGCAGCAAGTGCGTAGAAACGGGATTGCTTCCAGCCATCGTCATTGAGGGCCGCACTGAGGAACGATTCAGTCTCGAAGAACGGATGCACTTTTACAAAACGCCGGGCGTGAGTATTGCGGTCATCAACAACGGTGAAATTGAATGGGCGCATGGTTACGGCTCATGCGAAATCGGGACGACAAACCTCGTCACGACAGACACGGTTTTCCAAGCGGCATCGATTAGCAAGCCCGTCGCGGCGATGGTCGCATTGCGACTCGTCGAAGAAGGGAAGCTTGACTTGGACGAGGATGTCAATCGCAAACTGGTTTCTTGGAAGCTGCCTGAGAATGAATTCACGAAAGACAAAAAAGTCACGCTGCGTCTGTTACTCAGTCATCGCGGGGGATTGACTGACCACGCCGGTTTTCAACACGCTGTGCCGAGCCAACCATTGCCGACCTTGCGGGAGATTCTGGAGAGCGGCAAATGGACGCCGGCTCCGATCCGCGTCGGCTTGGAGCCGGGCAGTCGCTTCCAATATTCCGGTGGCGGCTTTTGCCTCATGGAGCAACTTCTTGAGGATGTGTCGGGGAAGCCATTCCCGGTGCTTGCGCGTGAGCTCGTCTTGGGACCGCTTCACATGACAAATAGCTCGTTCGAACAGCCGTTGTCCGCGGAGCGTGCTCAAAGCGCTGCATCAGGACATCGGACGAACGGAAAACGTCTGCCACAAAACTGGAATCTCTATCCAGCCACGAGCGCGGCGGGGCTGTGGACCACGCCGACCGATTTGGCACGGTTTGCGATCGAGATTCAGAAATCCAGAACAGGCCGATCGACCAAAGTCCTGTCACAACGAATGACGGCGGAAATACTGACGCCGCAAGGAGGACAGGACGACCGTGACTCGAAAGCGATCGCGCTGATGGAGGGCTTTTCTGAGAAGCTGGCTTTGAGCCGGGGACTGGGTGTTGGTCTGATCGGACAACCGGCAATCCGTTTCTTCCACACCGGCAGCAATCCGGGCTATCAATGTGAACTTCAAGCTTTCATGGAAAATGGGAGGGGAGCGGTCATCATGACCTCTGCGGACCAGGGCTGGCGACTCGGGCGCGAGATCCTCTGGGCAATCGCCAAGGAATATGATTGGCCGGGCTATGACTATGAGCCAGACGTGAAGAAGGTCGCGCCAGTTACTGCCGATGAGTTGTCGCGATTGGTCGGACAGTACAGACTCGCGTTTGCTGCTCCCACCAAAACGGTCATCAGCGTGAGTCGCGACGGGAATCAATTGTTCGCGCAGATTTCGGACCGTCCCAACAAAGTGAAACTTTACCCTGAGTCAGATTCCAAATTCTTTGCCATCGAAGACGCGATGAGCCTGACCTTTGTCAGGGACGAGACCGGAGCCATTTCAGAAATTGTGAGCGATCAGGGCTGGCGGGCGAAGCGGGAACGGATTAAGTGATCTACGATCTGGCTGACGACTGACCTGATCGTTGTGATATCTGTAAGTTGGGAGATCAATCCATGACCGCCAACGTCTTCCGAATTAACCGGCGCACCGTGCTTCGTGGCGTCGGCGTTGCGATGGCTCTGCCGTGGCTTGAATCGATTCCGGTGTGGGGCGATGAAGCGGCATCGGGCGAAGTTCCACAAGCATTTCCCAAACGCTTCGCTGCGCTGTTCATGGGAAACGGGATCAACCACAAACATTGGTGGGCCAAGGGAGCCGTGGCGGAGATGGAGTTGAGCAAGAGCTTGGAGCCGCTCGCACCGCTCAGGACGAAGCTCAATGTGATCAGCGGGTTGTTCAACAGGCACGCCACCGGAGTCGGCATTCATCCGGGGCAGACGGGCAACATCCTTTCGGGGGCCGCGCTGCAAAAGGGGGCGGTGCTCAAGGGCGGGATCAGCGTCGATCAGGTGCTGGCGAACCGCTTTGGCGAGGAGACCGATCTTCCGAGTCTGGTGTTCGGCTGCGAGCAGCCCATCACCGGCTATCACGAGACCAACTTCTCGATGGCGTACAGTTCGCACATCTCGTGGCAGGACGCGAACTCGCCGGTGCCGATGGAGGTTTATCCGTCACTGGCGTTCGACAGCCTGTTCGACAATCAGGGAAGCAAGCGGACGAAGAGCATTCTGGATCGGGTAAAAGAACACGCCGCACACCTGAACCGTCAGGTCAGCCGTGCTGATCAGGTGAAGCTCGACGAGTACCTCGCGAGTGTCCGCGAAGTCGAAAAGCGAGTTGAGAAGACTCGCGACATGAAGGATCGGGCGGACGAGAACGCCGCGAACCGCGGACGGCCAGTCCTCACGATGAAGCGTCCCGACAACGGCCTTCCCGAAGACATCCGCGAACACATGCGGCTGATGGGAGACATCATCGCCCTCGCGTTTCAAACCGACAAAACGCGAGTCGCCTCCCTGTTGCTGTGCCGCGATCTGTCCGGCCTGTTCTATCCGTTCCTTGATGTGCGGACCGCGCACCATCCCGCTTCCCACTACGACGAGTCGGACGACTACGAGCGGGTCTCACGCTACTACGTCAGCCAACTCGCGTACCTCGCCACGCGGCTGAACGAGATGCCCGAGGGTGCGGGAACGGTGCTCGACAATTCGTGCCTGATGTTCGTGTCAAACATGTGGTCCGGCAGCAAGCATGACTCAACGAAAGTCCCGCTGCTTCTGGCCGGTGGGTTGAGCGGTACGCTCGAAACCGGCCGCGTGCTCGATTTCACCAAGAGCGGCGACGACAACCGCAAACTGTGCAGCCTGTACCTGTCGCTCGCCGACCGGATGGACGTGACGCTGAACCAATTCGGCGATGCGGCGACGCGACTCACCGGGCTGTAATGACTGGCGGATCAATAAGTGTCTCCCCGTGGCGGATGCTGCCAGCATCCGAACCGACGCTGGCAGCGTCGGCCACGACAGTTAGTCCTGCGCCGGTCCCAAGATTTTCATGACCGTGAGTGGAACACCTCTCCAAATGAAGCTCGATTCGTGACTCTCTCGTCCTCCCAGCATGCCAATGACGATTGGTCACGGTTGGAAGCCGCGATCGAAGCGTTTGCCTTGGCGTGGGATCAGGCTCCTTCACCGCCCGATCTCGCCGAACATCTGGCACGCGCCGAGAAATCGTTGCAGGGCGAGTTGGCTGTCGAGTTGATCAAGCTCGATCTCGAACGCCGCTGGCAGTGCGGGCTGCGGCGGTTCATCGAGGACTATCTCGAAGAAATTCCCGAGTTGCGTGAGCAACTTCCGGCGTCATTGATCTTCGAGGAATATCACGCTCGCAAGCTGGCGGGCGACGACGTGGAGCCGACGGAATTGTTCGACCGCTTCCCGTCGCATGTCGCCGAATTGCAGGGACTGTTCCGCGTCGATCCGCAACTCCGCTCAAAGATGCTCGCGGATTCAGCCTCGTCGCTCGGGATCGACCTCGCGCCGGGTGACGTCATCGACGACTTCGATCTGCTGCTGCGGTTGGGGCAGGGGGCGTTTGCCACCGTGTTTCTGGCCCGCCAGCGTTCGATGCAGCGCCTGGTGGCGGTGAAGGTCTCGGCCGACACGGGGGACGAGCCACAAACGCTGGCTCAACTCGACCACGACAACATCGTCCGCGTGTACGACCAGCGCTGCATTGTCGAACGGGAGTTGCGGCTGCTCTACATGCAGTACGCCGCCGGCGGCACGCTGGCTGATGTCGTCAGCACTCTGCGTCGCATTCCGCGCGAGCAGTGGCATGGCCGTCAGTTCTTGAAGGCCATCGATGCGGTCCTCGACTCACACGGTGAGTCGCCTCCCGCCGACTCGGCCCTGCGGCGCAAGTTGACGGAGATGTCGTGGCCGCAGGTGGTCTGTTGGATCGGGGCGCAGTTGGGCCGCGCATTGGACTACGCTCATCGCGCAGGCGTTTTGCACCGCGATCTCAAACCGGCCAACGTGCTGCTCACCGCCGAGGGCGTTCCCAAACTGGCCGATTTCAACGTCAGCTTCAGTTCGAAAGTGGAAGGCTCGTCACCGGCGGCCCACTTCGGCGGCAGTCTCGCATACATGTCGCCCGAGCAACTCGAAGCCTGCAATCCTCAACACGAACGCAGCGCGGCGAGTCTTGATGGGCGCAGCGACTTGTTTTCGCTCGGCGTGCTGTTGTGGGAACTGCTGACGGGCGATCGTCCCTTCGACGACGAGGCGGATCCGTTGAGCTGGGCCACGCGGTTGGAGATGATGACCGAGCGAAGGCAGCGCGGCCTCAATGATTTCCAACGGATGGGTCTGCGTCATGCGGACGCTCCGGGACTCGATGAAGTGCTGCCGCGATGCCTCGCCGCGCAGCCAGCGGATCGGTTCGCGACCGGCCTCGAACTGGCCCACGAGTTGGATCTCTGTCTGCAACCGGACGCGAGGCAGTTACTCAGCGGATCGCCCACCGGTTGGAAGCATTGGGCGCGGCGCTGGCCGGTCGTCACGGTGGCGCTGATCACGGTGATCCCGAACATTGTCGCCGCGATCTTCAACTTCCTCTACAACCACGGTGAGATCCGTGAGCAACTGCCCTCTGCCGAACCGACGTTCATGCACATTCAAACGATCATCAACCTGATCGCCTTTCCGGTGGGAATCTCGTGTGCCGGCTGGCTGGCCGGATCGGTCGGTCGAGCGACTCGGAGCGACCTCCGCGCCAACCTCTCCGCCGCTTCGCTGGCCGAGCAACGACGGCGGTGTCTCGAACTGGGAAACCTCGCGGCAATCGTCGGCCTGACGTTGTGGCTGATCGCTGCACCGGCCTATCCGATCTCATTGCACCTGATGTTGGGCGACGTGCCGAGCGAGATCTACGGCCACTTCCTGGCATCGCTCGCCCTGTGCGGTTTGATCGCGGCGGCGTATCCGTTCTTCGGTGTCTCGTTCGTGGCCGTGCGCTGTTTCTATCCGTCGCTCGTCCAATGGGAGTCGATGTCTCGCGAGGACGTCGCCGCGCTGCAACGCCTGTCGCGGCAGACGTGGCTGTATCTGGTCCTCGCCGCATCGGTGCCGATGGTGGCGGTGGTCATCCTCGTGGTAATCGGCCTCGACCGTCGATTCGCGCTGGGCGTCTTGGCCGCCGGAGGTGTGATCGGCTTCGGCATCGCAGTCTCGGCGTTTCGGCTCGTGCAGTCTGACCTCGCAATTCTGACGCGAGTGATTTCTCGCGAAGATCGATGAAGAACGCTTACTTCTCCCCTCGCCCCTTTGGGGAGAGGGGCCGGGGGGTGAGGGGCAACTGTTGCCGAACGTCCCAGTGATAGAAGCCTGACGCGCAAGCGAAGGTTCAATGGCAAACCATCCTTCGCTTGCGCGTCAGACTTCGATGGTTTTTTTCTTGCCGCTCGTCTTGAGACAAATGCAAAAAGCCCCGAGGACACATCGCGAGTCCTCGGGGCTGACAGAACGGGTTGGTAATTGACTCACCCGACTGTTCCGTCATTTGGTTGTTGCTACCACGAGCGGTAACCGAGCAACTTCTCCCTGAGCGACGTTGTCCTGTTCATTCGTGTCCGTGTAGGTTTCAGGAACTTCGACAACGGCAAGCAGCAGCGGGTACGAGGCCGACGTCGCGGGAAGTCGAATGTCCATTGCGACTGTTTCTCCACCCCTGAGGCTCTTGAGCGTTTCAATGGCTCGCGGAGTGTCGTCTGTCGGCTGTTCACCGTTGACTCCCAGCAGTGCCACTCGAGTCGGGACGTCCAAATCATTCAGGCTCTTGTTCGTGATGTAGACTCGATAGAGCGGGCCTCGTTCGGCGTTTGCCTTCTCGACCACACGAACCTCCTTCACGGCGAGGTCGATTTCACGTCGAGCGGTTTCCAGTACGACAACCGTCGTCTGAACGGGCACCACTTCTACGACACTCACCACGGGCAGCGAGCAGGGTTGAACGATCGGGCAGTTGATCCAGCCACCCACCCAACCCGTCCAGCATCCCCAGTGAGGATGACAGTGACCGTGATGCGGTGGACAGACCGGAGGCATCGGCGGATTCGGGTTGATCGGCGGGAACGGTGGCAACGGGCCGATCGGCGGCAGAGGATTGATCGGGCCGATCGGCGGAAACGGTCCGACGGGTGGCTTGATCGGGCCAATCGGACCGATCGGTGGCAGCGGGTTGACGATGGGTGGCTTCACCGGGCCGATAGGGCCAATCGGTGGGAACGGGTTCACCTTCGGCGGCTTGATCGGACCAATCGGCCCGAGTGGCGGGAATGGATTGGCCGTCGGGGGCTTCACCGTGGGAGGCTTGATTGGCCCGATCGGTCCCAAAGGTGGCAGCGGATTGACCGGGAAGCCGCCCACGGGCAGAACCTTCGGTGGCTTGAAGGGTGTCGTCACGGGTTTGAACGTCCCCTGCGGAGCCGACACTTTGCCGGGCAGACTCTTGAACGAGCCGCCGCCGTTTCCACTCACCACTTTCGGTTGAACGCTGAAGCTCGGTCGAGCGACTTGAGCCCCCTTGCCAGCTCCCTGATTCTGGCCATTACCCTGTTGCTGGCCCCCTTGAAATCCTTTGTTTCCTGCCGCCAAAGCCGATTGTCCAGCCAACGACACCAGCACCAACAAACTCGCGGTCATCTGTTTCCAATTGCGGTTCATGATCTGTTCCTTTTCGTTTGAGTGTTGAACCTGTTTACCGTCCCAACAATCAAACGAAGCGAAGACCGGCGGGAAGTGTTACACGGCCCGGAAAAGAATTTTTGCGAGGCTGCGAAACGAGCCTGTTCAACGAGTTGCGACTCGCGGCGACCGAACCGGGTGGAGTATGCTCTCGCCTCGTCCGGGAATGCCTTTCACGGGCGGACGCCCTTCTGGAGCCGATCATGATTGCTCGTCAAATTGCCTCTTGTCGCAGATTCGCCGGAGTGGTTGTCGCGGTGTTGGTGCTGGCCGTTGCCACGCCGCAGTGCCTCGCGCAGGGAACTGCGAAGGACAAGCCGACGGCGAAAACCAAACCGACTCCGCGCGGAAAGGCCGCCGCCGAGGCGATTCCCGGCATCCGCGACTACACGTCGAAAAACTTTCTGTTACACACGGACCTTTCGCCGGAGGACGCCAAGGAACTGCTGATCCGGCTCGAAACGATGGTCAGTTCGATCTCCAGCTACTTTGGCAAACCCAACGCGCAGGTGATCGAGATGAACGTCGTCAAGAACCAGAACAACTGGCCGCCCGGTTCGATTCATCCCGATGCCATCGCGAGTATCGAAGGAAACGCCGGCGTCACGCTGAGCGTCACGATCGGGCAGCGAAACGGCCTGGGCCAGACGCGCATCACGGCGGCGAAGTCGATCGTGTGGGCCGTGGCGGATCGAGGGACTCCGCAGCACGAGGCCGTTCATGCCTACTGCCATCAGGCGTTCGGCCGCACGGGACCGACGTGGTATGCCGAGGGGATGGCCGAACTCGGGCAGTACTGGCGCGACAAGGACTTCAGCGTTCACATTCACGACGGCGTGTTGCAGTACCTCAAGTCGGAAGACCCCAAGGAACTGACGGAGATCACCGCGCCGGGCCAGCGCACCGGCGACAGTTGGCAGAACTATGCCTGGCGGTGGGCGCTGTGCCACTTGCTGGAGTTCAACACCAATTATCGTCAGCGCTTCAAACCGCTGGGGCTGGCGCTGCTGGCCGATCAGCGGACCAGTTTCGAGGACGTCTACGGCCCGATGGCGAAGGAGATCAGTTTTGAATACGACTTCTTCCTCAGGCATCTCGATCAGGGTTACCGCGTCGATCTGTGCAGTTGGGATTGGAAGACGAAGTTCACGCGAGTGAAGGGAACGGGATCGGCTCAGGCGAAGATCGACGCGGCGCGCGGCTGGCAGGCGTCGCGCGTGATGGTCAAGACGGGCGACAAGTTGTCGTACTCCACGACCGGCGAATGGACGCTCGCCAAAGACGGGAAGAAGCTCACGGCGGACGGCGGCGACGACGACAAGGGCAAACTCGTCGGCATTCTGTTCCAGGACTATCGCCTCTCCGATCCGTTTGAACTGGGTGCCTCGGGGGAATGGGAATCACCCGGCGACGGCAACCTCTTCCTGCGTTGCCGCGACGACTGGAGTTCGATCGGCGACAACGGCGGATCGGTCACGGTGAAGTTCAAAGTGGCCGAGTGATTCTTTACGTAGCCATCATCGCTGGATCGAGTCCTACGCCAATAACTCGTTCACCACGCGGCCGTGGACATCGGTCAGACGGTACTCGCGGCCCTGATACTTGTACGTCAGCCGTTCGTGGTCGAGGCCCAGCAGGTGCAGGACTGTCGCGTTCAGATCGTGAACGTGGACGGATTGATCGACGACGCTCATGCCGAAGTCGTCGGTCTTGCCGAAGCTGAACCCCGGCTTCACGCCGCCCCCGGCCAGCCACATCGTGAAGGCGTCCTTGTGATGATCGCGTCCCGGTTTGGTGGCGGTTCCGTCGCCGGTGATTCCCTGGCGGAGCGGCGTGCGGCCGAACTCCGATCCCCAGATGATCAGTGTCTCATCGAGCAGTCCGCGCTGCCGGAGGTCCCGAATCAGCGCGGCCATCGGTTGGTCCACGTCCCTGCACTTGTTGGGCAGTCGCGTGGCGAGGTCGCCGTGGTGGTCCCAGTCGGCGTCGTAGAGTTCGATCAGTCGAACGCCCCGCTCGACGAGCCGCCTTGCCAGCAGACAGTTGTTCGCGAACGAAGACTTGCCCGGCGCGGCCCCGTACATTTCCAAAGTAGCCTTCGTCTCCTGAGACAGGTCCATCAGGTCGGGCACGGACGTCTGCATTCGGAACGCCATTTCGTACTGGCTGATCCGGGTCGCGATCTCGGGATCGCCGACCACTTCGAGTTGCGATTGGTTCAACTGCTGAACGGCATCGAGAACGCGGCGGCGATCCTCGCCACGCTGTCCCGGAGGATTCGACAGAAACAACACGGCGTCACCCGCCGAGCGAAACGGAACTCCCTGATAGACGCTCGGCAGGAACCCGGCCGACCAGAGTGAAGTCCCCGCCCCGCCGAGCGGTCCCGATTGCAGCACGACATACGCGGGAAGATTGTCCGCCGCCGAACCGAGACCATACGTGACCCACGCTCCAAAACTGGGACGCCCGCCGCGACCAAAGCCCGAGTGCAGGAACATCTGAGCCGGCGCGTGATTGATCTCGTCCGTATGCAGCGACCGCACAATACACAGCTCGTCGGCGACGGTGCTCAGATGCGGAAGCAACTCCGACAGCATCTGCCCCGATTCGCCATGCTTCGCAAACTTGAATCGCGATCCCGCCAGTTTCATCTCGCCGCCGATGAACGCGAATCGTTTTCCCTTGAGCAGGTCTTCCGGGCAATCCTGTCCATCGCGAGTCCGCAACTCGGGCTTGTCGTCGTACAGGTCGAGCTGTGACGGAGCACCGATCATGTGGAGATAGATCACCTGCTTCGTCCGCGCCGGAAATGGAGGCCGCTGTATCGCGAGTACGTTCTCCCCCGCAGCCGCATCCTTCGCCGAAGTTCCTCGGTTCAAGAGACCACTCAAAGCGATGGCACCCAACCCAAAGCCCGAGCGGTTCAAAAAGTCACGTCGAAACATGCGGCATCTCCGGCAAGATCAGGGCTTGGTAATCGTCTCATCGAGATTCAGCAGCGCCGTGGCAACAGCCTGCCACGCAGCGAACTCCGCCAGCGAGGCCGATTTCGGGGGAGCCGTTTCGCCGACGATTTGCCTCGTGCGCTGTTCGTCCTGTCGCAGCGAGGCGACCTGGTTGTCGAACAGTTTGCGTAACACAGCCGCCTCATGGTTGGTCGGCTCTCGCGACAGACATCTCTCGAACATCGTGTTCAGTCGTGCTTCGGTCGAGGCGGACGGTGCCTCGTCCAGAACCTGCCTCGCGACACCGAAGGCCGCTTCGACGTAGACGGGGTCGTTGAGCAGCGTCAGTGCCTGGAGCGGCGTGTTCGAGCGGGACCGTTTCACCGTGCAGGCCAGTCGCGCGGTGGCATCGAAGTTGACGAAGCTCGGATAGGGCGACGCCCGCTTCCAGACGACATACACGCCGCGCCGGTAGCGGTCCTCACCGGGACTGACGTTGTATTCGAGCGGCGTCCCGCCCACCTTCGTCCACAGCCCACCCGGTTGATACGGACGGACGGGCGCACCGAACTGCTTGTCGCTCAACAATCCGGCCACCGCCAGCGCTTGATCGCGAATCGTCTCGGCATCCAGCCGAAACCGAGGCCCTCGCGCGAGCAGCTTGTTTTGATCATCTTTGGCCAGCAGTTCGGGAGTGACTCGCGAGGACTGGCGGTACGTCGCGCTGGTCATAATCTGGCGGAGCATTCGCTTCATTTCAAAGTGCGGAGCGCGGAACTCGGAGCGCGGAACAGAAGACGATGTGGTTCGCGATTCTTCTCGCTCCGCACTCCGCGCTCGGCGTTCCGCGCTTCCCACAAACTCCACCGCCAGCCAATCGAGCAACTCCGGATGCGTCGACGGTTCCCCCTTGATGCCGAAGTCTTCGACGGTGGAGACCAAACCGCGACCGAACAGCTCGGCCCACCAGCGATTGACGGTGACTCGACCGACGAGCGGGTTCTCGGTGGAGACCAACCACCGCGCGAGCGTCAGCCGATTGGCGGGGCCATCGGGCAGCGCATGCAAGATCGCGGGCGAGGTCACCGTCACAGGATCGCCCGGTGTCCGGAAGTCGCCTCGCTGAAAGATCGTCGTGTCGCGGGGGGCAGGCATCTCCTGCATGACGAGTGTCGTGTCGGGCCTCAATTCTCGCAGACGCTGCTCCGCCACATCGCGCCCCTCGCGCAACCGCCTCCCTTGCGCATCGAGTTCCAGTCGATGATCGAGCAGTGTGGCCGTTTGCTGTGGTGTCCGTTGGGCCGGTTCGACCTTCAGCGCGGCAAGGATCTCGGCAGATAACGGCTTGTCAGCAGCGGACGCAGGCTTGTCTGACGATGCCGCTTTCGTCGCACGTTTTTTCTTAGTTCCATCGACTTTGACTGGTACGGGATTGGCGAGGAGGGGCTGCTTTGGTTTTTGAGACTCAGCAGCTTGAGATACATCCGCGCCGACCATAGCCGACAATTTCAGACGTCCGATCAACCGAGCGGCTCCGAGATTCTGAACCAGCCGGAACTTCAAGACCGTTCCGTCCTCGAAGCCGATCGGTTCGGCCAGCGTGAACTCGGCCCAGTGTGGCTTGTGGAACTGAGGGTTGATGGCCCAAGCCGTTTTCGGATCGCCGTCGATCGCGCCCGCAACGTCATAGTTCTTCTGCGAGAAGCTGGCGGTGGCCGCCGTGAACTTGAGCGGCCTTTCCCTCTTGTCCCCCTCGCCCCCTTGGGGAGAGGGGTTAGGGGTGAGGGGCGAGTCACCATTCGGCGTCGTTTTCTTTGTGGCCTGTTGCGAAGTTCGCCCCTCACCCCCGGCCCCTCTCCCCGGAGGGGCGAGGGGAGGAAGAGGTGTTGCCGTGACCTCGAACTCATGCAGCACGAAGTTGGGTCGCGCGGCGTCGCCTCGGCCGGGACCGTCGCCCGGCAGTGACGGATCGGTCAATGCGTCGAGGCGGATCCCCGTGATGTTTGTCAGCGTCGTGCGAACCTCAATGGTGTACGTGTCCTTGTCGGCCGGTTCGCCCTTCAGCAGGATTGACTTGTCGGCCAGCAACTCGAACGTCGTCATCTCGCCCAATGAATCGAAGTCGGCGACCTCGAACACGTGCGTTTGGGTTGGAACAGCCTGCCTCGTTGCGGCCTCACGCAGCGGCTTGGCCCACTCGTCGAGACCCGGTTCGAGTTCACGGCGGCGTGCGTCGAGGGACGCCTTCGTCCGGCGAACCGTCTCATTCAGCGAGGCTCGTTCGGCCGCCAACCGTTCATTGACGAGCGGCATCTTCGGGCCGAGGAACCGGATGGAGCCGGGGACTTTCGGATTCGACCGGTCGGCTTCGATCTCGGTCCCGTTGAAGAAGGCGAGCATCCCGTAGTAGTCGCGCTGCGTGAACGGATCGTATTTGTGATCGTGACACTGCGCGCATTCGAGGGTTGAGCCGAGCCAGACCGCGCCCGTCGTGTTCACGCGGTCGATCAGTTGATTGACGCGAGTCTCCTCGGGATCGGAACCGGCTTCCACGTTGGTGGGCGAACAGCGGTGAAAGCCGGTCGCGATTCGCTGAGCCTCCGTCGCACCCGGCAACAGATCCCCCGCAATCTGCTCGATGGTGAATTGGTCGAACGGCAGGTCGGCATTCAGCGCGGCGATGACCCAGTCGCGGAAGGCCCAGACTTCGTGCAGGTCATCCCGCTGAAAGCCGTGCGAGTCGGCATACCGCGCCAGATCGAGCCAGTGCCGCGCCCACTTCTCCCCGAACGCGGGCGAGGCGAGCAACCGGTCGATCAGTCGCTCATGGGCATCTGGGCGCGAGTCATTCAAGAACTCATGCAGCTCGTCGCGCGTCGGAGGAATTCCGGTGAGATCCAACGTCGCTCGACGCAGCAGCGTGGCGCGTCCGGCTTCCGGTGACGGAGGCAGTGTCTCGGCATCGAGCCGCTCAAGGACGAAGCGGTCAACAGGCCCGCGCGCCCAGAGTTCGTTCGCCACGGAGGGAACAGCCGGGCGCACCGGCGACTCATACGACCAGTGCTTGACGGCGGGAGCGTTGTCGGGCCAGGCGGCACCTTCGTCAATCCATCGCTTGAGCAGTTCAATCTGTGCGGGAGAGAGCACATCACCGCGCGCGGGCATCACCTCGGGATCACCCTTCGGCAACGAGACTCGCCGCAACAGTTCGCTCGCGCCGGACTTGCCCGCAACAAACGCCTCGCCGCTGGCTCCCCCTTTGAGGGCCAAGCCCTTCGCATCCAGCCGCAGTTCACCCTTCTGCAACTTCGCGCCGTGGCACTCGACGCAGAACCGCTGGAGCAGCGGACGGACCTCACGCGTGAAGTCGATCGACTTTGAAGCGGACTGGGCGCAGCACGCGCTCGCGAAACAATGGCCGACCAGTGCGACCATCGTTCCTCTCAGGAAATCGATCGATTGACGAAGAGACCACCTCGTTGGCATCCGCCTGCTCCTCCGCTTGGACTGCATCGGTCTCGCGCCTTGGCCGACCGATCCGCGAGTGGGTCTGACCGGCATCATCATGCGGTCGAACGCCGGGCTTGTCGATTCTGGCGAATGGCTCACGCTGCCGACGGCGTTCGGACTTGGTTGCAATCCTCGGCCGGACCGACCAGATTCGAGAGCGTGTCCCGTTTCCCGCTCGGCACTGCATCGAGGAATCCCCAGTGAGTGTTCCACCTCCCGCGAGTGCCCCCGTCCCACCGGTTGCTCCCACACCCGGTGTCCCGGCCAAGGTGAACTATCGCGAACTGCGACCGCAGAAGATTGTCGATACGGCGGCTCAACTGGAGCGACGGATCGCGGATCGGTTTCCGGGGGCCGGCCTGCGGCAGGTCGCGGGCGAACTGCACCGCGTCGCGCAGGAAGCCGTCTTGCGGTGTGAGCAAATCAAGCGGCCGCATCTTTGGCTGCGAGCCGCCTGCGTGGTGCTGGTCGCGGCGATCCTGGGTGTGATCGTCCTGCTCGGCTTCAACGTCCATTCCAACGGCGATGAGCTGAAGCAACTCGACAACTTCGCCCAAACCGTCGAGGCGACGCTCGGCAGCCTGTTCTTCATCGGTGCGACGCTCGCGTTCTTGTTCAGCCTCGAACGACGTCTGAAACGCGAACGAGCGTTGTCCGCGCTGCACGAACTGCGCGCGATCGCTCACATCGTCGATATGCACCAACTGACGAAAGATCCCGAGAACCTGCTCCACGGTGCGAGAACACCCTCGTCACCGCCGCGGACTCTGACGGCGTTCGAGTTGGGTCGGTATCTCGACTATTGCAGCGAACTCCTCTCCATCGTCAGCAAGATCGGCGCGATCTACGTCCAGGAGTTCCCCGACGCCGACGCCGTCGAAGCGGCCGACCAATTGGCGGCCCTCACCAACGGCCTGTCGCGCACGATCTGGCAGAAGATCATGATCCTCGACCGGACGGTGGAGCCGGGGGAGAAGAAGGGGTCAGTAGTCAGTAGTCAGTAGTCAGTAGTCAGTAGTCAGGAGACAGGAGACAGGAGACAGGA
This sequence comes from Planctomycetota bacterium, assembly GCA_038040225.1. GTDB lineage: Bacteria > Planctomycetota > Planctomycetia > Planctomycetales > Planctomycetaceae > Schlesneria. The sequence continues at coordinate 26,057 of JBBPIS010000020.1, forward strand.
GTCAGGCAGTCAGAAGATGCGACACGAGCGGGTTCGTGATTTTCACAACTGAGCCAGTCCTGTTTCGATCTGCCGGTCTCCGACGAGGGGCCTGCCACACGTCCCGTGCTGGCAGACGTAGACCGTTGTCAGGCCCTGCGACGCTGACTTGCCGCTCAGCAGAGAGCGAGTCGCTGCTGGCAACTGTTCGTCGGCGATGGCCGCGTCGCGCTGATGGACAACTTTGTTTGGAACAAATCGCTGGTGAAGCAGGGCGAGACTCCGTCGCTCTTCATTCTGACTCCTGTCTCCTGTCTCCTGACTTCTGTCTCCTGATTCCTGACTTCCTTCCACCACCACGACCTCATGCGCCGGACCGATCAGAAAATCGAGGGCGATCAGCGCCTGACCGGCCGCCAGCGGGATGCGAGTCAGTTGTCCCGACATCATCTCCAGTGTGGCGACCGCCTTTTCTTCGAGGTCCATCCGGCCGGTCAATCGTGCCAGCTTGAGCAGCGCCGTCGCCGCCAGACTGTTTCCCGAGGGGGTGGCGTTGTCGTGCGTCTCCTTGTTGCGAGCGATCAGCGCCTCGTGATCGGCCGAGGTGTAGAAAAAGCCCCCGTCGGCATCGTCCCAGAACTGCGAGAGCATTCGCTCGGCGAGGCTCAGTGCCGCGTCCAGGTACTTTGCGTCGAAGACGGTTTGATACAGCTCGCACAGCCCTTCGATGAGGGCCGCGTAGTCATCGAGATAGGCGTTGAAGCGTGCTCGTCCGTCCTTGAAGCTGTGCAGCAGGCGCGTGGATGGTTGAGGGTCGAGGGTTGATGGGAAAGAATCGTCCGCGCCCGTCTCATCTTCCTTCTGACTCCTGACTCCTGTCTCCTGACTCCTTTCCCCAACCATCTCCCGCAAAATGAAATCGGCCGCGGCGCGAGCGGCTTCCGCGTACTTCGGCTCACCAAGAACATTGGCTCCCATCGCCATTGCACCAATCATCAAACCGTTCCAACTGGCGAGCACCTTTTCGTCTCGCCCCGGCCAGATGCGCTTTGATCGTTCGGTGAACAGTTTTTCCCGACTGCGGTCGAGGATCGTTTCGAGGTCGTCCGGGTCCAGCTTCAACAGCGCCGCCACGTCATCGTGCGGCCTCGGGCGGTTGAGAATGTTCTTGTGTTCCCAATTGCCTGTGGCCGAGACATCGTAGGACTCGCAAAAGGCTCGGGCATCGTTCGGATCGAGCAGCGATTCGATCTCGGCTTTCGACCAGACGAAGAATTTTCCTTCTTCGCCCTCGCTGTCGGCATCTTGTGTGGCATAGAAGCCGCCCTGGGGCGAGGTCATCTCGCGCAGGACGTAGTCCAGCGTTTCGCGGGCCACTCGGGCAAAGTCCGCTCGACCGGTGATCTGGTGCGCTTCGAGATAGGCCGGGACCAGCAGGGCGTTGTCGTACAACATCTTCTCGAAGTGCGGAGCCAGCCAGCGTTCGTCGGTCGAGTACCGTGCAAAGCCACCGCCGAGATGATCGTAGATACCGCCGCGAGCCATCTTGTCGAGCGTCAGCGTGGCGATGTCGAGAACGTCATCTGAGTACGGAGTGTCGTCCGAGTACTGAGTACTGAATACTGAGTACTGAGCTTTCGGCGCCGCGGTCTCTGCCGTTTCGCTCCGCGTTCCGAGTTCCGCGCTCCGAGTTCGCCCAAACCGCTTCCAGCAGCGCAGCGCGACGCGCAGGTCCATCGGATGCGGAAACTTCGGAGCCGAGCCGAACCCGCCGTGGACTCGATCGGCGGAGCGAATCAGCGACCGCATCGCGCTTCGCAAGATCTCCTCGTTCAGCGGCGACGATTCGACTGTTGATGCGGCGATGCTCACCACGTGGCCCGTCAGTTCGTCGGCCTGAGCCAGTACGGCATCGCGTCGGTTCTGCCACGCGTCGTGAACTCCGGCCAGAATCTCGCGAAAGCCCGGTCGTCCCCAGCGGGCCGACGGCGGCCAGTAGGTTCCGCCGAAGAACGGCTTCAATTCGGGAGTCAGAAACACCGACATCGGCCAGCCTCCGCTGCCGGTCATCGCCTGCACGGCCGACATGTAAATCTGATCGAGATCCGGGCGTTCCTCGCGATCGACCTTGATGCAGACGAACCACTGGTTCATCAGCGCGGCGATGTCGGCGTTCTCGAAGCTCTCGTGCTCCATCACATGGCACCAGTGACACGCGCTGTACCCGATCGACAGAAAGATCGGCCGCTCGTGCCGCCGCGCGGTTTGAATCGCCTCGTCACACCACGGCCACCACTCCACGGGATTGTTCGCGTGCTGCAGCAGATACGGACTGGTTTCTTGTGCGAGTCGGTTGGACATGATGGGCCGTTTCATTCAAGCGAGGCGAGCGGATAGGACCCCGGACTTTGAAACACACAAACTGGCAGCATGTGCTACGGAGCGGTCTCAAGTCGATCCAGCGTGCGCTTCAATCGAGTGAGGCCGCCGGGTGTGATCTTGCTGCCCGTGGCGTCGAGGCGCCGGAGTTGCGTCAGTTTTTCGAGCGTCTTCAGTCCGTCATCGGTCACGGCCGTCTGCGACAACCGCAACTCGTGCAGGTTTGCGAAGAACTTCAGTCGCGGAGCCAGACGCCTCAGCGCGGCGTCGTTGCAGCGCGAACCCGTCAGGTCGAACACGATGCCCCGTTCGTTTTCAAAGACCTTCCCGCCGAGAGACGCGGTCGTTGAGACAGCCGCTCGACGCTGCCAGCCGGGGTACGCGCGATCGCACCCGATGATCGAGACCAGTGTGACGACCACCCACGCCATACCCAGACGTCGCTTGGCGAACGGCGAACCGTCCGACCGCACGATCAACAGCAGCAGGCAGGTGGCCAAGCCGATCAGGCTCGCCAGCCACGTCGCGTCCAACTGCGTGCGGCCCGCCACCAGCTTCGTCCCGATCAACGCCATCATCGTTCCGGACAACAGCGTCAGATTGAGAATCGTTACCAGTCCCAGCCCGCCCGCGAACAGCGGCGGCCTGCGGCGCGACGCATCAGCCCCGCGCGTGAACGTTACGGCGAAGACCACCAGCACGCCGACGATGAAGCCCTCGTAGACGTGGGAATCCGACTTGATGATCTTCGCCACACCATCCACGACGCTGCGCAGAAAGAGTGCGCCGAGCAGCGCTCCCGGCACGGTGCCGATCCCCCCTTGCAGGCTGCATCCGCCGACGACTGCCGCCGCGATCGCGTTGAGTTCCGCGCTGAGGCCCAGCGCCTCGGGAACGGCCGCGCTCTGCTCGCAGATTGCGATGATTCCGGCCAGCGACGCCAGTGTCGAACTCAGGCAGTACGCCAGCCATTTCAAACGATCCGTCTGAATGCCGCTGAGACGCGCCGCCTGCTCGTTGCCTCCCAGCGCATACAGATGCCGTCCGGTGACGGTCTTCGCGAGCAGCAGCCAGACAGCCGCCGCCAGCACGGCCAGCAGCACACCGGGAATCCAGATCGACTCCGCAAGGTATCGGAATCCCTTGTCGGGAATGTTGATTTGCGAGCTGTCTCCGCCGATGACGGCGTTCGAGACGCTGCGGATGATGGCCACGCTGAGGCTGCGCAGTCCGACGAGCGTTCCCAGCGTCGCGACGAACGGCGGCAGGCCGATCACGGTGATCAGCCACGCGTGCAGGCTGCCGATCAACAATCCGACGACCAGCGTCCCGGCAATGGCCAGCGCCATCGTGGTCACGTCGAGCGGTTGATTGCCGAGCATGGCCTCGGGCGACAGCAGCAGCAGTAGCGAGGCACAGACGGTCCCGCTGAAGGCGATCACCGAACCGGTCGACAGGTCGATGCCGCCCGAGATGATGACGACCGCCGCCCCCAGCGAGATCAATCCCAACTGAGTCGTCAGCCGGGTGAGGTCGATCAGACTCGCCCGCGGGTCGCGCCAGTAGTTGTGCTGCGCATCGAGCAGCGTCGTCAGCACGATCACGACAACAATCGCGACCAGCAGACTGACCTCATGCCGCCGCCAGATTCGCCCCCACGCATCGCTCATATATTTCCCAACTGTTGGACCGCCCAAAGCCTTCGTGTCTTCGCCGCTTGAGGCCCAACGGGCCGGGTTACGCCAGCCCAGCGGCAAGCGACCAACGGGAGCGTCGCCCTGGGGGAAGAGACAAATCAACAACACAGCCCCAACGGGGCGAACTACGTCGCGTCGCCATCCGGGCGATTTTAATGCGCCCCGTTGGGGCTGCCGAAAACCTCGCCCCATCAACCTAGGGCGACGCTCCCGTTGGTCGCTTGCCCTGGGCTGGTCTAACTCCGGCCCTTCAGGCCTGAGGAGAATCTCAGCACATTCAATCCAGTAGCCCAGGTCACGACTGCTTGAGGCCGTACTTGTCGAGCCACTCGCGGAACTTGTCGAGCGTCATGAACTCGACCTTCGGGCCGAACTGATCGGCCTTCAGCGGCGACTTGTCGTCCGGGACGATGACCTTCAATCCGGTGTCGAACAGGTCGCCGTCGGGCTGATCGAGCTGGGGCAGCATCTCGGACACGACGGCCGGCTGATCCGTGGCCAGAGCCAGCATCAGCCGCACACCCTGGTGGCCCATCGCGTACGGGTTCTGCACGACCATCGCGTCGACCTGACGCTCCTGCATGGCGATGATCGTGTTCGGCTCGGCATCGAACACGACGATGCTGAAGTCATCGCGCCGCTTCAGTTCGCCCACGGCCACGTCCACGATCGCGGGGGCGTTGTACGACCAGATGCCGACCAGCGTGTTGACCTTCGGGTGGTTGCGAATCGCGTTGCGAACGTTCTCGCGGGCGCGGTCGAGTTTCACGGCATCGGCCATCACGTCGGCTCGGATGAATTTCTCACCGGCTCCCTCGGAGAAGCCGCCGATCCGCTCGATGGCGTTCTGTGCCTCGGTCAATCCGACGAATGCGACGAACTCACCCCCGTCGGGTCGCACGCCGAGGGCGCACTGTCCGAGGACGCGACCGCCCACCACATTGTCGGTTCCGACGAACGCCGTGCGCGCGTCGCGGAATTTCGCACGATCGACGTCCGAGTCGATCGTCAGAATCTTGATCCCCTTCTTTTGCAGCGACCGTAGTTCGTCCGCGATGGCGGCGTTGTCGGCCTTCGTCACCGAGATGCCGATGGCGGCGACATCCCCCTGGGTGCCGTACTGCTTGAGCTTGTCGATCTGACCGGCGGGCGTGCCGTCGTTCGTTTCCATGACCGCCGAAAACCCGGCCTCGGCGAGTTTGAACTCCTTCTCGGCGTCTTGCAGCCCGGCCCGACAGGCATCCCAGAACGGCGAGTTCCCGTTGGTGAGCAGGATGATCCGCTTCGTGCCACCCGGCTTCGCTGCATGCGCCGCAGCGGCGGCCTGAGCATGCGGTTCGTCGTGTCCGACCGAGGCCGTGTTGGACGGCCCCGCCTTGGGAACCGAGGCATCACAGCCGACGAAGCAACTCACCAACAGGGCGACACACCAACCGACCGACCACGGACGCAAGCGGGACATCATGTTGAGACCTCAGGGAAATTAAGGAGGCGGGAAAGCGAAGGAGACGGACGAACCGATCGGGCGGCACGATACAAACCGCTCGCCGCAGCGGTCAAGCGGCGCGGTCGGACGCTCGCGTCACGTCGGCGTTTGACTCGACGCAGAGCGTCGCAAACGACCGTGCCCACGCTGTGCGGTTGTGTTTTCTCGTGGGCACGAGTTTCCAATCGGCATTGCGACCAGAACGAACCGCTATTTCACGGGCTTCGTCACCGTGGCGGGCTTCGCCGACTTCGGCTCACAGTAGTGCATTGCAATCAGCACGTAAGCCGTGGCAAGGTCCGGGTTCCCCTCGTACCAGCGGTCGTTTTTGTTCAGCCACGCGCCGTTTTCCTGCTGAGTCTTGAAGAGATGTTCGGCAAGTTCCTTCCGCCAATCGTGGGCCTTCCCATCCGCATCCTTCACCGTGTCGAGGTCCATCGTCGAGAGAGCCTTCGCGAACATCTGGTAATAGTAGAAGACACCCTGCTGGCCAAGGCCGGGGTTCTCTTCGATCGAGTAGAACTTGGTGATCCACTCGGTGGCTGCTTTGACGCGCTGGTCCTCGGGAGTCAGTCCGGCGTAGATCATGCTCTTGAGACCCGCATACGTCATGCTGCCGTAGGACCGCAAGCCACCGTTCGCCGTGTTCCCGGCCTGAGAACTTCCGCCCGCTGCCGGCGTGTAATAGAAGCCGCCGTCATTGACCTTCGAGGCGTGCGGCGTCGTGTTGTTCTCGGTCTCCAGATTTTGACAGCGGGACAAAAACACCAGCGCCTTCTGGACAGCGGGATCGTCCTTCTTGGCTCCCGCCGCCTGAAGGGCATCCAGGAAGAAAACCGTGTTCGAGAGATCCGGTCGGTCGCCCGTTCTGCCATAGCCAGCACCGCCGTATTTGGGATCCGACTTGTCCGTGGTCTCGCTCTCGTCCCATTGCAACTTGCGCAGGAAGGCATCGGCCTTCTTGATCGTCTCGGTGTACTTGCCGTCCTTGTTGGCGGCACTGAACGCCAGCAGGCAGATCGCCGTCTCATAGTTGCTGTGATGACTCTTCGGGAAATAGATGCCGCCATCCGGCTGGATGTAGGACGACAGGTGCTTGAGCGCCTTCTCCAGCGCGGGGTCTGCTGCGGGGACGCCGCTCACCAGCAGCGCATAGGTGATGAGGCCCGAGATGCCGGGTGCCTCGGGCGAGGTCCAGTGCCCACCTTCCGCCTGACTCGTTTTGAGGAAGTTGATCGCCTTCTGACGAGATTTCGCCAGGTCCTCAGCTTTCGGCCCGACGGATTGCGCCAACAACGGCGTCCCCGCGCAGAATGACGCCGCCACGAGAACCAGCCACCCAAACCGAGAAGTCGCACGAAACATGATGCACCCTGAAGCGTAAGGGACGAGAGAGCCATTCGACGCGGAACAACATACGTCTCGCGGATGGCTTTGTTAAGTCGTGTCACCGATAGTGATGCCCTCGGCAACTTCGATGCCATCAGTTTGAGTGGCACGCCCCTGAGTCCTCGAAGGGCGTGGGATCAGCTAGGCGTGATTCCCCACGCCCTTCGAGGACTCAGGAGCGTGCCACACTTGCCGAGAGGACGATGCTCCTCGCAGGGTCGGTGTCGGACCAACCGACAGCCCTGTCGAACGGCGCGGCGGCTGGAGAACGTATCGGCTCGATCCCACAGGCGGCTGCCGAGGGTATGGCTTGCCGAAATGACGCTCTCGGGGAACGTCCGTTCAACTCATGGCACCCGACGTTGGGGTGTCACGCCATTGGAGCCACGTTCGCGCAACAAGAACTTCGGCGGAGGCGGCGTATCGCTCGAATCGACGACGGGCGCGGCTTCATCCTCCGTCGAGAACAGCAGACTCGCGGGCAGGTTCTCGGGGAGATCGGCCACGCGGCGGATATGGGCTCCGACCAGGTTCAGCTTCTGTTCGAGACGGTCGTAGCCACGGTCGAGGTGATAGATGCGGCGGATTACCGATTCGCCATCGGCCGCCAGCGCGGCGAGAAGCAGTGCGGCACTGGCCCGCAGATCGGAGGCCATCACGCACGCACCGCTCAGTCGCGAGACACCGCTGATGATCCCGCAGGCTCCCTCTCGCCGAACGTTCGCCCCCATGCGCATCAACTCGGGCAGGTGCATGAAGCGATCGGGAAAGACCTTGTCGGTGACGACGCTGATTCCCTGAGCCAGCGCCAGCAGCGCGGTCAGTTGCGCTTGCACATCGGTCGGCACGCCGGGATAGGGGAGAGCCGTCACGTCGATCGGACGCGGTGCGCTGCTCATCGAGACCATCGCTCGCGAGTCCTCCAGTTCGATGATCGCTCCGATGGCTCGCAGCGAGTCGATGACAGCGGCCAGATGCGCAGGGCGGATGTTGTCGACTATCAACTCTCCGCGCGTGATGGCTCCGGCGACGAGCAACGTGGCGGCTTCAATTCGATCGGGAATGATCCGGTGTTCGACGGCCTGCAGTTCGTCCACGCCCTCGATGCGCAGGAGCGGAGTGCCGAGCCCCTCAATCTTCGCCCCCATTGCGTTGAGAAAGTTGCCCAGATCGACGACCTCGGGTTCGCAGGCTGCTGCGGAAATGGTCGTGATCCCTGCGGCGAGGACCGCGGCTGACATGACGTTGCACGTCCCGGTCACGGTGCTGCCGAACGAGCCACCGAGATAGATGTCGGCTCCGCGCAGCTTGTCGGCCCGGGCGAAGACGTAGCCGCGCTCGATGGTGATCTCGGCCCCGAGTGCCCGCAGCCCCTTCAGGTGCAGATCGATCGGCCGATGTCCGATGTTGCAGCCACCGGGCAGCGAGACACACGCGCGACGACGGCGACCGAGCAGCGGCCCCAGCACACAGACGCTGGCTCGCATCCGGCGAACCAGCTCGTAATCGGCGAGGCACGGTTGTTCATCGACCGCGGTCAATTCGAGCGATCCCTCGGCAGATCGCTCGACCGTCATGCCGAGCGACCGCAGGACATGTGACAGCGTGGAGACATCGACCAGTTCGGGAACGCCGTGCAAGACGGTCGTGCCAGTGGCCGCAAGCGTCGCCGCCATGATCGGCAACGCCGCATTCTTGGCTCCTCCCACCGTCACCGTTCCGCACAGCGGTTGCCCGCCGCGAACCACCAGCATGTCCATCCCTGGACCCTCCCCCGCAAAAATGCGAATTCGTGGCACAGGCATCCGGCCTGTGAAAGAGCAGCAGGCCCAGCGGCCCGCTCCACGAAGTGGGCGGTATTGAATCAGCGAAGTTCAAACGGGGCAAGGCGAGTGTTGGAGATCGTCACGCAGACCGCATGGCTGGCGTCTGCACATTACTGTGGCACGGTTGCCGGTCGCGGGCCACTCGATGGCAACGATGGCGTTGTGCTGAGGCGGGGTTTCGCCTCCTCGATCTCAATCGCCTCTTCAATGAGGAGCGCTGCACCCGGGGTCACAACTGAATATGGAAGTGATCCGAGCGCCGAGGTTCGCAATCGTATTCCTCCGGGGCCGTTGAGGAACAATCGGGGGACGACGTTGGATGGTTGATTCGTTGTCGTCGAATCGACGCGGTAGCTGAACGGATACGGACCGTAGTCGTAGGACGAGATGCCGTGGCGCGACGAGCCGAGATAGCGCGAGTCGCCGGCCAGGATGGTGACCTTCACCACGCCGGATTCGCCGTCACGCAAGAGGCCGGCATGGACGGCCGCGACGGACAATCGTGAGTCGCCCGTGTAGATACCCGTCCCCCAAATGCTCCCGCCGCTGGTCGAGCCGGTCACCTGAAACTCGAACGACTGACCGACGTGCTTCTCGTAGCTCCATAACGAGCCGGGATCGGGCCGCGCTGTGGAAGCGGTGGCAACGGCGCGGCTTCCGCCGGGAATCGGTTCGACTTTGTAGCTGCCGGGGTATTGAGACCACGCGCTGCTCGTGATGCCGTGGCGAGTGCTGCTGCTGTGTGACGCCTGACTCGGCAAGATCGTGACCTTGACGACTCCCATTTCGCCGACTTTCAGCAGGCCCGCATGGACGGCCACCGTGCTGAGATCCGAGTCATCCGTGTAGATGTCCGTTCCGTAGATCGAGCCGCTGTTGCTGCCGACCACTTCAAAGTGCAGCACCTTGCCGTTTTGACCGCGGTACGTCGTGAGGCCGCCATAGCCGCCCTGCACATTCGGATACGACAGCACCGTCATTCCCGACCGTCTGAGTTTGCGAATCGCCTCCCGAATGGCGACCGCTTCGTCCAGCTTGGCCTCGCGCGTGTAGCCGTCCTGCATCGCCTGCAACTGCTGAATGAGTACCTCGCGCTTGGCGGCGATCTCCGCCTCGATCCGCGCGCGAATCTGTTCCGACTCCTGGTCGAACGTCTTGAGCAACGCCGAAGCCGCGGGCGGCAAATCGTCGGCGACAACTGGTGGAGGAACAGCCCGCTCAATCCGAATGAGCCCTGCCAATGGAGCGGGTTGGACCGCCTCCGTCAGCAAGTCGATCGCCAACACGTCCTCCGCCTGAGAGAGCGTGACACTCGTGATCAGCAACACCGCCGTGAAGAGCACTCGTTTCATGATGACCTCGCTGTGAACCGAAGAATTGCCGGACCATCCGGCTGCATGGTCAGTGCGACGACTGCGGGTCAGGGAAAGTTCCCGAAGCGTCGTAGACGGCGAGATTGTAGCCGTCCGGCGAGTCGGGCGCGAAGATGCATGCCCCGCAAGGACTCACTGGGTGAACGTTGCAAGAGATGCGGCAGTGGCCAGTGAACCGGTATAAACATCGAAACTCGTCACGCTGTCTCGGAGACACCTCATGCAAATGTTCATCGCTGGCAAATGGCAGAATCGGGCCGAGCAGATCAAGGTCACGAATCCATTCGATGGGAACGTCATCGACACCGTGCCGCGCGGATCGGCTGCGGATGTGGATGCCGCGCTGACGACGCTCGTCGAGGGAGCGCGCGTGATGCGGGCGATGCCATCGGCCGAGCGGTGTCGCGTGTTGCAGTCGGCGGCTCGGTTGCTGCGGCATCGGGCGGAAGAATTTGCTCGTACGATCAGTCTCGAAGAGGGGAAAATTCTGACGGAGAGTCGACTCGAAGTGAGTCGGGCGTGTGAGACGCTGGAAGTCTCCGCCGAAGAGGCCAAGCGGATCAACGGCGAAGTCTTGCCGATGGACGCCGCGCCGGGTGGTGCCGGCAAGTTCGGGTTCACGCTGCGAATCCCCTGCGGCATCGTGGCCGCGATCACGCCGTTCAACTTCCCGCTGAATCTGGTCGCGCACAAGGTCGGCCCCGCGCTGGCGGCGGGGAACGCGGTCCTCATCAAACCGGCGGGAGACACACCGCTCACGGCGCTCAAACTGGTGGAAGTGCTGCTCGAAGCGGGAATCCCTCCGCAGGCGATCGCCTGCATCACGGGGCCGGGCAGCGAACTGGGGCAGGCGATCTGCACGGACCGTCGCGTGCGGAAGATCAGCTTCACGGGGAGCTTTGCGGTGGGCGAGTCCATCTGCCGCATGGCCGGTGTGAAGCGGGTCACGATGGAACTGGGCAGCAACAGCCCGGTGATCATCATGGACGACGCGGACCTCGACAAAGCGGCGAGTCTTGTCGCGGCCTCGGGCTTTGCGAACGCGGGGCAAGTCTGCATCTCGGCCCAGCGCATCCTGACGAGTCGCGCAAAGTACGGCGATTTCCTGGACGCCCTCAAGCCAAAAGTTGCAGCGCTGACGACGGGCGATCCGCTCGACGAGGCCGTCAAAATGGGACCGATGATTCGCGAAGAGGAGGCCCGGCGCGTCGAGGCCTGGTTGATCGAAGCGGTCTCATCCGGTGCGAAGCTCGTCACGGGAGGGACTCGCCACGGCACGCTGCTCGCGCCAACAATCCTGTGTGACGTCGATCCGAAACAGCGAGTGAGCTGTGAAGAACTGTTCGGCCCCGCCGTGGCGGTCACTCCGTTCGGCAGCTTCGACGAGGCGCTGACCCTCGCCAACGGCACGAACTACGGCCTGTCAGCGGCCATCTTCACGCAGGACATCGACCGCGCCCTGCGCTTCGCCCGCGAGGTCGATGCCGGCAACCTGCACATCAACTGGGGAACTCAGTGGCGGGCCGACTTCATGCCGTATGGCGGTCTCAAAGACAGCGGCCTCGGCAAGGAAGGCCCTCGTCACGCGATCCGCGAGATGACCGAAGAGAAGATGGTCGTGATTCACTCAACGTAGTCAGTCACGCAGCATCGCCGCGATCAACATTCAGACCCACTCGCGGATCAAATTCCCTTCGATCAGGCGAACCTGGCGGCCATCGGGACTCTGGACGTGGAGGTCGAGAGGAAGGCCGAGTTTGTGGTAGATCGTGGCAACGATGTCTTCGCTGAAGTACTGGTTCTTGATCGGATGGCCACCCTCATCGTCAGTCGCTCCGATGACGTTGCCTCCGGGGACGCCTGCTCCCGCCATGATGCCGAAGCCTGCCGATGCCCAGTGGTCGCGGCCGCTCGCCGAGTTGATCTTCGGGGTGCGTCCGAAGTCGGTCAGCCAGACGACCAGCGTCTTTTCCAACAGGCCGCGCTGTTCGAGGTCGATCAGCAACTGAGGCAGCGCGCGATCGACCTTCGGGATCAGGTTGTCCTTCAGGCTCTTGAAGTTGTTCGCGTGAGTGTCCCAGCCGCCGTCGGTGATCGTGACAAAGCGGACTCCTGCTTCGATCAACCGCCGCGCCATCAGGCACTTCTGACCGAACGGGTTGCGACCGTACTGCTCGCGCAAGCGCGGGTCTTCCTTGTCGATCTGGAAGGCGCGGCGGGTTTCCGGCGCGGTGATCATGTCGAGGGCCGTGCCATAGTTTTCGTCGAGCGAGTCAAACTCGGCGGGCTGCACGCTGGTCGGCCGTTGCAGCGAATCGATCAGGCTCAGCACCTTGCGACGGCGGTCAACTCGTTCGTTGGACATGCCGCTCGGGGGAGTGATGTCTCGCACGACAAAGTTCTCGGCGTTCGGATCGGCCATGATTTCGAATGGGTTGTGTTCGAGACCGAGGATGCCCGACGTGCCGCCTCCAAACCGGTGATCGACCGCGTTGCCAAGCTGAATGAACGGAGGCATCGCAGTCTTGAAGCCGAGTTGGTGACTGACGACCGAGCCAACGGTCGGGTACGGCATCGCGGGGTTGAACTTGCGGCCCGACATCACGTGCTGATCGGCTGTCCCGTGGCTGCCGTTCATCGGGTTCCAGCTTCTCAGCAGACCGTAGCGTCCCAGTTCCTGAGCCATCCTCGGCAGAATCTCTGTGAACTGAACGCCAGAGACGGCCGTGTCGATGACGCCGTACTCCCCCTTCACGCTGATCGGGGCTTCCGGCTTGGGATCGAATGTGTCGTGATGACTTGTCCCGCCCTGAGTCCAGATCAGGATGCAGTTCACATCGGAACCACCCTTTGCCCCGTGGCCATGCCCCTTCGACTTGGCCAACGCTTGCTGAGCCAACACCTGTGGCAGGCTTACGCCCAGCCCCGCCAACGCTCCCACCTGTAGGAAGCTGCGACGAGAAACACCTTCACACGTGCGGACAGTGCCGGGGAAGAGACTCAACATGGCGGGTTCCTCAAGGCGAGAGGCCGGTCGTCATCGGACGGACAATCGAGCAGGCAGGCGGTCATGGCCGGGGAGGCCGGTGGGATTGCAGGCAGGATTCTAAAGGGATCGGCTGGCACCAATCAAGACAGTCTGTTGTGATAATTGCATCGGCCCGGCCGATGAGACATCATGACCGCCATCGACGAGGCTGATTCAACCGGCCCGTCCTCCCGCCCCGCCGCCCTTTGAGGCCCCCGCCCATGTTCCTCCACACCTCCCGAACATTCGCAAACCTTACGGGGACAAATATGCCTCTGCACACTAGCCCGACGCGCAAGCGAAGGCTGCGGGGTGATCGTAGCTCCGGCCCTCGCTTGCGCGTCGGGCTCGTTTGGAGTTGCGTTTTGAGCCTGCTCCCGTCGCTGGTTGCGGCCGAGCCGTTCACTGTCGTACCGACCGAGGTCTCGCTGAAGGGGAACTTTGCTCAGACGCAGTTGCTCGTCACGGCAGCCGTCTCAGACAAACCGGCCGGTTATGCCGAAGATTTTTCGTCCCGCGCGACGTTCGCCTCGTCGAACGAGGCCATCGTCACTGTCTCACCAACCGGCAGACTCGTCCCGCGAGCCGACGGCTCGGCCGAGATCACGGTGACGGTGGGAGGCGACTCGAAGAAACTGCCCGTGACGGTTGCGGGTGTCATCGCGGAGCCAGCCATCGACTACCTCGATCAGGTTCGGCCGGTCCTCTGGAAGGCGGGCTGCAACATGGGAGCCTGCCATGCGGCTCAGTACGGGCAGGGTGGCTTCAAGTTGTCGGTCTTCGGATTCGATCCCGCCGCCGACCGAACGGCCATGGCACGCGACAGCCAATCGCGTCGCATCAATCTGCTCGACCCGACTCAAAGCCTCATCTTGCAGAAGCCGACGATGCAGGTGCCTCACGGCGGTGGTCGACGTTTGGAAGCCGGCTCGCGCGACTATGAGCTGCTCGCCGCGTGGATTCGCAACGGAGCACCCGGTCCGGCGACAGAGCGGGCGATCTCGAAGTTGATCGTCACGCCGGCCCAGCGAATCGGAGATGTCGGTCTCAAGCAACAGCTTAGCGTCGAAGCGGTCTACGCCGACGGTGAGACGCGCGACGTGACGGCGTGGGCCAAGTTCGACTCAATGGACGAGGGACTCGTCGCCGTAACGCGCGAGGGGCTGTGTACCGTCGCCGGACGCGGGCAGGCTCCAATCATGGTCCGCTTCGAGGGGCAGGCCGACATCTGCATGTTCGTCATCCCGTTCGGACCGCCCGCGCCACTGGTCGGCTGGGTCAACAACAATGTCATCGACGAACTGGCCGCGACGAAGTTCAAAGAACTCGGCATCGAACCGTCGCCGCTCTGCGATGACGCCACATTCTTGAGACGCATCTTCCTCGACGCGACCGGCACGCTGCCGACTCGCGAGGAGATCGACGAGTTCCTCGCCTCGACCGACGCGAATAAGCGAACACTTTGGATCGACCGACTGCTGGGCCTGGCCGACTCACCGAAGAAGGGCCTCTTCAACGAACGGTATGCCGCGTACTGGACGCTCAAGTGGTCAGACCTGATTCGCAACAACAGCCGCGACCTGCAGGACACCGGCATGTGGGCGCTGCACAACTGGATCAAGGGAGCCTTCCGCGAAAACCTGCCGTTCGACAAGTTCGTCTCGCAGCTCGTGCAGGGGAAGGGGTCGAGTTTCTCGAACGGTCCGGCCAACTACTTCATCGTGAACAACACACCGAACGAGCTTGCCGAATCGACCTCGCAATTGTTTCTCGGGACAAGACTCACCTGCGCGCAGTGCCATCATCACCCGTTCGAGAAGTACAGCCAGGACGACTACTACAGCTTCGCCGCGTTCTTCGCGCGGACCGGCCTGAAGACCAGTCAGGAGTTCGGCCTGTTCGGCGGTGAGCGAGTCGTCGTCATCAAGACCGGCGGCGATGTGAGGCAGCCTCGCACGGGCAAGGTCATGCCGCCGAAGCCACTCGACGGTGAGCCGGTCGACCACCCGCTCGACCGCCGCATCGCGCTGGCTCAGTGGATGACGGCCCCGACCAACGGAGCCTTCGCCCGCGCGACGGTCAACCGCTACGTGAGTAATCTCCTCGGTCGCGGCCTCGTCGATCCCGTCGATGACATGCGAGCCACCAATCCACCGACCAACCCCGCCATGCTGCAAGCCCTGTCGGACGACTTCGTGAAGAGCGGCTTCAACCTCAAGCAGTTGGTCCGCACGATCATGGTCTCGCGGTTGTATCAGCTCGATTCGCAACCGACCGCGCAGAACGTGGCCGACCGCCGGTTCTACAGCCACTTCGAGGTCAAGCGACTCACCGCCGAACCGCTGCTCGACGCGATCGACCACGCGGCCGGAACGCAAACCAAATTCAAGGACCTGCCGCTCGGCACGCGCGCCATCGAGATCCCCGACGCCGAGTACCCCGACTACTTCCTGAACACGTTCGCCAAACCGAGAAGAACCAGCGTCTGCGAGTGCGAACGCTCCCCCGACGCGAACCTCGCCCAGGCCCTGCACACACTGAACGGCGACATCCTCACCACGAAGATCGCCACGAAGACCGGCCGCGTCGAAAAGCTGCTCGCCGAAAAGAAGCCTCACGCCGAGATCATGACCGACCTCTACTACGCCACCCTCTGCCGAGCCCCGTCGCCGCAAGAACTGGCCGCATCCCAAACGTTGCTCACCGAGTATGCCACTCCAAAAGAATGCTACGAAGATTTGCTCTGGGCACTCATCAACTCGAAGGCGTTCCTGTTCGTGAGGTGAGTGACGGATGTCTGGTGTTGCTGATCTGCTCGATTTCTTCAAACAAGGAGTGCAAAACATGATTCGTCTGACGTTGATCGCGTTGTCCTGCTTGTTGTTCGCGGGCGAGATTGTTGCGGAGGAGAAGCAGCCTGCGATGGGGAATTTTCCGTTTTGGACGGCGCCCAAACGGGAGTATGCCGATCAGTTTGTGCCGGGTCTCAATGCGGCGTTGCTGCTGACGCCGGACCAGATCGGCAAGCTGCACGAAGCGCGGCGGGAGACCATTGACAGTGAGACCATCCGGCCGACGACTCGCAAGGATCCCGATGCCACGGAAGCGCAGCGGGCGGCCGCCAGCCAGAAGCTATCCGCGGCGCAGGCCGATCTGCGCGTCAGGGCCTCGAACATCCTGACGGCCGAACAGCGCTCCGTGATCGAAAAGGCGAACGCCGCCTACATCGAAGTCCAACAAACTGTGATGCAAGAGTTCCAGCCCCGCCTCGTCGCCGCGAAGGGGAATGATCAGGCAAAGGAGACGGCTCAGAAGGAGTTGAAGGAACGCTTCACAGCCGAATTCATCCGCAAGCTCGACGGCATCCTCTCATCCGACCAGAAAGTGGCGATGGAGCAGGCCGCCGCGAAGGAACGCGAAGCGGCTCTCCACCCGAAGAAGAAGTAGCGAAGCCCAGTCCCTCGCTTTCATCCATCCGCTCGGCGGTCGGCGTGGCTGGAGAAGCAGAGTGTGCCTCCCTCCAGCACGATCAGTTCGCCGGGGTGGAAGCTGGTCCAGCCGGTTTGGCTGAGGGCGCAGGTGGCGATCACGTAGCCGTGATTGACGGGTTGGGGTTCGGCGTCTTTCTTGACGTCGATGGCGATGCCGGCGTCTTCAAAATGTCGTTCTTGGCCGTCGGTCATGCGGAGCCGGCGCAGACTGAGGCCCTTCCACGCACCCGTGTCGTGATAGCAGAACAGCCGCTGGCCGTCGGACATCAGGCAGTTCAGCTTGCCGTGCCGGTTCAACTCGGTCAGTTGTTGATGCAGCCATTGCCAACTGGACTCATTGTTCAGCAGATCGTCTCGTTCGGCGATCATGGACAAGAGGTGGCAAAAGACGTGCTCGGAATCGGTGCCGCCCACGGGGCGATACCGATTCAGGGCGAGGTCTCGAAAGGCTTCCACGGTGCCGTTGTGGGCAAAGCAGAAGTCACGCCCCGCGAGTTCGCGGGTGAACGGATGCGTGTCCGAGTGAGTCGGGACACCGCCGGTCGTCTGGTGCCGCACGTGGGCGATGTACACCCGGGAATTCAGGCCGTGATAGCTTTCGAGAAACTTGGTGTGGAAACTCTGCCGCCATTCGACCGGTTCCTTGACGATGGCCACCGAACGATCCGGATACCACGCCATGCCCCAGCCGTTCGCGTTCTCCACGTCGCGCAGGGCAAACGCGCGGATGGAGAAGTCGGCGGAAATCGGTCGGTCAAACGACAGGCCCATCAACTCACACATGAGCGTTCTTCAACTCCTCCGCCAGGCGCGTGGTCATGTCATCGACCAAAGCCGGCCAACTGCCGGTTTCGCGATACAGCCGGCGCTGGCGATCCGCACCCGACTCAAATTTGTCGACCGGCAACAGAGCCGCCAGAAACGGATAGTCCCCCGTTTCGCGGGCAATCGGCGACAGGCGTTCGAGCAGAGCGGACAAGTCCTGAGCCAGGGGGGCTCGTTTACCGCTGGGCGTGCGGATGTACATGGCCTCCAAACCGTAGCGCGTAGCGAGCCACTTGTTCTCGATGGCAATCCAGTGCTTCCGGATGTCGCCTCGTCGCAGGAGCGGCCGCTCTTCGAGCAGACGTTGGGCCGAGATCACCAGACTGCGGATCAGGGCGACCAGACCAAATGTGGTGGCCAGCGAATCGGGCATGTCGCAAATGCGGATCTCAATGGTGCCAAATTGCGGGCAGGGACGGAGATCCCAATAGATGTCCTTCGGCGACTGAATCGCCCGGCAGTCCCGCATCACCTTGTAGAAGCTGCGGAATTCCTTCCAGTCGCGAAAGTGACGCGGCACTCCCGCGTGAGGCAGCAACCGGTACAGCGCCACCCGAGTCGATGACAACCCGGTATCGACTCCCTGCCAGAACGGCGAACTCGCGGAAGTCGCCAGCAGGTGAGGCAGGTATTGGACCAGCATGCCGATGATGCCCATCGCCATGTCGCCGTTGGGCACTCCGACGTGAACGTGCAACCCGAAGACGACGCGCTGGTACGTGAGCCACGAGAGCCGTTCCTGAATCCGTTCGTAGCGTTCGGCAGGAAACACGACGCTCGTGCCGCTGCGATGAAACGGATGGGTTCCTCCCATTGCCAGTTCGTAGCCGAGTGAACTGGCGATGTTTCGCACGCGCCTCAGATTGAGCACGAGTTCGTTCCGGGCTTCGCTCACATTCCGGCAGACGCCGGTCTTGAGTTCGATCATCGACTGCATCAACTCGGCCGTCACGTTCGGAATCGCTTCCGTCTCGCACTCCTTGAGAATGCGCACCGCACCCGGAGCCAGATCCCGGCTTTCGCGATCGATGATCTGAAGCTCCAACTCCACCCCGAGCGTGGTCTCTGAGGACGGCTGGAATGCCAACTCATCGGCCATTGACTTCGAGCCAGTGCTTTCCGACGTGTCGGCTGCGGTTTGCGGATCAGACATCGAGCGGTCTCTCTTACCGAGCAAGTTTATGTTCCCACACCATTGTAGGCTGTCGGCAAGACGACCGGGAAGCAGTCGGGAGAGATCACTCGAAGCGAGAACCACGACTGCGTCACGGCAGGCGACCGCGACGGGTCACCGCGTCCGGGTCAACTCGGCTAGGTGCAGTTCGATCTCCAGCAGCTTCTCTTTCACGTTCAGTGCGGCTTCCAGGATGCAGTGGGTGAGCCAGTAAACGGCGGCACCAATGAGGAAGACCAACGATTGGACCATCAGCAGCACGCTGACCGGCTTGTCGGGATGCGACAGTCCGACGGCACAGAAGAAGATCGTCATCAACAGCGTGAAGCACCAAACCATCTGCGCGATGCGGCGGCCGTCAAGCTTCAGGTCCATTTCACCGCGTCGCAGGACCGACACGATCACGATGATCCAGGCCAGGCCGAACAGGACTCCCGTCGCCAGCCCGGTTCGGGCCAGCGTTGGCAACTGCGTCTCGGTGAGGGCGAGTGATCCGCAGAGGATGGCACTCGCCAAGGCCCCGATGGCGACGAAATACAGGAACACGCGGTGCAGGGTCGTCAGTTTTCGAGTCAACATGGATCGAATCTCCTTCTGAATTTGGTCTTGGACACTGGGGGAGGGCGATCCGACTGCGAGCAGTCGATCGCGCAGAGGCAGTTCGTGGTCGGAGGTGACGTTGTGGTCAGGCATGATGCGTTTCCTTCCCGGTCGGCTCGCCGTGCTCGCGGACGAGGACTTGTCGCAACTCGGACTTGGCCCGGTGCAATCGAGACTTCACCGTCCCGGGCGGGAGACCGAGCACGGACGCGATCTCGGCGACGGACAGATCGTCGAGAAAGTGCAACGTGAGCACTTCCCGCTCGGCCCAACCGACCCGACTCAGCCCGAAGTGGATCAGCTCCGCATCCTCGAAACGGGCTGCATCGGCGGAGTCGTCGGTCGGCTGCTCGTCCAACTCCGTGTGATCGACCACTTCGGGGGTCGAGTATCTCTCGCGGTAGTGGCTCATCACCACATGCCGCGTGAGGGAGTAGAGCCACGGAGCCAACCGGCTTCCCTGGCGCAGCGAATGCAGACTCTGCAACACCTTGACCCACACCTCTTGCAACAAGTGAGCGGCCTGTTCGTCCTGATCGACCATGCGCCGCACGTAGTAGAACAACCGGTCGTTGTAACGCCGGACCAGTTCGTCCCACGCCTCCAAGTCGCGACGCAGGCACCGCAGCACCAGCAGTTCGTCGCGAATGTCGTCCGGTCGTCTCAGCATCGTGCGTCCCTTGGTTGGCGAACGAAAGAAGAGTCGCGTTCGAATGGTCGTCGGTTCACAAATCTGCCCCGTTCGGGCAAGATTCTGCCGAACACACCCGTTCTGCCACTCTCAATCCAGGAATCTCACCATGACCTTCAGCTTGATCCTCCCGATTGTCCTCTCCGGCGTCGCCCTGTTCTTTGCCAGTTTTCTGTCGTGGATGGTGTTGCAACTGCACAAGCAGGACTGGGTGAAGCTGGCGCGGGAGGACAAGTTCATGGAGGCCGTGAGGACGTGTGACATCTCACTGGGGAGCTACGTATTTCCCGGATGCAGTTCGCCCGAGGAGATGAAGAGCGAGGAATTCAAACAGAAGTTGGCGGCCGGGCCGTGCGGGTTCATGACGGTGACGGGGCCGGTCAACATGGGACGCAATCTGGGGCTGACGTTCGTCTATTTTCTGGTCGCCAGTTTTTGTCTGGCCTATCTGACGACGCTGGCCATCCAACCAGGAGCCGATTTCATGAAGGTCTTCCGATTTGTTTCGACCGCCGGGTTCCTGACGTTCTTCTCGGCGATTGTCCCTCACTCGATCTGGTTCAAGTGCCGGATCGTTGGTCACTTGATCGAGTCAATCGCCTACGCCGCAATCGTCGGCGCAATCTTCGCCGCGATGTGGCCGTAGTCCCGTCGCTCCGCCGACGGGACCGTCGCGAAGATGGCGTACACACAGGGGAGACGCTTGTTGCAACTCATCCCGCCGACGGAGCGGCGGGACTACAGTAGATTAGGCGGGCGCGTCAGGAGTGCCCATCCTCCGAAGTTCTGACAATTAACCAACAGGAGACCTCCCATGCGACTCGTCCTTGCGCTCAACGTGCCTATCTTCGTCTTGATGTTGGCGTCATCGTCAGCGATGGCTCAGGAAAAGCCGGCCGACTGGTCGAAGGGGAAGATCGAGGAACTGCTGGTCCTCTACAAAGACTTTCACTCGCACCCGGAGTTGTCATTCCAGGAAGAGCGCACCGCCGCGAAGCTGGCGGAGGAATTGAAGGCGCTCGGCATCGAAGTCACCACGGGAGTCGGACGGCGTGGTGTGGTGGGGCTGCTCAAGAATGGAGACGGTCCCGTCATCATGCTGCGGACCGATTTGGACGCGCTGCCGGTCGTCGAGGCGACCGGGTTGCCGTTCGCTTCGACGGTCAGGGCGAAGGATCCGAAAGGAAACGACGTCGGAGTGATGCATGCCTGCGGACACGACATCCACATCACCACGCAGATTGGTGTCGCGAGGTATCTCGCCACTCACAAGGATCAATGGCGAGGAACCGTGATGTTCGTCGGGCAACCGGCCGAAGAGGTCGGTGGCGGGGCCGAGGCCATGCTGAAGGACGGCCTCTTCACGCGGTTCCCGAGGCCGAAGTATGCTCTCGCCCTGCACGTCAGCAGCGAAATGCCGACGGGCAAGATCGGCGTCAAGGCCGGCTACATTCTGGCCAATGTGGACAGTGTGGACATCAACGTCAAAGGGAAGGGGGGGCACGGAGCGTTTCCTCACACAACCATCGACCCGATCGTGCAGGCAGCGCATCTGATCGTCGATCTGCAAACATTGGTCAGCCGCGAGAACAACCCGTTCGAGCCGGCCGTCATCACGGTCGGATCGATCCACGGCGGAACCAAGCACAACATCATCGGCGACTCGTGCCGCTTGCAGCTCACGGTCAGAAGCTACTCGCCCGAGACGCGCGAGCGTCTGATCGAGGGGATCAAACGCAAAGCCAAAGCCGCTGCGATCAGTGCCGGCGCGCCCGAGCCGACGATCGAGCTGTCCGATTGGACGCCAGCGACGAAGAACGACGCGGACCTCGTCGAACGAGTTGCCCCGACGTTCCGCCGCGTCCTCGGCGACGACAACGTCATCACGGTCGAGCCGTCGATGGGGGGAGAAGACTTCTCGCAGTACGGCCTCGCGGGAGTCCCGATCTTCATGTGGCGGCTCGGCGCGGTGAACCCCGCCCGCCTCGCCGAGATGAAGAAGGACGGCAAGCAGCCACCGTCATTGCATTCGCCGTTCTTCTACCCCGACGCCCGCGAAACCCTCATCACGGGAGTGACATCCATGTCAGCGGCGGTGATCGACCTGATGCCAGCGAAATGAGGCGAGGGTCGTATGAACCGACTCGCTCATTCGCCGGTTGGCTACCCACTATCCACCACCCACTATCCACTACTTCCCCCATGCTCATCGGCATCTTCGCGGACAGTCACGATCATCTGGACCACATTCGCCGCGCGGTCGAAGTTTTCAACGACGCCGGGTGCGAGCTGGTGGTGTTCGCGGGAGACCTCGTGTCGTCCTTCGCCGTCCCGCCGCTGCGTGCTCTGAACTGTCAGGTCATTGCGTGCTTTGGCGACAACGAGGGGAACAAAACCGGCGTCGCGGCCGGCATGAAAATCATCGGCACGCTGGGCGAGCCGCCGTTCGGATTCAAGACGGCCGACGGGAAGAGGATCCTCCTCACCCACATGGATCGCTCGCTGCGAGACGCGGGTGGCGAGTTCGATGTCGCGATCTACGCCCACACTCACAAGCCGAGCATTACGCGCGACGAGCATGGCCGCCTGTTCATCAACCCCGGCGAAACCAGCGGCTGGTCCTACGGCAAGCCTTCGGTAGCGCTGCTCGACACGACAACGATGGAGGCGCGGATCGTCTGGCTTCGAGACGCGGACGCCGCACCGACCGTGGTGTGACTGACAGTTGCTCCGCGTCGCCGAGTCAGACATAGTGCCTGACACAAGCCGTGTTGTCTGGACCCGGTTGCGGTTCAGCGTCGCGTCAGTCGGGAGGGTCATCATGTCGAGCCGCAAGCCGGGTTATCTGATCGGTGTGATTCTGCTGGCGCTTGTGCTGTCAGCCCCGCAGCTTTTCGTCTCGTTTCATCTGGGTGTGGAGGCCTATCAGCGCGGGAGGTGGCCGCTGACATCGATCCCCGGATTCGGTGGTTCGATGTTCTACGGCAGTTACTTTTCCTCAGCGACGTTCTGGCGCGATCAGTTCCTGACCGTCACCTATCACGTCCATCCGTCGAGGGGCGGATTCGATTGGTGCGTCTACACGATCGACCCCGAGTCGGGTGAGTCGAACGCGACTGGTTTGTCGTTGTCCGCGCGGAACCACTACCAAACGATGTCCTTCGGCGACCGGGTGTGGTTCATCGGAAACACCGAGTCGTATGAATTGGTCGATGGCGAGTTCCAACCGGCTCAGTTCGTCATGCCGCGTTCTTGGCCGGGCGACGGACAACGGTTCCTGCTCAATGGGGAACCGGCTTACGTTGAGAGACAGAACAAGGGATTCCCGGTTTGGACAATGAAGGCGGGGACGTGGGGAAACACGGGCGAGGTGGTAGTTCCTGCTCGTCATGGCGACTGGACTTTGAACCCCCAAAACGGCGCGTGGATGACGTGCGTCAACCAGGGCGACCGCATTCATGTCTTTCTCCATGTTGACGGTCGCTTGCTGCATCGCGAGGGCTTGGAATTGAAGGCCGCCAGTGCGCAGGCAGACCCGCGCAACCGACGGTTCAGTATGGGAGTAGAATCGACCGACGAACCGGCCTCGGCCTTGCAGGTTGCCAACTCCGATGGTCAGTCCACGGGCTGGACGCTCGTCCGCGAGCAACAACCGACTCAGACAAACACCCCGATTGGCCCGCAGAACTATTTGTTCGGGCTGCTCATCGGCGGAATGCCTGCGGCGATGATTGTCGATGACGAGCAGGACGGATATCTGGTGGGGCATCTCTATCGCTTGGACGGGACGAACTGGTCCGAGTTCGCCACGCACACCTTTCCGTTTGGAACCAACATGCTCCGCGTGGTTCCGTGTCGTGACGGACAAAAGTCCTACATCGTGGCCTCAACCACCACGGGGGCCGCACATATTTTTGCCGTGGAAACGACCGGCCTTCGCGCGACGAACGGAGCCTCCCAGCAGACGAACCCGGCACTGAACACGTTCCGCAGCAACGCGATGATTCCCGTGGCGATGCTCATTTTGGGAATCCTCCTCGGTCTCGGCACCTGGTGTCTGATGTGGTGGTACACGAAACCCGATTACGGGTTCGGAGTTCATTCCGTGAAGCTGGCGTCACTCGGTTGGCGCGGCTTCGCGCGGTTGATCGATCTGGGACTGATCGTGCTCACCACGATGGGCCTCGGTTGGGCATTGACACGCGGGTTCGATTGGCTCGCGTGGCTCGAAGCCCTCAATCTGAAGGTCGATCATCCGACGATCCGTGTCGCGGCGCGAGTGGCTTCGATCCTCGCGCTGTGGCTCGTGGTCGTTGTCTTTTTTTTGTTGGTTGCTCAGGCGCGGTGGGGCCTCACGCCGGGCAAGTGGTTGTGCGGCCTGCGAACGTTGAGGACGACGCTGAGACCGTGCGGCTTTGCGCGGAGCCTTGTCCGTGAAACGGTGATGTGCGTCGATGCCTGCAATTTTCTCTGCTGGACTCCCGGCATTCTGAGCATCGCGTTCACCGACTGCCGCCAGCGATTGGGTGATCTCGTCGCGGATACACTCGTCGTCGAAGTGAGATCGTTACGACAATGCCCCACGAGTCACGGGACTTCTGTCTGATTGGAGGCCATCGTGTCGAGTCGCAAGCCGGGTTATCTGATCGGTGTGATCCTGTTGGCGCTCCTGATGTCGGTGCCACAGTTCTTCGTCTGTTTTCAGCTTGGCACCGTGATGTATCAGACGAGGAGCTGGCCGCTGCCGCCGATTCCCGGATTCGGAGGACGGCACGACTACAACAATCTCCTCACTTTCGCCTCGTTCTGGCGGGAGCACTTCATCACCGGCGTTGAGTACCAAGCGCAGCGGCCGGGTGGCGTTTACGATTGGAAGGTCTCTGCCATCGACGCCGAGTCGGGTGCCAAAACCGACTTGGGCTTGATGATGTCCGGTCACTCCGGCTTCCACCCGATGAATTTCGGGGACCGCCTGTGGTTCATCGGGAATACCGAGTCATTTGAATTGGTGGACGGTGTCTTGCGACCGGCCACCTTCGCATACCCTCCCGCCTTTCCCCTCGACGACCAGCGGTTCCTGCTGAACGGGGAAGCCGCTCATGTTTCCAGAAGTCCGACGGGCTTCTCGGTCACGACATTCCGCGACGGAAAGTGGGGCCACGAATCCGAACTCGCCGTCCCCGCCACGCTGGGAGACTGGACGTTTCATTACCAACGCGGCGCGTGGATCACTGCCCTCAGCCACGGCGACCGCGTTCACGTCTTTCTCCATACCGAGGGCCGGTTGTTCCATCGCGAGGGGTTGGTGTTTCAGGAGGCGGACGCGGCGGCAACCGATGCGCCGGCCTCGGCCTTGAGACCCGCCAACTTCGACGGGCAGACCAGCGGATGGTCGCTCGTGCGCGAGAAGCCAAACACTCCGCCTCCCAAGGCATACTCCCACCGGAACCTGTTCGGCATGCTGTACGACGGCCAACCCGTGGCGTTGATTGTCGAAGACAACCGCGACGGTTATCCGGTCGGGTATTTCTACCGCCTCGGCGGATCGACATGGACCGAGTTCGCCACGCAGACGTTCCCGTTCGGATCGACCGAATTTCGTGTGGTCTCCCGCCGTGATGGGCGGAAGTCCTACATCCTGGCCACGACCACCACGGGGGCCACGCATGTGCTTGCGGTCGAAGCGACCGGAATCCGGGCGACCAACGGAGGCTCCTCGTTGCCAAACCCGGCGCTGAACAGGCTCCCGGTCTATGCACTGATTCCGGCGCTCACCCTCTTCCTGGGCATCCTCATCGGTCTCGGTACCTGGTGCCTGATGTGGCGGTATACGAAGCCCGATTATGCGTTCGGAGTGCAGACGGTGAAGCTGGCGTCACTCGGACGACGCGGCCTCGCGCGGGTGATCGACCTCGCGCTGATCGTGCTCACTACGGTGGGCCTTGGGTGGCTGATGATGCTCGGTTTCGACTGGCTCACCTGGATCGAGGCCCTCAACCTGAAGGTCGATCATCCGACGGTCACCGTGGCCGGGCGAGTCGCTTCGATTCTCGCGCTGTGGCTCGCTGTCTTCGTATTTTCGTTGTTGGTCGCTCAGGCGCGGTGGGGCGTCACGCCGGGCAAGTGGTTGTGCGGCCTGCGAACATTGCGGACGACTCTCAAGCCGTGCGGCTTCGCGCGGAGCCTCGTTCGCGAAGTGGTGCTGGCTGTCGATGCCTGCCACTTCCTTTGCTGGACTCCCGGCATCGTGAGCATCGCGTTCACCGACTGCCGTCAGCGTCTGGGTGATCTGGTGGCGGACACGCTGGTGGTCGAAGTCCGTTCGCTGTCGCGTAGAATGCCTGCATGACGACCTGCCACTCCTCTCCGAAGGCATCGCCCGTGTTGCCCTACTTTCTGGGTTGCCCGGCCTGGGCGCATGCTCCCTGGGTGGGAAGAGTCTTCCCCAAGGGGACCAAGCGGAATGAGTTCCTGCGGCGCTACTCGATGCTCTTCAACTCCGTCGAAGGGAACGCGACGTTCTATGGCCTGCCGACGCTGGACACGGTGCGACGCTGGGCCGATGAGTCACTGCCTGGGTTTCGGTTCGCCCTGAAATTTCCGCGCGTCATCAGTCACGAACGGCAACTGGTGGGAGCCGAATCCGAGACCAGGTTCTTTCTGTCGGTCCTCGAAATCCTGCATCAGGCCGATCGACTCGGGCCGTCATTCCTCCAACTGTCGCCCTCATTTTCGGGAGCACAACTGCCCGCGTTGGCCGCCTACCTGCGTGAGCTGCCACCCGAGTTTCCGTATGCCGTCGAGGTGCGGCATTCCGATTACTTCGACCACGGCTCCTGCGAACACTCGCTCGACGAATTGCTCCTCCGGCTGCACGTCGATCGGGCGCTGTTCGACAGTCGTGCGCTCTTCTCGGCGGCACCCGTTGACAAGCACGAGGAGGAGGCTCAACGGCGCAAGCCGAATTCCCCGTTGCGTCAAACCGCGACAGGGCCTCGGCCAATGCTGAGGTTCGTCGGACGGAATGACATCGAAGCCACACGGCCCTGGCTCAGCGAGTGGATTCCCGTCGTCGCGGACTGGCTCGCCGAGGGCCGCACGCCCTACGTCCTCATGCACACCCCCGATGATCTGTATGCACCGGACCTCGCACGAGCGTTTCATCTCGAACTGTCGAAACGAATCGCCGGGTTGCCGCCTCTGCCTGCGTGGCCGGGCGATACGGCGAATGTCTCGAATGTGAAGAAGCAGCTTGAGCTGTTTTAATGCTCAGGCTCACGTTCACGGCGAGTCGGAAGAATGACTGCGTATGGACATGTGTAGTGGTTAAAGCTTCTCGATCTTTTGGTGATCTGCTCACTTCGACGGTAACTGTGCGCGGATCTTCTCGACGCACTCGGGCCATTCCGTTTTGGTTTCTGGCGAGGCGGCCACATACGCATGACCGAGCGCTGTCAGGCCCAGGGGCTCGTATTGAACGGTTCCCAACAACTTCTGTTCGTCTGTCTTCTGTTCCTTCGTGAAAACGAGATGAATGATCCCGCGGCCGACGCCCCCCTTCCGGAAGTTCGGCGAGATGAGCAGGATTGAGTTGTCGCGCGTGCTGACCTGCCAGTCCTTCGGGGCGATGTTTCGCACACTGACGAATGTCGCTTGGATGTCGTTGAGCGGCCCCTCGACAAGAGTCACCGAAAGCGTGTTCGATGTCGGGTACGGGTGGACCTGATCTGGATTGGTCTCATCCGCATCGAAACTGTCCGAACCACGCAACTTGATCGGGTACCGACCAGACTTTGGCAGCAGGAACATCGACGCCACGTCGATGCCTTCCCAGAGGACAATCGTCTCACCCGGCTTGATCGTCGCGGAACTGACCTGGACCTGAAGCGGTCCGTTGATGAACTCGGCCGGTTTGCCATCCGGTCCAACGACCTCCAGCAGGTAGTCGGGATTGGCTCGCTGCGACTGATATTTTCGTTCGACTTTGCCGACATTCTGCAACTCGATCTTCACCTTGAGCGGCTGCCCGACCGCAGGCTTCTCGGTGAGCAACGTCACCCGCGTGCGAAGGCCATTGAGTTCCTTGCCCCATTCGCCGGTCACCGTGTCAGCCGGCGGCAACTGCTCGCGAATCTTCTCGACACACTCGGGCCACGTGGCCTTAGCCTGTGGGTTTGTTGCCAGGTAGGCATGACCAAGCCGTGTCAGGCCGAGGTACTCGTATGGCATGGTCCCAAATTTCTGATCGTCGGCCTGCCGCTCCTTTGTGAACAACAGCAGGAACTCTCCTCGGCGAGTGATCGACTTCTGGATGTTCGAGATCGAGTTGCCGCGCGTGGAGATGCCCCAGTCTTTCGGCGCGATGTTCCGGATGCGGACGAAGGTCGCCTGAATGTCGTTGAGCGTCCCGTCGGCGAGAGTCACCGCGAGCGTGTTCGAAGTCGGGTTCGGGTGGGCTTGTTCGGGTCTGGCTTCGTCCACGTTGAATTTGTCAGGCCCGCTCAGCTTGATCTCGTACCGACCGGGATTCGCCAACAGGAACATCGACGCGACATCCACATCTTCCCACAGGACAACAGTCTCATCAGGCTTGATCTTCGCCGTCGGGGCCGAAATCCCGCTCCCACCGTTGATGAACTCGCCGGGTTTTCCATCCGGTCCGACGATCTCCAGTGAATAGTCGGGATTAGCTCCCTGCGATCGATATGTCCGGTCGACTTGGCCGATGTTTTGCAACTCAATCTTCACTTTGAGCGGCAATCCGACGGCAGGCCTCTCGGTGAGCAACGTCACCCGAGTACGGAGGCCATTGAGTTCCTTGCCCCATTCGCCGGTCGCCATGTCAGCAGGTGGCAACTGCTCGCGAATCTTCTCGACGCACTCGGGCCACTCGGTCTTGGCCTGCGGGTTGACTGCCAGGTACGCATGACCAAGCCGTGTCTGGCCGAGGTACTCGTAGGGAATGGTCCCGCCCAACTTGAAATCGTCGGCCTGCCGGTCCTTCGTGAACAACAGCAGGAACTCCCCTCGGCGAGTGATCGACTTCTGGATGTTCGAGATTCCATTGCCGCGTGTGGAGATGTTCCAGTCTTTCGGCGCGATGGTTCGGATGCGGACGAAGGTTGCCTGAATGTCGTTGAGCGTCCCGTCGGCGAGAGTCACCGCGAGCGTGTTCGAGGCCGGGTTCGGGTGAGTTCGTTCTGGACCGGAGCCGACGTCGAATTTGTCAGGCCCGCGCAGCTTGATCTCGTAGCGGCCCGGATTCGCGAGAAGGTACATGGACGCCACATCCACGTCTTCCCACAGGACGACCGTCTCATCCGGCTTGATCTTCAGAGCCTGGACCGGAATCCCGCTGCCGCCTTTGATGAACTCGGCCGGTTTGCCATCGGGTCCGACGACCTCCAGTAAATAGTCGGGATCAGCTCGCTGCGATTGATACGTCCGCTCGACCTTGCCGATGTTTTGCAGTTCGATCTTCACCCTGAGCGGCTGCCCGACCGCAGGCTTCTCGGTGAGCGACGTCACCCGCGTGCGGAGACCATTGAGTTCCTTGCCCCATCCGTCGGTAGCGATGTCGGGACTCTGAACGGCGCTGGTCTCTTGCGATTTCAGCTTGTTCGCAGCTTCGCGGGCTTCGACCTGCTGGCGGTTGCTGACAAAGATTTGATCCTTGTCGAGCGTGAAGGACAGCTTCTCGCAGGGCTTGAGAACCTGCGCCAACGCATCTCGCAACGTGATGCGGTCGGCATCGATCGTCACCACCATGTTCTTCGTGTAGCCCGCACTCTTGAGGCCGTCGCCATCGAGTTCAAGTTTTACGGCCACTGCTTGACAGATGCTTTCCAGAACCTCGACCAACGGTACTTGCTGCAAATGCAGCGAGACTTTTCGATCGAGCGGCGGGCCGATGAAGATTTTGAAGCTGCCGGGAACGGATTCGGTTTCCTCGCCGACTTTGAGGACGACCGGTTCGGGATCGCCGTCTGCCGGGACATCGACCGTGCGAGTTGAATCGTTGCCAAACCGACGCCCTTCTGTGGCGTCGAGACTGCTGCGGCCAGGCGGAACGAAGAACTCGAACTCGCCAAACTTGTTGGTCTCCGTGTTGAGATACGCGGTGCTTGGACGAGCTGGGCCTGAGTAGTTGACCTTGCACCCCGCGATTGGCTTTCCGGTGTCGATATCGAGGACTCGCCCCGCCAGACGCCTGCCGACGCTGAGTGAGAAGTCGGCCTGAAACGTGTCGCCTTTCTTCAATGTCGCGGCTGGAATAGCGGGAGTGGTCAGCGTCGAATCGGGGCCATCAAGCTTGAAGAGAAAGATTGTGAACTCCCCACTGTTCAGTCCCTCGATCACGTAATTGCCGTTGGCATCGGTTGTCCCCACGTAGCCTTCGCTCTCGGCCATATTGGGTTTGTTCATTTGCGTACCAATCATGACCCCGGCCAGCGGCTTGCCCGTGCGCGAATCGATCACTCGACCGGCGACTTTGGCGGCGCGGACCAGCTTGCTGTCACCGACCTCATCCTTCACCTTGGTCACACGGATGCGCTGCTCGACCCAATCGGGGTGTGACGTGCCCAACCACGCGAAAGTATTGGCGGGCAGCTTCAATTCAAACCGTCCATCGTTGTCGGTGACGGCGCCGAGAACCAGCGCTTCGTCGCCGAGCTTTTGATACCGCCAGTGGACGGAAGTCGAGTTGACTTCATGGTCAAGCTGATTGATCCGCACGGGGATTTGAGCCAGCGGTTGACCCGACTCATCGAGCACCCGCCCGCGAATCGTCCGACTCATCGGCAACAGCACCAGCCGGAACGAACCATCCTCCGACTTCTGCCCGATGTCCGAATGCCCATGAATCATGAAGTCGAACCAACCCAGCCGCTCTCGCCCATCCCGAGCGACCAAAGTCAGCCAGTGATCGACCTCGCGCCACACTTTCGGAACGCGAAACTCCCCCTTCTCATCCGTCGTGAACTTCTGTTCGAGTTGTTTTCCACCTTGAAACACCAGCACCTCGATGCCAGCCATCGGCTTGTTGTCGGGCGCGACAACGGTACCAACCGCTGTTGCTGACTGCTCCTTGTCCGCGTCCGCGACCCCGGTCTTGGACGAGGGCGGCGTGGATTCGGGCTGGGTCTTGGAAGAGGACGCGGCGGCGTCAGGCTGAGGGCTCGGCGGCTCGGCCCCAGGCAACCGGCCCGGTGCAACGGGTCTCCACTCCGGGCCGTCCCAAGGCAAAACCGTGGTCAGCATGCCTTCGAGCTTGAGTTCACGAAGATTGCCGCCGTCGGCGTCGATAAACGCAAGCCGCCAGTTGCCGCCGATCGCGGCGATTCCACCATCGTCGCTGTGATCGAACAGCACAACGGCCAGGTGCTTTCCGTTCGGCGACCACCGCGCGGCCATCGGAGCCGTCCAAAGGGCAGAGTCAGGTTTTGATCCTGCTTTTTTCTCACCCACTATTTCACGGTCGCCGGTTCCATCAATGTTGATTGTCCGAAGACTGAAGCGGCTCTTGTCGTCGAGCGTTTGTCGGCGGAGGTACACAATGCGCTGGCTGTCCGGCGAAAAGCTGCTGTGGCCCAGGGAGTACTCAACCGAGTCGGCGAGCCGCCGCCGCCCGCTTCCATCCGGCTTGACGAGGTAGATCTGACTGTCCAATCGCGACCTGACCGCCAGCCACTGGCCATCGGCGGACCAGTCCTCAACCGCGTCTCCCTTGGGGAGCGCAAGCACCGACTGCTTCTGACCGTCCATGCTCACGATCCAGTTCTCGACAAGCTGACCGTCCCTTTCGTTCGTCTGGACCACCGCAATGAATGTCTTCCCATCGGGCGACCAAGCCGCAGGCGATCCCTTTTTGAGCACACGCTCCGCACGGTCGCCCGTCGCCGCGTCGCACTTCCAGAGTTCCTTCTCCCGCATGAACAGCATCGTCCGGCCATCGGGCGAGACGCGCACGTGCGAAAGCGGAACGGTAAACCCGGATTCGCTGAGATTCTGCAGCCGAGTCCAGCTCCCCGTGTTCGGATCGATGGCAATCGCGCTTTGAGTGAATCGCGTTTCGTCCTTTGTCGTGCGAAGACCGGCGTTGACAAAGAGTCGGCCGGGCAGCTTCGCGCCGTCATTCGGCTTCTGCGGTTCCTGCTTCACCGGCGCACCGGGCTTTTCATCCGCCGCGTTTGCCGTCGCAGCATCAACGACTTTGACATCGTCCGGGAGTTTGAGTTTGAACTCTTCGTCTTGGAGTTTGGCGTCGTCGCCAAGTTCCAACTTGGTGACGGTCGTTTTCGTGCGACCAACGACAATTGGCTTTCCGTTGGCGTCGTTGTCGGCAGACCAAGCGGTCCACACGATCGTCTTCGGAGCCCACACACCGGGATGTGGCTGGAAGAAGTCCTGAAATTCGGTTTGTGATTCGAGCCGATCATTGGTTCGCGTTTCCACGCGAGTCGGCAAGTAACCGCGATCCGGGACGATGCCGACATAACGAATCGAGAGTTTGGCCTCGGGAACGTCATGCACTACGTCAATTTCCTCGCGACCATCGCGTGCCGCCCGTGTGATCTTGGGATTGGGTCCGAAGATCGGCTGAGGATACGCGATCGCCACTCGTCCCCAGAAAAGCAGGTTGGGCGAGTAGCCAATCGCTCCGGGCCACATGGCTCCGTAGCTGACGAGCTTTGCCGGTCGGTTCCACCAGTAGCTGTGGACTCCGTCAAAACCCGTCGTCCATTGCTCCGGAGACATTTCGACGGTCCCAGTTCCCGGAACCATCCGGTCGCTGTCGATGCGCGTCAGCCGAGTGTTCTTCAACCAGCGAACGGTCCCCTTCGAAGTCACCTTCTCCAGCTTCTGGTCCTTCGTCGGCCAGAGCGTTTCGAATTCCTGCGCTAACTCCATGCGGCCAAAGAACAGCGCGCGACCTTTCAACTGAATCTGCTTCTCAAGCTCCGCCGCTGTGAGACTGACAGCCGCCGGTTTGTCCGCTTGAGCGTTCGAGGCGGTTTTGTCGACATCGATGATCTCAAACTCGATCGTGCCGGTTGCCAAGTCACCGCTTTTCCATTCATTGCTCACTGCATCTGGTTTGGCTTCCGGACCTGCGACTTTGATCGAGACCGAATGCGTCAGCTTGCATTTGCCGGTCCGTGGCGTCTTCCAATACGGAGTCCAATTCTGTTGGCCGGGACGTGGGTTTTCGCCAAGTCCGAAGTTGAGATAGAGGGGACCGACCGCTTCGCCCGGTTCGAGGTTTTCCACGTAACGAGCAGTGCTTCCTCCCAGCAGAGGGATCTTCTCGAATCCGACCGTCACGCCCTTGGCATCAACAACCTTCGGCGTGTTGCCAAAGAAGTCGGGCCGCGTGTCGATTTGGAGGGGCTTGTTGCTGGCATTGCGAAAGAACACGACCAACGGGACACGTTCGCCGACACGGAACTGCCGTTGCGGCGTGGTCAGCGCGATTCCGTATCGAATGCCAAGCTGAGGTTCGCCCCACACCGGTTTCCAGTTGTCGATGAACTCCTCGGCTTCCTTGCCGCGACAGTGTGTGCCGACCGCGACTTTGTCTTTGGTCGATTCCGGGGCGAGCTGTGTCGTGTTCGCGGCACTGCCGCTCAACTGGAAAACGGCGAGCGCCATCTCCCAATCCGATACGCCAACCGCGAACTGTTTGTTATCGTCGGAGAACGCACCCGACTCCGATTCCGTGTGAAGTTCAAACACTTTTTCACCGGTTTGAGTCGACCAGATCGGCACGACGTAGCTGGTCTTGTCTCCCTCGGCTCTGTCTCCCGTACCCGTCCGCGCGAGCAACCGGCCGTCTTTGGAGAACACCAGCGTCCCCAAACCGTAGCGGTGCGGTCCTTCGAGCAGTTGGAGCAGCTTGCCCGACGCGACATCCAACAGCTTCACGCCAAGGATGTCGCCCATCGCGACTTGTTTGCCGTCGGGTGAAAGCTGAACGCACCAGACATTGTGAGTGGCATCGTGGGAGACTTCAGGATCAGAATGCTTCCGGCCCTTGTTGTCGTTCGGAAATGAGCGAAGCAGCTTACCGGAGCTCGTCTCCCAAACTTTCGCTCCGCCGCCATTTGTCGTGGCGAGCAGTTTTCCATCCGTGGACAAGTCAATGGACTTTAGGTCCGTTCCGTTCTTGACTGTCACGGTTTGCAGAAGGTTGCCGGAGTCGCCATCCCAAATCATCACGCGGGCGTCATAAAAATGCGTTAGCCGTCCGGGCATCGCCCAATTGCCAGCGATCACGGAGAGATCGGAAGTGCAATCAAGCTTGTCGATCCAGCAGTCATAGATCCCTTCCCTTGTCGGAAACGGCAATTTCTTGAGCAGCTTGCCCGTCGTCGTCTCCCAAATCCCAACGTATTCGTCCGTCGCCGCGATCACTCGCCGGCCATCACCGGAGAGTTTGAACGATCCCTCACGAAAAGGCCGGAGGTGCCGATCGCTGGAGAGCGTGATGTCGCTCTTCAATTTCATGCCCATCAAATCCCATCGGCGAATCGTCGCGAAATGGTAGGTCGAAACGGCAACCAGTTCCGTGCTGTTGTTGTCAAACCCAATGCCCGTGATGTTGGAATGACCGGGCAGCCGAAACGACGGTTCTCGCATCGTCCGTAGCTCAGGCGGCCCGCCTGAACTGTCCTCGCCGCGAACCCGTTGAATCCCGCTGCACTTCCCATCCTTGTCGAACATCACGATTAACGTGTGGCCGTCGCCGAGGGCGATGTGATGTTGGACCTTCTCGCCATCGACAGTCTTGCGAGTCTTCAACTCCTGCTGCTTGACGATCTCCAAGAACTGCTTCTCGGACATGTCGAGCGACAGGCCATGCAGCTTCGGGTACGGCACCAGGAACTCAAGACCTTTGGGAGGTGCGCTGGCACTGGTTGGCAGCTGGCCGGGGGGCGCGAAGACGATCAAGTCCTTGCCGTCATCCGACAGCCGGTAGTCGAGCTTTACATCGCTCTCGTTGAGCACACGTTCCAACGCCCGACGCAGCGACTCATCTCTGACTGGAATCGTCACGATCTTTTGGAGTGGCACACCGGCGGCTTTCAGGCCGTCGAAATCAACGCTCAATTTCCGTCCGGCACGTTGAGCAATCTCCGGCAGGATTTTCTCAAACACCTCTTGAAGGGTTACCGAACTCGCATAGATCCGGATTTGTGTGGCCAGCGGATCGGGCGGCAGTCCGTTGAGTTGTCGAGCCAACTCTTCGGCCCACTCTTTCGTGAAGTGCCCGCCGAACTCCAACCGCGCGGATGGTTTCTTGAGCAACAGCTTGCCGACGATCTCACCATTCATCACAACTGCCAGGCTCATGTCGCGGTAGGACGAGACCAACTCGGCGAAGCGCTTCTCACCCGCATCATCCAACCGCACGTTGATCGCGTAGCCAAGCTCTTCGCCGGGAGCTGGCTTGCGTTTCCCAGGGACGACCTTCGCCTCCAGCACGCTCCAGGATCCATCCATCAGCATCCCGTGCTCGGGCTTGTCGCTGAGGAGATACAGAAGCTCGT
Source organism: Planctomycetota bacterium (assembly GCA_038040225.1). Classification (GTDB taxonomy): domain Bacteria; phylum Planctomycetota; class Planctomycetia; order Planctomycetales; family Planctomycetaceae; genus Schlesneria. The sequence continues at coordinate 61,546 of JBBPIS010000020.1, forward strand.
TCCCTTGAGCGGCCGTCCCCGGCGTGGACTGTGAAACCACAAACGCCGCGTCCGACCGCCACGGTTGGCTGAGCGGATACCAAACGAACCCGGCGTCATGATCCTTCCCGGCGGGGAGCCTGCCGTCTCTGTAGCTCCGCTTCTCCCAGTCCGCAGGCAGCACAGGCTCCCAACCATCTTCCGGAAGATTTGCCGCAATGCGGAACTCCAACGGCAGAGTCTTGGCTTGAACAGCACCGTCGGCTTTTTTCTTTGGATTCAGTTTGATCGTGCGGAACGAGTCGCGACCGGACTGGGGATCGTCACTGAGAAGTTGCTTCAGCGGGATGCGTTCGGGAGGATCGTAGTCCTCGTAGGCCGGGTGATTTGCCACGCTCCATTCCAGAAGCAATTCGTCGCGATCCGTTCGCCGCATGATCCAATCGGGAACAAGCAACGTGATCCGGCTCGGCATACGCGATACGAAATACAACGGCGTGACCACCTTGTCGCGGATGTCGACCGAATTCGGTTTGATGAACCGGAAGGTACCCGCGTAGACCTTCTTGATCTTCGTCTCGGCAATTCGCTTGCCTGTGACGGCATCGACGATGTCGCATTCGAGCGGCTTGAAGACTTCCTCGGTGATCGTCAGCGGTGCCGCGCCCGTCTTGAGTTCTCCGACCCAGTCTCCCTCCAACGGCGCCAGCACTTTGCCGACGCCGTCCTTCAACTGACCGCCGTCGCCAAATCGTCCCTCAAGCTGCATCGAATACTTGCCCACCGGTGCGACGAGCGTGCGATGCGTGACATGCTCGAACTTCTCAGCCCGTTCCTTCGAGATCGCCAGGCCGACGTTGCCAGCGTCGTAGATGACGACCTGCTGCGGCTTCAGAGTCACTCGTGAACTCAGCGTCCAACCGCTGTACGACGTGCTATCGACATCGACTGGCTCGCGCTTGTCGTTCTTGACCCGGGCTTCCAGGTCCGACAACCAGAGATGTGATGACATCGTGATCGGCTTGTCGCTCACGTTCTGAACGTGCAACTTCGTGTTGAGCTTCTCGCCGTGTGAGTACGTCGCTTGTCGCGGCATGAACTCCATCGCCGCTCGCAGTCCGTTCGCGGACTCGCCCCAGACCAGTGCCGGCTTCACGATGTCCACAGCCTTCTTGACGTCTTCATTCCCTACCGCTGCTTTGGCGGGAGACGCGGGTGGCATCACTTCAAACTCGACCTGCGGGGTGACGACATTTCCCTCCGCAGCCGGGAGCACAGAACTGTTCGGCCGAGACTCTTTGATCCTCGTCGCGACTCGTGCCGGCAAGCCGTGATAGCGCACCACCGCGCGATAACTGCCCCGTTCCATCCGCTGCGTTAGAGGACTCAGCCACTTCGCCGGTCGCAGCAGGAAGCGATGCGTCTTGCCGGGCTCCAGCGACGCGAGCAGCGCGCCGCTCAGCGGCATGTCCAAGTCGATGACCTGCACTTCGGGCCGCTCGATCTTCTTGCCATCGCGGTCGAACAGATCGATCGAGAACAAGAATTGCCCGAACCAATCTGAATTCGCCTTCCCCTTCGACTCGCCATAGCCCTCACCGTACCGCGTATCGAGCAGCTTGATCGGTTTGTCGCTGACGTTCTCCAACTCGACGACGAACGCCACATCCTCGGTCTTCGCAAACTTCGCCACGCGCAGAGCAGGATCAATCGCGTCTTCACTCATCGAACTCAGCACAGGAACCACGCGAGCCCGCAAGCCGTTCGTTGGCTCGCCCCACTTCTCGACGACAGCTTCGCGCTGCTTTTCTGATTCAGCGCCGATGTCCCTCGCATCAGCGACCGTGATCTTCTGGGAGCCGGTCGTCAGCATGCCGATCCACTCGCTCTTGCCCGGGACGTGGCGGTGGCGTCCGTTGTCGAGGTTGCCGAACCACATGCTGCAGCGCAGCGTGTACTTGCCGGGGGCGGCCTCCACGGAGTAACCCGACCGATGGTTCGGAAGCTCGTGCGACACAGGCAGAAAGTGGACCGCAGGCATCGCGAGCAACTTACGCTCGCCCGGTTTCAGTCGCCAGTAGCTGGGAAAATGCGGGATGGTGGTGTGCAGGCTGTTAATTGCGACCGGTTTGCCGTTGTGATCGAGGACTTCAAGGCTGCGGGCGATCTCCTCGCCGATGACGTAGCCGCAGAGTTTGATTTCGTGGTCGCTGACGTTCTCAACCACAAGTTGATAGCTCAGTTCGCGGACCGGCTGCACGGTGATGGTCTGCGGCAGCGGCGTGTCGAGCGGTAGTTGTTGCCATTCGCTCCAGTCGATGCTTTCGCGCGGTACCAATGCGAGCCGCAGGCCATCGAGCGGCTGGCCCCACAGCGCATCGGGAATCTTCGCCGCCAACTTGGGCTGCAAGTACGCGACCGATGTGTATGTCTCGTCGGCCACGGAGTCATTGAGAGCATCGATCACCGCCTCGGCGGCGGCCACAGCTTCGCGCATCCGCGTGGCCACGTCAGACAACTCGGGTTTGCGGAACGCCTCGGCCTCCTTGCGCAGCGCCTCGCGAAGCCTGCCCAACGATTCGAGCCGCTCAGACCGCCATTCGTCGCGGTCCGAGTATCGGGCGGCTGGCTCGGCGTCAGACGATCCCTTCTCGACGTCAGAGGACTTGAGAGCCAACTCGGGCTCGATCCATCGCCACGCGCGGCGGATCAACTGGGGATCGCCGGTGCGGAACATCAAGGTCAGTCGATAACGCGGATCGCCCCCGGTCGCCCCCGGTTTCAATCGCTCACGAAAGAGGTCGTCCAGCTTCAGCAGTTCGAACGGATCGCCGTCAATCGGCCCGTAGAGTTGTTCGCTCTGCCAAGTGCCGTCCGACCGATGCTCGATGTAGAAGTGCCCGCTGCCCGCTGGATACTTCAACCACGTGTGCTCGGCCAACGGCATCTGAAACACATTCTTCGGTTGCTTCCAGGGATCGGAGGGACTTGCACCGGGGACCAATAGTTCGGGTGTCTGTTGATCCGGTGACAGTTGCAGAGCGTGCGAATACCCCAGCATGGCCGCTCGCGAAAGATCCAACCCGCGAACGTCCTCGCGATTCGGCGGAGGGAATTTGACAACCGCGAACAGCGACTCGACCGAGACCTTCACGTCGGTTTCCTTGCCCGGATCGAGGCTCACACCTTGGAATGTGACCCAGTGACGATACGGACGCAGGCGAAACTCATAGCGGACGAGCGGCTTCGCTTCTGGAGATGCCAAGCCCCAGCGACTTTCGTTGAGGTCGGTTCCTTCGACGCCTCGGCCTTCCCATTCCAAGACCCATTGTTGTTTGTCCTCCGTGTCGATTCCGCGAATCTCGAAGGCGTACAGGGACGAATTCTTCGGCTGTCGCAGGACGAGGGCGAGCTTGTTGGGAGCACGCTCGTGCGGTTCGACTCGTTCGATCTGGACTTGCTCGTAGCTGGACCGATAGAGGTCTCCGGCGGTCAAAGGATTGAGTACCTCACCGGTCGGACTGACTTGCAACCACTTGCCCCACGGTTCATCGGTCAGCCCGATTCGCATTTCGCCATCGGGGATCGTCCACTTGCCACCCGGTAACGGGCTGCGCCGCTCAGTCGTGATACGGATTTCATACGGATCCTTGACCGGCAAATGAGAATAACTGCTTCCGTTGGCGGCCAGGTCAAAACGGAACGATGGTTGAGCCTTCAATCCGCGAAACCGGAACAGCAAATCAAGCGCACCCGCATTCGGCTCGGGATGCTCTCCGTTCTCGATGTAACTTCCCGTTGTGTGACCACTCCGATAAGTCGTTGATGGCCAATAACCGACATCCTCACCCAGGGGCAACCCATCCGGCTTCCACCCCTCCTTCGCGGGGGCCGTGTTCTTCGTGATGCCAACGAACTCAACCTTCAAGCCGTCGGGCAAAGCGGCGACGTAGGACTTCGGTTCGACAGGTGGTATCGCTCCGACAGGGCGGTGAGCCGCTGTCAGCACGACCGATGCAGACTTGCCTTTGACCACTTCAAACGGAATCGGGTCACCGAAGACGGATTCCAACCAAAGGTTCGCTTGATATTTGCCGGGTTGCAGGTGCGAAATGCGGTGTAATCCAGTTTTGGCGTCGAACACGGGACGATGCAGTTCGCATTGATCGTTCGCTGCCGTCATGAAGACTCCGAAACTCATGTTCGGCAGGAGCCGAGACACAAGGAGGATCGCCGGTTGCTTCAGCGGTTTGCCGTCCCCTCCCAGCACTTCGGCATCGACGCTGCCGGTATCTGCGGGGTCGTACTCAAGCCGCTCGTCTTCGTTGTCGCCCGTTAGTGGCCAGGCAAGCGGCTGCAATGTCTCGACGAGAGTGATTCCGAGATGACCGTCACCTGGAGGAACATTGTTGATGATGATCTGTTTGCCGTGTTCAAGTTTCACGTCGAGCGTTCGCGAGACGCTCAGCAACCGACGTTCTCTGTCCACTGCGGCTGGATTGTCGCCAGCCGGTTTCTCGTTCAGCGGTATTACGCCCCTCGTCAACCAGTCGCCGGGGGGATTGGAGTACAGCGCCAAACGTCCCATCGTCGTCGGTCCGTTCCACAAGAGCTTCACGGTTCGAAGCTGCGTTCGGTTGAGTGTGATGTCTCGAACAACGACGGGCGGGCCGTGGTTCCTCACGGTGATGTCGAGAACTTCACGCGGGTACCTCGGATCGCGCGGCGGCGAATTGTTCGACGGCCAGTCGCGAGCTTCGCCCAGGTTCACAAAGAACCGTCCCCAGTCCGGGTCAACCTGGACTCGGTAGGTGCCATCGTCACCGACAGGCACTTTTGTTTGACCAACCGACCCCACCAGAGCACCCTTCACCGGCGAGCCATCCTCGTAACGAACACGCCCCTGCACGACCTGCCATGATTCTTGTGGCTGAACCGCCTGACGAGCCGCATCATCGGCCTCTGGCAGTACCGATTGAAGCTGCGTTCGATACTCGGGCCACTCGGCCATCATCCGTTGCGGCATTGAGAGGGTCGCATACCCCAACTTGCAAAGTCCGAGCGATGCGATTGGAGTTCTGCCCGCAATTGGCGGCATTTCTGAAGTTGTGTCTACTTTGCTGAAGTAAATCGTGGCTTCAGGCCATCGAACCCAGTGCGCATCGCGCTGGCGACCGGGACGGCCTATGGAGACTGCACCGAGCTGAAGCCCCACCTGCCAACCCTTTGGCACGATTTTGCGAACGCGATCCCTGAGTTCGACGAGTTCACGTTTTTGATCGTCAGTCATCCCAGGATGGAACTCGGATGAGGTTTTGCCGTCCTCTTCAGTGACGTCTGCCTTGGCGAATTCCAGCGGCGGATTGAGAGCCACGGCCGGTTCGGCGGCGAAGCCGGTGAACTCGATCCAGTGACGCGGGCGGGTTTTGATTGAGAGATGGTCGATCTCCGTCAAAGGAACCTCGAACGCAAACGAGAGCCCGTTCGACACTTCGTGGGATGCAATGGTGGGGTCTTGGTGGGGAGCGACGACCTTTCCGGTCTTTGTCACGGCAACCGCTCCGACATCAATGTCTTGCCCCGGTTCCCCATGAAAGTGCGCGTGAATTCGCTTGTTGGAGAAATCGAAAACCTTCGCGATCCGGAATTCGAGACCGTTCACGTTCACAGTCGCTCCATCGCGCGGAGCCACCTGGGCCTCGGCAGTCCATGATCCGAAGCCTGCTCCGACCTGCAATGTGATTCGACCCTCGCCCGACTCAACGCGCTTCATCGGGAGTTTCGCGAATTGGGACTCGCGGATGCGGTGAAGTTTCCAATTGCTGGTGGCATCCGCGTGGGGGCAGCGTTCGACGCCAGCCTCGGACACGCGAACGATTCCGATCAATTCGTCAGGAAAACGATCACTCCAATTCGGATCGTCACCGGAGATCGGTTTCCCGGTTGGATCCCACCACACGAGCGGAGCCAGATGCGGGTGCCCGATCCCCAGCAATTCGATCTGACCGCCGTGAGGCAGTTCGCGAGTCCAGTCGGGATTGTGTGCCGTGGCAAATTCTTGTGTGGTTCGCGAACGCCAATCTGTGATCCGTGCGACGTGTTCCTTCGTGCCCGCCGAACCTCGGTGAATCCAATCCTCGGCCCGCGTCGTCATCGGCTTGAAAAGTTCGACGTGATCGGTGGGGAGCCGCATCGCTTCGTGGACGAAGATCGCGGACAGCTTCCACTCGCCCTTGGGCATTTTCACGGCGTGCGAGCCCTTGCCGTCGGAGACCACTTCGTTGAACAGCATCGGGACTTTGGGGGGAGTCACAACGACGACTGTCGCATCGCCATCGGCCATCAACTCGTCAAACTTGCCGGACGGCTTCGCGGGAGCCTCGCCTTCCAGTTGGCATTGATACTTCGCGTCAACTCTGAGCCTGATGCCATCAACCCGCTCATCGAGAGTTCCCATTCCATCGCGGTGCCAATTCACGGAGAGCACTGATCCGAACCCATCGCCGACGGGGATGCTCTCCGCGGCAACCGTCGTGAAAAAGCGTTGTCGCGCACTCCATCCGTCGTTCGGCCAGAAGGATCGGATCGATGAGGGCAACGTCACGAGCTTCTTGTCGCCCAGACGGCCTCGCAAAATGGCTCGCAGTTCGTCGGCTGAGCAGCGGATCGTTTCGGCTCCGGTTTCGGAGGCGGGTCTGGGTGAGTTGCCGTTCAGGGCGCGAATCTCGTTCAGCACGGATTCGTCCACCAACGCCGACCACTCGACGACGACGGTCGTCTGCGAACGATCGCGGTTGATTTCCGCGAGGACGATCCACGTCATCGAGGTCAGCACCCACACGGCTCCGAGACAGCACGTCGCGAGGCAGAAGAGGAGCCACGGGTGGACGGCCCGCACGTTCATTTCGGTTTGATAACCGAGCAGCCGCGCAATGCGCTGCCTCAGTGTGGACGGGCGGTCTCCGGTGGCGAAGAGGCTGACGGCGGCGAACGACCGGCGCCGGGTGTGGCCGCGCTGCAGTTCGGCCTCGCGGCTGAGTTCGGCCACGCGCAACAGCGACGCGGCATAGTCGAGCGGCACGGCTCCGCAGGCGACGACCAGATCGTCGCAGCAGTGTTCCCGTTCGTCCCGGATGCGGCGCGAGACCCACCAGATCGCCGGATGAAAGAAGAGGACCGACTCAATCACGCACTGCATCAGATTGACGAGGTGATCGTAACGTCGCAGGTGGGCCAACTCGTGAGCCAGCACCGATTCGATCTGGTCGGGGGCGAGGCCGCTCGCCAGCGAGACCGGCAGCAGAATCATCGGCTTCAAGATGCCGAGCACTGTCGGCACGGCAACCCGCTCGCAGTAGGCCAGTACCGGAATGAACCTCATCCCGAGCGCGGTGGCCTGTCGTTGGAGTGCCACCAACAAAAAGGCGTCGGTGATTGGAGTCGCCTTGCGTCGCAACCGCCGTCCACCCCACAGGCCGAGCGACAACCTCAGCCCCATCAACGCGACGCCGATCAGGTAGAGACTCATCACGAGCGGCGCGTAGTCCCGCCACCATGCAGACTCACGCGACGGGGGGGTCGGTCGTGCGATCCCATTCGTCGCCGTGTTCGCATCGTCCGGCAACATTCTGTCGCGCTTCAGCCCTCCCACAGGAATCGTCTCGTCCACCGACAACGGAGGGTTCACGAGTCGTTCGTCAGCGGAGCGATCGTCATCCGTCGCGGACCGTTTTTCTGGCGGGGGCTCCGCCGGGGAGTGCTCTGCCTTGATCACGACCGGCACGGCAGTCGGCATGGACTGCAACACAGCCAGCGCGACGAACGGACTCACCGCCATCGCCATCAGCGCGGCGAGCCACACGCGGTACCGAGCCTCGGCCGTCCGCTGCCGCCTCACCGCGATGGCGGCCACGACGGCGATCAGCGTCCCGATCCACAGGAAGTGCCCGAACGACAAAACCAACGCGGCACACAGGTCTCGCAAGAACAGACTGTTCATGGCGGAGGACTTTCATCTCAGTGGGCGGGCGGCGGTCAACCTTGACCCGGAGGATGGGCACTCCTGCCCGTCCCGTTTTCGTTTACAAGCAGGACAGGCAGGAGTGCCCATCCTCCAGAGAACTACGCAGGCTCCGACTTCTCGCGTGTCTTGCGATTGATGAGCAGACGAATCTGTTTCAGTTCGGATTCGTCAAGATCGGACGTTTCCAGGAGATGCTGCATCACGGCCTTGGTCGATCCGCCGAACAGGCGGTCCACCACGTCCTGCAGCATGTTTCGCGACGCCTTCTGTTCTTGATACGTCGCCTCGTAGACGAAGCTGCGTCCGTCTTTGTTCCGTTTGAGATAGCCCTTGCCCGCCATAATTGTCATCACGGTCATGACCGTGGTGTACGCGAGGTCTCTGACCGGGACGAGGGCCTCACGCACCTGCCGTACCGTGGCCGGGCCGAGTTGCCACAGTACCTTCAAGATTTCGAGTTCCAAATCCGTGGGATGTCGTGAAGCAGATCGAGCCATCGCAAACCTTTCCATGTCATGTGTCGCAGGCCGGTGAACTCGGAGCCATTGGCAGTTCGGCTCGGCCCGCATCTACTAATTCGTTAGCAGTCTACCGGCTGGCTCCGCCGTGTCAATCTAATTTATTAGTAGTTCGCGCTCGGCCGAGAATTGCCCTGTAACTCGACGCCCGCTTCCGGCATCCGGTATAGTGCCGCCTCAACGGAGCGTTCGCCTGTCGTGCGAGTGCCGGAGTTGGTGCCAGGGTTTCCCCCAAGGAGAATGACCAGATGAAGAAGAGCCTGTTTGCGTTTGCCGCGTTGGTTGTGGCGTCGGTTGGTTTCGCGGTCGCCGCGGAAAAGATTGAATCGGGTTTGGCGAAGGGGACCGGAGTTCCGGCCTTCAACGTCAAGGACGTGACCGGTCCCAACAAGGACGGTGACGAGCTGTGCTACCGCTGTCGCTACGGTGCCCAGCCGGTCGTGACCATTTTCGCCAAGGAGATGACGGACGAAGTCGCCGCCCTGACGAAGGCACTCGATGGCGTCGTCGCCAAGAACCGCGATCAGAAAATGGCCGGTTTCGTCGTGCTGATGACGGACAACGCCGAAAAGGGTGCCGCCTCGCTGAAGGCCGCCGCCGAGAAGAACAAGATCGAGCAACTGCCGCTCACCACGTTCGACGGGACCGAAGGCCCCAAGGGCTACAAGATCAACCCCAAGGCCGACATCACCGTCATGATGTGGGTCGAGAGCAAGGTCAAGGTCAGCCAGGGCTTCGTCAAGGGCGACCTGAGCAAGGAAGCCATCGCGAAGCTCGTTTCTGAAACGAAGCAGATCCTCGAGTAGTCTGACTGGCTCGAATAATTGTGATCACAGACAGGCACCCCGCGTTCGGCGACGAATGCGGGGTGCGGTCGTTTTCGCAGAAACCTTTTTGCGAACGACGCCGCGATTTGCAGGAGGGACACTGCCGTGTCTGGCCCTGACGCTTCACTCAGCGATCTTTCTGCCCCTCTCTTTCTGTCTCCCTCTTTCTGAATGACCAAGATGGGGAGACAGAAAGAGAGGGGCAGAAAGATGAAAACGAAATGTTCCGGCGAACCCTCGGACATCAATGGAAGGTCTTTCAGATGGATTTCGGACTGGCGGACAAAGTGGTTCTCGTGACGGGCGGGGCGAAAGGGATTGGCCTCGGTGTCGCGCAGGTGCTGGCGCAGGAAGGGGCGATCCCGGTCGTGGTGGGTCGTAACGCTGGCGACAACGCGGCAGCCGTCCAAACCATTTCTGATGCGGGGGGTCGCGCGTGGGCCGTTGCAGCCGAGTTGACTCGAACTGACGATTGCCAGCACGCTGTCGAGGCCACCCTCGCGCAGTTCGGTCGGATCGACGGACTCGTCAACAACGCGGGGATCAACGATGGCGTAAACCTCGAAGACGGAGACACCGACCGGTTCATTGCCTCGCTGCGCAAGAACCTGCTGCACTATTACGAAATGGCCCACTTCGCGCTGCCGGAGTTGAAGAGGAGCCGGGGAGCGATCGTCAACGTCGGATCGAAGGTGGCGGAGACCGGTCAGGGGGGAACGTCGGCCTACGCGGCGGCCAACGGCGGACGGAACTCACTGACGCGCGAGTGGGCGGTCGAACTGGCGAAGTACCACATCCGAGTCAACGCCGTCATCGTGGCCGAATGCTGGACGCCGATGTACGAGACTTGGCTCGGCACGGTCGATGACCCAGCCGCCACGCGCCGTCAGATCGAGAATCGCATCCCGTTCGAGAATCGGATGACCACCTGCGAGGAGATCGCCAACATGGTCGTCTTCCTGCTCTCACCCCGCTCCAGCCACACCACCGGCCAACTGATCCACGTCGATGGTGGCTACGTCCATCTCGACCGTGCGATCGCTGGGGAAGATGATGCTTGACGCGGTCTGACGTGAGGTTCACTCGCGTCCGCTCCCACGCCGTTGGCGTTGGGGCTAAACGTCGCGAAGTCACGCGATCAATCCCGGCTTGACCTCACCCTCGACGTCGGTCAGGCGGAAGTCGCGGCCTTGGAAGCGGAAGGTCAGCTTGGTGTGATCGATACCGAGCAGACGCAGGATCGTGGCGTTCCAGTCGTGGACGGGGACGCTGTCCTTCACGACGTTGTAGCCGTAGTCGTCGGTCTCACCGAACGTGATGCCGGGCTTCGAGCCGCCGCCCGCCATCCACATGCTGAAGCACCGGCCGTGGTGATCGCGGCCGTAGTTGGTTTCGGTCAGGGCACCCTGGCTGTAGACGGTCCGGCCGAATTCGCCGCCCCAGATGACCAGCGTGTCTTCGAGCAGCCCGCGGGCTTTCAAGTCCATGACGAGCGCGGCGGAAGGCTGATCCACGTCCTTGCACTGGCCGCGAATCTGCCCCGGCAGACTGCTGTGCTGATCCCAGCCGCGGTGCATCAGTTGGATGAACCTCACGCCCCGCTCGGCCATGCGGCGGGCGAGCAGGCAGTTGCGGGCAAAGCCTCCATCGACGCCGCTATCGTTGATGCCGTACATGTCCAGAGTTTGCTTTGACTCATGGGAGAGATCGGTCAACTCGGGGACCGAGGTCTGCATCCGATAGGCCATTTCGTACTGCGCGATGCGCGTGTCGATCTCGGGATCGCCGAAGGTTTCCTTGGCGATCTCGTTCAGTTGGCCCACCTTGTCGAGCATCCTCCGTCTCACATCACCGTCGATTCCCGGCGGGTTCGACAAGTACAGCACCGGGTCGTCGCCCGAGCGGAACCTCACTCCCTGATGCTCCGTCGGAATGAAGCCGCTGCCCCACAGGCGCGAGAAGATTGGCTGATCGGTCTTGTTCCCGCTCCCCTGAGAAATCATCACGATGAACGCGGGCAGGTTGTCGTTCGCGCGGCCAAGGCCATAGCTCAGCCACGCCCCCAGACTCGGTCGGCCCGGCTGCTGCGAGCCGGTTTGCAGAAACGTCGTGGCCGGGTCGTGGTTGATCGCTTCGGTGTTGAGCGACCGGCAGATGGCAATGTCATCGACGATGCCGGCCGTGTGCGGCAGGAGGTCACTCACCCACGAACCACATTCGCCATGCTGCTGGAAGTTGAAGATTGAGGCCGCAACGGGGAGCGTCTTCTGGCCCGAGGTCATGCCCGTGATGCGCTGCCCCATGCGGACCGACGCCGGCAGTTCCGTGCCGCTCTTTTCCTTGAGGCCAGCCTTGTAGTCGAACAGGTCGAGCTGCGACGGCCCGCCAGACATGAAGAGGTAGATGACTCGCTTGGCCTTCGCCGGGAAGTGCGTTCCGTTCAGGATGCCATGACTGGAAGGACCGGTCGGCGCGGCGAAGCCGTCCCGTCCGAGCAGCGACGCCAGCGCGGCGGCTCCGATTCCCGAAGCCGTTCGCCCGAAGAAATGACGGCGCGTGAGTTGTTGGCTGATCTGGTGAAAAGGATGCATCGGCGTGACCTCTTCCAAGGTTGAGACCGGCGGCGATCTTGAAACGAACCAACGAGTCGAAGTTGCAGTGAGCGCGCATGACAAGGGGATTGAGGCGGCTCGCCACGAAATCCCCAACCCAGAGGTGGTTTCAAAACCCCGAAACCAACCCGAAGCGAGGGCGAGGGCGTTGGATGTCCAGCGTGGAATCGCCCTCGCTCACGCTTCGGGTTGGTTTTGAAACCGCCTCAAGAGTAATGGTCTCAACGATCGGGTTCCAGAATCAGGCAGCGACTTTTCAGAGCGGGCTCAATTTGTTCGAAAAGAATGTGGAGTTCGCGGTCAACAACCGCCCAACCCTCGCGAACTCGAACGGCGCGGTCCCTCCCTGCGGAATCCGGGTCGACCTTGAGGCCGGAAACAGAAATCTACCGACGTTGCAAGAGGTCTTGACAAAGATTCTTCAGATTTGCGACGGCCTACGCCGATTCTACTAGGGAGACGGCTCACAGCGATGCAAACGAGCACTCACCGGATGGCGATTGATCCGGTGTGAGCGCGTAGTACCGCCGAGCCGACTCGGGGGGCAGGACAATTTGGATTCGTCTCACCACGGAGCCGGACGCTCTGCGACGAGCGGCCGTCCCGCCACCCACGGAACCATCGACCAGGGATCGAATCGATGGGTCCGCCGACGACCTGATACGTGACGATGTTGCCGGGTAGACGGCAGGGCGATTCATCGCTCGACCGTTTGCCTGGCAAGAGATGCCTCTTTCGGGAGGTGTCCCTGCCGAAAACCCAAATAGGCACGGATTGCCGCGTGGATGTGTTTGAGGGTGAAGATCCGGAGGGTCGCGACGCCCTTCTGTGTGTGAACAATCTAGGTGATTGGAGAGCCCGCGATGAGAACGATCTTCACTACTGGTCAGGTAGCAAAGATCTGCAAGGTTGCGCCCCGCACTGTCAGCAAATGGTTCGATTCCGGCCGTCTGCGCGGTTACCGCATTCCCGGATCCCAGGACCGACGCATTCCCCGTGAGCATTTGATCCGGTTCCTCAAGGAACACGGAATGCCCCTCGGGGAGCTCGAAGATGAGGCGATGGGCAAGCTGCTGCTGGTTGGCGTTGATGCCAACGTGCGCGGCCAGCTCATGGACCTCATGCCTCCCGAAGACTACAAGACTGAGTCTGCGGCGAGTGGCTTCGAGGCCGGCATTCAGGCCGAGTCCCTGCATCCGGATTGCGTTGTGATCGACTTCGGTATGGGTCGGCACGAAGCTTCGCTGATTGCGACAAACTTGCGGAAAAACAACGACTACGCCGATGCGGTGTTGGTCGCGCTCCTGAGCGATGACGACACTGCCAGCGGTTTCGACCGCACTCCGTTCAACGAAACGTTCCGGAAGCCATTCGACACAGCTCTGCTGGCCGAACGCGTCCGCACGCTCGTCGGGCGGAAAAAGCAACTCGCCTGAGCGAACTCGTCGAGCGAACCGCCTCCACGAGGGAGACGCCGCTCACCGGACGAACGCTCGGTCCAGACGACCGATCCGCCGCACTCCAGGATGGAACCGCGACGGTGAGGATCGTCTGAGCATTCCGAACGAGGCGTCGATTTTTCGACGCCTCGTTCGCTTTCTTTGCGGTCGTCAATGAGTGACCGCACACCAACCCGCAGCGTCAGCGAGGGCGCT
>JBBPIS010000021.1:0-72705 GCA_038040225.1 Planctomycetota bacterium
AATCGTGGGATTCGGCAAAACTGCAAGAATTGGACGAATCCTCTTGAACCGTCGAACCGGAGGTGTATCTTGGTCGCTGTGGCGAAGAGCCTTGGAAAACAAAATGTCCGATGTGTGGAGGAGCTTGCGATGTTCAGCCAGTACAATCGTGTCAATTTTACGCTTCCATCCATGATTCATAGCTTACAGCAGGTTGTTCCAAAACTTCTCTTCGGGAAAGTACTTGAAAACGGCCCAAAGTCCTTCGCGGTTCCAGCGGGAACACAATTCAATCCCGTTCCCGTCAACGCTCGGTCGCAACTAGCAGCAGAGATCTGGATCAGAAACGTTCGTTTTTGGGATGTGAACATCGACGACTACGGATTAACGCTACCTGTGGAAATCGTCGAGCGCGGAGTCGAATTCTTCTTGTCCGAATCATCTGATTTCTTCGGGAGTCGTGAACGACGCTTAGTACCGCAGATCATTCGGAAGATGCAAAACTTCAATGTTCAACCATTCGCCTGTCCGGCAAGTGTTTGGTCATTGTTGCCACGTCGCCTCGGTTTGGTACGCGAGTTTGTTGTCCATTGCGAATCCTATGATCACGCAAAGCTCACTGCTTACTCGTGCCTGCTTGGACAGCAATCATAAACGGCGGGGTGGTCGGGTCTGGAGGCTTTGCGGAAGGCCCGGAATCATCGACGTGACCGTGCTGTTGGCTCTCGGGGCGATCCGCTGCGATCCTCACGCCGACACGCTATTTTCTTTGCCGGTTTTGGATTGGGCTCGAACAACTCCCCACAGCGTCCGGCGACTTCTTGGAAGCCGGACGCTGGCGTTTGTGGAGTTGCTGTCTGTAACGTGTCGGACGGAAATCGGTGGGCCGTCGAAGACTCGTCCCACCCTACTGCTCCGCCTCTTCGTTTGGGGCGACTTCCAACTGGCGCGTCTTCTGTGGCTTTCCTCTGCGAGACATTCATGACATCGAACATTCCCGGTCCTGTGGCTCCGCCGAAACGCATTCTGATGGGGCCCGGGCCCAGTGACATTCATCCGCGAGTCCTGCTGGCGATGGCCGCTCAGACGGTCGGGCACCTCGATCCGTATTTCCTCCAGATCATGGATGAGACGCAGACGATGCTGCGGCAGGTCTTCCGGACTCAGAACAAGCTGACGCTGGCCATCAGTGGTACCGGCAGCGCCGGGATGGAGGCGGTCGTCTGCAATCTGATCGAGCCGGGCGACAAGATGATCGTCTGCGTCAACGGGGTCTTCGGTGGACGCATGGCCGACGTGGCGGGCCGCTGCGGGGCCGAAGTCATCAAGCTGGAGCGGCCGTTCGGTGAGATCTTCTCCTCGGACGAGATCGAAGCGGCCGTGAAGCAGCACCGCCCGAAGGTGCTGGGGATCGTGAATGCCGAGACGTCGACCGGGGCCTCGCAACCGGTGGCCGACATCGCCCGCATTTGTCACGAGAGCGGAGCACTGATCGCGGTCGACTGCGTGACGTCGCTCGGTGGCCAGCCGGTCGAAGTCGATGAGTGGCAGCTTGACGGTGTGTACAGCGGGACTCAGAAATGTCTGAGCTGTCCGCCTGGGCTGGCCCCCGTCACGTTCAGTGACCGCGCGGTGGCCGCGATCGATGCGCGGAAGACGAAGGTTCAAAGCTGGTATCTCGACATGCAGATGGTGAAGGACTACTGGGGGAGCAACCGCGCCTATCACCACACCGCGCCGATCAACATGAACTACGGATTGCATGAGGCGCTGCGAATCGTGTTGGAGGAGGGCTTGGAGGCTCGCTTCGCCCGGCATCAGCGAAATCATCTCGCCCTGAAGGCCGGTCTGAATGCGCTGGGCTTGCATTACGCCGTGAAGGAAGGCCAGCAGCTTCCGATGCTGAACGCAGTGTTGATTCCGGCGGGAGCCGACGATGTGGCCGTTCGCAAACAGTTGCTGGGCGAATTCGGCATTGAGATCGGCGGGGGCCTCGGCCCGATGAAAGGGAAGACGTGGCGCATCGGTCTGATGGGCGTTGCCAGCAGTCCGTCGAATGTCTTGGTGTTCCTCGGGGCACTCGAAAAATGCCTGCTCGATCAGGGGCTGACGGTCCCCCCCGGCGCGGGCGTTGGCGCGGCGAACGCCTCGTACCGATCCGCCTGACCGAGGGGGATGTCGCCGACGACTTTGGCGGTGATTTCTCCGAACAGGTGACGGGTTGAGGCTTTATGAGTTCAGACTTCGGATTCTCCCCATGTTGAAATGCCCGGAACGGTCAGGAAAACTTTTCGGCCGGGCCGATTCGAGCCGATGAATCCACTTGACTGTTTCGATGCGACGACGGTAGCCTGTTCTCCCGTTGACCCGCCCAGTCGTGTTGACTTGCCTGTACTCCCGCTGGTGACCCTGCCTGAATCGCGAGTCGAGCCATCTACGGAACGAACCGCGAATTACAAACCCTGGTCCTGCCTCGGACCTGTGATCCCGTTGGTTTTGAACGAGACCCACCGTTGTTGGTCTCGCTGATGCGCTATCAGACCTGCCCTCTTGTTTTACCTTGGAGTCTCCGTCATGCCTCAGTCCTGCAATCCGGGCCATTTCTCGAAACTCAACCGCCGCGGCTTTCTGTCCGTGGGAGTGCTGGCGGGAGCGGGCCTGACGCTGCCCGATCTGCTGCGAAACAATGCCGCCCGCGCCGACCTCAAGAACTACAAGAACTTCGAAGGGACTGCGAAGTCGATCATTCACATCTTCATGCCAGGTGGCATGGCTCACCAAGAGTCATTCGATCCCAAGCCGCACGCTCCGATCGAATACCGCGGTGAGATGGGGCAGGTTGCCACGAAGATCACCGGCGAGTTATTTGGTGACACGCTGGGAAAGACCGCCGCCGTCGCTGACAAGTTGACCGTGATTCGATCGTTTACGCATGGCGAGGCTGCTCACGAACGCGGCACGCACAACATGTTCACGGGTTACCGGCCCAGTCCGGCGTTGCAGTACCCGTGCATCGGGTCGGTCATCAGTCACGAGTATGGTCCGCGAAACAATCTGCCTCCCTATGTCTGCGTCCCCAGCATGCCGACCGAGTTCGCCGGAAGCGGCTATCTCAGTTCGGCTTTCTCGCCCTTCAGTCTGGGGAGTGACCCGGCTGCTGGCGGCTTCAAGGTCCGCGATCTCGACCTGCCGAATGGCATCAATGACAGCCGTTTTGCCACTCGTCGTTCGGCACTCGAAGCGGTCAACTCGCACTTCCAGAAGAAAGAGAAGTCTGATGACCTGACTGCGATGAACACGTTCTATGATCGTGCTTACGCTCTCATCAGTTCGCCACAGGCTCGCGAAGCGTTTGACATCGAGAAGGAAACGCCTGCGGTGCGAGACGAATACGGTCGCAACACGGCCGGTGCCCGCATGCTGCTCGCCCGACGACTCGTTCAGGCGGGCGTGCGACTGGTCAATCTGACCTACGGTGGCTGGGACATGCACACGGGCATCGTCGCCGGCTTCCGCAATCAGATGCCGGCGTTCGATCAGGCCTTCTCGGCGTTGATCACCGACCTCGATCGGACCGGGTTGTTGAAGGACACGCTGGTCATGGTCTCCTCCGAGTTCGGACGCACGCCGAAGATCAACGCTCAGGCCGGACGCGATCACTACCCGAAATCTTTCAGCGTCGTGCTGGCCGGTGGCGGCATCAAGGGCGGCTACATTCACGGTTCGTCGAACTCGACCGCTTCGGAACCCGAAGAACTGGCGATGGGACCGGAAGACCTGTTCACGACGGTTTACCACTGCATGGGCATCGTCGCCGACAAGGAGCTGATGGCTCCCGGCGATCGCCCGATCGAAATCGTCGACGGCGGCAAGGTCATCAAAGAACTGCTGGCCTGATACTCAATCGCTGTTGTCGCACGCTTTGCGTGTTGAGTTGCCGTCTTGCGGAGCGAGACGGCTGAATAGATCAGATGAATACCTGACACGGATGGTCGGCATGGTCCGGCCATCCGTGTTCTGCAAACCGCCGACTCTCCCGCCTGACACTTTCCATCCCGACGTTGTTTGCTGTCGCATCGTTCATCACCCGGTGACGTGCGACCAAGGGGGCAAAATGACGGTTCGACCGTTCGCGCGATTCCTGCTGTCTTCGCTGGCGATCCTGTGCGTGGCCTCATCGGCCTTCGCTGCCAGTCCGGTGCTGTCGAACATTCAGCCACGCGGAGGCCAGCGCGGGACGGAGGTTGAGGTTCTCTTCAACGGCCAGCGGTTGGAGGATGCTCAGGAATTGATGATCTACGAACCGGGGATCGAGGTCGCCGAGTTCGCGGTCGTCAGCGCGACCCAGGTCAAGGCGAAGCTCAAGCTCGCCGCCGACTGCTCGCTGGGAACGAAGCATATCCGCGTCCGGTCCGCGACCGGTGTGTCCGATCTCAGGACGTTCCGCGTTGGCGCTCTGCCCACCGTCGCCGAGAAGGAGCCGAACAGCGACTTCAAGGTGCCGCAGGTTGTCGCGAACAACGTCACCGTCGAAGGAATCATCCAGAACGAAGACGTCGATTACTTCGTGATCGAAGCGAAGCAGGGGGAGCGAATCACCGCCGAGGTCGAGGGCATTCGGCTCGGCGACTCGATGTTCGATCCGTATGTCGCGATTCTCAATGAGGCTCGTTTCGAGTTGTCGACCAGCGACGATGCGGCCCTGATCTGGCAGGACGGTGTCGCGTCGATCGTCGCCCCGGCCGACGGCAAGTACATCGTGCAGATTCGCGAGAGCAGCTACGGTGGCAACGGGGCGTGTCACTATCGCTGCCACATCGGGAACTATCCCCGTCCGCTGGCCATCGTTCCCGCCGGCGGCAAGCCCGGTCAAAAGGTGAACGTGAAGTTTCTGGGCGATGTCGCGGGTGAGTTCACTCGCGAGATCCAACTTCCTGCCACAGCCGATGATGAGTTCGCCGTGTTTGCTCAGGACGACAAGGGAATCTCACCGTCGGGCAATCGGTTCCGGTTGAGCGATCTCGAAAACAGCATCGAGGTGGAACCGAACGAGACCGTTCAACAGGCCACGAAAGCCGCCGCGCCGATCGCGTTCAACGGTGTCTTGTCGTCGAAGACCGACGTCGATTTCTTCGGTTTCACATCGACGAAGGGTCAGACACTGGAGATTCACGTCTACGCGAGACGCATCCGCTCGGAACTCGATTCGGTTCTCGTCATCTACAACGCACAGGGCGGAGCCATCGCGAGCAACGACGACACGGGTGGTCCCGACAGCTACCTGCGTTTCGCCGTTCCGGCCGATGGCGAGTACTTCGTCGAAGTGCGGGACCATCTGAAGCGGGGTGGCGATGCGTTCCATTACCGCGTGGAAATCAGCCCGCTCAAAGCCGAAGCCTTGCTGGGATTGAACGAGTTCCAACAGTACGTCGAGCCGCACATCGCGATTCCGCAGGGAAATCGGTTCGCGCTGCTCGTCAATGCGAATCGTCAGGGCTTTGGCGGTCCATTGAAGTTCGTCGGCGAAAACCTTCCCGCCGGAGTCACTATCGAAGCGTTTGGCATGGCGGCTGATCAGGGCGTGGCTCAAGTGATTCTGGTCGCCGCTCCTGACGCAGCCGTGGCGGGCAAGCTCGGTCAGATCACGGGAGCGCTGGACGATCCGGCGAATCCAACTCCCCCCACCGGAAAGGTGCGGTTGCCCACCGTACTCGTTCGCGGTCAGAACAACCGCCCGTTCTGGACCGAGTCCACCGAAGCGTTGGCCATGGCCGTGACGCAGAAGGTTCCGTTCACTCTGCAAGTTGTCGAACCCAAGGTGCCGCTGGTACAGGGTGGACAGATGTCGCTCAAAGTCGTGGCGACTCGCGAAGGTGAGTTCAAAGCGCCGATCAAGATCGAGGTTCTGCTCAATCCGAATGGCGTGAATTCCAGCCGTGAAATCTCGATCGCCGAGGGGCAGACGGAAGCGCTGATCCTGCTGAACGCGGCCGGAAACGCCCAGGTCAAGGACCACAAGATCGCCATTCGCGGCACAGCGACAGTTGGCACGGGGCCGGTTGATGTTTGCTCGCCATTTGCGACGCTGCGAGTGGCCGAGGCGTACATGAAGTTCAACTATCAGGCTGCGGCCATCGAGCTGGGGGCGGAGACGGAACTCGTCGTGAAGGTCGAGAACGCGAAGCCGTTTGAAGGCAACGCGACCGTGCAGTTGATTGGCCTGCCAAACAAGGTTACGACAACACCCGCCGAGTTCAACAAGGATACGGCAGAGCTGATCTTCAAAGTGAAAGCCGAAGCCGACGCGGCTCCCGGCATCAGCAAGAACCTCTTCTGCCAGATCGTCGTCACCGAGAACGGCGAACCGATCATTCACAATATCGGCAGCGGCCAGCTTCGTGTGGACAAGCCGCTGCCGCCAAAGGTCGCCCCGATGCCCGTGGCCGCTGCCGCGCCGATGCCTCAACCGGCGGCTCCGGTCGCTGCCGCACCGGCCAAGCGACTCACTCGGCTCGAACAACTGCGACTCGAACAGGAACAGCGAGTCAAAGGTCAGGCCGGTGCCGCTCCTGCGGCAGAGGCCAAGCCAGCCGGTGGACAGTAATTTCAAAGACAACTCGGTCGGCGCTCTGCCTGGAACCGAGTGACGTGATCAAGTTTGCAGTGACTTCAAGGACAGCGACATGCCGCGGACTTCGATTCTGACAACGGGCTTTGTGTGGGCCATGACGTGCGTCGCGGGAGCGACAGCGTTCGCCCAATCGCCGCTGGTGCAACTCAACGTCTATCCGACCGACGTGAACCTCACGACGGCCAAGGATCGACAGCTCGTCGTGGTGCAGGCCGTGCATGCGGATGGCATTACGCGCGACGTGAGCAAGGAGGCGACGTGGACGCTCGCCAATCCGGCCCTCTGCCGCCGCGAAGGGACGACGTTCTATCCGACCGCCGACGGGCAGACCGAATTGAAGGTCGAATTTGGCGGGAAGATGCTCACGGTTCCGGTCAAGGTGGAGCGGGCGGCGGAGGCTCGGCCGATCAGTTTCAAACTGGATGTCATGCCGGTCTGGATGAAGTCTGGTTGCAATACGGGAAGCTGCCACGGAGCGGCTCGCGGCAAGGATGGCTTCCGCCTGTCGTTGTTCGGATTTGATCCCAACGGAGACTATCTCCGCATCACGCGCGAAATGCCCGGTCGGCGCATCGACCTCGCCGTGCCCGAGGCCAGCCTGATGATCGAGAAGTCGATTGGGGTCGTCCCCCACACGGGCGGCAAACGCTTCGAGCGAGAATCGGAACTCTGTCAGACCGTGATTGACTGGATCACCGCGAGCTGCCCGCAAGACCCCGCTGACGTTGCCACGTGCGTTGCTCTCGACATTTACCCGAAGAGCGGGGTGCTCGATGGTGAGGGGACGACGCAGCAAACGACCGTGCGGGCCAAGTACTCGGACGGCACAGATCGCGATGTCACTTCCCTGGCGCTGTTCCTCTCGAACAACGACACTTCGGCGACGATCTCGCTCGACGGAACAATCACCGCCGGAGCGCGGGGCGAAGCGTTCGTCATGGCCCGCTTCTCGACCTTCACCGTCGGGTCGCACTACGTCGTTCTGCCGAAGGGTCTCGTCTACGAGGACAAGCCGAAGGCACAGGTCAACTACATCGACGAACTCGTGAATCTGAAGCTCAAGAAGCTGCGGATCGACCCGTCGGGCAAGGCCAACGACGAAGCGTTCCTGCGCCGCGTGTACGTCGATTTGATTGGCTCGGTGCCGAGCGAAGAGGAATACGTCCGCTTCATGTCGAGCACCGAAGCCGACAAGCGCGACAAGCTGATTGACGAGTTGCTCGGCCGCAAGGAATTCACCGAGGTCTGGGTCGGCAAGTGGGCCGAGTGGTTGATGATGCGATCCTCCAACCAGACGAGTCTGAAGTCGATCACGCTGTATTACACATGGCTGTCCGAGCAGATCGCCGACAACGTGCCGCTCGACAAAATGGTCCGCGAAGTCCTCGGAGCCAACGGTGGGACGTTCAAGAATCCGCCGACCAATTTCTATCAGATCGAACCCGACCGGCTGAAGGTCGCCGAGAACGTGGCTCAGATCTTCATGGGGATGCGGACGCAGTGTGCCCAGTGCCACAACCATCCGTTCGACCGGTGGACTCAGGACGAGTACTACAATTTCGCCGCGTTCTTCTCACAGGTCGGCCGCAAGGTCGGCGAAGACTATCGCGAGACGATTGTCTTCAACTCGGGCGGCGGCGAGGTGAATCATCCCGTCGGCGGCCGCGTGATGCCTCCGGTGTTTCTCGGCGGTGGCCCGGCCGATGTCGCCGGGAAGGATCGTCGAGTCGTCCTGGCCGACTGGCTCGCATCGCCCAAGAATCCGTACTTCGCTCAGAACTTCACCAACCGCATCTGGCACCACTTCTTCGGGATTGGGATCGTCGAACCGGTGGATGACGTGCGCGTCAGCAACCCCGCCTCAAACGAGCCGCTGCTGCTGGAATTGGCCAAGCGGTTCACCGAGTCCAACTACGACTTCAAGGCGATGGTGCGGGATATCTGCCGTTCGGAAGCCTATCAGCGTTCGACCGAAAAGAACGCCAGCAATGACACCGACGAGCGTAACTTTGCTCACCAGTCACTCCGTCGCATCAAGGCCGAGTCGATGCTCGACATTCTCAGCCAGGTGACGAACACGAAGGACAAGTTCCCGCGTCTGCCGCTCGGCGCACGAGCCGTTCAGATCGCCGACGGGGCGACGAGCAACTATTTCCTCACGACGTTTGGCCGGGCGACTCGCGAGACCGCCTGCTCATGCGAGGTAAAGATGGAGCCGACGCTCTCGCAGGCGCTGCATCTCCTCAACGGAGACACCTCCAACGCCAAGATTCAACAGGGTGGCATCCTGGCCGCGATGTTGAAGGAGAAGGTGCCGCCGGAACAAATCATCGAGCGACTCTATATCCGCTGCGTCAGCCGCAAGCCGACGCCGGAAGAATTGGCGAGTTTGAAGCCGCTGTTTGTCGAAGGGAGCGACCCGAAGCCCGCTCTGGACGACATCTTCTGGGCACTGCTCAACAGCCGCGAGTTCCTGTTCAATCACTGATGGTGCTTCGCCCAATACTTGACGAGTGTCTTGGATCATGCCGATGAATCGTTTTGCTCAGCCATTCGTGGCTTTGGTACTGCTGACCGTCTCGGTCTCCGCTCAAGAGAAAGCGGCCGCGCCGGCACCCAAAGAAGAAAAGATCACGTACGATCAGCACATCGTCCCGATCTTTCGCGAGAAGTGCGGCTCGTGCCACAACGCGAACGACAAGAAGGGCGATCTCGTCCTCGACAACTACGGCCTCGCCATGCAGGGGGGCGCGTCGGGTGAGGTCGTGCGGACGGACGGAGATGCCTCGCAAAGTCAGCTCTTTCTCGTCGTGGCCCATCTGTCCGAGCCGAAGATGCCGCCGAGTCAGCCGAAGTTGCCCGACGAGCAACTCACCCTGATCCGCAGGTGGATTGAAGGGGGGGCGCTGGAGAATGCCGGCAGCAAGGTGAAGCCAAAGAAGAACATGGCCGTTGGGAAGGTCGAGGTCTCGAACCAGCGACCGGCCGGGCCGCCGCCCATACCCGAGAATCTGCCGATCGATCCGCTGCTCGTTGCCGCGCGCGGCAATGGCGTGACGGCGCTGGCCAATAATCCGTGGTCCTCGCTCGCCGCCGTGGCGGGACACAAACAGGTTTTCCTCTACGACACGAAGTCGCTCGAACTCGCGGGAGTGCTGCCGTACCCCGAGGGCGTCGCGCACATCCTCAAGTTCAGCCGCAACGGCCAACTGCTGCTGGCGGGTGGCGGGCGCGGATCGCACTCGGGCAAGGTCGTTGTGTGGGACGTTAAGACCGGCAAGCGAGTCATCGAAATCGGAGCCGAATACGACGTCGTTCTGGCCGCCGACATCAGCCCCGATCAGACGCAGGTGGCGCTCGGCGGACCGAAGAAGATGGTCCGCGTTTACGATGTCTCGACGGGCGAGTTGCTGTACGAGAAGAACAAGCACACCGACTGGATCACGGCCCTCGAATACAGCCCCGATGGTGTGCTGCTCGCGACGGCCGATCGCAGCAACGGCCTCGTCGTGTGGGAAGCCTTCACCGGGCGCGAGTTTTACTTCCTGACCGGACACACCGGCGCGATCACCGATGTCAGTTGGGCACCGGACTCCAACGTCCTCGCCTCGTGCAGCGAGGACACCACGATCCGACTGTGGGAAATGCAGAACGGCAATCAAATCAAGAACTGGGGCGCGCACGGCGGCGGCTGTTCGGCGGTCGAGTTCACGCGCGACAACCGCATCGCTTCGACGGGTCGAGACAATACGGCCAAGCTTTGGGACATCAATGGCGGCGCGCTGCGGGCCTTTCCCGGCTTGGGCGATCTCGGGATGGAAGTCGCTTTCGATGTCGAGACCGACCGCATGCTGTGTGGCGATCTGACGGGAGCGATTCACGTCTGGAACGCGAAGGACGGTGTCGTTCTCGGCCAATTGAACACGAACCCGCCAGCATTGGCCAAGCGGATCGAGACCACGGCGCAGAGTTTTGTGGCGGCCGAAGCCGCCACGAATCAGGCCGTCGCGCAGTTGGCCGCATTGAACAAGGCCATCGCGGATCGCAAGGCGGCTGCCGACGCTGCGGTCAAGGTGGCTGCGGATACTCAGGCCGCGATCGATCCCGCGACCAAAGCCAATGCCGCCGCCGCTGCCGATGTCGTCGCGAAGACGCAGGTTCTGACAACGGCCGAGACGAACATGACGGCCGCTCAGGTTGCTCAAACGAAAGCGGCGGGCGAACGGGACGTGGCGACCAAGGAAGTGGCCGACCTCGGCGCGAAGGTGAAGGCTGCGGTGGAAGCGGTCAATGCAACCGATGCCGCTGCGACTCAGGCCCTCGCGGCTGTCGAAGCCAAGCCAGACGATGCAGCCGTCAAAGCGGCTGCGGCTGAAGCGACGAAGAAGGCGAGCGACGCCTTGGCCGCGTTGTCGGAGCTGACCAAGCAAAAGGCTGTCTCGGTCCAGCAACTCCCCGCCAAGAGCGAAGCCTTTGGTGTCTCGAACGTGACGCTGAACAACGCGAAGGTCGCGCGAGAGAAGGCCGCTGGCGAGAAGGTTGCCTCAGACAAGGTCGCGGTTGACAACGCTGCGAAACTGAAGGCCGCGATGGAAGCCGCCGTGGTGGCCAAGGCCAACGCGGACAAGGCCGTCGCTGCGGCAGTCGTCACCCCCGAACAACAGAAGCAGGTTGCCGACGCCGATGCGGCAGCCAAGGCCAATGTCGAGAAGACCGCTGGCATCAAAGCCCAACTCGACCGACTCAATGCCGCCAAAGGCCGCACGCTCCAGACGGCTGATGCGACCGCGAAGTAATGGTTCAAGTCACACTCCAATTCAAACGCAGGTTCACAAACAGCGCGGCGACCTTCGGGATCGACCGCGTTGTTCGTTTGCGATGCTCCCAGTGAGGCCGTCAGTTATGCTCGCACTCGCTCGCTCATCTTCCTTCGATCGAAAGGGTTCTGCCGTGCGCTGGACTGTGCTGTCGTGGTTTGTGTTGGTTTCGGTGGCCAGTGCGGGTGATTCGCCTCAGTTTCGCGGGCCGGGGGGCGAGGGACATTCCGACGAGAAGAACCTGCCCCTGAGGTGGAGCGAGACCGAGAATGTTCGGTGGAAGGCGGAGATCGAGGGACTCGGCTGGTCGACTCCGTCGATCGCGGGATCGCAGGTCTGGATCACGACCGCGACCGACGAAGGGAAGTCGTTGCGGGCGATCTGTCTCGACAAGAACTCGGGAACGGTTGTGCATGATGTCGAGGTCTTTCACCGTGATGAGCCGGGGAAGATTCACAGCAAGAACAGTTATGCCTCGCCGTCGGTGTTGGTTGATGGCGACCGCGTGTATGTCCATTTTGGAAAGCTCGGAACCGCGTGTCTCGACCGCAACGCGCAGGTGATCTGGACGACGGAGTTCAACTACAACCATCGCCACGGTCCGGCCGGCAGTCCGATTGTCGTGGGCGATCTGCTGATCCTCAGTTGCGACGGGACGGATGTGCAGTACGTGACGGCCCTGAACAAGTTGACGGGCAAGGAAGTCTGGAAGACCTCGCGCGAGGGTGCGATGGCGTACTCGACACCGCTGCTGATCGAGGTCGATGGCAAGCCGCAGGTCGTTAGCACTGGCGGTGAGTGGGCGATGGGGTATGAGCCGCTGACCGGCAAGGAACTGTGGCGATTTCAATATCCGAAGGGTTACTCGAACGTGCCTCGGCCGGTGTTCGGCCACGGGTTGGTCTATGTCTGCTCGGGCTACGACAAGCCGTGGCTGTACGCGGTGAAACCGAACGGCTCGGGCGACGTGACCGAATCGCACATGACGTGGAAGCTGGACCGCGGCGCTCCACTCAACCCCTCTCCGCTGCTGATTGGTGATGAACTTTACATCGTCTCCGACAATGGGATTGCCACATGCCTCAACGCGAAGTCGGGCGAACAGCACTGGCAGCAGCGGATCGGCGGCAATTTCTCGGCCTCGCTGTTGAACGCCGATGGCCGCATCTACCTGCTCGACGAGCACGGCAAGACGTTTGTGATCGCCCCGACGAAGGAAGAGTACCGCGAGTTGGCTGTGAACGAACTTCCCGGCCGCTCGCTGGCCAGCATCGCCGCGGCCGACGGAGCCCTGTTCCTGCGAACCGACCAGGCGGTCTATCGGATTCAAGCCGGCAAGTAGTCGGACGGAACCATCTCGCATGCGACTTTGAAGCCGGTACCCCGTTCACCAGTCGTCAGTTCGGAAGGGAGCGGCGGGAAGGCCGGCCGCGTTGAACAGGTTGCAGGCCGGATTGTCTCCCCACGCGTAGCGGACGGCGGACGGTTTGGCGATCGACGGGTGAGAGACCACCACGGTCTCGCCCGCGATGGCCGCGTTGGCCCAGTGCCATCTCTTGTCTTCACCGGCGATGGCGAAGCCCTTGAGCGGGCCGTCGCCGCGGGCGACCAGGCCTCCTTCCACACGGTCGAACTGAAGCACCACGCGCGAGTCCTCGATCTCGTGGGAATCGTAGACCGGACCCGAGGCGGGCGTGCTCTGCTGATAGACTTTGGCCAGAGCCCACGCCGCGAGTCGCTTGCCGACGTCCTGTTTGTTCTTCGGATGAATGTCGTTGGCTTCACCGACGTCGATCGTGATCGCCATGCCCGTGTGGGGGATCGACAGCGAACCCGACATGCTCTCGCGCATCGTGGCCCATTCGCTGACGGACTGCGGTTCGGCCGTCACCTTTTTGAAATTGGGGAGCTGCACCCACGCGAACGGGAAGTCACCCTGATCCCACCGGTCGCGCCAGTCCTCGATGAGCAGCGGCAACTGCTGACGATAGAGCGTGGCCGATTCGACGGTGCGTGCGTTGTGCTCGCCCTGGTACCAGATGGTGCCCCGCAGCGCGAAGGGGATCAGCGGCGCGATCTTGCCGTTGAACAGGTTGGCCGGATGGTTGCGATCCTGTCGCGGATCGACCGGCTCGGTCGGTTTGCGAGGCGGCTCCCGTCCGTCGGCCCGCGCCTTGCGTGCCGCCTCGTTCCAGGCGGTCATCTGCCTTTCAAAGCGCGCCGCGGCCGTCTCCGGGTCGTAGGTCTTCGCTCGTTCGTTCCATTCGTCGAACAGGTGGGTCAGTTCCGGTCGAGCCTCCTGCGCGTCGAGGCTCGTCCACGCTTCGATCCCCGTTCCGCCGACCGATGAGTTGATCAGGCCCACCGGCACGTCGAGTTTCTGGAGCAGTTCGCGTCCGAAGAAATAACCCGTGGCCGAGAAACCACCGACCGTCTCGCCCGAGCAAACCTCCCACGCACCGAGGCAGTCGGATTGAGGCTTCGTGGCGGGGCCGGATTTCACCGTGAACATTCTCAGCTTCGGATGATCCGCGGTTTTTTTCTCGGCCTCGTAGTCGCGGGCGCGGTTCACGGTCATGGCCATGTTCGACTGGCCCGAACAGAGCCAGACCTCGCCGACCAGGATGTCGCTCAGCGTCACCGAGTTCTTGCCGCGCGCGGTCATGGTGATCGGATCGTCGCCGACGGAGAGCTTGTCGAAGGTGACTCGCCAGCGACCGACGGAGTTGGCCGTCGTCGAGCGAGTCTTCCCGCCCAGCGTCACCGCGACCGCTTCCCCCTCGTCGGCCCAGCCCCAAACGGGAATCGGCACATCGCGCTGCAGGACCATGTGATCGCCGAAGACCTTCGCCAATTGCACCTCGGCCCGCAACGAGGACGAGCCACTTCCGAGGCAGATCACCGACAAAGCCAACAGCCAGCGTGAGAGAATCGAGTTCATGAGGCGGCTCCCCGAAGTGGGACGGACGTGGTCGAGCGACCGGCACATCATGAACACTGATAACGCCAAGGGCAATCGGAAGCCGGGAAAGTCGGGTCAGTGGCCCTTCGGTTCGCCGCGTCTCACCATAGCTTTGAGGCCGGGAAACGCAGGGATTCGCGTTTTTTGGCAATGGCTGCGTTCGCCTTCTTCACCACTTTGGCTTCCTGGTGATGCAGCAGATCCTTGAGGAAAGATCGCGATCCGTTGCCCAGTTCTTCGGCGATGTCTCCACGAAGTTCACCGACCTGGTGCGTGTCGATGTCCCGCAGAGTCAGCCTCACCCGCTGAAGTGTCGGAGCGAGGATCACGTCGGGCAGAAAGCTCTTCTCGCGCCGCTCGGTGCTCACCGCCAGTTCGCACTGCGCGTCCATCTGGACCACGGCGTCCGAGACCACGGGAAAGTTGAGCCCCTTCACACCGAGCACCCACTGCTCGAACCGGGCGACGCAGCGCATCTTGGCCGTCACGTGCAGATCGAACGAAAACCGGCCCGGACCTCGCGATTCAAAGTGATCGATCGCCAGTTGCAGGTTGCGCTGCGGATCGAGCAACTGCACCTGGTACATGGACCACGAGCCATGATTGACGAGCTTCGTTCGCTGGGAGACCTTTACGTCGAATCCGCGCTGTCTGACTTTGAAGCCGTCAAAGACTTTGGTCGTCTTCCCCCAGTGCCTGCGATCCTCGTACTTGTCGGGAATCGCCGTGAGCAGCACCGCACGCAACGCCTCGACCCACGTGGGAGCCTCCCCGAGCGACGGTCCTTCCAGCGTGACGGCCTCGGCGGGCGAAGCGGATTGAGTCCGAGCAGGTTCCCGCGGTGAGGCACCGGTCGGCAAGGACGGCTGTCCGAGAGGAGGCCCGGAAGGTTCGACGCCCATCGCGATCATGGACGATTGGCTCAACCCAACGATCAGCGCCAGAACCGGAAGCCGGTTCGCGATGTAACCACGCAAGATCGTCTTCATCACGATAAGCCTCCCACGCCGACAGCCGCGTGAGTCGCGCATGTTTGACACACGCTCAGACCTCAGCGGCGGCGAGATCATTCGTTCCGCACGTGATTCGGTCAAGAGGGGTTGCCTGACCCCGGTCGGTGCGCCGTCATCCCGCGCCGGACAGCATCTCGGCGACCTGCTTCCCAGTGGCGGGGGCCATCGACAGGCCGAGCATGTTATGGCCGGCGGCAATCACGACGTTGGGCCGGGCCGGGCTGCGGCGAATGATCGGCAGGCTGTCGGGAGTCATCGGCCGCCAGCCGTACCACTGTTCGACAACCGGCTCGGCGGTCGGTTCGAGCAGGTAGTGGCTCGCGCCAGCGCGGAGCAGCTCGATCCGACGCGGGTTGATGGACTGGTCGTATCCGGCAAACTCCATGATCGAACCGAGGCGATAGCCCGACTGCATCGGCGTCACGGCGACGCGATGTTCCTCGAAGATCAGTGGAATCGTCGGGCACTTCGTCGGGCGAGGCATCGTGATCGAGTAGCCCTTGCCCGGTTGAATCGGCACTTTGCAGCCAAGTTCCCGATTGAGCAGCGGCGTCCAGGCACCGGTCGCCACGACGAAGGCCTCCGCAGGCAGCTCACCCTGGGATGTGAGGGCCGCCGCCGCGCGAGATGATTGGCCCGGCGCGAAGCCGAGCAACTCGCACTGTTCCAGAACCGTGACGCCGCGCGATTCGAGCAGCCTGCGCCACGACGACATCAACTTGTCTGGTCTCAGGTGCGCATCGCCTTCGTAGTGCCAGCCGCCCGCCAGTCCGAGCTTCAGCGCCGGTTCCAGCTTCGCCACATCATCGCCGTCGTAGCGCACGGCTCGCATTCCGAACTGCTCACCGAGCAACTGGTCCGTGTGCGCGTAGTGCTCCATCGCGGCCTTCGTCAGAAATGGGAACAGCAACCCGCGCGTCTGCCACTCGGCGTCGAGCGATTCGGTGGCAAACAGTTCGTCGTACAGGCGGCGCGAGGTGTTGAGCAACTGCTGAATCGTGCGGCCTGCCGCCAGCATGTCCTGCTCGTTGCAATGACGGGCGAACTGAAGCAGCCAACTCCACAGGGCCGGATCGAATCGGGGCTTGATCGAAAACGGCGAGTTCGGGCTGAGCATCGCCTTCAACGTCTTGCCCATCACGCCGGGACCAGCCAACGGCAGCACGTGACTCGGACAGACGAACCCGCAGTTCGCGTGAGACGCCCCGCCCGCAAACCGGCCCTTGTCAACGATTGTCACCAGCCAGCCGGCCTGGTTGAGGTAATGGGCGCACGCCGTCCCGATCACTCCGCCGCCGATGACGATCACACGCTGAGTCACGAACGAATCTCCTGTCTGACGTCGGACGGCGCGATTGCAACCGCTTGCCGTCTTGCGAACATTTCATGGGACGTATGGGACCAATGTGACGAATGGGTCTGGCGAGCCACGAGAGACTCATCAGTCCCATGACTCCCATACGTCCCATCAGTCGCGCACATGACGGCGAATGTTCAGTTGCGATGCCACGCGGTTGAACGAACTACACGCGAATCCCCATCTGAAACGGATCGGCCGGGTCGAGCAGCAGCGTCGCTTCGGCGGTGATATACGCGGTGCCGGTGACTCGCGGGATGAGCCTGTCGCCGTCGAGTCGCACCGAACCTTCAAACACGCTGCCGAGAATGCTCTCCTGCCGCCAAACCTCGCCCGGCTGCAGCTTGCCGTCCGCGTACAGACAGGCCAGCTTGGCCGAGGTTCCCGTTCCACAGGGCGAGCGATCATAGGCGCGGCCCGGGCAGAGCACAAAGTTGCGACCATGATTGGCTGCGTCACCGGGAGGCCCGAACAACTCGATGTGATCGATCACGCCGCTGTCTTCGCCCGTGATGCCGTTCCGT
This sequence comes from Planctomycetota bacterium, assembly GCA_038040225.1. Taxonomy (GTDB): domain Bacteria; phylum Planctomycetota; class Planctomycetia; order Planctomycetales; family Planctomycetaceae; genus Schlesneria. Next base: position 17,284 of record JBBPIS010000021.1, read on the forward strand.
TCGAGAGCCTGCCGAATCCGCCACGCGATATTGGTGAGCTGCTCGACATCGGCGAGGGAGAATGAGTGCGGAGTGCGGAGTGCGGAGTGCGGAGTACTGAGTACTGAGTACCGCTGATCCACGCTAGTCGCTGTGCGGCTTCCCGCTTGCTGCTGACCCTCAACCCTCAACCCTCGACCTTCAACCCTGAGCAACTGCGCCGCATCCACCAGAAAAAACCAGTTGCCTCCCCACGCGATGTCGCCCGTGACCCGGCCGAGTCCCTCCACATCGACCACCACATCCTTCGCGAACCGGTAACTCGGGACGTTCTCCAAACTGACGCGGTTCGTGCCGTCGTAGTCGATCGTGACGATGCCGACGGGCGTCTCCAGCCGATGCGTCCCCGCCTTGATCCGCCCGAGATGCCCCAGCGTCACGCCGAGGCCAATCGTTCCGTGCCCGCACATCCACAGCGGCCCGACATTGTTGAAGAAGATCACCCCCGCCGCACACGCCTGATCGACCGGCTCGCACAGCAAGGCCCCCACAATCACATCCGACCCGCGCGGCTCATTGACCACCGCCGTGCGAAATTCGTCAAATCTCTCCTCAAACAACAGCCTCCGCTCGGCCATCGACCCGCGCCCGAGATCAGGCCCGCCCGACACGACGACCCGCGTCGGCTCGCCCCCGGTGTGAGAGTCGATGATCTGGACGCGACGGATGGAGTTGCGCTGACTCATGGCGAGAATCCACGCCTCGTGTCGGTCAGGCTGTGCCTGACGCATGGTGAAAGTGTTGTGTCGTTCTGGAACCTGAGTTCATTTGGCGATTGAACCGGGGATATTGGGCGTGTCCGGGTTGACGACCACGGAAGGGTTGGAGGGAGAGATGACCAGATCGAGGTCTTCCATCGGGACCGCGCCGAGCAGGACTTCGTTGCCGAGAACCAGTGCGCCGACGAAACAGGTTCGATTACCGAACTCCACTTCCACAGGGCCGACGTACGGGCAGACCTGCCGCTGGACATCCGCAAGGCTGACCTCGCGCTCTTGCACCGTCTGCAGCTTCAACTGCACGGCCACATGATCGGGAATGCAGAGGAGTAACGCCCCGGTGTCCACCAACGCATCCACTTCCAGTGGAGCCAGTCTTGTATCGAGCGGGTTGCTCAGCGTGATCTTCGTCGTGATGAGTCCCATCATTCCCCTTTCAGACTTGATTGGAGTGCAACGGCGATCTTGCGGCCAGCCGTCTCCGTCCCGATCTTCAACGACCACTCTGCACGATCCGTTCAACCTCGTCCAGTTCGAGGGGGGCGGCTTTGGTGAGGGATTCGGCGCCGTCGGGGGTCACGACGACGGTGTCTTCGACGCGGATGTAGAGTTGTTCCTCCGGCACCCACAGTTGGGGATCGAGGGCGAAGACGAGGCCGGGTTGCAGCGGCTGGGGCTTGTAGTTTCCGACGTCATGCACGCACATACCGACGGGGTGCGTGAAGGCGACTTCGCTGTCGATCATCTTCAGGGCGGCGTCGCGATACGCTGGCTTCGACCACGGCCACAAGGACCAGGTGGGGCGGATGGCCTCGGCGGCTTCCAGGGCGAGGTCGGCGGTGAGGGCTTTGGGGCGGATCGTCTTCAAGAGGACTTTGTGGTACTCGACAACGAAGCCATAGAGTTCGCGCTGGACGGGCGAGTACGTGCCGTTGACGGGCCACATGCGGCCGATGTCGCTCGTGTAGCAGCCGACGTCCGGCGCGTAGTCCATCAGGACCAGATCGCCGTCGTGCAGCACGCAGTTGTTGCGGTAATAGTGTCCGTTCCAGATGTTCGCGCCGCTGGCGACGATGGGACGATAACCCGGCCCAAAGTAACCGCTCCGTAGGAAGAGATGGTCGGCTTCGGCCGCCAGTTCGAACTCGAACAGGCCGGGGCGTGTGATCTGCATCGCCTCAAGGAGGGCCTTGGCCGTGAGTCGCCCGGCGCGGCGCATCAGTTCGATCTCGCGATGACTCTTGATGAGCCGCAGTTGGTCGAGGATCGGCGACAGGTCGTGGAACTCGGCCAGCGGACAGACGGCGGCCAGCTTGCCTCGAAACCATTCCTCGTGACCCGGTCGCCCGTCCCACGGATCGGCGTCACGCAGATGCCTGGCGTGGAGCAGCGTGTCGCGACAGGCTTCGCGTCCCTCGGCGGGAGCATGCGGCGTGTAGAGGCTCGTCGCCTCTTGCAGATCCTCCGCGAGTGCCTCCAGCGGCTTGACGTCATCGACGCCGGTCAGCTTGCAGACGGTTTCGGGATCGCTGGAGTTGAGTTGCGGTCCCTCACTGCGTTCGTGCTTCGGATCGCGTCGCGGCAGATAGAGCGTCGTCCAGCGCATCGACCCGTCGAGACGCAGGTAGGCATGAGGCACTTCGACACCGCAGAGGTAATAGAACTCGTTCGTCTGCCGAAACAGATCGAACGCGCCGGTCGCCGGTGCCCCTGCAATCACGGCCGTGGCCTGCTTGCCGATGGCGTCGAAGACATGCTGCCGTCGTGCTTCAAACTCCTGGGGCGGGAAGTCGGTTTGGTGATGAGGTTTGGTCATGGGGTAAGACTCGGGCATATCGAAAGTGACCCGGACGCTCCGAGCGTCCGGGTCACTGGAGAACGTGCGTGCTACTGAAAAGAAGACCCCTCACCCTCACCCTCTCCCCGCAAAGCCGGGGCGAGGGGACAGGAAAGGCGAACCTCCTTTGGACATCTACTTCTTGAACATCGGATCGCCGGGGTTGCCGCGCGACATCAGGTAGGCCAGCAGGTCGAGGGCCTCGTCCTCGTTGAGGGTCTTCAGCAGGTCTTTGGGCATCAGCGAGACGGTCGATGCCTGCTGCTCCTCGATGTTGTCCTTCTTGATTTCGACCGTCTTGGTCGCGTTTTCGGGGTCGATCACCAGCGTGATGCTGTCTTTCGTGTCGTTGACCAGTTTGCCGGTGTACGACTTGCCGTCCTTGGTCTCGACGATCGTCGCCTTGAACTGGTCGGAGACGATTTTGCTCGGATCGACGATGGCTTCGGTCATGTCCTTCAGCGTGAAGCGGCCGGCCAACTGAGTGAGGTCCGGTCCCGTGGCGCCTCCGTCTCCGCCGAAGCGGTGGCAGACGATGCAGCGGGCGGCTCCGTACATTTTCAGACCGTTCTTGAAATCGCGGCCCTTCATTTTGTCGGCGGACAGCGCGAGGAGTTCGTCCAGCGAGTACTCGCGGCCCGGACCCTTTGCCTTGGGGAGTTCGGGAGCGACGTATGGTTTGCGGGCACCGCTCGCTTCGATCTTCAATCGGTCGGCGTCCGTCAGCAACGAAAAAGCTTCGTTGTCGATGTTGTTGAGGTACTTGGGATAGGTCGCGCCGCCAGACCACTGGCGGGCCTTGTCGAACCACGCGAAGTACGTCTTCCGATCCTCGAACGTCCAGCCGGTCTTCAGCGTCCGCAGATGGAAGGCGTAGTGGTACTGCTGCTGATCCGGCTGGTTGGCGAGCATCGCGGCGACCGTGCCGCCGTAGCCCTTGTTCCGTTCGAGCAACGCGCCGATCGCCTCCTGCGAGGCGACTCGTTCCTGCGTCAGGTACGGAACGAGCTTCGGCACGGCTCCGGGTGATTGGAAGTGAATCATCAGGATCGACAGCTCGCGGTTGACGAAGTCCGACCTCGCCGGGAAGAGGTTGTCGAATTTCTGGCCGAGCGCGGCGTGAGTCGCCTCGTCGCCCGAGCCGAGTCTGATGAGGGCGAGCTGGTACGCGCGAAGTAGTTCGAGTTGCTGGGCCTCGGTCAGTTTGGCGAAGTCGATCTTGCTGAGGGCCGCGACGATCTTCGGCAACTGCGATGTTTCGCCCTGTCGTGCCAAGCCGACTGCGCCGGTGATGACGGTCTCGACATCGGGTGAGTTCAACACGCTGTCCTGCCACAACTCAACTGGCAGACGTTCCAAACCGACTCGGGCCGCATAGCGAATGAAGCGGTCGGGATTGCTCAGATGAAACACCATAAACGCAGCGGCCTTGTGGGGATTGGCGGGTTCTCCGACGTGATACGCCTCGATCTCATGGCGCAATTGGCGCAAGCGATTGGGAGACGTGGCGGTCAGACCGTTGTCGGCAAGTGACGGAGCAGACTTGTACTCGACGGGAGCCGTCGATTCGGTGCCGACGTAGGTCACGCGGAAAAGTTCCGATTGGGTACCTCGTCCACCGATCGTGAAGTAGAGCGCACCATCCGCGCCGACCGTGCAGTCGGTCAGCGGCAGCGGTGTGCGCGAGACGAACTCTTCCTTCGTCGCCTTGTAGCTGGAGCCGGATGGCTCCATGTGGATGGCGTACATCGTGCCGAAGGTCCAGTCGCAGATGAACAGCGCCTTCTGGTACTTGGCGGGGAACTTGGTGCCGTAACCGAACTCGACGCCGACCGGGCAGCCGGGACCGATGTCGATCACCGGAGGGAGGCTGTCCACGTAATACGCGGGCCACTTGCCGGTGCCGCTTCTCCAACCGAACTCGCTGCCGCTGGTCGCGTGGACGACTCGCGTCGGACGATGCCACGGCGCACCAAAGTCATATTCCATGTCAGCGTCGTAGGCGAACATCTCGCCGTCCGCGTTGAACGCGAAGTCGAACTGGTTGCGATAGCCGGACGAGAACACCTCCCACGTCTTGCCGTCCGGGTCGGTTTGGCAAATCCACCCGCCCGGCGCGAGCACGCCAGCGGCATGACCACTGGGATCCCAATAACGCGGCAACAACACATCCTCGTCCCAGTTCGGCATCAGTCGGCTGGTGACTCCTTCCGGCAGAGTCGCTCGCAGTTGTTCGGTGCGCTGTCCGCCCATCGTCTGCGGTGGAGCGTTCGTCTTGATCTCGAACGGCATCTTCGTGTGATTGCCCGCGATGACGTAGAGCGACTTGCCGTCGGGCGACAGGCGAATGGCATGCGGCCCGTGCTCGCCACCGCCGGGAATCTCGCGCAGCTTTACGACTTCGTCGTATTGGTCGTCGCCGTCGGTGTCCTTGCAGCGGTACAGCCCGCTGCCCGGTCCACCGTTGCAGACAACGTAGAGACTGTCGAACGCCCACAGCAAACCCTGCGCACCGGTCAGCTTCACATCGAGCCGCTCGACCTTCGTCGGTTCGCTGCTGCCAATGGCTGGCGGCGTGATGCGGCACAGGCCCTTCTCGGCCCACTCACCGCGCTTCTCACGTTCTTCCTTGTTCATGGTCCCCTGATCGCAAACGATCAGCCGGCCCTTGGGATCGCTGGTGATGTTGACCCACGAACCGAGCTTCTCCTTCGGCACGGTGAACAGTCGTTCGATCTGAAAACCGGGCAGCAGGTTGAACAGATCGCGCGGCGCGCCACTCGAGGTGCTTCCTTCGGTGAAGAACTTCCCACCGGGATGGTCCTCCAGTTTTCGGAGCACTGTCGCGGCGACCCATTCTTTCGCGTCGCGCGATTCGGCCGCCTGCCACGAGGCATCCGTCACTACGTACCGGTCCTTGCCGTCTCGAGCCAGCAGTACGACTTTGGCGAGAAAGCCGGCGATCCCTTCGGCGTTGGCGACCTCGGCCTCGATCACGTTCTCACCCGGCTTGAGCATCCCCTTGATGTCGACCTGAACCGGCTCCTTCCAGTTGTCACCAGACGCGATCTCCTTGCCGTTGAGAAACAGTTTCATCGAGTCGTCGCATGTCGCCTTCACGAAGGCGAACTGGGCTCCGCCGTTGAACGACTTCTTGACGAAGTACTTCTTGTCCTGATCGGCTCCCCAAATCCAACTGGGAGCCGGTCCGTCCGCGAAGAGGTTCGGCTTGGCTGGCTCGGTCTTCTCGGGAGCCGGCCGACCCGCTGCCGCCGCGATCTCCGGCACCTGGGTGAAGAACTTGTCGTCGGTGGTCTCCTGAGCCATCGCCAGCCACGGGCTGAGAGCCACGGCGGCGGAGAACAGGATTCGCGAATGGACTCGCTTCAGCATGGAGAGGGTTCCTTGAACTCGGTGTGTCTCGTCGGGGGAGGAAGGCGGTGTCAATCGCCGAGCATAGTGATGCACCGCACCCTTTTTTTCGAGTCTAAGCATGTCTCTCGATCCAAGCCGAGGGTGCAGTCGTGAATTGGTGGTCTGCCTCGGGCCGAGTAACTTTTTCTCCCCTCGCCCCCTTGGGGGAGAGGGGCCAGGGGTGAGGGGCAACAGTTGCCGAGCGTCCTGTGCTATCGCCCCTCACCCCTAACCCCTCTCCCCCAAGGGGGCGAGGGGAACAAGAATCCGCAGCGCGCGAGATGACCACCAATGAACGGCGGTCCCCACACCGCCATTCGGCGATCCCTCTTTTCGGTCTTTTCGAGTTCGACTACAACCCGCGGTCCCTCATGGATGAAGGGTCTTGGCGATGCGATTGGACGCGGTGATTTTTGGTGGCGGTGCAGCGGGGCTGTGGTTGCTCGACCGGTTGTCTCGCGATGGGCACCATGTGGTGCTGCTCGAATCGCGGGGACTCGGTGCGGGCGACACGGTCGGTTCGCAGGCGATCCTGCACGTCGGACGGACGTCCGCGGCGAACGGTCTCGCCGGCCGTGCGGTCAAGCCGCTGCGTGAGCTTCCCAATCTGTGGCGCGACGCGCTGCTCGGTCGCATCGCGCCGAATCTGACTCGCACCCGGCTGCGGTCCGAGTGCTGTTACCTCTGGCAGGCCGAGTCACCCGGTCCACACGTCGTCACAGCCGGCAGTCGCCTCGCGGCGCGCAGCGACTCCGAAGCACTGGCCGATGAGGAACGCCCCGCCGCGTTGGCGGAGGTGATGGGCCCGGTCTGTCGTCTGCCCGAACAAGTCATCTGTCCCGCGAGCTTTCTCGCCGATCTGGCCGATCAGTATCGCGACCGCCTGCTGCTGATTGATGCCGAGCGGGGCCTGCGATTCCGGTTGAACAGCCCCGGTGAAGTGGACGCGATCCAACTGACATCGCCTTCCGACGGCAGCACGCTCGAGTTGAAGCCGCGTCAGGTGATCTTCACGGCCGGGAGCGACAACGCACGACTGCGCGAGCTGGTCGGGCTGAGTGTCGATGCGCTGCCGACTCGTCCGTTGCACATGGTTCTCGCGCGGGGAAACCTGCCGGAACTGAACGGACACTGTGTCGAAGCAGCCAAGACCATCGTGACGGTGACGTCGGACATCGATGACGACGGACGAACCGTCTGGCAGATCGGAGGCGTGCTCGCGGAGCACGGATTCAAGCTGGAACCGCACGCGCAGACCGAACGAGTCCGTGAAGAGCTCATTCGGATTCTGCCGAGGCTCGACCTGCGACAGATCGAGTGGTCGACGTATGGTCTCGACCGCGCGGAAGGAGAGTTGAGCAACAACTCGCGTCGCGAGGTGGTTCAAGTTTTCTGCGCGGGGAACGTGACGACGGGCTGTCCGACAAGGCTGGTTCTCGCGCCGGTCCTCGCCGCAGAGATTGCGGACCGCGCCAGTTCGCCGTACATCACGGCCCCGTTTGACTCGACACCGCTGGCCGACTGGCCTCGCCCCGAAACGGCCTCTGTGCCGTGGAACGAAGCGGACCGCGACTGGTGGACACTGGCCGACTCCCCCGCCCGACAACAACCGCAGCGTCGCGCAGCGTAACCGCCTTGATGTGCATCACGTTGGAGTCACGTTTTTGCAGACGCTCGCCCAAGGACAGGCGTGTCAGTAAGCGTCCCCGCGTGGCGAATGCTGCCAGCATCCGAACCGACGTTGGCAGCGTCGACCACGTCAGCTATTCCGGCGTCGAGCCACAGTGAATCGTCATCGGATCTGCGTCCAGATGGCTCGCAGTGACGAGTCGTTCCACTCGCCCAGCAGTTTGTCGGAGCGATCTCGGCCGAGGACGACGAAGGCCGTGGAGAGTGCCTCGGCGGTTGAGGCTGTTGGCGCGACGACCGTGCAGGTGGCGGAAGCGAGCAGGGGTCGGCCTGTTCGCGGATCGAGGATGTCTGAAACGGCAGTCGCATCGGGCGAGGAATGCCTCGTCGCAGAAGTCGACAGCGCGGCGCTGGTGAGCAGGACTTGCTGTGACTCGCGCGTCGAATCGTCGGGATCACGCAGACCGATCCGCCAGCCATCGTCTCCGGGCGGCGAACCGATGGCCAACACGGAACTCGTCCCGAGATGCAGCAGGGCCGACGTGATCCCTTGCTGACGAATCAGCCTCGCGGCGCAGTCGAGTGCGTAGCCCTTGCCGTACGCACCCAAGTCGAGCCGCACGCCGGACGATCGGAACGCGAGGTGTCTCTCGGGAACATCCAGTTCCACGGCGTCGAACGTCAGCGGCCCGCCGCTCTCGTTTCGCGAGCCGGCCGCGATGTCGAAGGCTCCCTCGGTGCGAAGCCACCACGCACGGCAGTCGAGCAGGATTTGAAGCATCTCAAAATCGACGAGGCATCCGCCGCAGGCCGCCTCGCGATTGATGCGGCTCAGTTCGCTCGTCGGATCGAACCGCGAGAGCAGTTGCTCGACGCGCGCGATCTCGGCAAATGCCATTTCGGCGACCGCGTCGAGTTGTTCGGGATCGTCGCCGAACACCACGATCTCTGAGGAGGAGGCCATTGCGGGGCGAACGTGTCTGACAGAATTTGGCACGGTGATCGGTGCTTTGGAAGCGGGAGGGGAAAAACTGGCCTAACACGATCAGACATTCAAACTGTCACGCTGGCGGGCGATCATGACAATCGGCAGGGTCAGAATCGTCGTCGTGACATGCGCAATCCTCGCGATCGTCATTCGGGCCGGGTGAGCGTGACATGTTTCGGGAAAACACCTTCGCTGAAAACGGGTGACGCAATTTGCGAACTAGGTTCAACAGGTAGGGCCACAAAACGAAACTCGGCACTTGGCGTGTCGAACCAACGCGAGCAGACCCCGCTCCGCAGGACCAAGTCATGAGTTCCGCCACCACAGTCGCTTCCGACATCGATCAGTTGCTGGACGCGATTCAGGACGACTCGAGGTCTGGTGAGGTTCCCGTCTACCGGCCTCATCAACGGGCGGTCGCACCCCCCGTCTCCATGACGTCCCGCGTGTCGGCCCCAACTCCTTCCGTCCCGTTGCTCCCCATTGCACCCATTCAAAATTTGATGTCGACCGCGAAGATTCTGGTCGTGGACGATGAACCGATCAATGTCAAGGTCTGTCACAAGTATCTGCGCGAGTTGGGATACGAGCAGTGCCTTGGCGTGACCGACTCGACCCGTGCGATGGCCACGATTCTCACAGAGCGCCCCGACCTGATCATTCTCGACGTCATGATGCCCGTCGTGAGTGGCGTGGATCTGTTGCGAACGATTCGCGCCCATGAGGAACTGGCTCAACTGCCGGTCCTGATTCTGACGGCGGCCAGCGATCGAACGACCAAATTGACGGTGCTCGAGCTGGGGGCCTCCGACCTGCTCGCCAAACCGATCGATCCGAGCGAACTGGCTCCGCGTGTCCGGAATGCGCTGACGATCAAGAAGTACCACGATGGGCTGCGCGACTATGCCCACACGCTGGAAGAGGCGGTGCGCGTGCGCACGGCGGACCTCGAAGCCTCGCGGACGGACGTGATCCATTGCCTGGCGCGAGCGGTCGAGTACCGCGACGACCACACGGGTCGGCATGTCGAGCGGGTCGGTCGGTATGCCGGCATCATCGCCGAGGCGATGGGCTTGGAGGCCGAGACCTGTCGCATGCTGCAGTTGGCCGCTCAGTTGCACGACGTGGGCAAGATCGGAATTGCCGACGATGTGCTGCTCAAGCCGGGCCGGCTGACTCCCGAAGAGTACGACCGCATGCAGCGGCACACGCTGTTCGGCAAGAAGATCGTCGAACAAATGAGTGACCGCGACTGGGAGAAGGTCCGGCAGCACGTTCAGATTGGCTCCAAGATTCTGGAGGCTCCCCGCTCGCCGTTGCTGGCGATGGCGGCGCGGATCGCGCTGACGCATCACGAACGCTGGGATGGCACCGGTTATCCGTTGGGCCTGGCGGGTGAGGACATTCCGTTGGAAGGCCGCATCACGGCCGTGGCCGATGTGTTCGACGCCCTCAGCAGTCGCCGGCCTTACAAGCCCGCGTTTTCACTCGACAAGTGCTTCGAGATCCTCCAGCAAGAGCGGGGTTCGCACTTCGATCCCAACGCCATCGACGCCTTCTTTTCTCAGAGAGACCGAATCGTCCAGGCCCAGATCGAGTTGGCCGATCCGCAGTAGACGCTGGAGTTGATCGACAGACAGATTCCTGGCACCGCCGAGTTCCAGGAAACGGAGTTTAATATGGCTTCTGGTTCTTACTCATAATCTTACTCTTGCTCCGTTTGGCTGCGAGATTACGAGTAAGAGTAAGATTACGAGTACGAGCAAGAAAACGCGGCGATGCAGACGACGGCCAACAGCACCTGAAATTTGTGAGAGTTGGAAGTATCACATGCGTTGGCGACGTGACCTGCATCTCAAGAGCAAACTGATCCTGCTGGCCGCCGCCTCGGGTGCGATCGCGCTCGTGCTGGCCTGCACGGGATTCGTGCTCAACGATTTCCGATTGCTGCGCGAGACGAAGCAGGGGCAATTGCGCACGCAGGCCGAACTGCTCGGATCCAACAGCGAAGTGGCGCTCACGACCGGTCAGTCGCGTCATGCCAGCGAGCTGCTCGAATCGCTGCGGACCCAGCCGTCGATCGAACTGGCCGCCGTGTACGATGCGGACGGTCGCCTGTTCGCACAGTATTCGACCACCGAGGGAAGGGTGCCACCCGACCGTCTTGGCTGGAGCACCCGGGACGGTCTAACGTCGCTGACCCTGCTGGAGCACTATCGACCGGTCTACTCGGAGGGGCGTCTGCTCGGAACGGTCTATCTGAGAGCCAATCTGCACGACATCTGGGAGCAACTCATCAGCTACTCAAAAGTGTCCATGCTTGTGATGGTCGTGGCACTGGCGGTGGCGGTCCTGTTTGCGTCGATGATGCAGCGATCGATCTCGGGGCCGATCCTGCGACTGGCGGAGGCGGCACGGCGCATCTCGGCAAACGACGACTATTCCATTCGCGTCCAGACGGAGGCCCGCGACGAACTCGGCGTGCTGTATCTCTCGTTCAACCGCATGGTCGAACAGGTTCAAGCCTCGCGAGACGAGCTGGAACGAGGCCAGGACGACCTCGAACGGCGGGTCGAGGATCGCACGCATCAGTTGCAGGAAGAGATCGAACACCGCGAACGAGTCCAACGCGAGCTGGTCCGCTCCAAAGATGCGGCCGAGTCCGCCAGCCGGGCCAAGAGCAGCTTCCTGGCCAACATGAGCCACGAAATTCGCACGCCTCTGAATGCCATTCTCGGATTCACCGACCTGCTGCGGCGGGGCGTCGATCGCGGTGATGAGGCCGAGCGCCGCGACTTCCTCGAAACCGTGCATCACAGCGGCGAACATCTGCTGACGCTCATCAACGACATCCTCGACCTGTCGAAGATCGAGGCGGGGCAGATGGAGTACGAGCACATCCGGTTCTCGCCCCATCAGATCATCGCCGAAGTCATGTCGGTCATGCGGGCTCGTGCCCAGCAGAAGGGATTGGCGCTGGAATACAACTGGTACGGACACGTTCCCGAAACCATCGAGAGCGATCCGGCCCGCTTCCGCCAACTGCTGTTGAATCTCGTTGGCAACGCGATCAAGTTCACCGAGCACGGTGCGGTCCAGGCCGTCGCCCAGTTGAATGCCCTGCGGGGCGAACTGACCGTCGACGTCATCGACACGGGGATCGGCATTCCCACCGAGATGCTCGATGCCGTGTTCAGGCCCTTCACACAAGCCGACAGTTCGGTCACGCGGCGGTTCGGCGGAACGGGTCTCGGCCTGTCGATCTGCAAGCACATCGCGGTCGGACTGGGGGGCGGCATCACCGTCCACAGCGAGCCGGGTCGCGGCAGCACGTTCTCGACGACCATTGCCACCGGGCCGCTGGAAGGCGTGCGTCTGTTGCAGCATCCGGCCGCCGACATTCTGCCGAACGAACACTCCGGACCGGTCCCTGCCTGCGGTCGTTTGAATGGTCAGACGATTCTCGTCGTGGACGATGGCGACACGAACCGCAAGCTGATCCGGCTGGTGTTGTCTCGTGCCGGAGCGGAAGTCGTCATGGCCGAAAACGGCTTGGAGGCAGTCGCGACCACTCGTGAGCACGACTTTGACATGATCCTGATGGACATGCAGATGCCGGTGATGGACGGCTACACCGCGACGGGCCGACTGCGCGACGACGGCTATGACCGGCCAATCGTCGCCCTGACCGCACACGCCATGCGGGGCGATGCGGAACGATGCCTGTCCGCAGGTTGTTCCGACTATCTGACGAAGCCCATCAATCCCGAGAAACTGCTCGAAAAGATCTCCGGAATTCTGGCGGGATCCAGTCCGGTCAAACACGAAGCGAGCCAGTCGCGTCGCCAATCGACGCTGCACGCGCCACTCGTGTCGGAACTCCCGACCGACGACGTCGAATTCGCCGAGATCGTGCGTGAGTTCATTGGCCGCGCCGACGAGAAACTCGCCGCGATGCACACGGCCCACGCCGACGACAACATGGCCGAACTGGCGGAGTTGTCGCACTGGCTCAAGGGAGCCGGTGGAACGGCGGGCTTCCCGATCCTGACCGAAACGGCCCGGCATCTGGAGAGCGCCGTCAGCCGAGGCTACAAGAGCGACATCGAAGTCCTGCTCAACGAACTCGACGACCAGATCGGCCGCATCATCGCCCCGGAGATGGTGGCGTAGGCAGACGTCAGAGGTGTAGGGCCGGTTTCACCGGCCGTTGAACTGACGTGGCCGGTGGAACCGGCCCTACGAGACTTCTGTCACACGTCTCATTCGCCGAGCGCCTGCGCGAAGTCCTCGACCAAGTCGTCCGGGTGCTCGATGCCGACGGAAACTCGCAGCGTGCTGTCGGTGATCCCCGCCTCGCGACGAGCGGCCTCGTTCATCGAGGCGTGACTCATCGTGTCCGGATACTCGATCAGAGACTCGACGCCGCCGAGCGACTCGGCCAGTTGAAACATCTTTAACTTGGAGAGAACCTGCTCGACGAACGGTCGGCCCCCCTTCACGTCAAAGCTCAGCATCGCGCCAAAGCCCGATTGTTGCTTCTTCGCGAGCTCGTGCTGCGGATGGTCGGTCAGTCCCGGATAGTAGACGTGCTGGACTCGCGGATGGGCCTGCAGGAACTTCGCCACGGTCATGGCTCCGCGCTGATGAGCCTCCATGCGTGGGCCGAGCGTTTTCACGCCACGCAGCACGAGCCACGCATCGAACGGCGAGCAGCCCAGCCCGAGGGCGTTGACGATGTAGCCGATCTTTTCGGCATGGTCCTTGTGCCGGGTGATGACGCAGCCGCCCACGACGTCCGAGTGGCCGTTCAGGTACTTCGTGGTCGAATGGACGACGATGTCGCACCCGTGTTCAAAGGGCCGCTGGAGATAAGGCGACAGGAACGTGTTGTCGGCAATCGAGATCGCCTTTCCCGCGCGGGCGACCTCGCAAATCGCAGAGAGGTCCACGATGTTGAGCAGCGGGTTGCTGGGGGTCTCAATCCAGACGCACTTTGTCGCGGGAGTCATCGCGCGGCGAACGTTCTCGGGGTCGCCCATGCGGACGAACGAGAACTCGATCCCCATCTTGCGGAAGACAGAATCGAACAGCCGGTACGTGCCGCCATAGATGTCGTGGCCCGCGATGATGTGATCGCCAGGCTGGAACAGATGCATCGTGGCGGTAATGGCCGACATCCCGGTACACGTCGCGCGGCAGTCGATTCCGCCTTCGAGAGCCGCCAGATTCTCTTCGAGTGCCCTTCGCGTGGGGTTGCCGCTGCGCGTGTAGTCGAAGCCGCGGTTGGTCTTCAAATCGTCCCACCGAAACGTGGACGTGGGGTAGATCGGCGTGGTCGCACTCAGGTAGGCCGAGTCCTTGTCGACGCCGACATGAACGCAACGGGTCTCAAACTGCATGGCACTTGATCCTTCATCGAAAACGGTCTGGTCACGAGGGCCGACATCCTACGAACGGCCCGCCGGTGAAACAATCGACGCGACGTGGGGGCAGGTTTCCTACCTGCCCGTGTCCCCCTTCGCTTCAGGCAGGTAACAAACCTGCCCCACATCACGGCTTCCCGCCGGTTCGCAGCACCACCTCGGCGAGCTCCAGCACGTCGGGCGCAAGTCCCGCGTCGCGCAGGCCGCGCACCGTGGCATCGATGTCGTACTCCACCCGCTTCAGTTCAATGCGGCCGTTGTCGATGATCGCGTACGCGGCGCGCGGGTCTCCGTCACGCGGCTGCCCGACACTGCCGGGATTGAGGAGTTGCCACTGGCCCAGGTCGAGATGAAACTGCACGTGCGTGTGTCCGACACAGACGATGTCGGCCTCGATCCCCTCCAGCCGCGCACGCCACAGTTCCGGTTCGTTGGCCAGGTACTCGTCCATCGGATCGCGCGGCGTGGCATGCACGAGATGAAACCGGAGGCCGTCCAGTTGCACCGTCTGCGTCACGGGCAGTCGTGACAGGTACTTGAGGTGCGACGGAGACAGCACGCTCCAGTGTTGCTGCCGCGTGACTCCCGCCAGTTTGCGAAAGCCCGATCCGGCGGGAGGAGTCACGTGCTGGGCGACCGAATGATCGTGATTCCCCTTGATCGCAAACGTGGCATGCTCGCGCACCCAGTCGATGCATGGAATCGGCTCGACCCCGTACTCGACGAGATCGCCGAGAAACAGACACGCATCGAACGACTCGCGGATCGCACTGAGTGCGGGCCAGTTGGCATGAATGTCGGCCAGCACCAGGATTCTCATGCCATCAGTACCCCGGGGGGTTGAAGGTTGAAGGTTGAGGGATGAAGGTTGGGTGGGATGAAGGTTGGGTGGGATGGTTTTGCCTTTTCTGACCATCAACCCTCAACCATAGACCCTCAACCATTCCTCATCTCACCCTTGCGTCTTGACGCTGTTTGCCGTTGGACGATCTAATATGTCGCAACCCGTCTCCGCCCGTTCTGGATGGCACGTCCCATGGCTCGATCACTGAATTTGGACCAGCTCACACTGCGCGACAAGATTCGCGAGGCCGCCCGGAGGTCTCACGACATGATCGAGCACTTGGAGCATGCGTTTGTACCGAAAGCCCACGATCTGCGGAAGGTGTCGCGACCGCACGATTCTAAGTCCGAGGCACCACCCATTGCCGACGTGACGATTCGTCATCATGCGGCAATGGTCTTGGAATCCGATCAATACACCGAGGGACTCAACGCGGAGGCTGAAGCCCTCTTCGAGGCGATCGCAGTCGAAGTCGACAAACTGGCGACTCATGGACAACCCCGCTGAGACTTCGTGGAGGGGTGAGTCAAACGCAAGTGGTTGTGAGGATTGTGGCGGTTGGTCCACACCGGGGAATCGGGGTTTGAGCGCCCCATCGGGAGATCGGCATTCGTTGTCGAGACAAGATTTTCGGATGGCCGCAGAAATCTCCAGATGGTGAACTTTTCCGGCGAGTTGGTCGTCTACAATGCTCCCGCGGCGAGATCGCCAGCCGATAACTCCAAAAACAAGAAATCAAGAAACCAGTCACACCGGAAACAGCCCGGGCGAACTTTCGCGGTTCGCCACCACGCGTCACGCAGAGATTGAGATCCCATGGCGAGCAGCCAACTCAAATCTGACAGTCCGTTGCCACCCGACAGCCATTCCGGCTCGGGACAAGGCCCGACGTTTCCGTTTGCCTGGCGAGGCCCGGCCATTCCAGGATCCGAAACCGTCATTACGTCTCCGCTCTCGCCGGCGACCGCTGTTCCAGGCGGAGTGGTCTCCGACGCGGTCCTCGATCAAAGTCGTCGCTTGTTCCCGACCGCAGCCGACGCGGATGACGTGGCGGGAGTGCGCATCGGCCACTTCACGATTCAGCGGCGAGTCGGCATCGGCGGCATGGGATCCGTCTTCCTCGCCACGGACGAGCGGTTGCGGCGCAACATCGCACTCAAGATTCTCGCCCCGTCGTTGTCGGTGGACCCTTCGTCGGTGCAGCGATTCCAAAACGAAGCCCGCGCCGCCGCGCGACTCGATCACGACAACATCGCCCGAGTCTTCTTCTACGGCGAAGATTCGGGGCTGCACTACATCGCCTACGAGTACGTCGCCGGATCGAACCTGCGCGACGTGATCCGTCTGAAGGGGAAGCTCGATCCGGCCGAAGCGGTGAACTACGCCATGCAGTTGGCCGCCGCACTCAGCCACACGTCGGCCGCCGGAGTCGTGCATCGCGACATCAAGCCGTCAAACATCCTCATCACACCCCAACGTCGCGCGAAGCTGGTCGACCTCGGACTGGCGAGGCGCGACAGCCACGAAGCCTCTGCCGAGCTGACCGTGGCGGGAACAACGCTCGGCACGTTCGACTACATCTCGCCCGAACAGGCCAAAGACCCGCGCAACGTCGATGTGCGCAGCGACATCTACTCGCTCGGCTGCACGCTGTATCACATGCTGACCGGTGAGCCGCCCTACGCCGAAGGAACCGTGCTGCAAAAGCTGCTCGATCATCAGGGCAAGGAGGCTCCCGATCCGGCGCGCAAGAACCGCCGCGTCTCTCCCGCACTGTCGGCGGTCGTTCGCCGCATGATGGCCAGCGACCCGCGACGACGTTACGCGAACCCCGGTGAGTTGCTGCGAGATCTGCTGATTGTGGCGAGGTCTCTCGGTTCGGGAGCGGTTCCGATCGACGGTCAGGTCTGGTTGACGGCGACTCGGTTCCAACCGCCGGCCTGGCAGCGCAACATCGGCTGGATCGCGACGGCTGCCGCGTTGATTTTGCTCGTCGTCGCGATGGATCGCTACCCGTCGTTGCTCCAGCGATTCGATCTCCACACGGTGCCAACGGTCGCAGTTCAAGCTCCTGCTGACGAACCGGTGAAGACGCCGGTTCCGAATTCGCAGGTGGCCTCCGCTTCCGGTTCGGCCCATGGCGATGCGAAGCGACAGGCATTGAAAACGACTTTGACTCCTCCCACGGTTTCCGATTCAAAGCTCATCCCCCTGGAATCAGTCGCGGGAGTCACACAGGGTCCGTTGCTCTCCGAAGGCGCCGAATTCGTTGGACCGGGCGAAAGAATTCTTCGCCCAATACCGCTCGACCTGAAACCGACGGATGGCATGTTTGAAGCGAAGGATCTGCCGCTGCTCAGCAGTGTTTCCAATCCGCGACCCCATGCAACGGAAACGCCCCCCAATCCCAAGCCGAACTCCGCCGTCTCAGTCCCCGCCAGGGATGACCTTCCGCCTGCGACGGCGATCGCCAGGCCGGTGACGAGCATTGCGGAGACGGTTTCCGCACCGGCAGCTCCGGCGGACGCGGGCAAAGTCGTTTCGATCCTGGACGGGAAAACATACAACAGTTTGGAAGCGGCCTGTGCCGAAGCCAGGGACGGCAGCATCATCGAACTGCGTTACAACGGCGGTCGTGGCGAGGCCGAGCGTCCCATTCGCCTGTCGAACAAGAAGAACATCATCGTGCGCGGCGGAATCGGCTTCCGTCCGTTGATCGCGTTCGCACCGATCGAGCCGCCCAACGATGCGACGCAATCGCGAATGATCACCGTCACCGGCGGTTCGCTGGAACTCGTCAACGTCGATCTGACCTTTGCGATCCCCGAACGCATCGCGGCCGACCGCTGGGCGTTGTTCTCGCTCGAGCGCCCCGAAAAACTGCAGCTTCACGGTGTGACGATCACCGTCGCGAATCCGAATGCGCAACCGGCGTGTGTCATCGAGCAGGTGGCCGCCGCCGGACAGGGCCTCGGCAACGTCGGTATGATGAAGAACGGAATGCCCGCCGAACCGCCGAAGGTCTCGATCTCCGAAAGTCTCGTCCGCGGCGAGTGCGATCTGATTCTGCTCCGCGACGCCGTACCCGTCCGCTTCCAGATCAAGGACGTGCTTGTCGCGTTGCAGGGGTCGTTGTTCCACGCGATGTGCCAGACGGAACTCGCCAACGTCGAGTCCGAGCGCGTGACACTGGAACTCGATCATGCGACCTGCTGCCTGTCCGAGGGTCTGATCGTGACGGAAGGGATCGACAACCTCACGGATCGCACTCCCCCCATGCTGGTCATCGCCCGCAACAACATCCTGTCGTGCGGACCGAATCGGCCGCTGATCGCGATGAAAGACGCGGGCGACCTGATGGACATGCAGCGTCTCTTCTTTTGGAACGGTGACCGCAACTACTACGATTCGATGGCCGTCTTCTGGCAGTTGGGTGGACGCCAGCCGGCGGCGACGGCGCGGCAACTCGATTTCGATGCGTGGCGGAACTACTGGGGAGGCAACGAGGGAACCGGCTCGACGAACGCCGCCGTGATCTGGCGCACAAAGCCCTCCGACCGCACTTGGACGAAGATGACCGCCGACGCCGTCGAACTCAACACGATGGCCACCTCGAACCCGGCGGTGAACGGAGCCAGCGACGGAACCAATGCCGGTGTCACGCTGAGCAAGCTGCCGTCGCCCGCCGCAACTGATCGAGCCGTCGATCCCGACGGGACGCCCGATGATGTCGAATGAGCCGTTGATGGTGATGCGGACTCCGCCATCGGGCACCTGGACTCACCCGTGATGCGCAGGTTGACCTTGGCTGCCGACATGCTGCCGTTCATGGCGACGATCTCGCCGCTGATCGGAGCCGCGTCCGTGGCGGTCGTTTCGCGCCTGAACCCGCTGCTCGCGCGACCGACGGCGCTCTCCAACGCCTTTCTCACGCTGTTCCTGCTTGGCGCGGCCGTCTGGCATTACGATCCGCATCGAGTCGATCAACGCGGACGCGCCGACGTCTCACAGATGGAAGTGAGTTTTGGTTGGCTGGTCGAATCGTCGGCAGCGGGAGTTGTCGATCAGAACCAGATTCAAAGAGGCATCGGGGTGCGGCTGTCGTTTGGGCTCGATGGGCTGACTCTCTGGCCAGCCGTCTGGCTCACACTTGCCGCGTGGGCGGCGGTCTTGATCCCCGGTCCTCGTGTTGGCGAATCGTCGTCCGCCTACTACGTCGCGCTGTTTCTCGGCGAAGCTTTTTTGTTGGCATCGCTCACCAGTCGTGACTTGGTGACTTCCCTGATCTCCTTTGAAATGTCGCTTCCCGCGCTCTATTTCCTGATCGGCCGGTGGGGAGGGCGAGAGCGCCGGGCGGCGGCGGGTCGCTTCTTGATCTGGCAGTTCGTCGGTTGCGGGCTGACGCTGCTCGGAACGACGCTCATTGCCGTGTCCTGGCCGTGGGTGCGCAGCGATTTCGATGCGCGGCGCAGTCCGATCTTCTTCGATACGTTCGGCCTGGTGGAGGGCCTTCAATCGATGGTGGCCCGCAACGAGGTGGCGGTTCAGTTGTGGAGCGACCTTGCGCCGTGGGGGTGCTTGCTGCTGGTCCTTGGATTTGCGATTCGACTACCGGCGTTCCCGTTTCAGTCGTGGTACGTGACGACGCTCGTGGAGGCTCCCGCAGGCGTGGCCGGTCTGCTGGCGATCGCGATTCCTCAGGTGGCGTTCTGTGGCTGGGTCCGGTTCGCGATGCCACTGTTTGTGGAGCAGGCCGTCGAACTGTCGTGGCTGTTGGGAGTCGTGGCTTCGGTGGGGGCGTTGCATGCCGGGCTGAGGGCCGTCTCGCAGAGCAACTTCAAGCAGCTCGTGGCGGCGTTGTCGATGGGTTGGCTGGCATTGGTGCTTCTCGCGATGAGGCTTCCCTCCCGCGAGGGCCTGGCCGGTGCGTGGCTGCTCATCCAGTCGCAGGGACTGGCGGTGGCCGGACTGTTCTGGTTCATTGGCCTGCTGCAATCGAGGTCTGGTGATCGAGAGCCTGACACGTTGGAAGGCGCGGCATTTCAGCGGCCCAGGCTTGCCGTGATGCTGATCACCTTGCTGGTCGGCTCGGGAGTGATGGGCTGTGGTTCTGCCGCAGGATCGTTCCTCGCGCTGTCGATGATGACCTGGGAGCGCGCGCCGTTCGCGGCCTTTGGAATCGCAGCAACCGTGCTGCTGTCGTGGTCGATGATTGCTGCCGTCCAGCGAGTCCTGTTTGGACGAGGCCCGTCATCTGGGGATGCCGCTCGACCGACGCATCCTCACCAACCGGCTGCACGATCTTCGTCTGTTGCAGTCGATGTCCATTCCGGTTCGACAGAGTTGGTGGATCGAAGCGATTTGACCCTCCATGAACTCGTTGCTCTCTCACCGTTTGTCCTGTCGTTGATCTGGCTCACGCTGGCTCCAGCATTTGTCGTTGAACGTGGCGAGGGGACGCTGTCGCATCTGCTGGAGCGCACCGAACGACGTGCTGAATCGACTGCTCCGTCGGTACCCGGCTCGACCGATACTCATCCCTGACAATCGTCAACTCACGAGCGGCAGGTCACGCCAGCACAGCGCCGGGATAACAACCGTGGCCCGATCGAGAGTTCTCGGTCGGGCCACGGTGTCGTTCAGGTGACGAGTTGTCTCGATTCCACTACGGACTGGGAATTGGTGGCAGAGGTGACTCGCTCAACATTGTCTGTGGAACCAGGTCGAAATCGAGCGGGTTGGCTGCGGCACCGTCGCCCCGCACGATCAGGATGTCGGCGTCGGTAGGTCCGGCCAACGCGAGGTTGGGCAGGGCAAACCGAACGCCAAGGTCGTACCAGCCGTGAATCTCGGCCTGAAGTTGCAGGCCGTTGATCGACACGATGACCTGTCCCGGCTCAGGCCCCAATCCTTCACCGGCCACGCTGATCACGGTGCCCGGTGCTCCGGCCGACACGTCCGACGAGAAGGCCGCCGGGTCCACGGGCAGTATGTCGTTGCGAGCCACCACCGATCCGTTGTTCGATTCGTTCGATTCGGCCAAGTCACGATGGCTGTCGACGAGGACATGCAGATATCCAAACGGAATCCGCTGTCCTTCGGGGGTGACGGCCAGGCGATTGGCAGCCAGCGGCAAACGGATGTCCACCGATTGAATCTCTCCCGCCTCAATGCCATTCACGACGGCACCGGCCTGAGGCAGATCGGGCACCGGCACCGGATCGTTGGCCGCGACCAACACCACGTTGAACGGAGTCGTGGCCGCCAACGGGCCGTTGTTGCGCAACCAGACCCGGTATCTTGGACCGAGGTTTTGGTCCGGATGGCCGTTGTCAACGAACCGCGTTGCCAGAAGCTGCAGGTCCGTTCCCGAATCGACAACCACCGGTGGCACGTCAACCCAGGTGCCACAGGTCGTCATGGGCAGCGGCTGCCACACGGGGTATTCGTAGACCACCCACGTTGGGGAAGGTGTGTAAACGATTGGCCGGCAATAGACTGGTCGAGGGTCGTAGATGGGGAGGCAGGTGTCCCACCAGCACCAGTCAACCCACGGCGTCCAGCGTGGAGTCCAACAGTAGCGGGGATAGTAACCGCCGCCCGCATACCAGACGCTGACCGAGGATTGAGTGAAAGTCGGCACCACCCGGCCGTGGTGCCGGTGTTGCCAGCCTCCGGCCTGAACCAGGGCCGGACCGAGGTTCATTTGGCGCGAGAGGTCTCCGTGACGATGCAGTTGGAACTGCCGGTCGAGATTCAATCGACGACCGACATCCGAGTTGTGCAGGTGCCGGAAATCATGCTGCTCGACTCGCTGTTGGTACACGCCGCTCACTCGATCCAGCTTCAGGCCGGCATGGTGCGCGTGCGACCTCGCGTCGGGCAGTGACTTCAACTCGTTGAGCTGTCGCTCAAATTCCCTGCGGTCATGAGTCTGTCGCAGATTGGCGATTCGTTCGCTGACTTCGGGCTTCAAATTGACGACTTCGGGCCGTCCTTCCAGCTTCGGAGCACGACCGTTCTTCTCGATCCGGATTGGTGTCGTCCGGTGAGGATTGTCGCCCCTGCCAATGATTGCCGTGTTGCTGGAACCCGGAAGATTGACGTTCCCTCGGACGACGCCCGTCCTGGCATCGTTGCCCGGATTGAGATTGGGCCGGCCCGTTTCGATCCGAGGGACATCCAGCTTGGGGAGACTGTTCTTGTCGCGAGCATCCCGGTTCCTGTCGTTGTCGCCGCGACGATCAAGCGCGTTGTTTCCGCCCAGAGCTGGACCCGATGGCAACCTCCCTCCCGGATTTACAGTCGTTGCGTCGCCCCCCGGATTCGGACCCGGTCGACCAGGTTCGTTCTTGGGGATCTCCAGTTTGGGGAGACTGTTCTTGTCGAGACCATCACGATTCTTGTCGTTGTTGTCGCGCCGATCGCGTGTCCTGTTTCCATCCACTCCACCGAAAGCCGGGCCGGTCGGCAGTACCCCTCCCGGATTTCCGGCTCCGCCAACTCGGGGGACTGGGTTGCCACCGGGCTTGCCCACATCCAGTTTGGGTTTGGAGTCGTCACGACGATCAGTTTTGTTTTTGTCGTTATCACGCTGATTCAGACTTCCGATTGCCGGATTGCCATTACCCTGCGGATTTCGATCCCGCCGATCCACCCGCACCTCGGGCTGTCTCCCCGGCGTTGCATCGATTTTGCCCCGATCAGGACGCGAATTCACTGACGGGCGAGGATCGGCACCCTGTCCTCCACCGATGACTTTCGCGGGACCACGGTCGTTGTTGCCTCGATTGTCCCGCGGCGCGGCGTCTCGTTTCGACGGGCCATTGCCGGGATTGGCCTGCGGCATCGATCTGGTGCTCGCCGGGGGAGCGCTTTCGTTGCGACGTTCGATCTTCGGTGCAGATTCGACTCGCTGGCGTGGTGCTTCCTTCGCCGGGGAGTTACTGCCTCGGTTCGCATTCGATGCCGCCCGTCCGGCAGCAGGGGCTGCAGCGGCACGAGCCGGTTGTTCACGAGCGGGCTTGTCCTTTTCCTTGTCCTTCGCGAAAGCAACGAAGCCCGCCGACATCAGGCTTGTCAGAAGGCAACCCACCAAAAGCAGACGTTGGTTCCGAATGCACATGATCCACTCCTTGATGTCGTTGAAGGTGTTTCGGTTAAAACTGATTGATCACCGTTACACTGCGGATCGCATGCCAGATCGAGCGACGAGGGAGAATCTTTGCAACGTTGGAACGCAATTTCAAGCAGACGTGCGAGTTAGGTAACGACATCAGCCTCGCTGCCGGATGCGAAACGTGCTCGTCATCCCAAAGGAGACGAACTCCTGTCGCTATTCGGATCGCACAATGTGTCGTCACAAAGTTGTACGTCTCTGACCCTGAATTGGGTCACCCGAATCACCTCCGACATTTCTTGGAAAAACGATTGCGATGACTTTTTCGATTGAAGTGATCACGTCATGGCGGCCGAATAAGAGAACGATATGGCCTGTTGGCGGTCGTATTCCCATCGTACGAGTGAGTGTTCAAGGAGCCGGTGTCATGAAGCGTGTCCTTTGGGGATGTCTCTTGTGGGCCGGGGTTGGCGGATTGATTCCCGAGACCACTCAGGCTCAACTCTTCCGACGCCCGTTCCACGAATGCTGCGAAACCTGCGAGATGCCTCACGCGCGGTGCAGTTGCACCCAGACGCGACCGGTGGTGCAAACTCAGCTTCGCGCTCAGCAGGTCACGACCTACCGCGATGTCACTGAAACGCACATCCGCAACGAGACCGTTGTCGAGAACATTCCCAGCACGACGTATCGCAATGTGACCGTCGATGAGGGCAACTATCAGATGGTGTGGGTTTCGAAACCGGTGACCAAGCAGGTTGCACAGACTGTCGTTCAGCAGCAAGTGAAGACGCGGGCCGTCCCGTATCAAGTGACTCGTCGCGTGCCGCAGATTTCGACCCAGTTAGTGCCAGTGCAGACCGTACAGCACATTACCGAGACAGTTCCGTTTTCGATGACGGCTCCAATCGCGATTCCAATGACCGCAGCGTCGTGCAACTCCTGTGGACATCAATCGACGGCAATGGGGCTGCCATACATTTCCAATCAAATTGGGTATGCGCCGTCGTTCATTCCAGCCGCACCGATGACCGCTTCCATTCCGACCATGCCCGCGATCACGGTTCCACTTCCTCAAACGGCCCTTGCTCCAACGCTAATTGGCGCGGAACCGTCCGTCGAGCAGTGGCAAACCATTCCGGCCAGGGGTTCGTCAGAGAATCGCTCACGCAGTTACGAGTCACCGTCGTCGCGGTCTGTTCCCACACCGACGGACGAAGCGAGCCACAACCCTCGTCGCACGTCCATGTTTGTGCCAGCTCCGTCCGCTGCCACCGTCTGGAACAGTCGTCGTTAGACATCTCTGCGAGGGGCTGGTTCCAGCGTCTGATGTTGCGGACAGAAACTGCGAATTGCTGAGAAGGCGTTTGGCCTCCTGCTGCGACACCGCAGCAGGAGGCCAAACGATCTCAATTCAGCAAATTGACTCGATGCCGAACTTGCAGTAAATCGGAAGCCGATTGCCATTCAGGTTGCGGTGAATGGTGCTTGAAGCTGCCCGAAGAAGTCTGTCAGGCGTCGGTCGTACTCTGCTCCGGCCGTCGCTCGCGCCTGATTGTGCTTCGCCTGGGGAACGTGCCAGATCGTGGTCGACGACGACTTGATTCGTCGCTTCAGTTCGCGAGTCACATCCGAATGAACGTAATTGTCCCGGTCACCCGACACCAAGAGTACGGGGCGATCCTTGAGTCTGGGCAGCCACTTTTCCAGGACGACATACCGCCGCCGCCGGAGGATGCTGCTCGTCCATCGAACCAGTTTGGATGTGATCTGGTAGTGCCATTTGGGAACCAGATTAAATGCCCAGCCGGGAATATAGAGCGTTGCCCAGCGCATCATGAAGTGCAGCATGAGCGAGTCGGTTGAGTAAGCTCCCTCGCAGAAAACAGCGCCGACATTGGGACGCTCGGCTGCGCCAATGAGTGCCGGTGCCGAACCACGACTGATGCCCATGACACCCAGCGGCAGTTCTCGCAAATCGTCGCGGGATTGGATGAAGTCGAGCGCGGCGCGCACGTCTTCAACTTCAAACATCGTTGGCCAATGGTTGGGGATGTAATCGGGTTGGCAATCGCTCTCACCCTGCCCACGGAAATCGAAGGACATCACGTCAAAGCCGCTGTCGATCAGGCCGCTGCAATACGACATCGCCGACCAGTGGCTGCAATCCATCTCTGGGCAGAACAAGATCAAACCGCGAGAGGTTCGTTCTGGCTGACAGTACAGACTGCCGCGCAACACGAGTCCGTTGCGGGTCGGAAACTCGATCATTTCGGCCGTTGGATGGGGCGGCAAAGTGGGTGGGCTAAACGGCGGCTTGGCCTCGAAAATGCGGAGGATCAGGCGCACGTAGACCACTCGCAAGATCAGATCGAGGAACAACAACACGGCGATCACACCGAGCAGCCAATTCAAGTGCTGTTCTCCACGGGCAAAACCCAAAACCAAAGCTGGATCGGCAGAGCGTCCAACAACCAGATGTCACGCAACGAATGACCAATCAAAACAGGACGGGGAGTCTTCAAATCCAGATACAACTCAGTTTGCGCAAGCCGTCATTTCATCAACCGGTGTACTCCGCGAAGATCAACGACACGTTCTGTCCCCCGAAGCCGAAGCTGTTGGAGAGGGCTCGCCGCACCGGGGCCTCGCGAGCTTCATTGGGAACATAATCGAGATCGCACTCGGGATCCGGGGTGCGATAGTTGATCGTGGGCGGCAACACACCGTCACGGATGGCCAACAGGCAGGTGATGGCCTCGACGCTTCCGGCCGCCGCAATCAGGTGTCCCATCATGCTCTTGATGCTCGACACGGGTGTCTTGTAGGCGGCGTCTCCGAACGTCTGGCGGATCGCCGAGGTCTCGACCTTGTCGTTGACTTCCGTGCTTGTCCCGTGGGCATTGATGTATTGAATGTCTTCGGGATTGAGACTCGCGTCGCGCATCGCCATGCGGATGCACGCCACCGCGCCGCGGCCTTCCGGATGAATATCCGTGATACGGTAGGCATCGGCCGTCGATCCGTAGCCAACAACCTCCCCGTAAATTCGGGCTCCGCGCTGACGGGCATGTTCGAGTTCTTCGAGCACAACCATGCCGGCGCCTTCACCGAGCACGAAGCCATCGCGATCGCGATCAAATGGACGGGACGCTCCCTGCGGATCGTTGTTGTGAGTTGAAAGTGCTGTGAGCAGATTGAAACCTGTGACGCCGAAGGGATGAATCATGCTGTGAGCACCGCCGGACAGCATCGCATCGGCGTCGCCCCGACGGATCAGTTCGGTGGCTTCTCCAATCGCCTGACTGGACGCCGCGCAGGCGGTCAGGCAGTTGAGATTCGGACCCTGCGCATCGAACAAGCCCGCCAAATGGCCGGCCGGCATGTTCGGTTCCTGCTCGAGTTCGGTCTGAGCGTGCAGCTTTTTCAATCCGGCTCGCGTGAAAGCCTCGAGATCGACTTCGCCGTTCTTCTGAGACTCCGCCACGAGCCCCATCACCACTTGAAAGTCCTGCTGTCCTTCGCCTGCACCCAAATAGACACCAAATCTTGCGGGATCGAGTTTTCCACTAAGCAGGCCCGAATCGTCGATGGCCTGCTTGGCCGCACCGACTGCAAACCGAATGTTCCGGCCCGAGAACTGGAATCGCTCGGGGTCATCCACATACTGCCGGAGATCGAATCCTTTGACTTCCGCCGCAAACTTCGTCGGGAAATGTGAGGCATCGAAATGCGTGATGGCACCGATGCCGCTCTTGGCTTCGCGCAGAGACTCCCACATCGTCTCGACCGAATTCCCAATGGGGGTCACGGCACCAATGCCCGTTACCACGACTCGTCGCCGCATTGCAATCCTCCTCGCACCAACTCCCGCCACATCAACAACCGACAGTCTCCACATCAACGACTGTCGTGTGGCGTACTTCCCGACAAACCGACGGGTGACGCATTCTACCCTTGCGACACAGCGCCAGCACTCGATCCGTCGCCCGCCTTGCCAACGTCAAGAACGCCTCGCAGCAGTGTGAACACGCAATTCATCTGGTCGGCATTTCCTGCACCGATGGTCTCCGAATCGACGTGTGCAAAAACAATCTCACCGTCTGCAACCAGCCGATCGCCCACATGAGCACTCACTTCAACCATTCCGCCTTCGTCTCGGGAATCCACGAGTTTCGCCGAATAGGTTAGCGTGTCACCCGGGCAGGCCAACCCGTGAAAGGTCATGCGCGGCACTTTTGCCAGAATGACCATGCGGGAAAACTGCCTCTGTTCACCCAGCAACAGGCCCCCCGTTTGTGCCAATCCCTCCAGAATCAATGAGGCGGGCATTACAGGGAAGTCTGGCTGATGATCATGCAGATGCTCCTCGGCCAAGGTCACATTCTTGATCGCCTTGGCGTGCGAACCGCTCTCGAACTCGACGAATCGATCAATCCAAAACCAGCGCATGCAACGCCCCTCGACTGCGCCACCGATGGCAACCGGCCATTGGAACGCCACTCATTCAATCTCGAAATTCACCGGATCACGAACCGAGCTTCGAGGTCAGAAAATTCACGACCATACTGACCGTGAACAGATCCTCGACGTTCTCAACCCGCGGATCCTGCGCCAGCTTGTCGATGGTTTCCTTGTCGGCATGCGGCAGACGAGTTCGCAGTTCAGCCAACCCCTTTTCCGTGACGCGGCCATTTTCAGCAAAGCCGGCGTCGGAGGTGAAGAGGCTCTCCGGAAACAACTCGTTCCGGGGAATTTTGGTGCTGAAGTTCTTTTCGAGACGGAAGACGATGTCCAGGAAGTCGATCGACTCGGCTCCCAAATCTGCCTTGAGGCGTGCAGAGGGAGTGACCTCGTCGTCGTCCAGACCGAGCGCATCAACCAGGGTTTCTTTGACTTTCTCGAAGATTTTGTCGCGTGAAGGCATCCAAATTTCTCCTGTGGAGTCAACTCGACGAGCAAGCATGCTCGACGGTCACGATTCCACTCTGTGCGGCCCCTCAATTGACGGTTGACCGCCGGGGTAAAGTACCAGCCAACCGAATTCCACTCCTATTCGAAAGCCGCGACACAACTCTTCGTCGCGGAATCAAAACCTCACCGAAAGCCTGTTCTCAAAATCTTCGAGCCCATCACTGTTATCGACTAACCCATGCCACCCAATGTCAGTCCGCCATCGACCTTCAAGACCTGACCCGTGACGTAGCTGGCCTCTTCGGAAGCAAAGAACAAAACCGCGTTTGAAATGTCTTCTGGTTTGCCCAGCCGTTTGACGGGAATCGCATTCTTGATCTTGTCGCCTGCCAGGCTGACCACCGCGACTGTCATGTCTGTTTCGATGAAGCCCGGTGCCACGCAATTGACGGTGATCCCTCGCTTGGCGTACTCAACCGCCATGCAGCGCGAGAAGCCTTCGATCCCGGCCTTGCTCGCCGCATAGTTGGCCTGGCCGGGGTTCGAGAAGTCCGCCGAAACGCTCGACATGTTGACGATGCGTCCGTATCGAGCCGACATCATGGGGCGAACGACGGCCTGACAGAAGTTGAAGACGCTGGTCAGATTGGTGTCGATCACCTGCTGCCACTCTTCGGTTGACATGGCGAGAATCGGCTTGTCGCGGATGATGCCGGCATTGTTGACGAGGATGTCGATCTTGGACCATTTCGCCAGCACCTGTTCGACCACGGCATCGGCTTCGAGTTTCTTGCTCACGTCCGCCTGCAAGGCCCAGACGTCGCGACCTTCTGCCGTCTGCTCGTCGGCCAGCTTCTCGGCGGCTTCACGGTTGGATTGATAGACAAACGCCACTTTCGCCCCGGCAGCAGCCAATTGACGAACAATGGCTTTGCCGATCCCGCGACTGCCACCCGTTACCAACGCAATTCGTCCCGAGAGATTCATCGAGCAATCGTCCTTATGCCATTTTTCCCATTTGCCGACCCGGCACCGCGCAGCCCCAAGGCTTTGTCCGTTGCGGGAGCCCAAGTCGGCCAACCGACCGTCTGCAAGTGTCACTTCTCGAAATAAAACGTCTCACTTTTGCCGAGATCTCCACGAATTGACGATTCAATTCGAGGGGTTCCAAATTTGTTGAAAGAGCCCGCGGTACACCTTTCGTCGATGTGCATCGGACGCTTCCAGCTTGGGGTTCTGATCTGAAAGGTTGAATGCTTCCAGAGACAGCCTTGCGGACACGGCCGAATTTCCGTTGACCGTCCCGCTGCCGTTGAAGTCCCAAACCGCGCCGTTTCGTTTTCTAACCGACATTTGAACTTGAAGGGTGTTCCCCGGAGCAACAAAACTGTTGTATCGGACCGCCCGAACCTCTTTCAGCAGAATGGTGCTCTGAGCGAAATCTTCGGAATGTCTGATGAGCCAACCACCTGCCTGCACCAGCGCCTCCAGCATAAGCACGCCGGGCATCACCGGAAAGCCGGGGAAATGATCGGCCAGGTACTCTTCCGCGAGTGACAGGTTCTTGAATGCCGAGACCGATTGGTGTGGCACAAGTTCCGTAATCCGATCAATGAGCAGAAATCGCATGGCGGCGAACCAAGTCCATCTTCACGAATCAAAATTGACGAATCACAAACCCGGAAATGCTCCAGCATTCTATTGGTCGAGGGAATGCCCCACAACCGTCAACTCGCAACACGCGGCGACTGAATCAAAAGCCTCTGATGGTAGACGCCCCTCAAAAAATGAAGTCAGCCCGAGAGAAGCGATCCCTCGGGCTGACGGAAAACCAACTCTTGGTCACTCTTCGTCGGCGGGGAGCGGAACGAGGCCGCTTTCGCTGGAAGATCCGCCCGACGCCGTGTTGATCGGCTGAGGACGAGACTCCGTCGAGTTCTTCGAGACTCTCGTCGCCGTCCGACCATCAAGAATCAGGCGGGCCGCTTGACGGAGTTCATCGTCGCTCAAGTGCCGCAGATTCCCGAGCTCGACCAGCGGCTTCATCATCCGTGAGACTCGCGAGATCGTCGTTTCCATCAGGCTGATCTCCAGCAGAGTGCGACGCATCTCGCCAAGAACCTGAACCTGCGTGACGAACTCATCGTGGAATCCTCCGAGCAGTTCCAGGGACTGAACCGCATCGATCACGGACTTCGACTGACCTGCCAACGTCTTCTGAAGTTTGAGCATTCCGTCCAGGTTCTGTTGCGACGCCACCAGATTGAGGTCGTTGCCATTCAGTTGGTTGCTGAGAGTGATCAGGCCGGCAGCCCGTTCAGTGGCCACGTCGGCTTGCTGGCCTCCGTCCGCCAGACGCAACTCCAAGGCGATCAACTGATCCGACACAGACTGAGCCACTTCGAGATTCTCGGCGGCATTCGTCAGCCCAGCCTTGAGGGTGGCGAGGCCCTTCAATCCGGACGCGGCTTGAGCCAAGCCGCCATTCTGTCCTCGCAACTCCTGTCCAATCGCGACCATTTGATCGAGCGTCCCCTTCGCCAGTTCGACGTCTTCCGCCTGAGTGCGAACGGTGTTTTTGATTGCGACCATTTCGTCGAGCGTCTTCGCGGCCGACTCGTTCGTTTCTCGTTGAGCCACCAGACGGTTCTCAACCGCCTGCATCTGTTCCAACGCGTTACCAGCCGCTTCGATGACGGGGCGTTGTTCGATCAGACGCGACTGAAGCCGCGCGGCCAGTTCCAGAGACTTCGTGGCTTCGATGTTGTGAGAGGCTTCGTCAACCAGGTTTCCACGCAGTTCGCGAATCGACTGCAATGCCACGCGTGCTTCCTCGGTCTGACCCTGCTGAGCCTTCAAGCTCGAAAGCAGGCTGTTCGTTTCCCAGACCTCATCGCGTGCCCCGACCAAATCTTGCATCCGCTGTTCGACCAGCGTCAGATCTCTCTGCATCCGCTCCATCTCGCGGGCCATCGGCCGAGCCATCAGGAAATGCAGCCCGACAAATCCCAACGTGATTCCGACCACCAACATCGCCCACGACTGCTTCTGCTGATCCGCCAACTGAGTCTCGATTGACCGCAGCTTGCTGCTTTCCGATGTGTACACGGTTGCTCCTTCCGATCGCTGTGCGGGATGAAGTTTGGGAACGAGGTCCTCCGGGACCGAAACCGACGTCCTGTGCATCGAACCGGCACTCCGACGGTCTTCGTCGAGGCATGCCCTTCGTCCGATGATGCGCGGCTCTCACAGAGCCGAAAGGGGATTGGCGCGGGCTCCCCGTTAGAGTCTTCTCACACGAAACATTATCGCCACTTTGACTCGGCAAGTTTTGCCGATTGGCGTCTCCTCCGAGCATTCGCCACACTGAGGTGGTCGGGTTAGACGATCCGGAGCGAATGCAACGCCGGGACAGCGAAGGTCAATCAGGAATTGAACAATGTCGCGCGACGAGTGCCTTCCGACTAAAGCTCGCTGGGAAATCCGACCCGCTCAGGTCGACGACTGGCCCGTCATCGCCGATTTCAACACGCGACTGGCCGCGGAAACGGAAGGGAAGCGGCTGGAACCCGAGACGATTGCGCAGGGCGTTCGCACGCTGTTGTCGCAGTCGCAGCACGGCCGTTACTTTGTCGCGTGCGTCGAGGGACGAGTCGTTGGTCAGATCATGCACACGCGCGAGTGGAGCGACTGGCGCAACGGAGAAATCTGGTGGCTGCAGAGTGTCTACGTTCTGAGCGAGTTCCGTCAGCAAGGCGTCTTCCGCGCGCTGTTCGCTCACCTGCACAGCCTCGCTCAAGCCTCACCCGAAGTAATCGGCCTGCGACTCTACGTCGAGGAACACAACACCCGCGCTCAAGAGGCCTACCTCACGCTCGGCCTCAAGCGAGCCGGATACACGGTGATGGAGCACATCTTTCGGAACGAGGTCTAACCACCTGCTGCCCGATTGCTACCAGCGACTCAACGGTGACTTGCTGGTCGCAGTCGGGCATCGAAGTCGACCTAATCGGTCGAGTCGCGGCAGACTTCATCCTGCGGGTTTGGCCGTTCGCGTGTCGCGGTTATCAATCGCGGTCCACCTTGGGTGTCGACCTTCGCGGTTACGAAGGGTTTGCTTGCTTGGACGTCTTTCTGCGGGTTGCCGGTCGCCCTCGGAGGCTCCGATGAGTGGGGCTCGCTGTCAATTGGCGCGTCGTCACAGCGGGAGCTTTCGACACGATCAAAACAGTCATCGAGTGGCACCGGCATCACACGCATGTCTCCCAGTGTGAACCTGATTCGTTCCGAAAAGAGGATTCCGGCGCGTCAAACTCCCCTGCATTTTGACTAGGCGTCATCGGCCGAAAACTCATGCGTGAATTCGCCGTAAGTCTATTACAAAATAACGGTTTGAGAGATTCAAGGCGTCGTGCCTGTCCCGCCGATTCATTGGTCTAGTCCCGCCAAAAGCAATTGTCGCAGGGCACCCATTGTGATTGCAGCATGGGCTGTGAGGGGGTTGCGGTGTCTGTGGCTCTGCTGGCCGAAACAGTCTGTGTTTGAGGATGGACGTACGTTGACGGTCGTATTGACCGGGACGGGGTGATGGTAACAGCCGCTTGAACTGCGACGCGCGTCGCAGGCGGCATAAAGCTGCCTGGAATTCCTCGGCTGACCAACACCTGCGTTCCATGGGTCTGGACGACCCAGGTTCGAGATTCCCAAGGGAAGGAGACTTAGCTCTATGCGATGGATCAAGATGACTGGTGCTATGCTCGCCGCGATGAGCATGGCCAGCCTGGCGGACGCCGGGTTGCTGCATGGTCATTCGGGGTGCTGCGGCGCCTCGAAGGCCAGCTGCGCCTCGACGTGCGCTCCGGCATGTTGCAAACCCGTGATCGTCAAGCCTTGTTGCCCGACGGTCCACACTTATCAGCGCCGCTGCTCAGACATCAAGCCGCCATGCTGCGATAGCTGCTGTGCTCCGGCCAGTTGCTGTGCACCAGCAGGTGGTAACGGTGGTTGTGCTCCGGCCTGTGCGGCTCCCGCCGCCAACTGCGCTCCGGCCGCCAACTGTGCTCCGGCCTGTGCCCCCGCGTGTGCAGCTCCCGCTGCCAATTGCGGTCCGGCCTGTGCTCCGGCCTGTGCGGCTCCGGCCGCCAACTGTGCTCCAGGTTGTGCCGCTCCGGCTGCCAACTGCGGGCCAGCGTGTGCTCCGGCCTGTGCGGCTCCCGCCGCCAACTGTGGTCCCGGCTGTGCTCCAGGATGTGCAGTTCCCGCTGCCGCCTGTGCCCCAGCTTGTGCTGCTCCGGCCGCCACGAACTGCTGCTCGACCTCGAGCTGCTGTGGAACCAAGAGCTGCTTCAAGGGATTTCATGGTCTCTTCGGCAAGCACGGCAAGACCTGCTGTTCGTCGACCTGTGCTCCAGCTTGTGCCGCCCCAGCTTGTGCTGCTCCGGCCACCAACTGCTGCACGACCGCAAGCACCTGCTGCAACGCCGATCCCTGTGCCATTGCACAGTTGATCTACGAATCGCAGACGGCTTGCTACCCGCAATGCCGACGTGCTGCCATCCGCAAGCTTGGCAATCGTTATAACTGCATCTGCAACCCGGAAATCATGACCGCCTTTGTCTACGCCCTGAACGACGCCGACTATCGAGTCCGTCGTGAAGCGGCCGATGAAATCGGCGATCAAGTCCGCCGGCACTGCTGCTGCTGCCCCGAAGTTGTGACCGCCCTGACCTGTGCGCTGGGTGATTGCGACCGAGGTGTGGTTCGTCAGGCCGAACAGGCTCTCCGCCTGTGCGGTTACGACGTAGTCAATGGCTGCTGCGACAGTGGTTGCACGACGGCCTGCAACACCGGATGCACGAATGGTTGTGCTCCCGGCGCTGCTGCTCCGGCCATGATGCCAGCCACGGAACCAGCCGCTCCGGCTCCGGTTCCGCCAGAAGAGAAGAAGGCTTCTCGTCAGGGTGGTCTGTCCCGCCTGCTCGGTATGCTGGACTGATCGATTGACATGGTGAAGTGATAAACCCGGTCCCCAAGGACTGGTCTGCTACAACGAACAGCGGCCCTCGGATTCCTCCGAGGGCCGTTTTCGTTTGCATGTTGCACCGCGAGCATGGAAACTCGGGCGGAAGGGGACAGGAATCAGGAGTCAGGGGTCAGAGCAGCAGTAGTCAGACGTGACGCTGTCTTCAGTCTTTCCTCCTGATTCCTGCCTCCTGTCCCCTGACTCCTGCTCCTGCCTTCCATCGACGGATCGAACTCATCATGCCGCGCACCAAAGTCGTCCAGATTCTCCGTGAGGTTCCGCCGGGTACCGAAGTCGATGTGCGAGGCTGGGTCCGCACCAAGCGGGAGTCCAAGCAGGACTTTGCGTTCCTCGAAGTTAACGACGGCAGTTGCCTCGCCAATGTGCAGGTCGTGGTCGATGCGAACGTCCCCGACTACGGATCGCTCATCAAGCAGATTCACACCGGCGCGAGCGTCGCCATCGTGGGCGAAGTCAAAGAGTCACTCGGCAAGGGCCAGCGGGTTGAGGTCCACGCGCGCAGCCTGAAGCTGCTCGGCACGGCCGATCCGCAGACGTACCCGCTCCAAAAGAAGGGGCACTCGATGGAGTTCCTTCGCGAGAAGGCCCATCTTCGTCCGCGCACCAACACCTTCGGCGCGATCGCCCGCGTTCGCAATGCCCTCTGTGCGGCGATCCACAGTTTCTTTCAGACGCGAGGCTTCCTCTATGTTCAGACGCCGATCATCACGACCAGCGATTGCGAAGGAGCTGGGCAGCAATTTCAGGTAACCACCCTCGACCTCGCCAAGCTGCAGCAGTCGAAGGGGCCGCTCGATTACAGCCACGACTTCTTCGGCAAGAAGGCGGGGCTGACGGTCAGCGGCCAGCTGGAAGGGGAGATCTACGCGACGGCCGTCGGCGACGTCTACACGTTCGGCCCGACGTTTCGCGCCGAGAACTCGAACACCACGCGGCACCTCGCCGAGTTCTGGATGATCGAGCCCGAGATGCCCTTCTACGAACTCGAAGACAACATGGACCTGGCCGAGTCCTTCGTCCGCTCGATCGTGAAGGACGTGATGAATCACTGCCACGACGACCTCGCGTTCTTCAACGAGCGGATCGAGCCGACGCTGCTCGCCTCACTCCAGAACATCGTCGAGCACGACTTCATCCGCCTGACGTACACCGAGGCGATCGGCATCCTCGAACAGTCCGGGCATCCGTTCGAGTACCCGATCTCGTGGGGCAAGGACCTGCAGTCCGAGCACGAACGCTTCCTGACCGAGCAGCACTTCAAGCAGCCGGTGATCCTGACCGACTACCCGCGTGAGATCAAATCCTTCTACATGCGCTGCAACGAGGACGGCAAAACGGTCCGCGCGATGGACGTCCTCGTCCCGCGCATCGGCGAGATCATCGGCGGCAGCCAGCGCGAGGAACGCCATGCCGTCCTGATCGACCGGATGCAAGAATGCGGCCTGAACCCCGAGGACTATTGGTGGTACCTCGAACTCCGCCAGTACGGCACGGTTCCGCACAGCGGCTTCGGCCTCGGCCTCGAACGAACGGTGCAACTCGTCACTGGCATGACCAACATCCGCGACTGCATCCCCTTCCCAAGAACCCCCAAGAGCGCCGAGTTCTGACGGGCATCGGCAGAGTCGTTTACGCACCAGATTCACAATAATGCGTGTAGCCATTCAGTAGTCGATCAAGTTCCGCGTGACCGTCAGCGAAGGCTATTCCTGGCGAAATATTGATGCGAACAAACGAGAAACCTTCAACCGATTCGCGTGATTCTGTTGCACATTCTTCGCGTTTGAGAAAAGCAAGAAGTGATTCAGCATTCGTTTGTAGCGTGCAGAGTGTAATTCGATAGAGTTGTCCATCGACACCGGATATGTAACCGAGCACTTCTGGGGTCATTGGCGTTTCCTTTTGTAGTTGATCCAGTTAACGAACATCGAAGCGAGTGGTCACAAAGCCAAGCCTAACAGTGAATTGACCCGCGCGCTGGATAACTCGGCCAGACGGGTGACGCGGGTTTGACTTTCGCACGATGCAACATCTCGTGAGCCAAATAGTTTATCAATGCGCGAGTGGAGTTGCCTGTTGCATGGGATAACTTTGTTATCCGCGCGGGGTGGCCCAGCTTGCTTCAAGCTGGGTGCGCAGCACAGGAAATCTCAAGCCGGGCGTCGGTGAATGTGCAGCGTTGATTTCGGTTGAACGTTGACCTGAAGTTTCTTGGGCCTGCGGCCCCCGGCTTGAAGCAAGCCGGGCCACCCTGCGCGAATGACTTACCATTTGAAAACGCACGACTCGCCCGCTCCGGTGCACCGCTTGGTTCGGCCTTGGCTTCCTTCGGGCACATCGCCCCGTTCACTTTTTGCCTGCCCCCGGAACCCACTGAACCATCCAGACTTGTTCGGATCCCTCGTTCCAAGTCCACTGCAACACCCGGAAACCCTTGGCCTTGGAGGCTTCTGCGACCGCGACGACCATCCCGGTCGCTTGAGCCCTGATCCTGTAATGATTGCCCACCTTCTCGAAAACCCATTGCTGGCTCATGCTGTCGTTTTTCTCCGAAGATGTGGCGGTCAAATCAGTTCCCTCAATCTTCGATGCGCCAGGAAGAGTGAGCAGTTTGCCGGATTTTTGATTGATGATCGCGTAGTCATCTCCTACCCGAACCAGTTTCCAGCGATCCTGCGCGGTCGCATCTGATGCGACCACCCCTTGGGAAACGCGGCCCTCCTTCTCTGTCAGACATCGCCCACTGCTGGTATTGACGAGGAGGAACACCTCACCATCGAGCGGGGCATTCGATGTGAACTTGTCGAACGGAATGTCACCCCGCGCAGGCAAGGAAGCAGAGAGGCACACGGCTGCGATTAGAACGGTAGTGGAGATGGAGTGAATCTGCATAGTTTGCCCTCTTGTGGCCGAACAGTCCTATTGAGCAGCGTGCAGCCTAACTCGGCTCGGCACTGAAAGCGGCTCAGGGCTGTGAGAGAAGAGATTGCCTTGGAAATAGCGGCTTGTCAATCAGTTCCATTGAAAACAGCCGAGGCGTCGGTCGCGTGATAGGCTGCATGCTGCCTATCACCGATAGCACTGCGTGCAGCCTATCACGATATCCTTGCAAGCGGAGACGGCGGCGGGGTGGCCGGGTCAGAGCGGAGCGATGGCCCGGGAGTGGTCGTTCCGGGGCCTTCCCGTTGGTCAGACCCCGCCACCCAACCGCTACTTGTCCTTCTTCTCCCGCTTCCCCTCAATGTCAAACTCCTGCTTCTGGCCCCCGAAGTCCGACGCTCCCTTCCCCTTGAACTTGTCCCCGTCGATCATCAGGGTGTAGTCGAGGGGGATCGTGTTGCCCATGAGCTTTCGCTCGGCGGAGAACGTCAGCTTCCCGTCCTTGAATTTCGGGTCCTTGATCTTCTCGTCCTTCTGATCTGGCCAGTTCATCGTCCCGGCGAACTTGTCGCCGTCCTTCTTGATCGTCAGGGTGGCCATCCGCTGCTGGTCGCCGATTTTGTACTCGCACTTCCACGTTCCGACCGGGTCTGCCTTCTCGCCCTGCGCGGCCGCAAGGCCGCAGATCCCGAGTACCAACGCCGCCGAGAGGATCGTCTTCATGTTTGCCTCCAAGGAGTGGCGGGTGGGGAGCCGTCCGACGCGGACCGCCTCCAGCCGCTGACTGCGATTCTAGGGATGGCGCGACCACCGGTCAGGATGGCGTGGCCAAGTGCCTCGTCCCGGGCCGAACAGTGAATTGACCCGCTCGCTGGATCATTCGGTCAAGCTGTTGACCCGGTTCTGGTCTTCACGCGGCACAACATCCTGTTCACAAAATGGTTTGTCAACGACAGCGTCGAGTTTTCTGTTGGGTTAGGTAGCGTGTTATCCGGC
Organism: Planctomycetota bacterium; assembly: GCA_038040225.1. Taxonomy (GTDB): domain Bacteria; phylum Planctomycetota; class Planctomycetia; order Planctomycetales; family Planctomycetaceae; genus Schlesneria. Next base: position 55,132 of record JBBPIS010000021.1, read on the forward strand.
GCGCTGGATATCCCTTATACCCCGGCGCGCAGGGTGCGGGTGCCACGGTCACGGAGTCCTCGACGTGGCCGTGCTAACGGGTGGTGGGCGTCAATTGTGGAGAGCCAATCCGAAGAGCACGGCCACCCCGAAGACGGTGTGACCGTGGCACACAAGGTGGAGACTTCACCGCCCGGTCTTTCATGAGAAATCATTCATCGCGGTCCGTTGCACTGGTGGGAGGCCGCCGCGTCGAGCATCCTGTGTCATGCTGTTGATCGTGTCGGGGTCGGTCCGATGGTAATGAGCCGTGGTACGAGCCGATCGTGCTTTGATGGACGACCAGTCGTCGGGAATGCGGGAGGAATTCGCGGTGGTATCACGTACCGGCTTCAGCAGGCAGCGGCTCTGCCAGATCGATTCGCCTCGTGGTCTGGCAGGATGTCACGGTCGAAAGTTGACCGCGCAACTCTCGCTGCTGGCATGGCTGCTGTTGGGGACTCTCAGCGGTTGTCACAAAGAGCCGAAAGCGACGAAGTCTGCGGTTACAGGTCCATCAACTGTCGCTCACATCGCGAAGGAAGATCAGCTCAACACGATTGTGCTGACCGAGAAGGCGGAGGAGCGGCTGGGAATCAAGACGGCAGCGGTTGAAATCCGGCCGGTGCGACGAACGCGGACCTATGGTGGTGAGGTGACGCTGCCGACGGGAGCGTTGATCATCGTGTCGGCTCCTCTGAGCGGGACGTTGCAAGCGGCGGGCAAGGGGCCGGTTCCCGGAGTGGGAGCCACCATCAACTTTGGTCAGCCGGTCTTCCACTTGTTGCCCCTGTTGTCACCCGAACGCGAAGTGCTCACGCCCGCCGAGCGGGTTCGTTACGCGGAAGCCCGCAACGCGATTGCCACCGCTCGGATCGATGCGGCGGGGCAGGTCGGGCAGGCCCAGGTTCAAGTCGATGCCGCACAGATTGCCCTCGAGCGGGCCGAACGTCTGCTGCGTGAGATGGCTGGAACAGCGAAAGCCGTGGACGATGCGAAGGCTCAGCTTGCGTTGACTGAAAAGGGACTCGTGGCGGCCAAAGCGCGGAAGGGACAAGTCGATCAGATCAAGTTGGATGATGACCGCGAGGCCGGCAAGCTGTCTCCGCTGCCGATCCTCGCGCCGCGCGACGGCATCATCCGTGCGGAACATGCCGTGGTCGGTGAGGTCGTCACGGCGGGGACTCCGCTGTTTGAGGTCATGAAGTGCGATCCCGTCTGGATCAAGGTCGCCGTCTACGTGGGCGACCTCGCCGAGATCGACCAGGCCGCTTCGGGACAGATCGGCACACTGGCTCATGCGCCAGACTCGCCGTTGTCCGCAGCCGCTCCCATCCCGGCTCCGCCCACGGCGACGGCGCTGTCTTCCACGGTTGATCTCTACTACGAACTCAAGAACCCGGACGGACAGTACCGTCCGGGACAACGCCTCGGCGCGACGCTCGCGCTGACCGGCGAAACAGAACAACGCAGCATCCCGTGGTCGGCCGTCATTCAGGACATCCACGGAGGAAGTTGGGTCTACGAAATGACCGCGCCGCAGACCTTCATCCGCCGCCGCCTCCAGGTACGACAAGTCATCGACGGCTGGACAACCTTCGACAAAGGCCCGGCGGTCGGCACAAAAATCGTCACGGCGGGAGTCGCCGAGTTGTTCGGCACCGAGTTTGATTTTGCAAAGTGAGGTGAAGAGAGAAGTCAGAATCCAGAAGACAGAATGAAAACAACGTCGTCTGCCTTCCGCGTCTTCCCTTCTGTCTTCTGAATTCTGTCTTCTTTCTGGTTTTCCGCATGACCTGGCTCGTTTCGACATCGCTGAAGCTGCGGGTGATCGTGTTGGCGTTGTCCGTCGTGCTGATCGTGTTTGGGTTGCAGACCTTGAAGACGGCACCGCTGGACGTGTTTCCCGAGTTCGCGCCGCCGCTGGTCGAGATTCAGACTGAAGCACCCGGCCTGTCGACCGAAGAGGTTGAGAGCCTGATCTCGATGCCGTTGGAGAACGCGCTGAATGGGACTCCGTGGTTGAAGACGTTGCGGTCGAAGTCGGTCCTCGGGTTGTCGTCGGTTGTGATGATCTTTCAATCGGGGACCGATCTGATTCGCGCGCGGCAACTCGTGCAGGAGCGACTGGCTGCCGAGGCGGGACGGCTGCCGGCGGTGGCTCATCCGCCGGTGATGCTGTCGCCACTCTCATCGACCAGCCGGCTGATGAAGATTGGCGTCTCATCGGACACGCTGTCGCAGATGGAGATGACCGTGTTGGCCAAGTGGACGATCCGTCCGCGGTTGATGGCGATCTCCGGCGTGGCGAACGTCGCGATCTGGGGGCAGCGCGACCGGCAGTTCCAGGTCCTCGTCGATCCCGAACGATTGCAGGCACATGGCGTCACGCTCGATGCCGTGCAGCGGGCGGTCGCCGACGCGGTGACGCTCAACGGCGGCGGCTTCGTCGATACTCCGAACCAGCGGTTGGCGTTGAGGCAGATTACCGGAGTTCGCACGGCGGCAGATCTCTCGGAAGCGGTCGTCGACTTTCGGAGCGGTGCCCCGATTCGGCTGCGCGATGTGACCGAGATCGTCGAGTCATTCCCAGCCCCGATCGGCGACGCGGTCATCAACGACAAACCCGGCTTGCTGCTGATCGTCGAAAAGTATCCGTGGGGCAACACGCTGGAGGTGACTCGCAAAGTCGAGGCGGCCTTGGAGGCATTGCGACCCGGATTGAAGGGGCTTGAGATCGACCCGACGATCTTTCGGCCGGCGACCTTCATTGAGCGGTCGCTCGGCAATCTGACGCGTGCGATGTTGATTGGCTGCCTGTTGGTCGTCGTGATTCTGGTGGCGTTTTTGTTCGACTGGCGGACGTCACTCATCAGCCTGACGGCGATCCCGTTGTCGCTCGTGGCCGCTGCACTCGTGCTGTACTACACCGGTGCGACGCTGAACACGATGGTGATCGCGGGCCTGGTCATCGCGCTGGGCGAAGTCGTCGATGACGCGATCATCGACGTCGAAAACATCCTGCGGCGGCTGACGCTGAACCGCGCACTCGACAAGCCGCTGCCCGCGTACGAGGTCGTCTTGCAGGCGTCGCTCGAAGTCCGCAGTGCGGTCGTCTACGCCAGCCTGATCGTCACGCTCGTGTTTGTTCCCGTGCTGTTCCTGGACGGTCTGGCCGGTTCGTTCTTCCGGCCGCTCGCGGTGACGTACATTCTGGCGATTCTGGCTTCGCTGCTGGTCGCGCTGACCGTCACTCCCGCGCTGTCGCTGATGCTGTTGCCGTCGAAGAACAAGAACGAAGGTTCCGACCACTTTGGTCCTTTGAGTCCTTTCCGTCCCTTGGATTCAGAAGGACCGAAGGGACAAAAAGGACCAAAGGAAACATCACGAATCGTCAGCCACGATCCGCCGCTGACGCGATTGTTGAAACGGATGTACGGGGCCGTCCTGCCGTTGTTCATGCAGCGTCCCAAGTCGGCTCTGGTGGTGATCGTGCTGATGTTCGGACTGACTGGCTACGCCGTGACGACGCTCGGGGAAGAGTTCCTGCCGAACTTCAAAGAGACCGATTTCCTGATGCACTGGGTCGAGAAGCCCGGCACGTCGCTGGAAGCGATGACACGCATCACCGAACGAGCGAGCAAGGAACTGCGGGCCATCAAAGGCGTGAGGAACTTCGGCTCGCACATTGGCCGTGCGGAGGTGGCTGATGAAGTGGTCGGCCCGAACTTCACCGAGTTGTGGATCAGCGTCGATCCCGATGTGCCGCTCGACGAGACGACGGCGAAGATCCAGGAAGTGGTGGATGGCTACCCCGGCCTGTACCGGGATCTGCTGACGTACCTCAAGGAGCGAATCAAGGAAGTGCTGTCGGGAGCCGGCGCGACCATCGTCGTCCGGGTCTACGGCGATGACTTGGACGTATTGCGCGCCAAAGCCCAAGAAATCAAAACGGAGATGTCGAGCGTCGAAGGCGTCACCAACCTGACGATCGAAAAGCAGCTCCTCGTGCCGCAATTGCAGGTCCGGCTGCGTCCCGATTCGGCCGCTCGATTCGGTCTGACGGCGGGACAGATTCGCCGCGCCGTGGCGACGCTCGTGAAGGGAACCAAGGTTGGTGAAATCTACGAGGACCAGAAGAGCTACGATGTCGTCGTGTGGGGCGTTCCCCAATTGCGAACGGACATCGCCGCGCTCCGCCGCCTCGCGATCGATCTCCCGCCAGGCGGAACCGTTCCCCTGGGAGACGTCGCCGACATCGAGACCGTTCCCGCGCAGAACGAGATCAAACGCGAATCGGCCTCGCGCCGCATCGACATCACCTGTAATGTGAAGGGCCGCGACCTCGGCTCGGTCGCGAGAGACATCGAAGCGAAAGTGAAGAAGCTCGACTTCGACAGCGGCTATCACCCCGAGTTCCTCGGTGAATACGCCGCGCGCGCCGAGTCGCAACGGCGGCTGTTCACCCTCGCCGCGCTCTCGCTGATCGGCATCCTGCTGCTGCTGCACATGGACTTTCAGTCGTGGCGGCTCACGCTGCTGGTCGCCTTCACGATTCCGTTCGCCCTCGTCGGCGGAGTGGTCGGCACGATGCTCGACAACGGCGTGCTGTCGCTCGGTTCGCTCGTGGGCTTCGTGACGGTGCTCGGCATCGCGGCCCGCAACGGCATCATGCTCGTCAGCCACTACCGCCACCTGGAGGAAGTGGAAGGAGAAGCCTTCGGCCCGAAGCTCGTTCAACGCGGCTCCGAAGAACGGCTCGCTCCGATTCTGATGACGGCTCTTTCCACGGGCCTCGCGCTCGTGCCACTGGTGATCGGCGGCAACCTCCCCGGCCACGAGATCGAATATCCGATGGCCGTGGTCATCATCGGAGGCTTGGTTACTTCCACCCTCCTCAACCTGTTTCTGCTCCCGCCGATCTATCTGGCATTTGGACGAGTGACGAGAAAGACGAACTGATCTCGATGCGGGTGCAACACATCCCGTCAAACTCGCCGCTGTTTGCCGAGACCGAACGTGCGGATGAGCCTGCCCAACGAGCATCTCGGGCGTGACCTACGAAGGAGTTCCATCGGGCAGCATCCCGACACTCGATTCTGTCGGGGCGGCTCGTCGAAACAACAAGACGACTGCACGGACGCAGCCGCTCACGGGCAGAGACCGAATTCATGGATGGCAACGCCGGACGTTTACGTCGCGCGGGAATGATCGTCGCGCTGGCCTGCGCGGTGAACGAGTGCGGCTGCCGGTCCGCGACGATGGCTCAGCGCAGGGCTCCGCCTGATTCTGTGATTTCGGTTGATGAACGTCATTCTGTTCCCGGCCTGGCGCGTCTGGAACCGGCACCGGCTGCCGATCGCGAACCGGCCACGGCGACGATCCAACAAATTGCGGCTCAGACGGTCAGCGACTCGTTGGCCGATTCCTCGGCAACTTTGATGAGGCTCTCGATCCGGCAGGCGATCGAAACGGCGCTCGTTCAAAACCCGGACCTCGTCGCGCTGAGACAGACCGAGGGGGTCAGCGCGGCGGCGTTGGGAGTGGCCGAGACTTACCCGTTCAACCCGTATGTGCAGGTGCAGGCGACGCCGTACCAGGATGCGCGCGTGGGAGGCCCGGGGACGACGGCCCACTACGTGCTCGTGATGCAGCAGATTCAACTGGCTCATCAACAACAGCACCGCGAAGAGGCGGCGGGGGCCGCACTGAACGGAGTCCGTTGGAATCTGTTGCAGGCGGAGTTGCTCAACATCGCGCAGACTCAGCGGCTGTACTTCGCGGCGGTCTACCAGCAGGGTCTGCGTGACCTCGCGCGAGTCATCGCCGACAACAACGCCCAGTTGCTGACGATCCTCGAACGCCAGTTGGCCGCCGGTGCGGCGACGGCAGCCGACGTGGCGATGGTGCGCATGGATGCCCGTTCGACGCGGAGGCAGATGCAGCTCGCCGAAGCCAACCTGCAAACGGCGCTGCTCGACCTGCGACGTCATCTGGGGCTGTCGCCCGATACTGAAATCGTCCTCGGCGACGAGACGTTTCGCTGGGAGTGGGCCGCGACGACGAAAGAACATCTCACCGCGCTCTCGGCGACTCGACCCGATGTCATGGCCGCGCAGGCCGATATGGACGCGGCCCGGGCCAACACGAACCTGGCGTGTGCCGCCAGGACCCCCGATTTGCAGATCGGTCCGTACTACGCAACCAATGAGGGGGGGACGAACTTCCTCGGCTTTCGCGCTCAGATGGACCTGCCCGTCGTCAACAACGGGATGCCGCTGGTCAGGCAGCGCGAGGCGGAGCTGAATCAACGCGCGATGACGTGGCAGCAGTTGCAGCTTCGCGCGGGACTCGAAGCACTGGCCGCCGCCGACCGGTACGAACGTGCCCGCCGACTGTGGGCCGAGCCGAACGAACGGGATGCCGCCGACCTGCCCATCGAACTGCAACGCCTCGAAGAGCACTTCAAGGCGGGTGAAGTCGATGTGCTGCGCGTGCTGCAAGCGCGGACGAGCCTGATCCAAAACCGACGCGCCGATCTCGACGTGCTCAATGAGTTGCTACAGGCTGCGACCGCTGTCACCGCAGCCACCGGCGTACCGCTGGAATCGCTGACCACGACAAAATAGCCGAGGCGATTCTTGGCACCTCTCGCGATGGCCATCATCGGATGGTTCGCCTTGAAGGAATCGAGGGCTCACCCTATGGCAGGCTCTATGGTCGCAGGTTGGGGACGCCGATCGAGCGGCCGAAGCTTTGGATGAGTTCGGGGAACGTTCCGCCATAGGTGCCCTTCAACGCCTCGGCTGGAGTGTGGCCGTCCTTGATCCCGCCGAGGAAGGCTCGATAGAGGTGGGGATCCGTCTGGAGCATGAACTCGGTCAGCAGGGAGGCGGCTCCGTACTGATCCTTGTCGAATTCGGCATCCTCGCTGAAGAAGTCTCCCCCCATCGAACCGGTTCGTCGCATGCTGGCGATGGCGTCGGACTGCCGCAGTTGAACCTCACGGCTCGCGGGAACGCAGACGTTCGCATTCCATTCGGCAATCCCCTCGTCGATCCAGGAGTCGAGAAACGCCGATGAGCGGTAGCGATGCACGAACCCGTGGGACGTTTCGTGAACTAACACGCCGGCGAAGAAAGCCGGGTCGTCACCCCGATAGAACGCAGTGATGTTCCGACCCGAGGTGTCTCCGTGGTTCACCCCCTGAAAGTTCTGAAGATTTTCGTCATTCTCCATGAACTCCTTCTCGAACCGGATGAACGATTTCTGGTCGGCGAAGATGAAGATCGCACCCTTGCCGAGCCAGATGTTCTTGTCGGGAGGCAGACTGAAGGCGACGCAGAGCTGTCGGTACATCGCGTCGAGATTCGCGATGTACCCGCCGACCTGGTTGGCGGGCATGTCGGTATAGATCAGAAAGAATTCAGTTTCCTTGGCGAGGAACTTCCGGTCGGGAAACGCCTCGCCCACCTTCTGGCACATCTCTTTCAGTTCGGCGATTTCCCGTTCGCGTTCTTCGCGAGTCGGCTCCGTCCAGAGTTCGTAGTCGGATTTGGCCAACCGCTCCGCCGCGAGTTCGTCCCGCCTGGCCAGGTCCAGCAGCAGGTGAGCCTTCGTGGACGATTGCTGGACGACATCAAACAGTCGGTCGTTGTTGTCGATGCGCACGAGGGTGCTCACCTGGAGCTTCTGTTTCAGTCCCTTGGACGATGTGCAGCCGATCACTTTCAGCGAGTTGGGCTCCTTCCCAAGCTGCAAGTCGGTGATCTCGACGTCCTCGTACTTCTTGCCCGACTGGATCGTGACCGTCACCTTGTCCCCGACCTTCATCGCCGCATTGTCACCCCCCAGCTTGGCGATGTACTCCTCATCCAACTTGGTGAGGTAACGCGGCCCCGCCTTCAAGGGCTTGGGGGGAGCCGCCCGCACCGTCGACAAGAGGCCCGCCAACGCGAGGCTCATCAAGAGACAACCGGCCAACGACGAACAGCCCGACCATGCCACTGAGGTTCTTTGAATCATGAATGCCGCCCTGTGTTTCTGAATTCTGACGTCTGCCATTCCCCGACTTCAAATCGCGGCCAAGTGCGGCTCAACGAGCTTGCTCCAGATCTCGTAGCCGGTCTCGTTCATGTGCAGTTGGTCTTTGATGAACAACTCGGCGCGAGGCATTCCGTCCTCACCGAGCATGGGCGTCCAGACATCGATGAAGACCTGGCCCTTGCTCTGTGCGATCTCTTCCCGAATGAGCCGGTTCGCTTCGAGAGCCTTCTCGTGCAGATTCCAACGTTTGGGGCTGGGCTTGATCGATACGAAGACGATCTTCGTCTCGGGGAGGGCCGCGTGGATCTTGTCGCGGAGGGCTTGGTAGTCGGCGAACACCGCTTCGGGTGTCTTTCCCGAATTGAGGTCGTTGTCGCCCGCATAGACCACGACGACGCGCGGCTTGCAGGGAATGACGATTCGCTCGGCGTACCGGGACGAGTCACCAAGCTGCGAACCGCCGAAGCCACGATTGATGACGGTGTGCTTCGGAAAACTTCCGTCGAGTTTCCACATTCGGATGCTGGAACTCCCCACGAAGACGTTGGCCCCGGCGGCGGGGGGTGTCTTGAGATCCTGATCTTCAAACGCCTTGATGTTCTTCTCCCAGCGGTCGGCGGCCGGTGGTTTGGGGACTTCGTCACCAATTGTCGCTTCGACGAAGACCAGGACGACCGCCAGGACCGCGATGCAGGATTTCGGTGTCATGCTGTTTCCCCGATGAATGACTCAGATTTTGATGCGACTTGGACTTAGGATGACAATCGTGTCGAGAATTCTCAAACCGACTCACTTCCTTTCCACAGGTCAGACGATATACTCCCGCCACCCCAACCAAGGGGCACCCTGACGCGGGGTGGAGCAGCCCGGTAGCTCGCGAGGCTCATAACCTCGAGGTCGTAGGTTCAAATCCTGCCCCCGCCACTTGAAGCCAGCCGCTCACCCGAGCGGCTGGTTTTTTTCGTTTGCGAGGTCGTAGTCCAGACGTACTACACTAACCCGACGCGCGAGTCGCACAGTTGCACTCCGAAGTAGCTGAATTCGCAAGAATTCAGCCTTTTTCGGCTCCTGCGAAGCCCCTGAGTTTTTGCGAACTCAGCTACAAAACGCGAGTGCGCAACTTCAAAACTCGCGCGTCGGGCTAATTGAGATAGTTTTCGAGCCACTCGATCAACTTCGCGCCCGCCTCGTCGGGGATTGAGTGGCCTTGGCGATGGTTGAGCAGGCCGACGCGGGGCGACTGGTTGTAGAGCCGATAAACGGGGAGTGCCGCTTCGATCAGCGGCCAGCTTCGTTCGCCATCGGCCGCGCCGGGGCCAGACTCTCCTCCGAGGATCAGGAAGGCGCGCGGGGCGATCAGTGCGAGCAGTTCGTGATGGTTCCGTTCAAAGGTGGCCTCGCGAATCTTCGGGCCGAGATACCACGAGGCGTCCCAGTTGGTCGACTTGAGTGCGAGACCTCCCTCGCTGGCGACCGCGGCTTTGATCCGGTCGTCGAATGCGGCGAGATACAGCGTTTCCTTCGCACCGAGCGAATGGCCGACCGCACCGATGCGCTTCGCATTCACGTTGGGTTGGGCCACCAGAACGTCGGTGGCTCGTTTCGCATCGTAGAGCATCTTGTGCATCCCCAGCGTGTCGGGATGCCGCGCACGAAACTTCTCGACCGCGAGCGGCAGTGTCTCGGCATCCTGCCAGAGAAAGCAGCGCGGGCAGATCACGACGAAACCGCGTCGCATCAGCAGCAGGCCGAGTTGCCGAGGCTCCTTGCCACTCACACCGGCTGTCTCGTCGAACGTGCTCGCCGTCGTGGGATGGAGCGCGACGATCCCCGGACGCGGGCCGGGAAACTTCGCCGTGTCGGGGTGCAACAGATAGGCCTCGACGAACAAACCCGCTTCACACTCGTAGCGGATCAGTTGCCGAGTCCCGTCCGGCAACGGCTCGCTTTTCAAGACCTCAATCTTGTTGTTGGCGGGTGCTGCAGGCATCGGCCCGAGAAACGAGAGCCACGCCGCACGAACGGCCTCGCGTCGCTTGTTCCATCCGGCGAGATCGCGAACCGGATCGCCGGCCTCGGTCACCAGCAGCGGCTGGATCGTGCCGACGTCAAATGCCGAGGGCTTCTCTGGCGGACGCTGCACGTCGGCGAGCCAACTCACCTCGACATCTGCCGCGCGGCACGACGCGGCTCGCGAGTTCATCGTGAACTCAACGGATGATGCGATGGCCAGGACAAGCACGATTCGCACAGCGTGACGCATGGGTTGCTCCCTTTGTGACTGAGGTCTCCCGAACACGATACGCGATTCGATGCGTGATGCCAGAGAGCGGGAGGAACCGAGGCACCCGCACCCAGTGTGAACAAAGCGGTGGCCCTGCGGGAGTGGTTGGCCGAGATACTCGTTTCGTCGGCCGCTTGATACCGTTAGAATCATGTTCGATTCAAAACCGTCCCTGCTGTCCGGGTCATTCGGCCCAGGCGGCAACCAACCCTTCTCGGAACTGACTGACGGAGAACCTGCATGTTGAACTCACTGCGCGGACAATGCCTCATCGCCGCCAAGTCGCTGCGGGATCCGAACTTCTACAAGACGGTCGTGCTGATGCTGGAGCACACCGAGCAGGGAGCGACCGGGCTGGTGCTCAATCGCCCGTCATCCGTCCTCGTCGCACATGCCCTGTCGGGTCACTTCACGCTGCCCGAAACCGACGATGTGGTGTTTGTCGGTGGTCCCGTCGAACCGACCGCGCTGCTGATCCTGCACGACGTCGAAAGCCTCGGCTGTTCCGATTCGTCTCCCGCACCAGGCGTCTTCGTGGGCGGAAGTGCCGAGTCATTCGAGCAGGTGTTGTTGTCGAGTGCTTCGGACGAGGAAGACCGCGCCCGCTTCCGTGTCTTCTCCGGCTATTCGGGCTGGGGCGAGGGGCAACTCGAAGGGGAGGTCGAGCGCGGCGACTGGCTGATTCATTCGGGGAGCCACGATCTGGTGTTCGAGATCGATCCCTATGAGGTCTACGACGTCGCGCTCCAACTGTTCTTTGGAGCCAACGATCTGCTGCCGTATCGCGTGAAGGATCCGACGTTGAATTGAGCACGGGCTGGCAATGCTCGGAGTCGAATTGAAGCCTGAAGCGCAAGCGAAGGAACGGTTCACGTTGACCTTCGCTTGCGCTTCAGGCTTCAATCAGATCCCTCATCGGAGACAGGTCGCATTGGCGAAGAATCCGATTTAAAGTCGCTGTCTCGCGTCTTCGGGTCGCTCGGCGATGGGAGCCGTTCCGGGAACGGTCACGCAGTGCAGGCCGCTCAATGTTCGCAGGTAGAGCCTGTCACCGCTGACGACAGGCGAAGCAAACAGGCCGTCACCGAGTGCGTTTTCGGCGATGACCTCGCCTCGTCCTCCGAGCTTCACGACGAACGTCACGCCCTCTTCGTTGCAGCAGTAAAGATATCCGCCCGCGATCAGCGGCGACGACGACATGCTGCCGCCGAGCCTGCGTTTCCACAGCACCTTGCCCGTGGCCGCATCGAGGCACGTCAAGATCCCGTCGTCGCCGAGCGAGTACAGCAGGCCCCCATGAACGACCGGCGAGGGGACTTCGCTGGCCGCCTGCTTCTCGCGCCAGACAACATGCGTGGAGGTGACGTCTCCCTGACCGTCCCCCTGGATACAAAGCAGTTCCCCCTGCGGATGCCGGGCCGACGCGAAGACGTGATCCTCATCGAAGGCCAGCGTGTTGGCCGCGCGTTGGGCCGACCAGCGGCACGTCCACAGGACGTCGCCCGTGGCGGGATCGTACGACGCCACGGCTCCCTTGCCCGCGAGTAACAACTGATCGCGACCCGACACCGTGGCGACGATCGGAGTCCCGAAGCTGTCCCCCGTCGGACGCTCGATGCGCCACACGATCTCACCCGTTTGTCGATGCAGAGCCGCCAGATGACTTGTCCCCCTCAGCCGGTCAATGCGTGCCCCCTTGTTGTCCGCCGCGACGATGATCAGCGATTTGTAGATCGTCGGCGACGAACCGTAGCCCCACTTGGCCTCGTACGGTCCGGCCGCACGCTGCCAGACGATGCGGCCGGCGAAATCGACGGCCGTCACCCACACCGAGCCGTTCACCGCGCTGGTCACATAAACGTGCTGGCCGTCACAGGCGGGAGTCGACGAGGCGTGTGAGTTCTTTGCGTGACGACTTCGCAAGTCACCGCGATGGAGTTCCGATTGCCAGTGTGATCGTCCGGTGTCTCGGTCGATGCAGAGAAGCGAGATCGTCTGACGCTGATCGTCCGCCGTGGCAACGAAGATTCGCTCACCCCACACGCACGGCGAGGCATGTCCTCGGCCGGGAACGGGCACCTGCCAGGCGATGTTCTCGCTCGTCGACCAGCGGAGCGGCGGGTTGCTGCCGGGAGCCGTGTTCGTGCCCCCGAGTCCTCGCCAGCCGGGCCAGTCTTCCGGACCGGCTTGAGGATCGACGAGCACAAAATTGATCGGATCGTTCGCGCGCCGAATCTCGCGCACGCCCGTGTTGCTCGCGAACAGGATCGCAACGACAGCGCACAGCAGCAGGGCTGCGGCGTTGCGTCCGTTCCAGAGGGTGTTCGGGTTCACGTGAGTCACCAAGCGAGTGAGGGGTCAAAAGTCGCGGGACGAGGATTATTGAAAGGTGTCGGGCTCTTCGTGTCCGCTCACGCTGCGGCTTGAAGCGGGCCTTCAAAGAGCTGACGGTAGATCGGGCAGGCGGCTTGGAGATCCGAGTGCGATCCCGTGGCGATCGCACGGCCCCGGTCGAGCACCACGATGCGCGAAACGTATTCCAGCAGCGCGGGTGACAGACTGTGTGTGATGATCAGCGTCGTCCGTCCGCGCACGAAGTCCTTCAGCGCGCGATGGATCAGCAGTTCGCTTTCGGCATCAATGGCAGAGGTTGGTTCGTCGAGTAGCAACACTCGCGGATCGCGCAGCATCGCGCGAGCCAGTGCGACTCGCTGCCGCTGTCCGCCCGAGAGCTGTCGTCCCCCTTCGCCGACCGGTGTGTCGAGTCCCTGGGGGAGTCCGTCTGCGAAATCGAGCACGTGTGCGCGGCAAGCCGCTTCGCGCAGTTCCTCGTTTGTCGCGTCGGGCTTTCCGTAGCGAATGTTGGCGGCGATGGTGTCATCGAACAGCAGTGTGTCTTGCGGCACAACGGCGAGCTGATCCCGCAGTTCGCGCAGCCGAACGTGTCGCAGATCGAGGCCATCGAACAGCACGGTTCCCTGATTGGGATCGAAGAAGCGGGGCAGCAGCCCGGCCAAAGTTGACTTGCCCGATCCGTTCGGTCCGACGATGGCGACGACTTCACCGCAGTCGATTCGCAGGTCGAGGCCGTTCAGCACCGGACCGCGCTCGGGCGAGTCATCGTCGGCCGCCCGGGCATAGGTGAAATGAACGTCTCGAAACTCCAGCCCCTCCGCCAGACGGGGCAGCCACTGCGGCGAGGCCGCTGTCGGGACGAGTGACTCGCGATCCATCTGCCGGAAGAACTGGTCGGCCAGCACGCCCGACTGACGGATCGTGTTGTAGAACTTGGAGAACTTCCGCAGCGGATCGATCACACCGGCCAGCAGCGCGTAGAACATCGCCAATTCGGGAAACGTCGGCGGCACGGTGGCCAGTTTCACGCCGCCGATCGAAGTCACGTTTCTCAAAACCAGATAGGCTGCCGGCAGCAGCACGACCAGCACGGCGAAGACCACGAGTAATTCGACCGCCGCGGCGCTGAGCGCGTTGATCCTGACCAGTCGCATCGACTGCGCGAAATTCTCCCTGTTCCGCCGGTGGAACTGACGCCGATGCTGACCGGCGGTGTCGAAGGCGATCACGGCCTTCACGTTGACGAGCGTCTCTTCCAGACTCTTGTAGATCTGGCCGACGCTGTCCAGCACTCGGCGCGTTGCCCGTTTCAAACGCTGTCCGAACAGATGAAACATCCCACCCGCCAGCGGGACGAACGCGATCAACAGACACGTCAGTTGCCAGTTGAAATAGAGCATCCCGGCGATGCAGGCGGCGGCTTTCAACGGCTCGCGCACGACTCGACCGCCCAACTCACCCAGGCAGCGCGCCAACTGCTGCAGCGTGTAGGTGAAGTCGTTCATCAACTTCTGCGTCCCGCCGAGCGCGACGGTCTGCGGATCGAGATGCAGCGTCCGGCGAAACAGGGCCTGCCGCAGATCGATCGTCACCAGTTCGGCCACACCGCCCGCGATCGTGTCCTGCAGGAAACTGCTTGCCCCTTTCAGGAGCGTGACCGCCAGCACCAGCCCGGACAACGCGGCGAACAAGTGGAACGGATCCTTCGGCAGCTTGGGAAGGACTCGCGTTTCGACCCAGCTCATCAGCCAGACCCGCCGCGATTCGATGTCGAGTCGTTGTTGCAGTCGCCGTTCTTCGTTGAGCACCTTGAGACGCTTCTTGCTGCGTGCGTGCGTGTCATCGTCGGACAACGACGCCCGCTCCAGTTTCTTTTCCTTCAATTCGGCGGAAAGGTCCGCGACGAGCGTCGAGGATTGTTCGATCTCGTGTCGGACGTAGTTCGGCACCGTGTGGTGCTCGCCGAACATGATCGTCAGCGGATAGGTCAGCGCCAGTTCGGTGCTCCACAGCAGCGCGGACAGGCACCCGAAGACCAGCGACAGCAACAGCCGCCGCCAGTACGGAGTGACAAACAGAACGAGCCGACTCCAAGTCTGCACGATGTCTCGCGTCCCTGCATTTCGTGGAGTCGGCCTCCCGCCGGCTCATCAATTCATCCGGAGCATCAGCGCACGCCGATCCCCTCGCCAAAGCGGGGCGTATTACAGGAGAAATGCCCGGACCGGTCCAGATCGGAATTGCGGCGGGAGAAACTTCAAATCTCAAGTTCCAAAGCCCAAACGAATCCCAAATCTCAATTGAGGAAAATCTCAAACGAACGGAAAGCGCCTCCCATTTGGAGTTTGAGATTTCCGTCATTGGGATTCGTTTGGGCTTTGGTTCTTGGTCCTTGGTTTTTGAGCTCTACTTGTCGTCACGCGGTTCGGCGGGTTTGGTGGCCGAGTCGATCAACGACTGAGCCAGTCGCGACAGGTCGGTGTCGGGGAAGTCGGTCACGACTTGCTCCAGCGAGGCAATCGCCTTCTTCTGCAAAACCGGATTGCCACTCGACAGCAGCTTGCGTGCGGCGTCGAGGCTCTTCAACGCGGCCTGTCCCGCCTTGACTTTGGCATCTTTCATCAAGTCCTTCTTCAGCGTGGCAATGTCCTTCGGCAGGTCGAAGCCCGCGAAGCGCACGGACAACTGGTTGCAAAGCTGATACGCCGTCCAGGTGTTTCCCGACGCCTGGGCTTCCTTGATCGCGGACACTTGATCGTCGAGTTCCTGCTGCACGATCTCCATCAGTTTCTTGGCAGCCTCTTTGGCTTCGGGTTTGCCCGAGACCTGGGACTTTTTGAGCGAGACCGCCAGCCCTTTGTAGTTGCCCGTCTCGATGGCGATCCAGGTCGGCTTCAATGAGTCGGGAACATCGTTCGGGTCCAGCTTCCATTTTGCGTCCACGAGCGCCTTGTTGGCCGTCTCTTCCATGTCGCTGAAGTTGCCCGTCAGCAGCGTGCCGTCTGGCCGGACGTACTTCATCTGATAGATGTTTTGCAGGCTGATTTCCTTCACGCCGCACGCCTTCTCGAAGTCGCGGGCCGGGTCCAGCAGCACCGGCCACGGGCACTTGACCTGACGCACGTAGTCTTCGATCGTCGAACGACTGGAGCCCGAGTTCACGGCGATGAACACGACGGGCTGACTCTCGAACTTCTTTGCCGATTCGATCAGTCCCGGCCATCGCGCGCGGCACCGCGGACACTCTTCCTCGAAGAACCACAGGACGATTCCCTTGCCCTTGAGCCCGCTGGCCGTCAACGGCCCCGAATTGATCCAGTGGGCGGGATCGGCGGGAAACGCAGGCAACTCGTCGGCGCGGGCCGTCGCCGCCACCAGCAGACTGCTCACCACCAGAGCCCGACCGCACCATCGCCCGACATCGCGCAGAGACTCGACCATGATGACAACTCCGCAGACGAGAGATTCAGCAACGAGAAACGACCGCTAAAGACCGGCGCATCAACAAGTGTCACCTCGTGGCGGACGCTGGCAGCGTCAGCCACGACAATTATTCCTGCACCAGCGCTAAGCGTAGGGTCACCACAGACAAGCCGCAATCATTCGCGAGTCGCCCAGACGCGGACCTCGCCATCGTCTTCGATCTCGACCGAGATCACGTTGGGAACGCAGCAGACGGGACAGTCTTCGACGTATTCTTGAGACGACCCCTGCGAGGGATCGATCGGCACGACGATCTCCTCGCCGCACGACTCGCAGACATAGCTGGACTCGGCGTTCAGTTCGGGACGTTTCTTGCGGCGACGCTTCATCGGCCGACAGCCCATTGTGCGTGGTCAATCCAATCGCAGGCTTTTCTCGTCGATTCTGACAACTTGCGAGCCCACCGTACCGCATCTGCTCGCTCCGAGTCCAGGCGGTTGTTGGCCAGCCGCTTCTGGTCTCTGAAACCATCACAGGCTTCGTCTGCGCTTCCGGCGTCCCGAGAAGACGTCACCGTCGTACAGGAACGACAGCGCGTCAACTCTGTCGAGGTCATCGTCGGTGTTGGCTGCTGTGGCGAGCGGGGTCGAGGAGGATTTGCTCTCGGCATTGGTGGCGCTGAGCGGACCGGTCGTTGTGCCGTTTGGCTGGTTCGCTGAGGCGGACGCGGTCAACGGCGCGCTGTCGATGGGCGGAATGGGGGCTGCGGTGAGATTAATCGTCTTCGTGGGCAGGTTGCTCGTCCCACCGCCGCCATCGGCGAGCGTAATCTGCACGGTGCGTGCGGTCGTCGAGGGAGTTGCCGAGACGCTGCGGTAAGTCACGTTCCGCAGCACGGTCTGTACGGCTGACACGGTGGCGTTGGCATTAAAGGTGATGGCCAGGTCATCCGTACCGACTCCACCGACAAGCGTCCCGATGGTCGTCCCCCGGTACGTCACGTTCGACCCACTCACGCCGATCAGGCGGGTGACCTGGCGAATTCCCAGGCGGTCGTTCGCCTCGGCGTTGGCGATCAGACTGACCGTCAGGACACCCGCGTTGAATCGGGTCGTGTCGACGTCGGTTACCGTGGCGTTCGCGTCCAGCAACACGGCCGCCCCATTCGCAGTGTACGTCACCGTCGTGTCGAACGCGCCGATCACCGGCGGTTCGTTGACATCGGTGAGCGTCAGCGTGAACGGCGTGCTGGCGTCGGGGTTGCCTCCGATGGTGCTGTCATCGACGCTCACGGTGACCGCATAGGACGTCTTCGTCTCAAAGTCCAGCGTCGTGCTTGCCTTGAGGTACAGCACGCCGCTGTCCAGTTCGAACGCCGCCAGATCCACGCCGCTCAGGCTGAAAGCGTTCGTCCCGAGTCCGTCATCGGTCACTCCGACATCAGCCAC
>JBBPIS010000022.1:0-53044 GCA_038040225.1 Planctomycetota bacterium
AAGAACCCATAAGCAAACAGACGAACGCTTCGCGTCGCGAACAACAACGGAACGTCGAACGAACGGTCTGCGATGGCAGCGGCCGAATGCGGAGAGACATCCATGTCCGCCAGCCTCTCATCGAGAAAGGTTTCGGATCTGGGGTCGGGCGTTCAACGCCTCAAGCCACCGACCAAAAATCCTCGTCGTTGACGGGTTCGATTTTGGTCTCGGCGGGAGGCAGTTCATTGACGTGTTGTCGTTTGGGACGTCCTCGATGCGCTTCGACGCCCTGCACCGCATACGGCTCGATCACCAGGTTGACTCGCATCTCGATGCTCGTCAGCAGTTCGCCCTCATCGCCGGAGACGAATGTAAACGCGGAGCCCTTGGTATCGACCGACGACAGCCGTCCCGTGCGTCCGATTCGATGAACGTAGTCGTCGCAGTCCTGCGGGATGTCGTAATTGATGATGTGCGAGATGCCGCTGACATCAATGCCTCGGCCCATCACATCGGTGGCGATCAGCAGCCGGATTTCGCCATCGCGGAACTGTCGCATCACGCGGTCGCGGGCCGTCTGTGCGAGGTCGCCGTGAATGAACGCCGTTTGTGGCAACCGGCCTGCGAACCTGCGAAAGACCTCTTCGGCTCCGCGCTTGGTACGGGTGAACACGATCGCCTGAAGAGGCCGCTCTTGCAGCAGCAACTGGACCAGCACGGGGAACTTCCGGTCGTGATCGACAGCCACGTAGTACTGATCGATGGTGTCGCTGTTGACGGTATCGACCGACGTGTCGATTCGCTCGGGGTCGAGCATGTAGCGTCGCGCCAGACGTTCGACCGGCGGAGGCAACGTGGCCGACAATAGCAGCGTCTGTCGCTCGGCAGGGCATCGCCTGAGGATGCGTTCGATGTCTGGACGAAAGCCAATGTCGAGCATGCGGTCGGCTTCATCGAGGACTGCGATCTTCAGATCGCCCAAGATGAGACACCCCCGCTCCATCAGATCGATCACTCGACCGGGAGTACCAATCACGATCTGGGCACCGCGCTGCAGTTCGTTCATCTGCGTCCGGAGCGGTCGTCCGCCCACACAGCACGCGGTCGTCACGGCATGATTCGACGTCAGCCGGATCGCTTCATCGGCCACCTGCTGGCTGAGTTCTCGCGTCGGAGTCAGCACGAGGGCCTGAGTCCGCGGGTCGTCGAGGTTGATTCGTTCGAGGATCGGCAGCACGAACGCGGCCGTCTTGCCGGTCCCGGTGCGGGCCTGACCGATGCAATCGCGGCCCGTCAAGGCGATCGGAATGAACGCGGACTGGATCGGGCTGGGGGCTTGAAACCCAATTTTGCGGAGTACCGCGAGAGAAGTCTCACTGAGACCCAAGTCTTCAAATCGAGCGGGAACCGGCTCCATGTCATCAATCAACCGACCATCCTTCAGAGTGATGCGGGCAGGGCCACGGGCGATTCGCCACAAGTCCAATCGCATGAGTTGTTACCGGGTGACTATAGGACGAGCCATTGACAAGGTCAATCAAGG
The DNA here is from genome assembly GCA_038040225.1 of Planctomycetota bacterium. Lineage (GTDB taxonomy): Bacteria > Planctomycetota > Planctomycetia > Planctomycetales > Planctomycetaceae > Schlesneria. The sequence continues at coordinate 1,526 of JBBPIS010000022.1, forward strand.
CTTGCCGACTCGGACATTCGGCGCTCAGCATTCACCCGCAGTAACGCGGCATGGCAATGTTCCCAAACAGTCCGCTTGAACGGAGAACAGCATTCATTTCGCGAGCGCCAGACCGTGGAAACCGTCGCGGTGCTTTCAGCCCCTCGCGATGCTCGTTAACCTACCAGCGAGGTCGATCGGCGTGTGAAGCCTCTCATCCCGTGTTCGATTCGTGCCTGGTTGTCGCATCTGTCGAGGAGCAAGTCATGCTTCGACGTCTATCCTGTCTGATGGTTGTCGTTCTCATTCCATTGGCGCTTCCGGCCCATGCGGCGGATGAACCCGTCGGCAAGGTCAAGCCGCCCGCGAAGGGAGCGGAGTCGAAGGGTGAGCCGACTCCACTGAACAAGTCGGGCACGGTGCTGATCGACCTCCACGCGAAGCGCTTGCTCGTCAAATCGGAAGTGGTCCTGCGCGAGGGGCTGCTGGAGATGCTCGTCTGTCTCAAGCAGACCAAGGAACACGAATCGTTGTTGTCGGTCGATGCCAGGGCGCAGGTGATCCATGCCGGATTGGTGGCTCTCGGTGCGGAAGTGGGCAGCCCGGCGAAGTTCGTTCCCGAGTACAAGCCGGCCACTGGTCAGCCGATTGACATCTTCTTCACATGGACCGATGCCGACGGCAAACTGCATCGCGATGCGGCTCAAACGTGGGTCCGTCACGCCACGCGACGCTACTTTGTCGAGAAGCTCGATCCACCCCCAAAGGGCTTCGCGGTGCCCGCCGACAGCGATCTCAAGTGGGACGAAAAGCACAAGGACATCCTGTGGTACGGCCCGATGACCGAAGCCCAGCGCGACGGTCTGCTCAAGATCAACAAGGAGGCGTCGTTCCAGAAGGCGATCAAGTCGATCTTTACTCAGACGCAGATTCGGCAGATGGACGCGAACTGGGTCTTCGCCGGAAGCGGCTTCACGACGGACTCGACCACGGGTGAGAAGTATTATCTCGCCGAGGCTGGTGATCTGATCTGTGTCGCCAACTTCACCACGGCCACGCTGGACCTCGCCATCGAAAGCAGTGCCACGAACGACACGCTGATGTTTGAAGCGTACACCGAACGCATCCCGCCGGTCGGTACGAAGGTCACGATGGAACTGGTTCCGGTCTTCAAGAAGCCGGCCGGATCGAAGCCGGCGACTACTGGCCGTTGAACTCGGAGGAGGAACGATGAATGCCGAGAATCTGACCACCGGATCGACTCACGAACGGGCCACGCTGGGAGGCGGTTGCTTCTGGTGTGTTGAAGCGGTGTTCGAGCAACTGCGCGGAGTGTCGGCGGTCGAGTCGGGCTACTGCGGCGGAGGCGTGACGGCCCCGACCTACGAGCAAGTCTGCACCGGCCGAACGGGACATGCCGAAGTCGTGCAGATCACGTTCGATCCGAGCGTGATCTCGTTCGACGACCTGCTCGACGTCTTCTTCGCGACTCACGATCCCACGACGTTGAATCGTCAGGGAGCCGACGCGGGAACTCAGTACCGCTCGGCGATCTTCGTCCATTCGGTCGCCCAGCGCGAGACCGCAGAACGGAAGATCGCCGAGTTGAATGAGGCTCGTCTCTGGAACAGCCCGATCGTGACGCAGGTCGTTCCGTCCGAGACGTTCTTCGCAGCGGAGGCGTATCATCAGGGTTACTACCAACTGAATCAGCGGCAGCCGTATTGCCAGGCCGTGATCTCACCGAAGCTCGCCAAGCTGCGCAGCAAGTTCGCCGAGAAGCTGGGTCAATGAATGCCCACATGACCCACCAAATATCCAGACATGTGGCAACTTGTCAGTGTCGAGCGACGCACGGTAAGGTAGCGACATTCGGTTGGCGAGGACTTGGCTCGCGACCGTGAAAAAGGAAACCCACAATGACAGCAGACCAATTCGAGCAACTACTTGAGGAGTTCCTCTCCCGCAGACCGTTCCGACCATTTCTGGTGGAACTGTCCACAGGCGAGCGATTTGAGATCGACCACCCACGAGCAGTCGTCCTCCGCGGTGGCTTTGCCGTATTCCTCGGTCCCGGCACGAAGATTCACTATTTTGACAACGACAGTGTCGTCCAATTCATTGATGAATCTCACGCGGCAGCCACGTGATTCAGTCGATGATCTTGCTGATCGGGTATTCGACGATCCCCGTCGCGCCGGCGGCCTTGAGTCGCGGGACGATCTTGCGGACATAGGACTCGTCAACAATCGTGTTCACGGCCACCCAGTCGGGATCGGAAAGGTTGGCCACCGTCGGCTTCTGCAACGCCGGGAGTTCGTTGAGAATCGCCTTGAGGTCGGGCCGGCGGACATTCATCATCAAGCCGACCTTGCCCTCGGCGGCGAGACATGAGTGCAGCATCAGGGCGATGTTTTCGAGCTTCTCGCGCTTGGCTGCGTCCTGCCACGAGGACTTGTTCGCGATGAACCGCGTCGTGCTTTGAAGGATCTCATCGACGATCCGCAGATTGTTCGCCTTCAACGAGCTGCCGGTCTCGGTCACTTCGACGATGGCGTCGGCCAGCTTGGGCGGCTTCACCTCGGTGGCCCCCCACGAGAACTCGACGTGCGCCGTCACTCCGTGCTGCGCGAGGTAGCGCGTCGTCAGGCCCACGACCTCGGTGGCGATCCGCTTCCCCTGTAGATCCTTCACCGATTGCACGGGCGAGTCGTTCGGGACGCACAGCACCCACCGCACCGGTCGGCGGCTGACCTTCGAGAACATCAACTCGCAGACCTCGTGAACCTGGGCGTTGTTTTCCAAGACCCAGTCGTGGCCGGTGATCCCCGCGTCGAGCACGCCCTGCTCAACATAACGGGCCATTTCCTGGGCGCGAATCAACATGCACTCGATCTCGGTGTCGTCGATCTCGGGATAGTACGAGCGGGACGAGAACTTGATCGTGTAGCCCGCCTTCTTGAACAGTTCGGCCGTCGCTTCTTGCAGACTGCCCGCGGGGATGCCGAGTTTGATCAATTTGTCGATCATGGAGGTGAAGCCAGTGGATAGTGGATGGTGGGTAGTGGATGGCAAGCAGTGGGCAGTGAGTCGTCGATGGTGGGCAGCTTTCTGCTTGCTATCCACTACCCACTATCCACTCACTTCTTATAGACCGTCTTCGGATCGAAGACTCGTTCGCCGATGGTGGTCACTGCGCCGGTGGCCGGGTCGATCTGGCGGAAGAAGCAGCTTTTGAAGCCTTCATGACAGGCGGCACCTCCGATCTGATTGACCTTCACCAGCAGCGTGTCGGCGTCGCAGTCGTAGAAGATTGCCTTCACTTCCTGGACGTTGCCGCTTTCCTCGCCCTTGCGCCACAGTTTCTGGCGGCTGCGGCTGTAGTAGCAGACGCGGCCGGTTTGCAGCGTCTCGCGATAAGCCGCTTCGTTCATGTAGGCGAGCATCAGCACGTCGCCGTTCGCCGCGTCCTGGGCGATCACGGGGAGCAGTTCCGATTTGGAGAAGTCGGGGCCGTTGGTCTCAAGCATCGGTCGTCAGAGCTTTCATCGTCAAAGGTCATGTGCAAGCGGGGCGTAAAGTACCAGCTTGCCAAGTGCGAAGCCAGTTTCGGCAGTGGACGCATTGAACCGCGACAAGGTTCACGTTGGTCGATGCCGATGAACAAGATCGCATCGGCCTCAATCCGGAGAGAGTGGTCGCTCAGACTCAGTACCTCGCCACGAATCCGCCGGGCAGTCGTCTGATGAGGCGTCGCATTTCGAGGACGGTCAGCGTGGAGAGGACTCGCGCGGTTTCGATGGCCGCGATTCGCACGACTTCGTCGATGGGGACCGGCTCCGCCGACACAAGATTCAAAATCAGCCGCTCCTGGTCGGAGAGCAGCAACTCGGCGGGCTTGTGAACAGTTTCGGCGGCCGTGCGCTGGACGGGGGAGACCAGCGGACCGAGGGCTTGCAACACATCGTCCACTCCGCGAATCAACGTCGCGCCGTCGCGAATCAGGTCGAGACAACCGAGACTCGCCTCGGAGTCGACTCGACCGGGGAGTGCAAAGATGTCTCGGTTTTGTTCCATCGCGTGCCGCGCCGTGTGCAATGCTCCGCTGTGGCGGCCCGCTTCGATCAGAACGACTCCCAGCGACAGGCCGCTGATGATCCGGTTCCGCTGAGGGAACAGGCCCGACTTCGGAGACTGATCCATCGACGATTCGCTCAGCAGACAACCTTGTTTCTTGATGAGTTCGGCCAGTTCGGCGTGCTCGGGCGGATAGACCGTGTTGAGCCCCGTCGCACAGACGGCGATCGTGCGGCCTCCCGCTTCGAGTGCTCCCTTGTGAGCCTCCGCATCAATCCCGCGAGCCAATCCGCTGACCACCGTGATTCCCGTACGAGCCAGCGCCTGTGCGAGTCGGTTCGCCTGTTGTCGGCCGTACGTGGTGCAGTGCCTCGACCCGACGATGGCCACCGCCAACTGATCGGTCGGCAGCAGCGATCCCTGGCAGTACAGCACGGTCGGCGGATCGGGGATGCGAGACAGCGCGGGTGGGTATCCGTCTCGCTCACGCACGAAGAGCGAAACGCCCGCCGCGCGAATCCGTTCGAGTTCCTCGCGCGCCGCCTGTTCGGTTCCATGCGTGACAACCGACATCGCCAGCTTCGGCCCGACGTTCGAGACCTGCTGCAACTCCGTGACAGTCGCCGCCAAAATTCCCGTCGGCGACCCGAACCGTTCGAGCAGAAGCTGAAACGTGCGCGGACCGACTCCCGGCACGAGATTCAACCGGATCACATCGAGCAGTTCACGCTCGGCATCGACCGGTGGCGCATCATCGTCGGCGGGGAAGACCTCTTCAGGCATGGCAGAGCACGATGTCTAAGATGACCGGGACAATCGAACACGACGGGCCAAGATCGTAGACGATTTCTCCGGCGGTTGCCCGCTTAAAGGCATGCTCTGCAGAACGGGAGGGCGCAGCGACCCGGACGTTTCAAACGTCCGGGTCGCTATTGGGCCTATCTCCGCGAAACCAGGACATCACCCGCCGAAGGATCCAGAGTCCTGTCCCATTCAACCACCGTCCGCGCTCACCGCGCCGGACCGTTGCTTCCACCGGATTTCTGTTCGAGGTCTGCCAGCCGCTTGGTCAAGGCTGCCAGTGCCGCTTGCTGAGCGACGAGCATCTCCTGCTGTTGCGTGCTGACCTGCCGTTGTTTGTCCAGCTCTAGCCGTTGCTCGGCGTTCAGCTTGCGTTCGTCTTCCAGCAACTTGTCCTGATCCTGCACGACCTTGGTCAGGACGGCGGTGATGTCCATCGGGGCGAGGCCCTTGCGGTCGTTCGTGGCGACCAGTTCGGGGACATCTTCGGCGATGAACCCGACGTAGCGTTCGTCGAGCTCGTTCTTGTAGCGGTAGCCGACCGGTTGGAGTGCTCGCACGGTCTCACGGGCCTGTTCGCTGGTGATCGGCTCGATGTCCTGCTTCGCGGCGCGGCTGGAGACGCTGGTCCACACGCCACCGAGCGTGAGATGGGCACCGGACTGATGGACCAGGGCTTTGTTGCTGATCGAAGTCACCGTATTGCCGAAGCTGATCTGGCCCGTGGAATTCATCAGAAATTTCGTAGCGCCGCCAGCAAGCAGGTTCAGGCCCTTGCCAGCAGTCAGGGCACCAAACTGAGCATCACCGTTGCCTTGAACTCCAGCACGAAAGATTCCGCCAGTATTCTCCACACGCAGGAAGTGCGATCCCGCATCGGGACGTACCGCCAACAAAGCATTGGTCAGGCTGGACCGAATGTCCAACCGTGAATTCGCGTCAGGAACTTCCGTCCCCACCCCGACGTTCCCATTCTCGGCGACAACCAGCGTCCACTGCGGAGCACCCGCTTGGACACCAAATGGAATCAGTCCACTATTGGTCACATCGACCACACCGAAGCCGATGGAACTGCCCGTCACATCCCATGTGTATTCATTTGAAGGATTGGTCGATTGGAACCGGAGCCCCGGTATAAGATCGCTAGTTTGGATGTGCACATTGTTCGCAGGAGTAAATGCCCCCAACCCGACCCGCCCAGTCGGATCAATTCGGAGACTGCCTGTTGGCGCACCACCAGAAATCAAAAAGGGGATTGTTGCTGCAGTCGAATCTTCAAATCGGAAGTCGTCAAAGGTTCCCAAGAAACGCCAACTACGCGTAGGGGCAACATCGTCGTGGAACTGAACTTGCGGGGTCTCGCTCGTCAGGATCACTTGTGTTCCCGTCAATTGTGCGTCCACTGAACCAGCGTTCAGCGAACCGAGCAAGACGGCTGCCCCGACAGGGACGACCTGACGCAGAGTTCTGAAGCACGATTCCAACAATTGCCGACAGTTCGACTTCTTCATGGAGTTCCCTCTTTGATGCGAATGGAGCATGAGCCTGCGACAACGATCACGACGCCGCTGTCGATTCAGGATGTTGCCAACATAGCAGTTCGCAGTGAGGAAAAAAAAGGGTCACGCAGCGCGAGTCTTGCGTGAAAACATCTTTGATGCCTGATTGATGTCTCACGCAGTCCTGAATGACATGGACGAGGCGAGCCCTGTGCCGTCTCAGGCCACGTGACAGACTCGAAGCGAGAAACGTCCCGTCGCTCCGACGACTGGAACGCCCGACTACGGCGCGGACTTGGCCTCGGTTGTGTCCCGGTCGCCGATTTTTTGTTCCAATTTCAGCAGCCGCTCGCTCAGCTCGGCGATCAGAGTCTGTTGTCGCGCATTTGTCTCACGCTCCGCGATCAGTTCGCGATCCTGATCCTGGACGACCTTGGTCAGGACGGCGGTGATGTCCATCGGGGCGAGGCCCTTGCGATCGCGGGTGGCGACCAGTTCGGGGACGTCTTCGGCAATGAAGCCGACATACCGTTCATCGAGCTCGCTCTTGTAGCGGTAGCCGACGGGTTGGAGTGCGCGCACGGTGTCGCGGGCCTGCTCGCTGGTGATCGGCTCGATGTCCTGCTTCGCGGCGCGGCTGGAGTTGTCGGTCCAGACGCCCCCGGTGGTGAGATGCGCACCGGTGCCCGTCATCATCGCATCGGTCGGGGGGACCACGGGAGGCGGGTTGCCAAAGCTGACCTGGCCTGCGGAATTGATCGACATCTTCGACGTCCCCCCCGCGAGCAGGTTCAGTCCCTTGGTCGGGCCGAGCGCGCCGAACTGAGCGTCGCCGTTCCCCTGGACGCCCGAGCGAAAGATGCCCGCGGAGTTCTCCACGCGAAGATAGTGCGAATTCGCATTGGAACATTTCAGCAGCAGGCCGTTGGACAGGACGGACCGAATGTCCAATCGGGAATTCGCGTCGGGAGTCGATGTCCCGATCCCCACATTGCCGGTGTTGGCGAGAAACAGCGTGTTCGACGGCGCGCCCGCCTGGACCACGATCGGAGCCGCATTGCTGTTGCTGACATCAAACAGACTGAAGCCTCCGGCGCTGGCTCGCAAATCCCAGGTGCGTGATCCACCCGCGTTGGTCGATTGCAGTCGCAACGTGGGAACGAGGTCACTGGTGGAGACGTGCAGGTTGACCAGCGGATTCGGCGTGCCGAAGCCGATGCGACCGCCCGCCGCGATGCACAGGCTGTCGGTCAAGGTGGTCGGGCTAATCCGAAACGGGAAGCCGCCACCGACGTTTTGAATGTCGAGGCCGGCGTCGTTGCCGAAAATGTGCCATTCGTGGAGTGTTCCGGCAGTGTCAGAGAAAGTCAGTGTGGGACTCGCCCCGTCAAGCGTCAGCAGATCTGCTGCCGTGCTCGGCGCGCCGCAGACAAGACCGATGACGATTGCCAGTGCCCAACCCGCGCCGCATCGGAAGCCCGGTCGATGGCATCGTCCGCGAGGAGTCATGGCCGGAGTCACGGAACTCCCGCCGACATTCCAGTCCGCGATGCGTGATCTCATCCCGCCACTCGTGATTCGTCCGCCTGTGGTCATCATCTTGACTTCCCCCCGCCTCCGGACTCTCGAACCCTTCGGCGCGATGACACCCCGCGCCGCATCACGCTGTACCGCATTTCCACCAGTGGTGCGAGAGGACTTTGCGGGGGGGAGCCACTGGCGAGGGGCTTCGCCCGCCAGTACTCATTGAAGACACTGTGTTCGTTGACGACACGGGGTTCGTTGAAGACACGGGGTTCGTTGAAGACACGGGCGAACCAAAGCTGCCGCCAGAGGCACCCGAGCGTTGGTGGCCGGTCCTCGACGGAACACGAACCCTACGCGGGGAGTCTCATCGATCCGGACTGATCTGGACACCTTTTCGACGATCAGTTACAGACCGCCCCGCTTTCTCCCGGTCGTAATTCACTTCTGCGGCAACTGCTCTTCGGTGTCTGTCCGATTCGATGCACGTCTTTCGCGAGAACACAACGTCTCCGCGCGACGGACCGTTGTCGAACACGTTGTTCCTCATGCGGTTCCCCACGACGGCGGGCCGCTCTTTTTGAGACGCGATTCATGAAGTATCGACTGCTGTGCGCCCTGCCGATCTACGCGGTGCTTTACGCCTGCAGTCTGGCGGTGGCGTTTGGTTTGCGGTTTGACCTGCAGTTGACGGACGAGTCGTTGCTCGAGTTTCGAGTCTGGTTGCCGATCGTGCTGCTGGTCAAATGCGGCAGTTTCGCGCTGTCACGCGAGTGGCGCAGGCGGCATCGGTATACATCCCTCTCCGACATCATCTTTATCGCCGTGATCGGGCTGGCCGCCTCAACGACGATTTATGCGCTGAACGCGTCGGCCATCTTCTCGCCCGGACTGCATCGTTCGATCATCCTGATGGACTGGGTGACGACGGTGCTGGCGACCTCGCTGTTGCGGTCGGCGATCCGGCTCGGGATCGAGCGGGCCGATCAGCAGGAGATGAAACGCGCGATCATTTACGGTGCGGACAAGGATTCGATCGGTCTGCAACGCTCGATTCGAGTGTCGGTTCCCGAGTTCAAAATCGTGGGGCTGATTGACACGACGGGAGCGAACGCCCGCTCGTTGATCGGCGGAATTCCCGTGATTTCCGTCTTCAAGGGAGTGGCCCGCATCGCTCAGCGGTTGTCGGCCGGCTACCTGCTCATTCCGAGCAGCGTCCCCGGTACGATCATCCGGAACCTGTGTCGGCTGTGTCACGAGGCGGGACTGAAGGCGTACGTCATTCCGGCGCTCGGCGAGATCGTCGATGGCCGCGTGAAGCTGACCGTTCGCGACGTGACGATCTCGGACCTGCTGCGTCGCGAACCGACGCAGCTCGACATGGACGGAATCGCCAACTACATCACGGAGCGCACGGTGCTCGTCACAGGCGCGGCGGGCAGCATCGGCTCGGAACTCTGCCGGCAGATCGTCGACTTCAAGCCGACGAAGCTGATCCTCGTTGATCAGTCCGAGTTCGGGATGTTTCAGATCGAGCAGGAGTTCGCGTCGCGCGACAGCACCGGCGTCGAACTGCACTTTGTCATCGCCGACATCAACGACCAGGTGACGATGGGCCGGGTGCTCGGTCAGCACCTCCCCGAACTGATGTTCCACGCCGCCGCGTACAAACACGTGCCGCTGATGGAGCACAACGCACAGATCGCGATCCGCAACAACGTGCTCGGCACGAAGTCGGCCGTCGATCTGGCCGACCGGTTCGGCGTCGAACGGTTTGTAATGATCTCGACCGACAAGGCCGTTCGTCCGACGAGCGTCATGGGATCGACAAAGCTCGTCGCCGAGAAGTACCTGCAGGCGGTGGCCATTCAATCCAAGACGCAGTTCATCACCGTGCGGTTTGGCAACGTGTTGAACTCGGCGGGGAGCGTCGTGCCGACGTTCCGCCGCCAGATTCTGGAAGGGGGCCCGCTGACGGTGACGCATCCCGACATGACGCGATTCTTCATGACGATTCCCGAAGCGGTGCAGCTCGTCCTGCAAGCGGGGGCCGTGGGCGAGTCGGGTCAGGTGCTGATCCTCGACATGGGCGAACCCGTCAAGATCGTCGATCTGGCGAAGGACATGATCTCGCTGTGTGGACTGCGCTATCCCGATGACATCGAGATCGCGTTCACGGGGCTGCGACCGGGCGAAAAGATGTACGAGGAACTCTTCTACGGCAACGAGAAGTGTGCGAAGAAGGTCCACGACAAGATCTTCTGCGCGGAGCGTGAACCGATTCAGCCGGCCACCGTCAAGCGACACGTTGCTCAACTCGAACGAGCCATCCACGCCAACCTGCATGAAGCGCGACTGGCTCTCGCCGATGTGGTCGCTCAGTACGTGAACGCCGACGAATCCGCAGCCGACTCGGACGTGAGGAAGGCCGCCTGACGCGGCGGCTCATCCGCTCTGCCGGGCCAGGGCCAGCGCACCGTGGACCACCACACTTTCGCCCAGCGCGGCTGCCTCCAACCGGTATGAGTTGGCGAGCGGAGGGAAGACGTACTGTAGGACGGCCGCTCGCAGCGGCGCGAAGAAGACCTCTTCGCCCACCAGCGACACGCCGCCTCCCACGATGACGACCTCCGGTGCCACCAGCGTCAGCACCTGAGCCAGTGCCCAACCGAGGACGCGCGTCGCGGCGACATACTGTTCGCGTGCGAGTCGATTCTCCGCCACCGCCGCCTCGCCAATCTCCTTCGTCGTCAACAGGTCAAGATTCCCCTGACACCGCGCGAGCAGATCCCGCACGTCGTTCGAGTGAGGTTCCCGTTCGAGCAACCCGGCCAAACGGACTCGCGTGGCGAGAGCGATCCCCGGCCCGGCCGCCAGCGACTCAACCGTGTTCGAGGAATTGGTGGCGTCGAGACCGGGACGCAGGTGACCGATCTCCGCTGCGGCCGGACGATCGATGCCGTGAATCTGACGGTTGAACACCAGACCGCCGCCGATCCCCGTTCCGACGGTCGTATAGAACACGCTGCGAGCCGAACGACCCGCCCCAAAACAGGCTTCCGCCAGCGCGGCGACATCGCAGTCGTTGCCGAGGAACGTCGGCACTCCCAACTCCGATTGAGTCCATTCGACGAGGGGGAAGTTGTCCCAGCCGGCCACCTGATGGCTCTTCTGCACGAGACCCCTCGCAACGAGAACCGGCCCGCCAAATCCATAGCCGATCCGCTCGATGCGATGCGCCGCAATCAGGTCTCGCCCCACGGAACGAATCTGCCCGCGAATCCCTTTCGCCCCCCGCGCGATGTCGACCGTCCGCCGCTCGAACGCGACAAACTCCGACCCATCGCCGTGACCCACGCCAAGCTGCAACTTCGTGCCGCCGATTTCAATGCCAAGGAACATGAGAGGGAGTAGTGATTGGGGAATAGGGCGTGGCAAGCAGGAATAAACGATGCAGCGGCCGAGGGATCAGCAGAAGCCGAACGGTGTTCTTACTGAACACTGAAAACTCTGCCTATTCCTGACTTCGGAACTCGTTGAAGTTCAGGTACTCCCAGTGACGGTAGATCGTGGAGAGGTTGACGAGCCTCGATTGCGGCCCGATCGCGGCGACTCGGCCTTCGTGCAGGACGATGACCTCGTCGGATCGTCTCACCGTCGACAGCCGACCGGGCAGGAAGAAGACCGTGCGATTGACGCAGATCCGGTCGTAGGCGTCAGCCAGCAGTGACTTCGTATCGTCATCCAGATTCTCGCGAGGCTCTTCAATGATGAGCACCGCCGGGTTTCGCAGGACGGCCCGGGCCAGCGCCAGTCGGAACCGCTGGCCCGGCTCGAGCGAATCGCCTCCGCCCGTCAGCACGGTCTCGTAGCCGTTGAACAGTTTGACGATGAAGTTGTGCGCGTGCGTCGTCTTCGCGGCATCGGTCACTTGTTGCAGCGTGTACTCGCCGCGTCCACCGCGAAGGTTGTCGAGCACGGAGCCGGCCAGGGTGGGATCGTCGGCTCCGACGAAGACCGTCTCGGCCCGCAACGATTCGAGCGTGGCCCAGGCAATGTCCTCGCCGTCGAAGAGGACTCGTCCCTGCTGCGGCTCGATGAACCGCGGCATCAACGACACCAGGGCGCGGGCTTCCAGCGGGTCGACCGAGATCAGCGAGTACGTGCGCCCCGCTTCGAGCTTCAGGTCGAGACCCTCGAGCAGCGCGCGACCGTTCGGCAGACGATACGTCAGCGAATCGAAGTGCAGGGTGCGATCGAGCGGCTGAAAGAACTTCGCTCCCACCGCCTGACCGACCGCCGGAATCTGTTCGAGATACCGATGGATGTTTTCCGCCGCGACGGCCGCGTCGTGTCGCGCGGTCATGCGCTGCCGCAGCGCCTTCACTGCGGCGATGGCCAGCACCCACGCGACGACGAACGTGCCGCCCGCCGCCGCCGTCAATTCGCCCTGCAACATCAGGACCTTCATCGCCAGCAGGAACAGCAGAAACGCCGCGACGATACAAGTCGCGAACACGATCAGTGTGCGGGGATGGGTCGCGATTTCTGTCGCGGAATCCTCCTGTACGGCCAGATCGTGATGACGCAGAAGCTGTGAGGCAAACTGATCGTGCTGAGACTGCTCAATACCCAGGCCGCGCACCAGCCGCGCCGCGCGAAAGTCATCGACCATCGCTCGCAGTTCGCCCGCCGCGCGATCGGCGGCCAGACGACGACGCTGTTCCGATTGCCGCCGATTGGTGTCGAGGATGTACCACGTCGCTCCGCCGAGCAGCAGCGTCTGCGCCGCCAGCAATGGTTGAATGCTCAGCACGACCGCCACCAGGCAGGCCAGTTCGAGCGGATAGCGCGTATCGCGCTCGATCCACACCGCCAGGCCACGCCGCACGTCCTCGGTCTCGGTGGTGAACAGGCGTTCGGCGAGTCTCACACCGGTCCCGTCCAGATCCTCCGGGCCGAGACGCAAGACCTGACGATGCAGGTTGCGTCGCGGAGCCGACACCGCCTCCAGTGCCGCTCGCAGACACTCGCGCCGGTGACGCGCCAGACACCACGCTCGAGCCGTCGCCAGCAGCACCCCGGTCACGAGCAGCGAAATCGTCGCCAGCACATTTGACTGCAACCATTCAAAGCGGCGAAACAGCCACGCCAGACCCCGTCCCCACCACTGATGGCGCGAATGCCACACCGCGGGAAGAATCCCGTACTCGTCGAAATTCACGTGGACGAAGTTTTCGGACGGCGCTGCCTGTTCCACTTCCGGGAGCTTGCCCTCAGAGGTCCGTTCGTCCGTCTGCAGGTTCACCGGAACCGGCTTGGTGGCACCGATCCCCGCTGGCAACCCCGTCAACTGCGTGAATCGGGGCACGTCATCGCGGGACAGTTCCACAGACAAGCGGCCGCGTTCGATCATCAGGCCCGAGAACAGGCCGCACACCATGACGAACGGCAGCAGCAGCAGCACCGCCAGGATCGACCAGACCCAGGCAAGTCGCGCACGGCCTCGAAACAGATCGCGTTGAGAGAAGATTTTGTCGAGGGAACTGGGTGCGCTGGTCGCCACGTTGACCGCCGATGCGAAAGAGTGAGATGGCTCGGCATCCGTGCGCGAATCGGTTGAGACCGGAAAACGGCTTCGTCAGACATCGGCACCCCCGGGAAGGGGAGTGAATCGAAGCCGATCGAGCGTCGCGGCTTGCCCGACCCGCACGGACTCACGGCGAGAACTGTATCGCGCCGCGACCCCGCTGCGAAACGAACAAATCGATCGAGCAGACCCTGCGGGCGGCGACGAGCATCGTCGCAATCGAACCCGTCAGGCCAGGTCGCGTTCCTCGAACAGGATGAACGCGAACAGGATCGCCGCGGCGCAGTAGCAGCCGCAGTACAGGGCCGAGTATCCGAGATAGTCGGGTGGTGCCATGTCGCCGGTCGCCACCGCAGCGGTGATGTTGAAGAACTCCAACCCCGGAAGGGCCGTGGCAATCAGGCGTGCCCAGAACAACACGAACTCATTCTTCACCACGCTCGTTTGCACCAGAATTCCGGTCAGATGAGCGACCACGAAAATCGCAAAGCAACTGGTCAGGTTCACGACCATCGGCAGACGGGTCGAGATCGCCACGCTCACCGCCGCCAGGACCGCGATTTCGAGGAACAGCAGAATGAGACCGGGGATCACCTGCACCACTTCGGCCATGCGCACGCCGAACTCGGGCAGTTCCTTGCTTCCCTCTTTCGCGTCGTAGGCCACCTTGTAGTAGATGAGAAACAGGAAGACGAGCGTGATCGGCAGCATGTACCACAACACGGCCTGAATGATGCCGATGTATTTGCCGAGCACGAACTGGCGGCGGTTGATCGGCTTGGAGAGGAGCGTCATCGCCGTCTTGCCTTCGATTTCGTCGGCCACGCTGGTGCTGGCCGTCCAGACGGCGATCAGCAGCCCCGAAATCAGGATCGTCGCCAGACCGCAATCCTTCAGCATCTTCACGTCGTCGCCGAGCGAAAAGAACGGCAGCACCGTGTTGATGAACAGGATCACGATGGCGAGGGCCATGCACAGCAGGAACACCGGCTGGCGCACCGCCTCTTTCGTCGTCGCCCGGGCAATGATCCCGGCCTTCGTCGTGTAGGCGAACACAACCAGCCCGAGCAGCAGCAGCACTCCCACCACCACGACAGCCAGCCACTCGCCGGGAGTTCCTCGAACGACGGGAACCTCGTCGGCCGCCAACACGAGCGGCATCAGATTCTGTGCGGAGAACATGCAAACCTCAAAACAGCAGGGCATCACGGAGAACGGGCCATCTCAAACCGGGAAACCGGCGGGCAGCCTACGCCGCTCCCGCCTGTTTCGTTGGACAGGCCACCCGGGTTTCGGGCAGGACTGTATCGGGAGCCGCCGCCGAAGAAAACCGAATCGAACCTGAGCACGGATTATTCACCACGGAAAACACGGAAAGCCACGGAAGGAATGGCATGAGCAGAACTTGCATGAACGCTGATCTTCGCTGATTCAGATGAGTGAAGATCCGTGTTCTGTTCACAAACGCCAGGCCTTACTTTGCCGCGACCGCGCCCGGCCCGGAAACGTGCAGCCTGACCTCGGACGACGCCTGGTTCCCCTGAACCTGAGCCACCGCGTGAATCCAGCGGCTGGTCGCGGATACCCACGGGCGCGCAGTCAGGAAGATCTGACGTTCGGTCTCCTTGGCGCGGACCAGCACGCCCGACAGGCCGATGTTGTCGACGATGACTCCGTGAGGAAGATTGTCCACGTCGAACTTCACGTCGCCGTCGAAGCCGTTTCGCTCGACGACGATCTTCGCCGTGATGGTCGTTCCCGGCTCGATGATCAGCCCGCCGTCGGCCGCTGTGTACTTCGGGTTGTCGGGCAGCATGATCACCCGAATTTGCGAGGGCTTTTCGAGTTTGATCTCACCCAGCGAACCAATCGTCTTTGTGACGAGTCGGCCGTCGATCAGACCGGTTGCGAGGATGGCCACTCGTTCCCAGTCCTCCTTCTTCGGTTCGGGAGCGTCCTTCGCCGCCGTCAGCACACTGTTCGTTTCGACGTGTCCCGCCGCGATGACCACTGGCGACGAGGCCGAGAACCCGGCGGGTAACCCGGCGATGTCGATCCGCACGTCCCCCTCAAAGTTGTCGATCCGGCTGAGCGTGAATTTCAGTCGCTGCCCGCTGCCCGCCGGAACCTTCGGGGCCATGGTGTTGATGGTCACGCCGAAGTCGGGCATCGGCGGACGAACGGTCAGCGTGTAGTGTTGTTTGTCACCGGTGAAGCCCCGCACGTCGTTCACCCTCACGAGGTACGCCCCATCGGCCGGGACCGTGAACGTCAACCGTGAGTCCTTGTCCAGCTTCCGCTCCGCGTCATCATCGTTTGAGAAATAGAGCGGGAAGACGGGCAGGCCGTTGTCCACGATCTTCGAACCGGGAGGATACGCTTCGACGATGTAGCAAGGCTCTTCCTTCGCATGAGCCGTCGCGCTCGTGTCAAAGTAATCGCGCCGCTTGCCGCCGAGTGCATACAGTTGATAGCCCGAGTCCGGTCCCTGTGGCGAACGGAACGTCTTACAAACCTCGCCCTGCATGTAGACGAACTGGTTGAGGTCCATCTCTTCCCAGAACTCAAGCCGCACATCGGCCGACGACGAATCGATCGGCCGGAAGTTGATCCACGAGTCGCGCACCGCCTGCAGCAACGCGCGCAGCACCGGCTGCCCGTCGGCGTGCAACACTTCAACCTTCGTGTCGGCCAGCGAGCCGCTGCGTCCCGCATTTGTCTCGATGATCCAGACCTGACCCGACTTGGCTGCGATCCGATAGAAGTCGGGATCCGAACTCTTGTCGTTCGCCGGACGCTTGAACTCCCCCTTCACGATCCCGGGCAGCGCGAGCGGCGTCGCCGTCGAGGGCTCGTCGTTCGGCTCGACCTCGCTTTGTGAGGCACTCTTCTCACCCGCGTGTTCGTTCGTCGAGGCGACCGTTTCACTGAGCGGCTCCAACTCCACCGCCGAATCGCCCCACTTCGGGTCGAGCGGATAAACCGTCAGCGCCCCGCTCATGCGCCCCGCGAGCAGTTGCCTGCTGTCGGACGTGAACGCGATCGCGGCGGCCCAGTCCTGTTGCCGTTCGAGCACCGCGACCTGAGTGAACGTCTTCGTCTCCCACAGCTTGATCCGTCGATCCTCGGACGACGATGCGAGCAGACGGCCATCGGGCGAGAAGGCGACTTTGAGAATCGGCCCCTCGTGAGCGAAGCGGGCATACAAAATCGGGTTCGTTCCCTCCCTGGCCGATTCGCTCACCTGCCAGATGCGAACGCGAAAGTCGACTCCCCCCGCAGCCACGAACCGGCCGTTCGGGCTGAACGCGACCGTGCTCTGATCCTTGGAGGGCTGCGAAAACGTGTCGAGCCGCTGCCCCGTCGCCACGTCCCACAACTTGACCGTTCGATCCCCGCTGGCCGTCGCCAGCAGCTTGCCATTCGGCGCGAAGGCCAGTCCGTACACGGCATCGTTGTGTCCGGAAAACGTCTTCAGCAACTGGCCGCTCGCCACATCCCACGTCATCGCGTCACGATCATAGCTGGCGGTGGCGAGCATCGTCGCGTCGGGGCTGAGCTGCGCGGCATAGATTGAGTCGCGATGCCCCTGCACCACGCGGCCTCGCGTCCAATCAGTCGTCTTCCACAACGTCGCTTCGCCGACGAGACCCGTCTCCCCCGAGGCGACACACAGCCACTCGCCATTCGCCGAGAAGCTGACATCGTTGATCGCGCCGGTGTGTCCGGTCAGCGTCTTCGCAATCGCTCGATCCGCCGCGTTCAATACTTCGACTGCATGAGGCCGCGCGACGGCGAGCCACTTTCCATTCGGCGACGCCGCCACCGACGTGATCGGCTCGCGAACCTTCCCCTGCGCTTCGATCTTCGGCGTGACGAGTCCCGTGGCCGCCAGTCCTCCCGTCGGAGCCTTCGCCCCGGCATCGATCCACGCTTTGATGACCGCCAACTCGGCCGGCTTCGGTTGAGCGGCCGTTTCGGGCGGCATCTTCGGCTCGTCCTGACCGCTCACCTGTTTCCAGAGCCGACTCGCGCCGCTCTTGCCCGCGACAATTGCCGCTCCATTCTCGCCCCCCTTCATCGCGCGGGCGTAATCCTCCAGCACAAGGCCCCCCTCGGCCTCCTTCGTGTTGTGACACCCGTTGCAGTACTTGCGAAATACGGGCAGCACCTGACCGTTGAAATCAGGCACCTCAGCCGCCGAGATCGCCGTTCCGATCAAGACCAGGCTCACCAACAAAACACGTCGCAGAAGTCGATTCATCACAGCAAACCCTCTCGGTAAAGGTTGATGGTTGAAGGTCGAGCGTTGATGGTCAGAGAAGACGCCCCTGTTCAGACCATCAGCCCTCAACCTTCAACCCTCGACCATCAATCCGTCACCACCGGCGAACCCCAACCTTCGTACTGGCCGTTGTGTTCGCCAGCCAGCTCGAAGAGTGTAAACGTCATTTCGTCGATCGTGTCCCAGTCGACGGCATGGTCGCGTTGCAGAGTGACGCCGAACGGAAGCAGTTCGTCGTCCTCGTCGCTCAGTTCCTCGGACAGCTTTTTGAATCCGGCGGCTTCGGCGGAGGAGGCAAACGCCGCGCGATCCTCCTCATTCGCAAAGTTCGCGTAGTGTTCGACCGTCCTCGACGGCGTGAGCGGATCGCCCGACTCGGACAACTGCTCGATGACGCGCTGGTTGAAGATCTCCTGCAAGTCTGCGGGTTCGGGGTAGAGAACCTCCGTGTAGTGAGCCCACTCGTCGTCCTCCTCCGCGCCGGTTTCGTATTCGTACCCGTCATCGGCGAAGGCTTCCATCGCCTCGGCCACCGAATCTTCAAAGCCCTCGGACGACTTGGCGTAGAAGTAGAACTGGCGCCGTCCGCAGGTCGTGACGCGCCCGACGAGCACCGCCCCGGTCGTCAGTTCGACGGCATCGATGAACGAGTCCTCGATCTCGACCAGCCGCGGCTCTTCCTCGTCGCTGGCAAATCCCTCTTCGGTGGGCGACTTCAATTGCAGCCACATCCACAGCAGCATCGGCCGCTCCGGATCGGGAACCGTCGGGGCGATCCCCAGATCGATCAGCATCTGCGCCGACGAATCGTCCACAGTCGCAAAGTACATTTCCCAGTTGTCGGACATCAGGCGTGGCTTTCGTGGTAGAGAAACGGATTCGCGCGGGCGGCGGCTGAGGGTGAAATCATGGGTGACACGTCGTGGACTGTCGATGGGGTTCGTTCAGGAAAGTCCGCGATCCTTCCCGACGATTCGATCGGTGATGCAGATCGCCGTCCACGCAACGACACAAACGGACGCGAACACATACAACCACGGTGAGACGGACGTGGTGATCCCCAGCAGACGCATCGCGACAGCGGACAGCGATTCCACCGGAGCCAGCAGCGCGAACAGATCCTGGGGATAGAGCACGAAGTACACCAGAACCAACCCGGACCACAGCAGAGCCTGCGGGGTGAGCCGACAGCACGCGTTTTTCATAGTTGAGCACCCCCACTCTCGGGCGCGGGCGGACAACACCGTGTCGAGCATGCCACTCCCAGCCCGGCCAAAACCAGAATCACTCCGAGGCGCATCAACATCTCAGCCTGAGACCCGCTCGAAAGCTGCGTCGACATCCCCATCTGCCCCATCTGCGGTGACATCCCCTGCGAGGCAACCTGCATCCCAGGACCACCGACCAGACTTCCATAAGCCACGGACGCCGCCGCAGTCAACAAACCCATCACGATCAACTTGGACTCCAGCCGTCGAGCGATATACGCCACGAAGAGCACCAGTCCGACGTACACGAAGGAAATTCCGGCAACGATCCCAATCAACGCATCGGGGCGCATCTGGCAATTCTCCGGTGAGGACAATCCGGCGATCCGAGATTCGGAACACCAACAGCCGCAGTCTACATTCGCAGCATGTCCAACGGAAACGAGACGAACGCCCGACAGACGATGTGCCCTCACCAGTGCCACTCAACCGTTCCGGTTGCGGCTCAGGTCTCGATCGACAACGGCCACTGGTAACGCTGAGGCTGGGTTGGAGTCGGGTTCGGAGAGAGTTGCTCGATCAGTGTCTCGATCTGTTGGCGATACTGAATCAGCGCCTGGTTCCGCAGATCGGCGAGACCTCCCGGGAAGAACAAGTTCGAGTCCAGGCCGTATGCGGGGACGAACGGTTCGTACGGCCGCGAGAAGGCGAACGTGTAATAGAATTTCATCATCTGGCCGATGGTGCCGGTGAGCGGCAGATATTGAAACAGCGACTGCGGGGTGAGCGCCGTGTCCGGCGTGGGAATTTGTGACGTTTGCAGGCACGGCGGGAAGTTCGCCACGAACGCCAGTCCCGGGTTTGCGATCGCCAACAGTCGCGACGACCCATGCATGGTGACGCGGTACAGCAGACTCGTGAGGAGCGCCTCCAACTCGTCATTGGTATTGATCGCATCCGGCAGACCCTGCACGTTGCCGGCATCCGATGCGGCGGCCTGCTTCATCCAGTTCTGAAGCCACGGGTCGGCCGAGGGTGGGTTGCCGGCATGGTACGTTTCATTGACGAAGACCTGGATGTACCGCGCCGTGGCGTCCCAAACAGTCGTGATCGTCTGCACGATCGGATACTGGTCCCACGGTGTCTTCACGGTAAAGTCGCTCTCCTGGATGCCGTTCCGTTCGAGGGTCGCCAGCGGATCATCCAGAAAGTAGCCGCGCGCAAATTCGCTGATGAGGCGCAGGAACTCGAATGGCCCGGCCACGGACGACGGGGGTGCCACTCCCGACCACCCCAACAGCAACACTTCGTCGAACGCGAACAAGTACTTCGACTGTGGGTCCAGCAGTTGCCGAATCGGATGCGGCAAAGAGGTCTCGGCGTTGCCGGGGAGAGTTTCCTCCATCGTTCCGAACATCGCCGCGGTCACCAGATGCCAGTGGTACACATGCCCGAGCCAGATGCCATACACCGTGACCGACGTGCGAGCCGCCTGCAGCGCATAGAGCCAGGCGGGACCCGACTCGACAAACACCTGAGGCCCCGCGCCTCCCGCGCCCGTCACGCGCACCGCCACGGGGAGCATCTGCCAGGTCTGCGGGGAAACCGAGCGCCGCAGCAGTGTGACCGAGGAGGGCGTGAAGCGGCTGTTGGTTGTGTCGATGGGCAGCTTTTCGAAAAGTCGCAAGTCGATCAGAAACAAATCGCCCGCGGCGGCGGCCGAGTCCCAATCGGGTTGCCAGACCGAGAAAAACAAGTTCTTCAACTCGACCAGTTGTGAGGCCTTCACCTTTTGCAGAACGAGCAGGTTGTACGCCAGACCGTAGGTGGCGATGGTTGGCCAAAAGCGGGCACTCGCTGCCGCCGGCTTCGCCGGATCGAGCGCTGCGGTGTACTCACTCAAGAGCGCCTGCGACCGTTCATAAATCCCGGCATATGTCGTCCAGCCCATCTGCCATTGGTCGGCGGCGGAGAGCGGCAAGTTGGTGAAGGGGTCCGTCGTGGCTGGGGGCGCGGGCTGGTCTCGCTCGACGCCAATATCTTCGAGCAACAAGCGCAGGACGCTCGCCGCATCGGTCTCCAATCGGAGCTTCAGGTAACTGAAATCCGACCCGCTGGTGAACTTGCCAAACAGAAACTCCAAAGCCGGGGCCGTGACCGGGCCCGCGGCCGTATCGATCGTGTACTTCGTCGTCAGCCCTTTCTTCGCCGCTTCGACCTGAAACTCGCGGTCCACCAGTCTGGCCAGTGTTTCGAGCAACTCGGTGACGCTGACGAGCGGCACACCCGGACAGTTTCCGGCACCGCTCAGGTTCAACAGAAAACGGGGAATCCAAGTCATGTAATGTTCCTTGTGGACCGACTGTCGCGGTGGAGCGCCGGGTGCAACTGGCAACAGCCGTGAACACAGCCTTGGACCGCCAGTCGTTTCGAAGAATACTGGCGAGCGAAGCCGCTCACCAGTGGCTCCGACGTATGACGGCCTGAAAGACAGCGACCCCGGCAAGGAAGGCCCCGCCACGCGATCCGCGAGATGACCGACGCATTGTCATTCGAAGCCAATGTGCTTGCGGATACGCCGATTACGTTCGTCCCATTTATCGCTTTCCACTTGCAACTCTTCATCCGAGAGACCGCTCAAGCCAGTAGGGACTTGAACAAAGCGTTTGTGACAGAACGGGCAAACTAATCGCCGGTCGTGAATCGGCTTCGAGCATTCCGGACATTGACGATGCAACGGCAAATCACAAAAGGGACAAGACTCATGGCTGAGTTTCTTGATCGCGTGAAAGAGTGGCGCGATAAACAATTCCCCGTGGTTCGCCGCCAGGCACAGATTGGGGCAACGCGTGGAGGCGCAGTAGGCCATTGGTGTTTTTGAGCCCGGAAGCTCTGAGTCCAGCAAAGCCGCAGCATCGACAGCAAGCCTCTTCGCAATTCGTCGGACATTGAGCGGCGAAATTGGCTCTTCCTTCTCGACGAGAGCAACCAAGGGCTGCGATACTCCGATCGCTTTTCCGAATTCCGCCTGGGTCTCGCCGTTCACGTCCCGCCATTTGCGCACCGCCGCCCCCAGCTCCTTCCAAGAGGCAACCTGCTGCGGCGGTAGTGATTTTCGTGCCATAGTGAAGTCGAATCGGTTGAATCATTTGATATCAAATGATATCCTCCAGCAGTCGGCATGGCTCGTCAAACACACGGAGGTGACAAATGGCACAAACTTGGGAATTCGATCAGTACGAGGCACTCACTCTCAGAGCGGCCAGTGATTTCAAAATTCCGCTCGTCCGCTCGATCGAGGAAGCAAACGCTGGATGGGGCTTGAGGAAACTTTCAAGATCGGAATTCGACGAGTTGGCCACACAGTCGAAAACGGATCTCGATCTGCGTGAGCGATGGTTGAACCGGTTGGAAAATGGCTATGACCGAGAGAAATCGCAGATTGCGATTGAGATTGAAGAGTTATTCTCCGACGTTCTGTACGCCACTCCGTTTGATCGCCCTGAACAAGTGGACGCAGCGTAAGTTTTTAGCTGACTGCACGTGCTTTGATCCAGCCAAGCACGTCATCGTCATGTCGGTCCCGCGCAGCGGACGCGAGTTCAAACAGGGAGGTTGGATCTTCCGTTTCCCACTCGATCCGCAAGCCGCGCAGGCTTAAAACGCGGTCACAGACCTGGGCGACGTAGGTTTTGGCGGGATCGCTCGGTTCCAAACGGCTTGCCAGCGCCACCGTCACCAGTGCTGCCGCCTGTTGCGCCGCGATCCGGCCCCAATCATCCTCTTCGGGTGAGGAGTCAAGAATGACCTGGGCTTCCAGAAAGGAGCGGTGAATCACCTCTGGATCGTGCTGCGGGCGTTGCCGTAGTTTGTCGACGAATTCCAGTTGCTCAAAGACGATGGCCGTGATCGATCGCGCCGCGCCCCGCGTGGCAGGGTCTGGCTCTTGTTCGATCCTTCCGGTGTCGTCTTCCGGCCACTGTGTGGGCTTGTCACCTCCGACGACTCCTCCCCAGGATTTGCCCCATTCTTGCACTTGTCGGCTTAGGTGCTGACGAACAAGTTTTTCAAAGTCGGTCACTGTTTTGAAGGTTCTGTAATAGACACCGGCGTTCGCCACTTCCTTTTGAAACCTGTTCACCGCTTCGAGTTGCCGTGTGTCCACTTCACTGAGTCGGCCCGGCGCTGCGTCTTTGAAATAAAACATGACACGCACCAGTTTGGGATCCTGTTCATGTCGATGGCACGCTTTCAGGAACTCTTCTTCGGTTCCTGATTCCGCCCGTCCGGTTGGCTCACCCAGACGCTTCCACATGATTCCGAGAAAAATATCAAACTGATTGAGCTGTTTATTGATGACGTCCTGTGCATCGACTCCGATGTCGGAGTAAGCATGTGTTTCCCATTTCACCAGTTCCAGTCGGAGCCGGTACTCCCGGCTCCACACGAAATTCAATTCATCCACAACGCGTTCGAGTCGCTTTCTGGCATCAACAACATCGCCGGGGGATGCAACAAAGACGCTCAGGACTGTTTCGATTCTCGCCATGTGTGTTTACCTCAATTTATGCTCTCAGTTGTGTAGGGTGGGCAGTTGCCTAGTGTGGGCTTCGCCCGCCAATCCCTGAGCGTTCAACTGACTGTTGGTGGGCAATATCCATCCCACTCGATCAATGCTGGAACAAGAACTCCTTCGAGGTGAGGATGCTCCAGAAGAGGTCTTCGATGACTTGGCGTTTTTCGGCGGCGGGGGTTTCGGTGAGGAGGCTCAGGAGGCGTTGCTTCTCGCTGTCGTTGGGGAAGCGCGCGAGGGCGGACAGGTAGGCGGTGTCGATGATCTCGGCATCGGGGGTGTTGGCCTCGACGAACTTTGCGATGCGGCTCTCCTTGGCCTCCAGCTTCTCCTGAATCGTCTTGCCGTTCGTGAGGTGCAGGACCTGCGTCATGGTCGGTTCGTCGGAACGTTCGCAGGTGCAGGTGAGCACCCGCTCGGGACGGCCGAACGTGTCGAGGAAGTACGAGGCGACGCTGGCATCGGGAAGCTGCATCGCTCGCGTTCCCGCCGGTTGGTCCTTGAACGCCGTGGGGACCGCCGTCACCTGCGAGATCGCGTCGAGCAGGGCTTCGGCCTTGAGTCGCCTGGGATAACTGTGAGCGTAGAACCGTTGATCGGCTTCGTTCTCCTTGAGCACGGCGTGCGATCGCTGGTACGTCTCCGATTGCAGGATCGTGCGCATCAGGCTCTTGAGGTCGTACTTGTTCCGCACGAGTTCCTCGGCCAGCCGAACGAGCAGCCTGTCGTTGCTGGCCGGGTTGGTGAGTCGGATGTCATCGACCGCCTCGACCAGGCCTCGACCCATGTAATTGGCCCAGACCCGATTGACGATGGCCTTCGCGAAGTACGGGTTCTGTGGCGAGGTGAGCCACTTGGCGAGATGCTCGCGCCGGTCGGCCGGATCGTCGAACGAGATCGCGTCCCCGTCGAGCGGCTTCGGCGGCTGAGGCCGCGCGGTGCGGGGCTGCAAGACCTCACCCCGATCCGCGAGGAAGATCGTGCGGTTGCCGTCTCCGCTGCGGAAGTCGCCTCCCCAACCCTTGCCTCGCACGCGGGCGAACAGGCTGACCATGCCGTAGTAGTCGTCGTTGGTCCACTTCTCGTTCGGGTGATCGTGGCAGTGGGCGCATTGCACCGACGTCCCCATGAAGGCCATCGCGACGGTCTCGACCATGTCCTGCGGGTCTTGATGCAGCGCGTAGAAATTGGCCGCTCCGTTTTCGATCGTGCTTCCCTTCGCGAGCACGATCCCGCGAGCGAACTCATCCCACGGCGCGTTCTCGGCGACGCGATCGCGAATCCATTGGTAGTACGCTTTGATCGCCAGCGGTCTCAGCCGGTTGCCCGTCAGCAGCAGCACATCCGACCACTGATAAGCCCAGTAATCGACAAACTCGGGCCGCGACAGAAGCTGCTCGATCAGCTTGGCTCGCTTGTCGGGATCGGTGTCGGCGAGAAATGTTTTCGTTTCGTCGACGGTCGGCAGCAGGCCGATCGTGTCGAGAAAGACTCGACGCAGGAACTCGCTGTCGTCCGACTGGGGAGACGGCGGCATGTTGAGCGCGACCAACTTCTCCAGCACGAGATCGTCGATGAAGTTCGCCCGCTTCGCCGACGCAAACGTCTCCGGCGCAACGGGCTGTTGGTAGGGAACGGTCACGGTCGCGGTCGTGTTCTGTGCGAGATACCACGCCACGATGGCTCCCTCGCCACTTCCCAAAACCTTCACCAATCCCTGATCGTCCACCGAGCAGACCGTGTGGTTTGTCGAGGTGTACTTGGCCCACCGCGTCACGTCTTCGATGCGACCGTCCGAGAAGTGAGCACGCACGATCATGGGTTGCTCGACGCCTGCCTTCAGTCGCGAGGCTTCGGGCAGAATCTCGAGACGCTTGATCCGGGCATCGTCCGCCGCCGGAGCGACCTGACCCTGCGCGATCCACTCGGACACGACCCGGTACTCGATGGAGTCCTCTCCAAAACGCAGGCCCCCCTTGTGAGGAATGGCTCGCGTCGGCTTGGTCAGCACGAGGCTGCGGCCGGGATCGTGAGGCACCACGCGCCGCCCGCGCGATTGTCGAGTGATCGCGAAGAAGTCCCCTTCGGGATCGTAACCTCGCAGCGACAGCTTGAAGCCGTTCTTCCCGGCCACCGCTCCGTGGCAGGCACCGCCATTGCACCCTGTCTTCGACAACACCGACTGAACGTGATTGCGGAAGCTCCACTGGTGCACGACATCGAACTTCTCGACGACCACCTTCGTCACCGCCGTCTGTCCATTCGCCGAGACCTTGATCGTCGTCGAACCATTCCCCACCGGGACGACTCGCCCCTCGACCACCTTCGCCACTCGCTCGTCCTCAGACACGAACGAAAGCCCGCCACGCACCGGCGCGGTGACGAGTGGACCATCCGCCATCTCAACCAGCAACGATTGACGAGCTTCCGGCCCGGTCAGCTTCATTTCGCGAGGCAGCACGATGAGCGAGTCGGCCCAAGCCGGAGTCGCGACGACGAACAAAGCGAACGAACACAACAGTGAGACTCGAAGCAGCATCATGGGTGACTGAACCTGCGGAGGGGAAACGAATTGGAACGCCAACTGGAAGGTGGCCACTCAGGTCACGTCAGTTGGTGGCGAGTTCGACTTCGACGTATTCGCACAGCGATGTCGGCTCATCGACGACGAGACCGTCTTCCTTCAGACCGGCCATGTGGAGTTCGATGGCCTGTCGCATGAGTTCTTTCACCTCGTCGAGCGTGTCGCCGGTGGCGATGCAGCCGGGAAGATCGGGGACGTAGGCCGAAAAGTTTCGCGGACCGCGTTCGATCACGATGGCGTAACGCATGCTTCAATCCTCCAGGTCCGCTTGCTTCAGAATCGACTTCAGTGTCTTCGGGTGCAGGTCGTCGGATGGCTTGCCAGCCACGGTGACTCGCCCCGGCTTCGTTGCGTGCTTTTAGTGCCGATGGCTCTCCGTCTGCTGGACGAGAGTCCAGCCGTCTGCTTCGAGTTGTCGAAGAACATCACGGACTGTCGTTGGCATGACGATCTCAAACAACGATAGGCCATGTTGAAGAGGACGGGCAGGCCAGTGGCTGACACTTACGTGAACAGTTCCATGATCGGCTTCGTCCCGAAGTCGGCCAGCGGAAACGGGCGGCCGGCGGGACCGGGGAGGTGATCCTCCACGTTGAAGCCGAGGCTGTGGAAGATGGTCGCCACGATTTCGGGTGGCGTGACCGGACGTTCGGCCGGATAGCCTCCGATCGGATCGCTGCGGCCGATCGAGCGGCCTCCCTTCACACCGCCACCGGCGAAGTAGACCGTCCAGCACTGCGGCCAGTGATCGCGTCCGCCCGCCGGGTTGACTCGCGGCGTGCGACCGAACTCGGACAGATTGCAGACCAGCGTTTTGCCGATCAGCCCGCGCTGCACGAGGTCTTCGATGAGGGCGCTGTAAGCTTGGTCGTACATCGGCGCGACGATGTTCTTCATCCCTTCGATCGACGTGAACGGTAGCGTGCCGTGGATGTCCCACGTCACCTCATTGAAGACGGTCAGGAACGTGTTGATCGTGACGAACCGCACTCCCGCCTCGACCAAGCGCCGCGCGAGCAGGCAGCACTGGCCAAACCGGTTCATCCCGTAACGCTCTCGCACCGACTGCGGCTCCTTCGTCAGATCGAACGCATCGCGAGCTTGAGGACTGGTGATGATGCGGAAGGCCGATTGAAAACTGCTGTCGAGAAGCTGCGCGTTCTCGCTCTTCTCGAATCCGGCAACGGTCCCATCGACGACATCGCGCAGCTTGCGACGACGGTCGAGCCGTGCTTCACCGATCTGCTTCGGAGGCAACAGGTCGGGGACTACGAAGTCGGGCTTGGACGGATCGGCGTTGAGGGCAAACGGATCGTGAGCCTTGCCGAGGAATCCTCCGGCTTGTCCGTTGGGCAGGTTCCCGCCACCCGACCCCATCAGTTCGGGGAGCACAACAAACGGAGGGAGGTCGGTCTTGCGACCCATCAGGTACGCCGCAACGCTCCCCGCGTGCGGAGTATTCACTCCTCCGGTGAAGAACCGCCCGGTCTGCATCATCTGCCAACCGGCATCGTGGACAGCCGGAGCACCGTGATTGCAGCTTCGGACGAATGAGATGTGGTCAGCGAGGGCGGCGTGCTTTGGAAAGATTTCGCTGATCTGAAGCTCGGGCGACTTGGTCGCGATCGGCTGGAAGGGGCCTCGGATTTCGAGCGGTGCCTCGGGCTTGGGGTCAAACGTGTCGAGCTGGCTCGGCGCACCGAGGTTGAAGATCATGATGCAGGCTCGATCATCCTTGCCCGGCTTCTTGCCCGCTTCCGCCGCACGAGCCTCCATCGCGGCGAGGTCCGCCAGCGTCAGGCCGACCGCTCCGAGTGAGCCTGCCTGCAGGAAGTCTCGCCGCGTAATGCCGTCGCACGTGTGGGCCGTCCCTCGTCCAGTCAGATTGAGCATGAGTCCACTCTCCAAGTCAGACGGTTCGGTTCGCTACGACCGCTGATCACGATGTCACACGACATGGCAACCGCAGTCGATCCAATTCGATCAGTGCGAACATCGTTGTTCGTTTTGATGGATTCTAAGCGACTCGGAAACAGCGTCTCAAGGGCCGAGTCAACCTTCAGCCTCACATTCAGGTGGCGGCTGTCGTCGGCAAGGCAAAAGAAAAACGGTGACAGCCCAAGCAAATGGGCCGCCACCGTTTTGTCGTTTTGGTATGTGAGGCTTGTCCGGGCGACGTCCGATTACAGCAGATCGTCTTCCCCCAGCCGTCCGTCGAGAGGGCTCTCGCACGAACCGGCGGGCTGACAAAGTTCTTCGCGAACAATGTTCATGTTCCGCGGGGCTTCAATGCCGATACGAACCGTATTGGGGCCGATGCGGACGATCGTCACAGAGACATTGTCGCCGATCAGAATCTTCTCACCAGGCTTTCGAGAGAGCACGAGCATTCGACTACCCCTTTCTTGGTCCAATAACCATCCATGTGTTTTGCGGCCGACCTGCTCGGTCAACCGTCTCCTGACCCGTCATTCCTGTTGTCGCCGTCACCGTCAGAGCCATTTGCCGGACGGAGGCCGCATGAACAGCCCCTGAACAGTGTCGTCAACCGGAATACGTGGTCAGGAAGATAACAACCGCGCATGCAGAAAATCCAGTGCAAAACGCGAAGGCGTCAGATTTCCTGGAAGCCCGGAAAAGGCGACTTATCGCCAGAAGCGAGGCATGAGAGACCGCTCACGCCATAGGTTTTTCAGTGCCTGCGGCCGGGAATATGCCCGAGAATGACCTGCCTGAAAAGAAGGCACAGACAATGTGCGTGCTTTTTGGGCAGTCATCCGGGGCTGGGAAATTCGGGATTCGAGTGCTTCTGCACCGGATGAATCAAACGCCGAAAGTCCCTTGCTGACTTGATTCTCCAGTCAGTCGTCTGGATGCTAGGCCACCGTGCTTTGGGTCGGTCGGGCACCAAAGGGGTCCGGCGGAAGGGGAGTTGGAAATGGTAAGAATTGGCATTGTTGGGATCGGATTCATGGGGTGGGCTCATTTCGCGGGGGCGACCAAGATTTCGGAGAAGGGGAAAATTTCGGGATCGAAACTGAAAGGAGCGGCCGTCACCACGATCTGCTCCCGAAGTTTGGAGAAGCTGATCGGGGATTGGACTTCGATTCAGGGGAACTTCGGTCCGCCGGGCCCCATGCTGGATCTGACCAAGATCAGCGCTTACGACAACCTAAAGGACATGCTCGCCGATCCTGAGATCGATCTGGTCGACATCTGCCTCCCCAACGACCGCCATGAGGAGGCCGCGATCATGGCGCTCGAGGCTGGCAAACACGTCCTGGTTGAGAAGCCGATCGCCATCGATCCGAAGGCGGCTGATCGGATGGTCGCCACCGCGAAAAAGACGGGGCGGATCCTGATGGTTGCCCAGGTGCTCCCCTTTTTCCCCGAGTTCAAGTTCGCTGCCGAGGCGATCGCGTCCGGCCGGTACGGCAAACTTCGAGCGGCTCATTTCCGTCGAGTCATCTCGCCGCCAAAGTGGTCGGGCGACATGTCCGACTTTCGCAAACTCGGGGGCTGGGGCATTGACCTGCACATTCACGACAACCACTTCATCAGTCTGGCGTGCGGAGTTCCTCAGCAAGTCTTCTCACGCGGGATTCTGGAAGAAGGATTCGTGAACCACGTTCACACTCAGTACCTCTATGACGATGCGTCCGTGGCGGTGAGTGCCGTCAGTGGCGGAATCGCTGCCGATGGGCTGGCGTTTGGCCACGGCTTCGAGATTTTCCTCGAGAAGGCCACGCTGATGTACAGCGCGGGAACGGTGGGAGGTGAGTGGTGCCCGGACCGTCCGCTGACAGTGATCGAAGGGGGCAAGGCCAAGCAACCGAAGTTGAAGGGTGGAGGCGAATGGTGCTCGGCATTCACGGCCGAGTTGCAGACGGCCGTCGATGCCGTGACGACTGGAGAAGTTCCGAGGCTGTTGTCCGGTGAGTTGGCTCGCGACGCGCTCAAGCTGTGTCACGCCGAGGCCAAGAGCATCGCCACGGGCAAGCCGGTCAAGGTGTGAAGGATGAGGGATGAAGGATGAAAGTTAAGGAGAGAACACTTCCGACCCCAATCCTTCATCGCTCATCCTTCATCCTTCATCCTTTTCCAACCGGCGAGAAAAAATGCTCGAAAACCTTCCTGTCCTCTCCCACAAGCATGGCGATCTGACGATTGAGGGCTACTCGCGTGCGGCCGTGCAAAGTTACTGGCGGATTCCCGAATTGAAGCTGGGCTTCGATTTGGGAGGCAGTCCGTGGGATTTCATCGGAACGCCGACGGTCTTCATCACACATGCCCACCTCGATCACATGGCAGCGCTGCCGGTGTTCGTGGCGCGGCGGCGGATGATGAAAATGGAACCGCCGACGATTTACATCCCCGCCGAGATCGTCGAGCCCGTCGACCGGATGCTCAAGTCGTGGCAGAAGCTCGACCGGGGCCGCATGCTCTGCAACCTGATTGGCGTTGAGCCGGGGAAGGAGATTGAACTGTCGCGCGACCATGTCGTCACGGCGTTCCCCACGACGCATACGGTTCCGTCGGTGGGATACCTCGTCTGGCAGCGGCGACGAAAACTGAAGCCCGAGTACCAGACAATGACCAGCGATCAGATTCGCGATCTGCGACTGGGCGGCACCGAAGTGACGCACGAGTTGCGCACGCCGCTCGTGTGTTACACGGGCGACACGTCGCCGAAGGGGTTGGACGATTACCAGCCGGCGTTCGAGGCCAGGGTGCTGATCACCGAATTGACGTTCTTTCGGCCGGACCACCGCCGCGAAAAGATTCACAAGTATGGTCATCTGCACCTGGAAGACTTTCTCGAACGAGCCGACCGGTTCAAGAACGAGTTGATCATCGCGATGCACTTCAGCGCGCGCTATCCGACTCATCAGATCGAGAAGGCGGTGCTGAAGCGATTCCCACCGCAGTTGCGAGACCGGATCAAGCTCTGGCTGTGAGAAGTGCAAAAGTTGAAGGTCGAAGGTTGAAGGACAGAGGAGCACGGGTAGGAAAACGCCTTCTCTGACCCTCAACCCTCGACCCTCGACCCTCGACCCTCAACCCTCGACCATCAACCAACGGCATTCGCGCCACGACCGCTGCCGTCGCGAGCGTCGTCACAATCGGCACGCCCCGAATTATCGGGCGGTTCCCGTCGAGCAGGTTGGGATGATGCCTATTGTCAGCGCGGCGTCGCAGTCCGCTTTTGACCCTGTTGATTTTGCGACCTATATGCCTAGATGAGTCTCGTTGCGTTTTCTCATCCCCTCGCTGGTCGAGACAGAGGGACGTAGCCAATGCTCGCCGCGCTCACGCGACGTTCACCGGAAAGTCTCGGCATGAAATCCACGTTTGCGAAGTCACCCCACCGCAGTCCGTCCTACACCAAGTTCGCCACGCCGCTGGTGCTCGATCCGCCCCGGCACTGCGATCTCGGTACGATCCTGCTCAGTTGGGGAAAACACCTGCTCGGCGCAGCGCACGACTGTTCGGTGCGAGTCCGCGTCGAAGATGTGGAGCCGCATCACGCGCTGATCGTCGTGAGTGAACATCGCACGGTCGTGAAGGCCCTCGATCCGCGGACGTGGGTCAACGAAGGTCCGGTGTCGGAGATGGCCTTGCGGCCAGGCGACCGGCTGAGCATCGGGCCGTTGACGTTCCGGGTGCGCGCAGCAGATTCGGACGAATTGGCCGCCATTGCCGCGGTGAACGAGCGGACCTTCGACGACGACGGTTCGCGCGATGTCACTGCGGTCTTTGAGTCACCAGCGAAAAGCGCATCCGTTGCCGCGATCACTCGCGAAACCCGGCAGACCGTCGAGGCAACACCGGTCGCGGTCGCAATGCCGCCCGTAGTGGATTCGGCTTCAACCAAAGTCGTCGGCTCTGCGGTCGCGACCCCAATCGAGTCGCCGAAGGTTGTCGGAGACGTTGTTGCGACGCGGCCTGTTGATTCGGGTCCTATCGCTCCGCTATCGTCCTCTGCGGAACAGCCTGCGCCGGCAGCAACCGCGCCGGCGAACAAACCGGCTCGCGCCGACGAACGGCCCGCAACACGGTCCACACCGACGGCAATGCTGGATCTCCGGCTGGACGAGATCGAGCAGAAGTTGGCCGAGCTTCAGCAGCCCGTCAGCGCGCGATCGACCTCAACGGACGAAGCCACGGCGGGGACCGAGGCACTGGTGGCCGAGCGTCGTCAACTCATCCTGCGTCAGGACGAGTTGCAGCAGCGGGCCGACGAACTCGCCCGCCAATCGCAGCAGCTTCACGAGCGAGTCGCCCGCGTGGCGGAGCGAGAAGCCGACGTTGAGCGAAGTCAGGCTCGATTGGCCCTTGAACACGAACAACTCAGCGCGACAGCGGAAGTCACGCGCAAGGAACTCGACGACGAGTACGCGCGCCACATGGCCCTGTGGCAGGAATGGGACTCCGCCTATCGCCGCACGTCTGGCGAACTGAACGGCCAGCTTCAGTCGATGGAGCAGCGACGGACCGCACTCCTGGCCGAAGGCGATCGACTGGCGGGCGAGCGCTCCGAACTGCAATGCCTTCAGGCCGAGCACGAACGCGATCGTCGAGTCCACGCCGCCGAGCGGGTTCAACTGATGACCGACCGCGCCGCGCTGCAATCGCTGCGAGCCGAATTCGACACCGAACGACAACAGCACCTGGTCGCCGTGCAGGAGCGCGAGGCTCAGGTCGCGGCCGAACGACGAGCGATGTCCGTCACTCAGGAGGAACTGCTCGGGACGAGGCAGCGACTCGAACGTGACCGCTCGGAGTTTCTGGCCCTGCGTTCGATGGAGGCTCTGCGACGAGAACAGGAACTGCGCGAACACGTCGAACTGCGCGAACAACTCGACCAGGTTCACGCCCGCATTCAGACTGAGCAACTGGAATTGAATGAGCTGCGTCGAGTGGTCGAAGCGGAACGAACAGATTTCACGCCGGAACGGGATGCTTTCGACTCGCAGCAGGCCGCCATCGCCGCCGATCGAGCCGAACTGGCCCGGTTGCGAGAGCGACTTCAACAGACCGAGGCCAATCTGTTCCAGATGCAGCACACTCGTATGGCGGAACATGCCGTCCCGGCTGCTGAGGTGGACAGCGCGACCACCGTACAGTCAACTTCGCTCGACTGGATCATCGAGCCTTACAAAAACATCCACACGCCGCCGCCGATTCCGGCCGACTGGCGCGACGAGTCGCCGCTCGACAGCAACACGACTGAGGATGCGGTTGTCGCGCAGAGACCGGCCGACATTCTGCCGATGAGCGGGACGATCCCTACGACATTCGACAGTTCGACAATCGCCGAATCGTCCGGCGATGATTCGCATCGAACGGCAACCGAGGCCGCAGACTCGCTCACTGATTTCGTTCGCAGCGATCAAGACGTGCCTGAGGCAAGCTCCGCTCCGCGCGTGATGGCTCCCGCCGCCGCCAGCCATCGCTTCTGGGAAGACAACACGCTGTACGACACGTCGGTTGCAACGCATTCGCAGCACCCTGCCCCGACGGGATTCGTGGCCAGTTCCAACCTGATGATGAGTGCCTCGGCAGCCGCTTCGGCCGTTGCGACGCCGCTGGAGGGAGTGGCCTCGGGCGACGAGGGTGCTCGGTTCCCGGCTGGCACGTCGCTCGATGAGTCTCCGGAGGACAGCTCCGTCACCATGTGGAGCCGTTCACTCGACAACGTGGCTCCCTTCACGTCCGGTGAGAGGGAGAGAATCGGTGCGACCGCAACGGCCACCGCGGACGACGTGCCGACCGCGGACGAAACGCTGGCCGAGATCAACCGACAATTTGGCGTTCCGTTTCCGACACAGGAGACCTCACCAACAGGGAATGCCGTCGCCACCCTTCCAAGCTGGTGGAGTCCCTCCGAGACAGCGGTCCTCGCGCCTGTCGATCACCAACTCAACATGGACGACTCGTCGCAGGAGGCGGGGTCCAGTCATGCGATCATGACATCCGAGTTGGAAGGATCCACAGACGTTTCTGATGCACCACCTGCTGCACCGACCGATTCGGCCGACCCGCTTTCCAGTCTGCGGGCCGAGTTGGCGCGGATGTTTGATCTGCCGGTTCAAACCACTGCCGAGCACAACGAGACAAACGAATCCGCGGACGCCGCCGCGATCGACGAGGCCTCGTACGAAGACCACGATTACATGGAGCTGACACTCACTCCAACAGCCGATGACGTGGCGAGTGAACTGCCGTCCGAGGCGGAGCCGATCGAAGAACCCGACTCAAACTCGCTGTCCGGCAACGAGGCATCTGTTTCGAGCGGTTCGGCTTCGTCGACGGACGAGGCCAGCGCCGAATCAACAGATGAGGCTGCGAGTGGAAGCGGGACCGAGGATTCGATTGAGGCCTGCATGGCCAAACTCCTCTCCCGTTCGCGCGGCGGTTCCGAAGTCTCGGCGAGCGAAGTGAAGTCACTCACCAATTCAGCCGCATTCACAATGTCATCCTCAGGCCAGACTGCCGCCTCGAACGATGAATCGCCTGTCCGGGACACCTCGTTCGATCCCGCCGATCGCTCGCACCTGACGGCCGAACCGAAACACAAGCAGGACCGACAGGCCGTGCGTGACGACTTGCAGTCGTTCCGTCAGGTGGCCCATCAGTCGGCACGCTCCGCGCTGGCTCGACATACGACCAAGAATTTGTTGTCGGCTGTGATTGCGAAGTCGGTGCTCCTGGGTGTGTCACTGCTCGCGACGACCGCGTTCCTCGGCGCGCCGCTCGTCGGGATGCCGACTCAACTTTGGAAGGGGCTGGCCTGTTCACTCGCGACGTTACTGAGTGCGACTGAAGTCTATCGCTCGTGGCGACAGCTCCGACAATGGAAAGGGGCAGGCGAGCTGTCCAGGAAGTCCACGAAGAAGACCGTCGCCAGCTCGACACCGCCTTCTGAAACGTCGGCACTTGAAGGCAAGGCCGACGCAACTCCAGCCACCGTCACCGCGGAGTGAGCGAGTAAGTCGCAGCGTCCAGCGAAACGGGGACGAATCAATTGCGATTCGTCCCCGTTTCGTTGAAGCGCGGCCTGGGAGAGCAAAAACCAGTCAGGAGCCGGGTCCACAATCCACTGCTTTCAACATCATTTGCTGTCGGGGTTGAGGAGTCAGCAGACAGAACTGTGGGTTCGCTTGGCCGGACCGAGCCATTCCATCCCAGGCAGCGCGCCAGATCGACCATCGCGCAGGATTCGGCTGAGAAATAGCCAGATTGCTCGCCGGGGAGCCGATCACTGTGATTTCTCAAGATATGTTTTGTCGTCGACTCCCGAACGAAAACGCTGTCGAGGGTGCCAGTACTCGGATGATCCGCGCAGTTTGCGCCACTCCTCCAACGCCGGGGCAGACTCATTTCATCGAATCGTCTGATTGAGGAAAATGCAGCGTCCGGCGGCACGCAGCTTGCATTTCAGAATGTTGGTCGCCACCGTCCTGGTGGAACCGATCGTTGCAGGAATCACGATCCGGTCACATCCCGTCATGGAGGCACGTGTATTTCCGAGGAAACATTCCGATGAATTACAGTGGCATCCTGGTGGTCCGGGTCTTGGGAGCAATTGGCTTGGGAGTGTGCGCTCTTTTCTCACTCGTCCACCCCTCGGTCCCGACAAACATCCATGAGTCCCGGAGCTTCGCAGAGCATCCTGTGACTCGCATGGTCGAAGAAACAAACCGGACTGAACCGCACCAGACGGAACCGTTGCTCGACGCCGCTGATGCTGAACAGATTCAACAAGACGATCCGGAGCCGACGACAGCGCAGCAGACGCTCCAGCACAAAGTCGAACTGTTACAACGGGGACGGACGTTCCTGCTGACGGTCCCCAGCTACACGGCCAAGCTGAGCAAGCAGGAGGTCGTGAAGGGCGAGCTGTTGGACGAGCAGATGATGTTGCTGAAGTGTCGCCACAAGCCGTTCAGTGTCTACCTGAAGTGGTTGACCACAGATGCTGGCCGCGAGGTGATCTACGCCGAGGGAGCCAACGATGGCAAATTGACCGCTCACGATGGTGGGTGGAAGTCCCGGCTTCCGGCGTTCTCGGTGTCTCCCGATTCCTGGATCGCCATGCGAAATGCTCGTTACCCGGTGACTGCGGCGGGCGTGCTGGCCCTCATCGACATCATGGACGGCATTCACGCAGACGATCTGGCTCGCGCGAGTTTCGCGTCGTGCGAACAGACAATCGAGCACTTCGACGGACGACCGTGTCACACATTCACGATGCTGTACAAGAACCGCGAGCTGTCGCCGATCTACCGGAAGTCGATCACGATGATCGATCAAGAATGGAACGTACCGCTCTCCACACGCCACTTTGAATGGCCCCGAGCGGAAACGGCGGTCTTGGAAAACCAGCTTGATGAGGCGACGCTGATCGAATCCTATGCCTTCACAGAACTCGCCTTCGACGCGCCGCTGACCGACCAGGATTTCGACCCGACAAACGCGGAATATCAGTTCCGCTGATTCGACGGGACGGCTCTACTTGCCTCAATCCCCAAGTCCGGCTTAGCTTTGTCAGCCGGACTTCCCTTCGGCAAGGCGGCTCCGCTTCATGCGTAGATGCTCTCATTCATCGCGATCATGACCGCACCGAACCGTATCGACGGATCGTCATGCTCCGGGCGAGATCGTCAGCTTGAGGCCCGGCAGCCACGGGGATTCGTAGATGGCGTCGGGACCGAGTTCGATCACGTTCCAACGGTCGTGCTCTCGCCGGTGGACGAGGAGCGTGGGGCGTTTGGCGTCCTGGCGGATGTCGAACACCCAATACTCCTGAATTGAGGAAACGCGCAGATAAAGATCCACGTTGCGGAACAGGTCTTTGTCCACGTCGTCACCGCGCAGGACTTCGCCGACGATCAGCGGCGCGGCATCGCGCCAGTCCGAGGACGGCAGCTTGGCATAGATCGCCAGATCAGGCTCGGGAGCCGTGGTCTTGTGGGTGCCGGGCACGAACACTCGGGCACGGTCGGTGACGTAGGCCACCACTTCGGGATGCTGGCGCGAATAGAGAAACACCTGCCCGAAGACGTGCTTTTCAATCCAATCATGCTCGAAATTTGGGGCCGGTGACACGTACAGCCTCCCAAAGATGACCTCGTAGTCATAACCGGAGCGGAAGTCGGCGACCTGCAACTCGTCATCGCTCACGACGCAGCCGTGATCTTTTGGACCGAAGCGCACAGATGTCAGCATGGCTGTTCCTTGGCAAGGGCGTTGTCGGTTGCCGAGTCTAGCGCGCGTTCAAACCCGTCGCCAGTCGCACCCCGGCAGAACTACCGTCCGACGCCTCCCGACGAGGCTGGCTTTCGTTTGAGGTCGGCGATGAATTTGACGTGGCCTTCGCCGAGGGTCTCGGTCAGTTCTCTTCGCAGGTCGCGGTTGACGCTGATCTTTTGTTCGAGCGGCTTCGCGGCAATGTACCTTTGGCGCGAGTCCCCCTCGGCGGTGTCGACCAGCAGTACGACCTCGGCCTTGCCGGGGTTCGTCTGGATGATGTCGCGGACACGCTGGATGGTGGCGAGGTCGTGCAGGCCCTTTTGGAATTTGACCCAGACTTGCCGCGTGAACTCCTTCTCGACTTCTTCGAGCGTCCAGATCGCGTCGACGATCACGTTCGGTTCGCGGCTGCGCTTGTCGATCTTGCCGCGGAGGAAGCGGATCTGTTCGGGTTCGACCTTCTCACCCAGTCGCGAAAATTCCTCGGGCCACATGATGCAGCGGACGACGCCCGACGGGTCTTCGAAATCGAAGTTGACGTATTTGGAGTGCCCGTTGCGGCTCGGCTTCTTGGTCTGAGCCTTCTTGATCGACGAGACCATGCCGCCGAGGATCACCTGCTCGCCATCGTTCATCTCGGCGAGTTGTTTTGCCTCGTGCGTGGAGAACTGTTTGATCGTCTCGCCATGCTCGGCCAGTGGATGCGAGGTGAGGAAGAAGCCGAGGGCCTCCTTCTCGAATGCCAGCTTCTCGCGCTGCGTCCATTCGGCCATGTCGGGCAGGTTGGTGGGCGAGGCGGCCGTTCCGGCGGCGGCCTGTTCGTCGTCGTCGTCTCCGCCGAACAGGTTCTTCTGACCGCGCTGCTTGTCGCGCGCCATGTTGGCAGCCGATTGCACGGCTCGCTCGATGACGGAGAACATCGCCGCTCGCTTGCCACCGAGGCAGTCGCAGGCCCCCGCCTTCACGAGCAGTTCGAGGATCCCCTTCGTGACGTGTCTCGGGTCACAACGCTCGGCCAGATCGAAGACGCTCTTGAACGGACCATTCGCCGTTCGTTCGGCCACGATGGCACCGATCGCGCCCTCACCGACGCCCTTGATCGCGCCGAGGCCGAACGTCAGCTTCTCACCGTGGACCGAGAACTCAACGTCGCCAAGGTTCACGCTGGGCGGAATGATCTCGATCCCCATGCGGCGGCAGTCTTCGACGTGCTCGACCAGTTTGTCGGTCTCCCCCAATTCGCACGACAGCAGGGCCGCCATGAATTCCTGCGGGTAGTGCGCCTTGAGGTACGCCGTCTGATAGGCCACCGCGCCGTAGGCCGTGCTGTGCGACTTGTTGAAGGCGTACCCGGCGAACTTCTCGATCATGCCGTACAGTTCGGCCGCCTTCGTCTCGCTGAAACCATTTTTGAGTGCCCCCGCCATAAACTCGCTGCGGTACTGGGCGATGGTCTCCAGTTTTTTCTTGCTGATCGCCTTGATGCACTGATACGACTGCGGCAGGTCGATCCCGCCAAGCCGGTTCAGAATCCGCATGACCTGTTCCTGATAGACCATCACGCCATAGGTCTCGTCCACGATCGAATCGACGATCGGATGGACCCTTGGCAGCGGCTCCTGCCTGTGCTTGACTTTCACGTACGACATGACCATGCCACCCTCCAACGGTCCGGGACGGTACAGGGCCGATGTGGCGATGATGTCGGCGAATTTGTCGGGCTTCATCTTGGTCAGCAGATCGCGCATTCCACCCGACTCAAGCTGGAAGATCCCCTTGGTCTCGCCCCGTTGCAGCAGTGCAAACGTGGCTTTGTCATCGAGCGGCAGCTTCACCGGGTCGATGTCGATGCCGCGATGTTTCTTCACGTTCTTCACGGCCTTGTCGAGGATCGTGAGGTTGCGCAGACCCAGAAAATCCATCTTGAGCAGACCGGCCTTCTCGACGGTCGGGCCTTCCCACTGCGTGATGATGTCGGTCTTGCCGGTGATCGTTTGCAGCGGGATGTACTCGGAGATCGGGCGGTCGGAGACCACAACGCCCGCCGCGTGCGTGCCGGCACTCCGCGCCAGGCCCTCGATCTGCTTGGCGAGATCCAGAATCTCCCGAATCTTCGGGTCCGAGTCGTATAGATCCCTCAGTTCGGAGCTTTCCTTGATCGCTTCGTCGAGCGTGATGTTCAGCGTCTCGGGCACCATCTTGGCGATGACATCGACGTCCTTCGGTGGGACGGAGAGGACTCGCGCGACGTCGCGGATCGCGGCCTTGGCCTTCAGCGTGCCGAACGTTCCGATCTGCGAGACGTTGGCCGAGCCATACTTTTGCTTGGTGTAGTCGATCACCTCCTGACGGCGATCGCGGCAGAAGTCGATGTCGATATCGGGTGGATCCGGCCGGCTGGGATCGAGAAACCGCTCGAACAGCAGGTCGAACTCCAACGGGCAGACGTGGCTCAGCTTGAGCACGTAGGCCACGATCGCGCCGCAGGCCGAACCTCTGGCACTGCACGGGATTCCCTGCTCGCCCGCGAACCGCACGAAGTCCCACACGATCAGGAAGTAGCTGACGTAACCCATCTTCTCGATGACGCCCAACTCGAAGTTCAGTCGCTCGCGATGCGCGTCGGTGATGCCGTCCTCGCCGTAGCGGAATTTCATCCCCTCCTCGCACAGCTCGCGCAGGTAGTCGATGTCCTTCTTCCCCGCGGGAGGCTGAAAGACCGGGTAGTGCCGCGACTTCAGATCGAGTTGAATATCGACGCGGTTGGCGATCTCCTGCGACCTCGCGACGGCATGCTCGAAGCCAGGGAAGACGGCATACATTTCGGCGGGCGTGCGCACGAAGAGTTGGTCGGTGTCCATCTTCATCCGCTTGGTGTCGGATCGCTCGACCTTCGTGTTGACGCACAGCAGCACGTCGTGCATCGCGGCGTCGGACTGGTTGAGGTAGTGCGCGTCGTTCGTCGCCACCAGCGGCAGGCCCATCCGGTTCGCGAGGTCCACAGTCATGTCCATGCACTGCTTCTGAATGTCGAAGCCGGCGTTCTGAATCTCCATGTAGAGGCGGTCGCCGAACACCTTCGAGTACCACGCGACCAGCTTCTCGGCTTCCTCCTCTTTCCCGCCGAGTAGCAGTTGCGACAGCTCGCCCGCCGCGCAGCCGGACAGCAGAATCAGCCCCTCGCTGTGCGCTTCGAGCAGTTCCTTGTCGATCCGCGGCTTGTAGTAGAAGCCCTCCAGAAACGAGGCCGACGACAATTTGACGAGGTTCTGAAATCCAATGCGGTTCATGGCGAGCAGCGTCAGGTGATAGCTCGCCTCCTTCACGCGCGACGCACCCGCCTTGTCGAACCGCGAGCCGGGAGCGATGTACGCTTCGAGGCCCAGCACCGGATTGATGCTCGCGTCGCGACACTCGTTATAAAACTCGAGTGCTCCGTACAGATTGCCATGATCGGTGATGGCGAGGGCATTCATCCCGGCCCCCTTCACCTTCTTCACGACCTGATCGATCCGGTTCGCCCCGTCGAGCAGGCTGTAGTGCGTGTGGCAGTGCAGGTGAGCAAACGAGCCGGGAGAAGTGGCAACGGGCGAGGCAACGGCTTCGGCAGCCGAGAGAGAGTCGGACATGGGCATCCCTTCCGCAAACTGATGCAGGGCTTTGATGGAACGGTCGGGATTGTACCGCTCGCGCGGAGGGACTCAATCAACGGATGCTTGTCTCACCAAATGCAGCAAGCCCGAACTGTTGCCAGTCCGGGCTTGCGTTTTCGATTTCAACTCCGCACCGAGTTACTTGGCCTTCTTGGCCTTGGGCAGCTTGTAGTGCGTCTTCTGGTCGTCGGTCAGCATGGCATGAATCTGCTCCTTGATCGACAGTTGAAGCTTGGACATCTCCGGCTGAGTTTCAGCCCGCTTCTTCTTCTGTTCGTCGGTCAGGTTCAGCGCCTTGTCGACTTCGGCCTGAAGGTCTTTCCCCTTCTTGCCGTCGGCCCGCGCCTTGGTCATCGCTTCTCGACGAGCCTTCTTTTGCTCGTCCGTAATGCCCTCATCGAGCTTCTTGGCGAGTTCTGCCAGTTTTGGAGAGTGCTCCTTCTTCAGAGCCTCCAACTTTGTCTTTTGCTCGTCCGTCAGTGTGATCTCTTTGGGAAGCTGGAACACCTGCTGCCCTCCGGCCGCCGCGTCCTTCTTCTTGCCCTTCCCCTTGGCTTCCTGGGCCGAGCCCACCGAAGCCAGCATCGACAACATCAACCCAAACACGACCGTCGCCCGCACCAAACTTCGCATCGCTTGCTCCCTCCGCTGTTGAAAACGTCCGCAACAAAACACTTGCCGTAAAAAAAGAGAGCTTGGCTCCGTAATTGGAGCCAAGCTCCCAGCGTTGGCCCGACACTGCACTACGCAAACAGTTCCGGAATGATTTCGCCATCGCGAACGATCATCACCGGACGTCCGATGTTGGTCTGGTATTCCTTGTGACAATCGATCCCCAGGTTGTGATAGAACGACGCAGCGACGTGGTCCGGCTTGTAGCCGTCTCCCGCCGGTCCCTGAGCCTTGTCGTCCGAGGCTCCCAGCACCTGGCCCGGCTTGATGCCGCCGCCAGCCATCAGCATGAACATCGCGCGGGCATAGTGATCGCGACCGTTGCGGGTCGTGTTGATCTTCGGCGTGCGGCCGAACTCGCCCGTCACATAGACGCAGGTCGAGGCGAGCAGACCCTTCTGCGCGAGGCCGCCGAACAGCGCGGCCAGACCCTCGTCGAACGGAGGCAACTGCTTCGTCTTCAACCGGACCCAGTTGTCGTTGTGAGTGTCCCAACCGCCGTAGTTGACGGTCACGAACCGAACGCCCGACTCCACGAGCCGCGACGCCAACAAACAACTCTGACCGAAGCCGGTCGTTCCGAACGGAGCGGCATACGACGGCGATTCCTTGCTGACATCGAACGCCTCACGCGAACGGGACGACGTGATCATCGAGTACGCCTGATCGCCGAACCGGTCCAAGCCATCGAGCAACTGGCTGTTCTTCTCAACCGCCTTGAAGGTCGTGTCGAGGTCTTCGAGCAGACCGCGGCGCTTCTCGACATCGGCCACCGTCAGGCCATTGCCGAGCGTGACGCCTCGCACACCGAACGGCTGGCCGGCGACCGGCACCTTGCCCGTCGAGAGGGCTGCGTAACGAACACCCAGGTAGCCCGCCTTTTGAGGCGAACTCGGAACGGCCACGAACTGCGGCAGGTCTTCCAACCCTCCGAGTTCCTTCGTGACGACGGCTCCATAGCCGGGGAACTCGATCGACGGAATCGGTCGGTTGCCGGTGTTCACGTACTGCGAGCCGAGTTCGTGAGCGGCCAGCGTGTGCGTGACGCCTCGCAGGATGGCGAACTTGTCCATCTGCTGAGCCAGCTTCGGCAGGTGCTCACTGATTTCGATGCCGCTGACGTTCGTCTGGATCGGATTGAACTCGCCGCGAAACTCGGAGGGTGCGTTCGGCTTGAGGTCGAACGTGTCCATGTGAGATGGACCACCACCGAGGTTGATGAAGATGGCCGAAGTCGCCTTCGCCTCTTTCTTCACTTCCCCGGCATGAGTCAGCCGCAGGTAGTTGGAGAGCGTGAGAGCCGAAGCCCCCAGAACGCCCACTCGCAGAAAGTCGCGTCGCGCGACGCCATCACAGGTTCGATGCAAAGCCATAAGTCAGTCCCTTTCGTGTTGAAACAAATTGGTTCGTGAAAAGTCGCAGAAATCGTTTGGTCTTCTTCGCTTGGCTAACGGCTTAGAGCTAACCGCTCACAGCTACCTTCGTCAGTGATTGACGATGAACTCCTTCGTGTTGATGAGCGCCCACAGCAGGTCTTGAGTGCCACGGGAGACATCGCCCGTCTCTTCGTAGTACTTGGCTGCCCGCTCAGATTCGGAGGCGGTCGGGTAGCGGCTGAGTGACCGCAGATAGGCCTGCTGGATGACGGCTTTCACGTCGAGTTGCACGACGGGTTTCTCGA
The DNA here is from genome assembly GCA_038040225.1 of Planctomycetota bacterium. Taxonomy (GTDB): domain Bacteria; phylum Planctomycetota; class Planctomycetia; order Planctomycetales; family Planctomycetaceae; genus Schlesneria. The sequence continues at coordinate 44,908 of JBBPIS010000022.1, forward strand.
CAGGCTCATCCACCACCGTGGTCTTCGCCAAGTCCTTCTCCCGCTTGGCGAGTTCCTTCTTCATCGCCTCAACCCGGGCGGGCTTCAGTTCGTTCTTCTCAGCTTTGGCCACTTGGGCTTTCAACTGTTCAACGCTCACTTCCGCAAGCTTTCTCTCCCGTCGCCTTTTCTGGATTTGATCCGCTTCCTTGGTGTCCTTCGCGGGATCGCCGCGCTTCGTGATCTGATCGACCCATTTGCCCTTGTCGCCAATCATCTTCAGAACTTCGTCGTCATTCTGAAGAAAGACGGTTTGGAGCAGGCTCGATTCAGTTGAGCGATCACACTCGCAGTTGCTGTCGCGGATCGAGCGGCCGAAGATCGACAGGGCGTAGTTGTTGTTGCTGCCTCTTCCGTTCTGATTGTACGAGACCACGCCGTCAGCGATCGAGCGGCCTTTCAACGACGTCTTCCATGTTGCGGCTTCAAAGTCGCTCATCGTTGCCAGTTTGACGGCATCGTAGGCCACTTCGGCCGGCAACCGACGGGGCACCGCGCGGGCGAAGTTGAGTTCGTCGTGACGGTTCGTGTCATTCGGTTGGAAGCTGAGCTGATACGTCCGGCTGTTGGCGATCTCACGGTGCAGCCACTTCAAATCGTAGCCGTGTTCGCGGAAGGCATCGGACAGATAGTCGAGCAACGCGTCATTGCTGGGCGGGTTCGCCAGGCTGAGGTCATCGGTCGGCTCGACAATTCCCACGTTGAAGTATCCCGACCAGATGCGGTTCACGATGGCCCGGGCAAAATACGGGTTGTCCTTGTGCCGCAGCCAATCCATCAGGGCTTCACGCGGATCCTCCATGTCGCCGATCTGAACTTCCTCACCACCCAGAATCTTGGCAGTTCGTCCCGCCACGACCTGCGGTCGCTTGGCATTCGGCTTGTCCTTGCCCGCCTTCCGGTCAACCTGCTTGTTCGGGCGAACGGGAACCGGGACATGCAGTTCGTTGAACGGAATGACTTCACCCTTGTTGAGGCGTTCCAGCAGAACCCTCCTCAAATCTTTGTTCCCCGGCAACTTCTTCAGTTCTTCGGCATTGACGTCGATCTTGGCGAGGATGGCCTTCTCTTCGTCGCCGGTTCCCGGCGCATTGCGGAATGTCAGGCGGCTGAAGAACTCTTTGAAGCGGTCGAAGTCATCCTTGGTCCACTGATCGAACGGGTGCTTGTGGCACTGAGCACACTGGATGCGAATGCCCATGAATGTGTAGGCGAAGCCCAACGCCCGCTCTTCCGGTTTGATAAACTCGCGACGGACCCAATAGGTCGTGAGCGAAGGCTGCTCGGCAAAACTTCCCTTCGCGTCCTTGTGATGGTAGTCACTCATTCGCTCGCAGAATTGAGTGTAGGTCTCGTCTTCCTGACGGCTGACGGCGAGGATGATCCCCTCCATCATGTCGTCGTAGGGCATGTTCTTCTCGATGCGAACCCGGAGCCATTCATACCAGTCGGAAGAAAGCTTGGCCGGTGAAATCTGTGCCTTCTCGACGTTCTGGAGCTTACCCGCATTGTTGCCGGTCCAGTCGGCGAATCGTGTCGCCCACCAGGCGGCATAAGCGGGGCGTTCGAGCAGTTCGTCGATCTTCTTCGACCGCTTGTCGGAGGACTGGTCGGCGAAGAATGCTTCGACTTCGGCAGCCGTGGGAAGAGTCCCGATCATGTCGAGACTCACGCGGCGAAGGAACTCGGCGTCGGTGGCGACTTCAGACTGAACGATGCCCACCTTGCGGAGCTTCTGCACGACGAGTTCGTCGATCTTGGTGGGCGTCGGAACGGCGGGATAGTTCGGTCCGAACTTGTCGCTGACAGGAAGCATCACCGGCACGGGAACGACGCCATTGTCGTAGAACGCGACGACGTGCGAATCGCCGGGGCCGGTCGAAGTCGCCAAGCCAGTATCGTCGATGGTGACGATCGTGTCATTGTTTGAACGGAAGCGGCAGAGCGGCGTCACGTCTTCGCGAGCACCAGTCGACCAGACGGCCGTCGCCTTGAGTTGGAAGGTTTCGCCCTTCTTCTTTGCGATGATTTCGGTCGGCGAGATTTCGAGTCGCACGAACTCGGCCGACTCGCTGGTGACGGGCTTCGCGCCCCCTTCGAGCCACTTGACGAGCACCCGGTGCTGCCACGTTCCTTCCTTCAACCGCGTTCCGCCTTCATGCGGCACGACCTGCAGCGGCTTCGTGAGCATCAGGCTCTCGTGGATGCTGGCCGGGTTGATGCGAGGCTCTTTGTCCTTGTCACCCTTGGCGAGGGCCTCGTGGTCGGCCTTGAAGTCGTAACCAAACAGCGACAGCCGGAAGCCGCCCTGCCCTTGGAACGATCCGTGACAGGCGCGGCCGTTGCAGCCGAGCTTGCCCATCAGCGGCACCACATGCTGACGGAAATCGGGAGTCTCCGTGATCGCTTCGTTCGCGAAGCGTTGATCGAGTCGCAGCACGTCGTCCGCGGCGGAGGCCGCTCCGACACAGGCGACTTGCAGGCCAAGTGAGGCCGCCAGTCCAAGACTCAGTCGCTGCCAGGCAGTTCGTTGCATGAGGTTCCTTTCGTCTGATGATTCCTCCCCGGCATCGTGATCCGGGGCGTGGTTGACTTACTTGTTCTTGGACTCTTTGAGCGGAGGCTTGGCCCCGCTCTTGTCCTTGTTGTTTGTTGATCGTTCAACCGGCTTGGCGATGGCGTTCTCCTCGCCCTTCCTCGGCGGTTTCGTCTTGGTCGTCGGCTTGCTCGACTGCGCGGAACGCTTGACGGCGGCCAACTCCTTCTCGGCGACGTCATCCAACTTCGTCGAGAGTTCGCCGATGGTCTGGTCGAGCTTTTCGACCCGCTTCTGCAATCGTTCCCGTTCGGCCTTCCGCTCGGCCAGCGTCAGCTCGATCCGCTCGCGGATGGCGGCCTTCAGTTCCGCTTCGAGGGCCGGGTTGTCCGACATCGTCAGGCGCGCGGCCAGCAAACGGATGCGCGAATCCATCTTCCAGTGAGCCAGTTCGGAATCGTGCTGCTGCCCGTTCTTCTGCTTCAGCGAGGCCAGTCGCTCCACGATGCGATCCAGTTCGGCGACGGCCGCACGATACTCGGTCGGATTGTTTTGCTTGAGGTTCGTCAGCAGCGTTGCCAATTCGGGATGGTTCTCTCCGGCGAAGGCGATGGCGGCAGCCTCCCGCTCGGAAGTGATCTTCGTCGCCGCCGCATGGGCTTTCCCGCTGGCAGCGTTCCGCTCGGTCTTGGCTGCATTGTTCGGCTTGGCTGCATTGTTCGGCTTGGCCGCATTGTTCGGCTTGGCCGGGTTGCCAGGCTTGGCACTCTGACCGGCCTTCGCCTCGGAAGAACTCGGGCCGTCCGCGAGGATGAGGCGCGACGGCGCGAGAGCACAGGCGAGCATCAGCCCCGCCGCACCGAACAGACTCAGCCACCGCCAGCACTGCGCCACGATCAGTTCTCCTGCCATTCTTCGGTGGAATTCCCGGCGGCCTTGCCCTGCTCCAAGGAGACGGCGGCGAACAGCCAGTGGGGGACCGCGACATCGGGACTCGCTTCGGCCACTTCAACGTCCGACTCGTCGGCGTCCGCCTCGGCTGCTGAAGAACCGGCGCGCCCCGCTGAAGAACCCGAGCGCCACAGTGAGACCAACTCGGAGGCCGATCGGTCCACCCGGGCCACCTGATCCTGACGAGGGCCATTCGGCCCGAGTGACATCGCCGCCAGCAGACCCGCAGCGGCGGTCGTCGCACCGGCCAGAGCCAGCCACGAACCGCGCGGCGTGGTCTTGGCAGATCGCACGCTTGGAATGGCCACTTGAGGAGCCGCCACTGTTGCCACGTCGGTCACGGCGGCTTGAAGAGTCAGCATCAATCGAGTCGCTTCCGCCACGGCTTCACACGCTGCGGAATCGGAAGCCAATCGTTCCTCGAACGCGAACTGATCGCTTTCGGGGAGTTCGCCGAGGACGTACTGAACCGCCAGCCAATTCAGTGAGTCGCGTTTTTGAGTGTCGTCTGTAGGACTGGTCATGATTCCTGCCATTACTTTCGCGAGTCTCGCTCCCACCACTTCTGCAACTTTTCCATCGCCAGCCGCATTCGAGTCAGCACGGTGCCGAGCGGCACGTTCAACTCCTGGGCGATCACGGCGAAGGTCTTGTCCTCGTACATCCGCTGCCGCACGACATGCTGCTGGTCGGGAGGCAACTCGGCCAGCAACTCTTTCAACTTCGCCACATCTTCGCGTCGCACCAGTTCGTCGTGCGACGTTGGGTTCGCCGGAAACTGTTCGCGGCGAGCCGTGTATTTTTTGAGCGTTCTGCCGTGCAGAGCCTGCCGCCGTCGGAAGGCCATCGCCTCGTGAAACCCCACCTTGAACAACCACCCCTTGATCGTCTCGGCCCGCGCTTCGTGACCCGCTTCCAACAGGCGGCGGAACGTCGTCTGAGCCACCTCTTCCGCCGCGTGGCCATCCCGCAGCACACCGATCAAAAACGCCAGCAATTCGCGGGCGTGAACCTCGTACAAGTCCCGAACGGCCCGAGTCGAAAGCGGCTCGGCGGGCAACCGTTCCCGAGCAGAATCGCGTTCGTGGTCAGGCATTTCAGTGGGGAGCGGCTGCCCCGGATCAACCGGGTCGCCGTCTGCGCTCGCCAACGTCCACCCCCGTAACTTTCAAACGAGACGCCTGTCAGGATGGGGCAGACCGCCGAGTTATTCTCGTGAATTTGGTGGCGACCCCCAAAAAATGCCCCGGACACCGCTGAGGATGTCTGGGGCACGAGAATGTCTGGGACGCAGGGTCACGTCAATCGGACGAGTCCACGATTTGGTCAGGCTTTCGCCCTCAGCGTGTCCCGGATCTCGGTCAACAGCACCTCGGTGGGAGTCGGACCGGGCGGCGGAGCGGCGGCTTCCTTGGCCTGCATCAGGCTGATCAACTTGTTGATTGGCTTCACGATCAAGAAGAACACAATCGCCGCCACGATCAGAAAGTTGATGACCGCGCTGATGATCAGCCCGAGGTCAAACGGCCCGACCGCCATCGCCACATCCGGCTTGGTGCTTCCCGAAATCAGCTTGATGAGCGGCTCGATAATCCCTTTCGCGAAGGCTTCCACAATCTTGCCAAAGGCCGCACCAATGATGACCCCGGTCGCCAAATCAACGACGTTGCCCTTGAGAACAAACTTCTTGAATTCCTGAACCATCCCCATTGTTTGACCTTTCGCAAAACGAAGAACAGATGCCGTACACAACCGTTCGAGCCGTGGCGAGTTGGCTGAATGGAAGACAGGGCGATGCTAAATCGCACAACGGCCACGACACCAGACCACTTCCGAACCGACGCTCGAAAAACGTCGAAAGGCAGAGGCAATCGTTCCGCGGACAACCGTTGCGGAAACTTTGACCGCTCGCCGTCAGACTCATCGCGAGCGGCAACGTTTTGCCGACCGTGAAGACTCAACCGGCCTCACGCCAGGAATGTCAGCGTGATGCGGGAGCCGTGCCACTGGCCGTCACGGGGCGTGCCTGCATCGGCAGCGACTTGAGCAGCGATTGCAGTCGCTCGATGTCGGCCAGTTCCATCTCGACATCGACGTTGGACTGTTCGAGGCATCCCTGCTGGATCGCACCCCGTCCACCGGCCTCGGGCTCACCGAGTACCGCCGCGCCCGAGGCTTCGGTGGCGGAGAGCAGCGTCGCGCCGATCGGCCGCAGTCGTTCGGGGGAGGCGAACTGCGCGAGTTGCAGGCGGCCCACAGACTGCGGATCGGTACCGGCGACCCGCAACACGAGCACCTCACCCTTGGCCGTGATCTGAATCTCTTGAGCATCTTCGGGAATCGTGACCGACGGTTGCAGCACGGCCGAACCCTCCACGAGCGTCAGGCACAAGCGCCGTTTCGCGTCGAGCCCGATCGCGCCGCAGCGGGTGAACACCTGTTTCTCATTCCACGTCGCCACGAAGAACCCGTCGCCGTCGATGGCCAGATCGAGCGGTCTGGCGGTCTCAACCTGCGTTCCCTGTTTCAGGTCCAACACCGAAACGGCCAATCGGCAGCCTTCGACCTGAACCGGGGTGAGCTTTGAGGAACTTGTCGCATCGCCGTGAGCGGCCTCGGCATCCACTTCGTCATCGCTGCGGGGGCCATAAGCATCGACGAGATGCCAGCGGATTCGTTTGTACCCGGGTGTGATCGAGTTGGCGACGTTGTGCCTCGACAGCGACGTCGCCTGCTCCAAGGCCGCCAGCGTGGGAGTCCAGTCGGGAAACGGCTGCCGTCGAGATTGCGAGGCCGGTTCGGCGAAAACCTCGGCGATCCGAACGGCCGCGCGGGCGGGAGGAGCCACCGCAGCATCGGCCTTGTGCAGCGCACGCGGCAGCGATCGCAGTTGCTTGCGCACCTGCAGCAGATCGCGCACGACTCCGGCGGGGAGCGACTTCAACTCGTCGAACCAGATGTCGCGTTCTTCGCGGGACGATCCCAACAGTTCCTCTTCAATGACTCGGCGAACGGCGTTGTCATCGATGAGGACGGGAGGCTGTTTCTCGGGGGCGGCATCGGCCGGTTTGTCCGCGTCGGCCAACGGAGTGGCCTCGTGCGGAACGGGCACGGGCTGCGGACGAGACGACTTGGAGGACGCGCGATCGGGCTCCTCCTCATCGCGGATCTGCAACGCGGGCAGGATCTGTCCGAGCCGAGGGGGTCGATCGTGCTCATCGAGAAAGCGCGGAATCGCAGATGGTCCGTCATCGTCGGGCGGCATCAGCGGCGGCCCCGGCTTGAGATGCCCGTCGAAGCGCGAGGTGGCAGCCAAACTCTGAAACCTCGCCTCAAACTGGCGATGAAGAGCGTAGTGTCCCACGACCGAAGCCAGCAGCGCCAGCGAAACCACGGCGCCGGAGTGGCGTCTCCATCCCATCGTCGACTCCTTTCGACGGTTGCCGGCCGACCGGGCCCCTCACAGTGAACGCATCGCATCCAGCGGTCGGCCAACATCCTTGGCGGGGCGGGACGTTAGTCAAAAGGGCCAATTTCGGCAAGCCGCAGTCAGGCCGGGTGAGCGAGGGGACAGCGATGATGTTTAGCCGCAACGCCAACGGCATGCGTGCGATCAACGGCTCGCGCGCGTACACACCCAGCCGTTGGCGCTGGGGCCAACTCGTAATCATAATCTTACTCTTCATCTTGATCGGACTCGGGCTCCGCCGAAGACCATCGTAAGAAGGGCAAGATTAGGAGTAAGAGTAAGATTACGAGTAAGAGTAAACGTTGCATCGCGTCTTTCTTAGCCGCGCGGCGCTTGAACGGCCCATCTCCCTGTGAGAACATGCCGACGCAACGTGCGTCCGACCTCGCGAGAGAATTGCCAATCCACATGCCCGACCAACCAACCGCCTCGCCCCTCGTCGGGGTCATCATGGGAAGCAAGTCCGACTGGGAGACGATGCGGCACGCGATCGCGGTCCTCGTCGAATTCAGCGTGCCCCATGAATGCCGCATCGTGTCGGCTCACCGCACGCCGGCCCTGATGAGCGAATACGCCGGCACGGCGGAGGCTCGCGGGTTGGAGGTCATCATTGCGGGTGCGGGTGGTGCGGCGCATCTCCCCGGCATGGTCGCCGCACAAACGGTGCTGCCCGTGCTGGGGGTGCCCGTGCAGAGCAAGGCTCTCAGTGGGTTGGACTCGCTGCTGTCAATCGTGCAGATGCCGGGCGGCATCCCGGTTGGAACGCTGGCGATCGGCGAGGCGGGTGCGAGGAACGCGGCCCTGCTCGCCGTGCGAATTCTCGCCACGAGTCGGCCCGAGTTGCGAGCCAGGCTGCACGACTTCCAGCAGCGTCAGGAAGCCCGCGTGCTGGGAGAGTCGCTTCCGTGACAAACGTGATCCTTCCCGGAGCGACTCTGGGTGTCCTGGGCAGCGGTCAACTCGGCCGGATGTTTGCGATTGCCGCGCGGCGTTTGGGTTACCGCGTCCATGTCCTCTCGCCCGACGACGACACTCCCACGGGACAGGTCGCCGACTTGGTGTTGCGAGCCGTTTACCTCGACCTCGACCGCTTGGCCGAGTTCGCGCGGACCGCGACCGACAGCAAGCTGCTCTTCGAGCTC
>JBBPIS010000022.1:53054-72566 GCA_038040225.1 Planctomycetota bacterium
GAGTTCGCGCGGGGCGTCTCGGTCGTGACGTTCGAGTTCGAGAACGTCCCCGCCGAGACGACCTCGATCTGCGAACGCTTCGCGCCGGTGCGGCCCGCGGGATCGGTCCTGTTCACCTCGCAGAACCGTCGCCGTGAGAAGACCTATCTGCGCGAGGCCGGTCTCCCCGTGACGCCGTTCGTGGCGGTGGAGGGTGTCGAGCAACTGATTGCCGCGCTGAACGAACTCGGTGCGCCGGCCGTGCTGAAGACAGCCGACTGGGGCTACGACGGCAAGGGGCAGGTTGTCATTCACTCAGTGGATGAGGCCCCCGCCGCGTGGCAGAAGCTCGGCGTGCCTGAAGCGATCCTCGAAGCCTTTATCGACTTCGACAGCGAGCTGTCCGTCGTCGCCGCGCGAGGAATGACCGGCGACTTTGCGAGCTACGGCCCGATCGGCAACTCGCACAGCCATCACATTCTCGACGTGTCGGTCTGCCCCGCGCGAGTCTCTTCCTCCGTCGCGCGCGAAGCGGTCGAGATCGCTCGCGCCGTGCTGGACAAGCTCGACGTAATCGGCGTGCTGTGCGTCGAGTTCTTCCTGACAAAGGAGGGCGAGTTGCTCATCAACGAGACCGCGCCGCGGCCTCACAACTCAGGGCATCTCACGATCGACGCGCACGTGACGTGTCAGTTCGAGCAGCAGGTCCGGGCGATCTGCGGACTGCCCCTCGGTTCGAGCGAACAACGCACGCCGAGCGCGATGGCCAACCTGCTCGGCGATTTGTGGGAGCCTTCCGACGCAGCGGCCTCACACGAACCAAACTGGCCCGCAGTGTTGAGCCATCCCAATGTGAAGCTGCATCTCTATGGCAAGCGCGAGGCTCGTCCAGGTCGCAAGATGGGACACCTCACGGCACTCGCCAGCAGCGTGGATGAAGCCGAACGAATCGCCAGAGCCGCCCGTGATGCGATGGGCCTAATGTAGGGTGGGACCAGCTCGCTTCGAGCGCCGGCCCACCATTGTCGCAACATCGGCCGGTCTGGTGGGCCGGCGCGGCGAAGCGCCGCTGGTCCCACCCTACTCTGACAAACTCCCCTTCGTGAACGCCGGGCCTCCGCCTAGAATCCGCGTCCGGCTCGGTCCGATGGACTGGATCGAGCGATCGTTCAAAGGAACTCAGTCATGCACGGATGCGACTGGCGAGTGGTGCGAGGTTGGGTCGGGAGGGCCTGCGCGTTGGCAGTGGCCTTCGTCCTTTCGACGGTTTCAGCGCGCGGGGCTGACGTGCCGAAGAGTTGGCTCGACGACGCGGCGCTGCACGATGTGCAGTTCGTCGGTTCCAAGATCGGCTACGCGGTCGGAGCACACGGCGCGATCTGGAAGACGGGCGATGGCGGGCGGTCGTGGCAACTCATTCCGAGCGGCACGACCAGTTCGCTGCACAGCGTCTGCTTTCTGACCGATCAGGTCGGTTGGATCGCCGGTCGCGAAGTGGTTCCGTTCGCGGGACTCGATGCCGGAGTGCTCCTGTTCACCGAGAACGGCGGTCAGACGTGGAAGCCGCTCGCGAATCAACAGCTTCCCGCGCTGAGCTTCGTCAAATTCTTTGGCCTCGATGACGGCGTGATCGTGGGCCAGCCGTCGGCCTCGTCGCCGTCGGGCATTCTGAAAACGAGCGATGGCGGCCAGTCGTGGCAGCCCGTCGCGGGGACCGTTTCTCATCCGTGGCGAGCCGCTGCGTTCCTCGACAGCGAACTGGGAATGGTCGGCGGACACGAGGGCCGGCTGTCGTTGATCGCGGGTGAGCAATTGCTCGCCTCGAAGCTGCCTCCGCAGGGACTCCGGTCGATTCGCGCGGTCGCACTGCAACACGACGACACGGGTTGGATCGCGGGCGACGGCGGTCTGCTGCTGAAGACGAGCAGCGGCGGTGTCGTCTGGGAATCTCCATCAACTCTCCTGCCCGAGGAACTGCGCAACGGCATGGACTTCCGCGCGGTCGAGATGCGCAAGGAAAGGGTCTGGCTGGCGGGATCGCCCGGCAGCGTGATCTGGCACAGTCCGAATGGAGGCCGCAGTTGGCAGCGGCAACTGACGGGACAGCCCTCGCCGCTGCAGGCGATTCGATTCTCAAACGACGCGCAGGGTGTGGCCGTCGGCGACTTCGGCGTGATTCTGCGCACCGAAGATGGCGGCCGATCGTGGCAGACGGTGCGCGGAGCCGATCGCCGCGCGGCGGTCTTGTCGATGCAGGCTCGTCCGTCACAGGTCGCCTCGTCGTGGGTGGCCAAGCTGTCGGGAGAACAGGGCTATCGCAGTGCCGTCTGGATCGCAAACCGGCAGGACGTGGGAGAGACCTCGCAGTCCAACACTCTCGATTCGCGACTGACGACGGCCATCGAACGCTGCGGCGGAAACGCGGCCGAGATTCACTGGCAGCTTCCCGTGACGATCCCCGGTTTGGAATTCGCCTCGGACAAACTGACGGCCGATTGGCAGAAGCGGACGGAAGGCAAGCTCGGCCCGACGCTGATCGGTGCACTGGTGAGACAACTGCGAACCTGGCGACCAAGCGTCGTGATCCTCGATCAACCGGCGAAGGATGACGCGGCAAGTCAACTGCTGTTCGACGCTGCTCTGCGCGCAATCGAACAGGCCGCCGATGCGACCCGGTTCATCGAGCAGCGCGAGTTGACCGGCCTCTCGCCCTGGAAGGTCGATCGCATTTACCTGCGACTTGCGGCGGGAGCCAACGGCGACGCCATCATCGAACTCGACGAGTACCTGCCGACTCGCAAGTCGACGGTGCGGATGGCGGCGTCGGCGAGCGATTCGCTGCTGCGCGCGGTCGGTTCGGCCTCGGCAGGCAACTCGGGATCGCAGCGGCTGGCGTTTCGCTGGATCGGTGTCGATGGCCGCCCGGCGTCGGAGGCGACCGTCGCGCGGGACTTCTTCGCGGGACTGTCGCTCGCCCCCGGATCGGCCGCGCGGCGCGAGCTGGCTCCGCTCGATGAGTCCGATCTCGAACGAAGGCAGAAGCTGGCGCAGCGGCAACGGAACATTGCGGCCCTCACCCGGAAGTCGCTCGACGATCTGCGGATCGCCGGTCAGATGCTCGGGCAACTGGGCGGTCTCGTCGATGGCATGGACGCACAGCAGGGAGCCGAGTTGCTGCGAGGACTCGCGGCCGAGTACCGCGCGCGGTCGCTGTTTGAACTCGTCGAATCGACCAATGTCGAGTTGATCCGCCGCTATCCGCAGGAGCCGGTCGCGCTCGACGCGATGCGCTGGCTGATTCAGTTCTGGACCAGTCAGGAAACGGCATGGCAGCGGACGCGCGCGATGACGAACGAGACGCGGCACGAGACCAGCGACCTCAAGTCGAATGCGAAGCAACTGCAACAGGCCGCAGCCACTCTGGCGGGCGGCAAAGGCGGATTGACGACGGCCGACTTCCAGACGGAGGCTCCGACGCTCAAGTCGAACACGAATTCTGGCAACTTGAAACGCATGGACGCACAGTTCGACTTCGACAAGCCCAGCCAGCCGCGCGACAAGAAAAAGGGGCCGCGCGGAGCGGTCGACTCGCCGCGCATGAGCTTCGCCAACCAACAGAACTGGCGGTCCGAGGCGGTGCGCGACTGGCATGCGCGCGCGGCCGATCTGGCCCGGCAGATGGAGGTTCAGTCGCCGTCGTTGTTTCAAACGCCCGAGATTCAATTCCCACTCGGGGCGCTGCGGCGCGCCAGCAATTCGGCGGCGCAGTCGGATGCGATCTATCGCAGCTTCCTCACCAGGGCGACCGACGACGCGACCCGCTCGCTCGCGCAGCGCGAACTGTGGGCGGGACAGTTCGCAACCGCCGAGACTCCGCGCGCGATGGCTGTCTGCCGCCGGGCGAACGAGAAGCCGCGACTCGATGGCGTGCTGTCCGATCCCTGCTGGCAGATCTCGACCGAGCTGATGCTGACGCGCGAAGCAGTGCGCGACGATGGACAGTCGGAGCCGGAGCCGACCGCATCGCTGGTCATGCTCGCCTACGATGCCGAGTTCCTGTACATCGGCCTCAGTGTCCCCAGACTCGAAGGGGCACCGCTCGATCGCCCGGAGAGCAAGGGCCGCACGCACGATGCCGATCTCAACCGGCACGATCGCGTCTCCATCGCCCTCGACATCGACCGCGACTACACGACGTGGTACGAGTTCCAGGTCGATCAGCGCGGCTGGACGTCTGAAAGCTGCTGGGACGACCGCCGCTGGAACCCGACGTGGTACGTGGCGACGGACGCGGATGACTCACGCTGGCAGATCGAGGCCGCGATTCCGTGGGCCGAGCTGGCACCAACGCCTCCGCAGCGCGGCACGATCTGGAGCGCCGCCGTCACCCGGACAGCGCCGACCGTCGGGATGCAGGCCTGGGTCCATCCGATGCTCGCGCGACCGCGACCGAGTTCGTTTGGTCTCGTCCGGTTTGAGTGACGTTCGATTGCCGCATCGGCCAACCGACGACATGCTGTTCGTGTGATTTGCCAAGTCAGATCACAAACCACGAACGGTCCCTCTTGTCGGAGATATGTCATGCGCATCGGTCACTCTCAGGTCGACTCGCAGTTGGGAGACTTTGAAGGCAACCTCGCCAAGGTCGTCGCCGGCATGGAGCGGGCCCAACGGGAACGGGTCGAGATCGTCAGCTTCCCGGAGTGTTTTTTGACAGGCTATCCCGACACCGAAGAGCTGGCCCGGCGGGATGCGTTCGCCATCGACTCGGCCCAGGTGATGCGAGTGCTCGATGCCACGAGCCGCTTCGAGCCGCTGCTCATCGTCGGCTTCAACGAGCTGCGCGGGCCGGACCTCTACAACACGGCGCTGATCGCTCACAAGGGGCACCTGCTGGGACACTACAGCAAATGCACCGCGTACCAGAGATTTCACAAGCAGGGCCGCGAGTTCCCGGTGTTCCAGCACAACGGCGTGACGTTTGGCGTCGTGATCTGCTCGGACGGCGGCTTCATCGAGCCGACCCGACTGCTGGCGTTGCAAGGGGCGAAGGTCGTCTTCGCTCCGCACTTCAACTACATCGGCAAGGAGGGCCTGATCGGCCACTTCATGAAAGTCCGCGCCGACCACACCGCCCGCGCGGTCGAGAACAACGTCTACTTCGTGCGCGGCAACAACGTGTCGCTCGGCAGGGAAGAGTGCATCACCAAAAGCGACGGAGTCGGCTATGGCGACAGCTACATCATCGACCCTCACGGCGAAATCGTCGTCCGCAGCCGCCGTCACGCGGAAGATTTTCTCTTCGCCGACATCGACCCGACCATCACCGACCGAAGCTGGAACGTCGGCCGCTCCATGTGGAGCGCCCGCGAGTTCGGCCAGCAGTTGCTGAAGCTCGCGAATCCGCAGCGGTGAGGCGAGGTATCGGATGGATGCTGCGGATGCGCGCGATCAAGTCGTCGCTACCCGAAACACGCCTGGCCCGAAGACCCGTGGACCGCTCCGGCCGAACGGCGACCGCGACGCAAATGATTTCGATCGAGTGCCCCAGCCAGCCGATCAATTCGGCTGCGGCACTTCGTCGCAGATCACCTTGAAGCTCACCAGCGTGTTGGGGCCAAACGTGGTGCTGATCGCCACATCGACCGCATCCCGTCCGCGCGCAATCAGGATCCGGCCAATTCGGGGGACGTTGTTGCGCGGGTCGAAGACGTGCCACTGACCGCCGAGGAACGCCTCAAACCAGCCCGCGAAATCCATCAGGCCGAACGGTGGTGTCAGACCCGCATCGCCCAGATACCCCGTGCAATACCGGGCCGGAATGTTCAGGCAACGGCACAAGGCAATCGCCAGATGCGCGTAGTCCCGGCAAACACCGATTCGTTCCTTGAACGCCTCGACCGCCGTTCGGGTTGCCCGCGCCTGCGTGTAGTCGAACTTGATGTGGTCATGCACAAAGTCGCAGACCGCCTGGACCCGAGCCCAGCCGAGCGGCGCGTTGCCGAACTGCTTCCAGGCGAAGTCCGTCAACAGATCCGTCTCGCAATAGCGGCTCCCCAGCAGATAAACCAGCGTCTCTTCGGGCAACTCCCAAACCGGATGCTGCCGAGCCGCGAGCACCACCGGTTCCGGGATTCCGGTCGAGCGAACGATCGCCGAGGTACTGATCCTGATCCGGCCGACCGGCGCTTCGATCCGGCTGCACCAGTTGCCAAACCCGTCCCGGTAGGGGGTGATCATCACCGCGGGGCTGGTGACCAGCAGATCCGGCTTCACGATCTGGTCGGCGTGGCTGTAGTGGATGTTGAGCATCAGCAACATCGGCGTTGGCTGCGGACAGTCGTAAATCAACTCGTAGCCCACTTTGATGTAGATGACGTCGCTCGCTTTCGCCGGGGTAAGAACATGAGAAAGTCATCCGTCGGCCAACAAGCCGCAGTGCGTTCTCTCTGCGTGGATGGATTCACGCGACGGCCATCATACCGCCAGTGCAGACACTTGACGGAGCCTTGGAACGTCATGAATCCGGGAGTTACGGTAAGTACGCACTTCTTCGAGCGCACTCTTCGACAAATCAAAGTAAGCCTTCATCGCTCCGCGTAAAGAAAGCCGTGCGCGAGTTTGGCGCTGATTGGACAAACAAAGTTCCCCTCGCGATCGGCTCACTTCACGCGGAGCGATGAAGGCTACTTTTCTTGCGGTTAGACGACTTGCTAACGAGCCGTGAATAATTCGCATTAGAGATTCGCTGTCAGCAGACTCACATCGACTTGGAAGTAGTCGGCCAGCTTGCGAATGATCTGCCGACTGAACGGCTTCTTCCCTCCCACAATCTCTGAGACCGTGGATTTCGGAATGCCCGTTTCCCGGTGCAGGTCTGCCTGGCTGACTCCTTTGGCCTCCAGCAAGTGCCGCAGCAGGTCGGCATCGGAGGCGGGCTCGATGGGGTAATGGTCGTCTTCGTAGGTCGCCACGAGATCACTCAGGGCATCGAGATACAGTGTCTCGCCCTCATCCAATGTCGGTTTGGCCAGCAGTCGATCCATGACTTTCTGCGCCGCATTGAAATGATCCTCGGTGCGAACTGACGCCAATGGAAAGACGAGGATCAGTTCGAGATACGAATCCTTCTCATTCCCCTTCAGGCTGAACTTGGTCTTGGCGGCCATCAGATCCATTCTCCGGCGTTTCGGCGTTCGGCGGTGGTGGAAAACATGGGTCAGGATGTTGATTTGCGCGCCATCGCAGAATCAACGACTCCTGACCCCTTTGTTTTGCTCGTTGAGCGTGCCACCCCGTCGCTCACCATTATTGATACACGTTTATTCCCACAGCAGCCATGCTAGACCGAAATTCCTCGTTATGCGCCACGATGACCGGGTGCTCTTCGGAAGGATATCTGCGGAATTTCCATGTCGATGGAAAGTGTCCTTTCAACTGTTCCTCGACGGATACTACGGTTTTCTTCGTGCATCCAATCCAGATTGAAAGCGGATAGTCATTGAGTACACGGTCCCACGAATATCCCCGATCAAATACAAAGTGACACTTTCCCCAGTTTGGCTCCAAACCTACCTTCTTGTCGTGTATAAACACGATTGCAGGCACACCTGTAAGATAAAGACATCGCTTGAATAACTTGTTCTCATAACTTCCGACGTGAAAGCCTATGCATGTTTCTCGGCCATCTCCATATTCCGCAGCTCGCTTCGATGGAGACAACTGCATCGCTGAGGCTGCTGCGAGGACGAGTGTCTTGTTCGGATTGTGCGATCCTTTGAGAAAGTCGTCACGAATTCGGCACACCGCCGCCCATGCGTCTGGATCCTCATCCTCGATTGGGCGGCCAAAATAGTCCGGGTGACGTGCTATCCCTGTGAGGGAGCCGTACATGGCACCGTAAGGCTCATTTATTGCCGGCGGAAAGTCCGGCTCGGGTTGGCAGAGAACCCCGTTGACAAGCCACAGATCCAAGTAAGCGAGCGCATTGTTGGTCGTGACAATTGGTCTGGCCACTTCGCCTTTAGATCTCACCGGAACTAGCTGCAACGATTTTGGGAGAAGTTCTGCAATCTCTGCCGCCACATATGTCAAAGTGCTACCTGACTCGATGAAAATCTTGTCAAACAATCCGAGATGACGTCCGTGCAGGTCACGAAACGCCGATGCAAGGGCCTTCTTTTGATCTGACGCATCGCCCAGCCGGTCCTCAATTGTTTTGAATCCGCCAGCACGTCGAACAATATCAGCGACAACCTGATTGGAGGTCGTGATGCTGATGATCGACTTGGTCTCTTCTGTTTCCAGAACATAACCGCGAAGTCCGGACGGCGGATTCTTGAAATAGCCATGCACATGCGTTTCCACGTCAGCTGGCGTGCGAAACCAGTTAAACCACCTGCCAGCAGAGCAGAGTCGCTCTCGAAGCTTCCAATACCGATCGTCATTGTCAATTTCTCGTTTCTGAACTGGATCCGTGGGACTGAGCTTCTTTCGTTGCTTCTTTACCAACAACTCATTCAAAACCATCGAAAGAATCGGCTTGCCTTGTCTTTCGGCAATGTCGAGTTCAATTTCCGTATAGCTCTTGCGCTTTCCGCGCGGGATACTGCCGTACGTGTGGCCGAGGACAATCAGATAAAACTGGCAATCTTGTACCGCACGTGAGATCACTTCCAATTGATCTTCGTGGCTGAGTCCCCAGTTTTCCAAACATGTTGCCATGTGGCCCGCAGACACAATGGCTTTCATGGCTGATGCACGGTGTTCTTTGAGGTCGCGAAACGTGCTGCTCACGAAGACTTGGTACTTGGTTGTCATGGGCACCTCCTTACAGTTGCCATGCTAGCCGCATCTTCAACGAGACGATACGAGGACCAGCGGCGTTTCGGCCGTCACAGGGAGACCGCGTTCGTCGCGGGTTGTTGCGCGGATCGTCAGCGAACGAAGATCGAGGCCGCTTGCGGCGTTGGCGAGTTCGACGAGGAGTGTGCCCGAGTTCTGATCGCCGGCGATTTCCAAGGGGGAGGCGGTGACTCCGCGGCAGCCTTTGGGGAGGACCAGTTCGATGGTGACGGAGTTGGTCAGGCCGCGATCGCGTTGCAGACGGAGCGGCAGTTCCAGGCGATGGCCTGGCGCGGTGGCGAATGTGGTGCGCGGAAGCTGCATGGCGAGTCGGCCCGGATCGACGAGGGCGATCATTTGATTGTTCTGGTCGTTGGAACTGTAGCTGACCTTCTGCGGGCTGCCGTCGGGATCGGTCACGATGCCCGACACGCTGAGCGTCGAGCGACACGTTCGGCCGATCTCCATCCACGGGGGCAGCACGACAGCAAACTCGAAGTCGCTCTGCCCGGCCGGGATCACGACCGGCGAGGCCCTGACGCCCTGCAAGTGCCGTCCCTGCCGGTCGGCCAGTTGCACTTCGAGTGGTCCTTCAAAACCGTTGCGTTCCACCCGGTACTTGCGGACGAAGACCGCTCCGCGCGGGATGAATTTTGTTTCGAAGATGCCGACGAACTTGAACGGCGTCGGCGGGACCACGGCCAGCCAGAACGAATCGCTGGCGACCGGTGGTGACGTCGATCCCTGAGGTGGGGGCAGATCAATGGCTCGCGCCCGACGAAAAAATTCGCGGTCGCCGACCTTGGTCCGGCCGATGATTTTGAGCGGGACGGCCGTGATGCGGGCGGCGGCCTCTGTCTTGAATTGGAGTTGCACGTCCTTCTGATTCGCAGCGATGACCGCGGGCGAGGCGAGCGTCACTCCCGGCGGCAGGCCCTCCGCTTCGACCGTGACCGGCTCCTTGAAGCCCGGCCCGCGATCAAGCGACAGCTTCACGTTGCCGGTCTTGCCCCGTTCGAGGTTTGTCGAATCGACCGCGAGCGACAGAGCGAACTCGGGTTGCTCGATTGATGTCGCTCGGATGCGGTACGCGAATCGAGCGTCACCGCGCGACGCGAGTCGATCGCGCACGCTCAGGCGGTACTCGGCATCGGCCGGCGCGGTGAAACGCAATCTCGCGTCGGTCTGCCCGTTGCCCAAGTCGTCGGCCTCGGCGAGTCGCTTGCCGTCCGCATCGTGGACTTCCAGCACTGCGTCCAACGGTGAGCCGAGTCGCGCGGCGCGGGCCTCGAACTGGTACTCGATTCCCTTCTTGGCCGCGAACCGCCAGACATCGACGTCGCCCGGCAGTTGGATGCGGCCGTTGAGCACACCCGGCACGGAACACGACTGCGGCGCCATGTCGTTCGGTTCGACTTCGAGCAGCTCATCGAAGTCGTCGAGGTCGAGTCGCACCTCACCCCACGAGGACTTCGCATCGTCCAACCGCCAGACAAACTCGGCCCCTTCGTCCGGCAACGTGATCTCGACGGCAGGCTGCGGCAGATTGACGCCGCTCAATTCCAGCCGAGTCTTCGCGCCGCGACGGCCTCCCAGCGGATAGACCGCGTCGAGGCTCGGCCCCGCCGTGACCGTCAGCCTGTAAACGTGATCCTGCAACCCGCCGAACGCCGTGTCGTGAATGCGGACCTGGTACTCGCCATCGGCTGGCGCGGTGAAACGCAGCGCGGGCGTGGCCGATCCCTCGGGCAGCCGCTCGCCGAGGATTCGTCCGGCCGAATCACGGACCTCGAGCCGCGCATCGAGCGGCGAGCCGAACACGGACGTCGCCACGTGGCACGTCAGCGTTTGACCGGCCTTCGCCACGAAGCTCCAAGCGTCGACATCCTCCCGCGGAAAGATGCGACCGTTGATCGTGACGGGCAACTCGACACGCACGGCCGGCGACTGGCCATCGACTTCGTCTTCGATGACCTCGGGAAACTCACCCACCACAAATCCCCAGGCCGAGGTCACCCCCTGCGACGTCGCCAGCCGCCAGGTTTGCAAACCGAGCGGTGCGGTGGGAGCCAGCACCAACGCGGCGGAGAAGTCGCGCGGGTAGTCTTCGTTGCGTTGCGAAGCGGGCTGAGGAATGACCGGCCCCTCAAACCAGATTGCCTCGATGGGTGTCAGCTTCGCGGGAGTGGCGACGCCTTCACCGAGCCAGATCAGGCGCGGAGCGTCAAAGAGATTGCAGCCGCCAATGCGCGCGGAGACGTTCGTCGCCCGCTGGCCTCCCGCCGGGAAGATGTAGCTGGCCGTCGGTGGGTCCGCGAACAGCAGCGACGAGCAACCAAAGATCAGTGTGAAACAGACCATCGAGGTCAGGCGGGTGGCAAACATCAGTTTGTTCTCGCAAGGTGGGTTTTCGTCGGGGCGGGGCCGCACCATTTCAACGTGCTCGTCCGGACAATGCCAGATCGATGGCCAATGAGAAGGTGAGAAGGGTGCAGTCGTCCATTGATGGCCTGCCTCGGGGAAGCATCCTTCTTCTCCCCTCGCCCCTTCGGGGAGAGGGGCCGGGGGTGAGGGGCAACTGTTGCCGAGCATCCCCCTGCAATCGCCCCTCACCCCTAACCCCTCTCCCCAAAGGGGCGAGGGGGACAAGACGGGCGACCTCTTTCGACGGTGGGGATGTCGCGCGTTCGAGGCTATACTCCGCCCGCCCGATGACTCTCCACCATGACGCCCACGGAAAGAGGAAAGACTCATGCAGCGCTCCGCTTGGATGTTTGTTTCGTTGCTCGTCGTTTTGTGCGTGACCGCGTGGTCGGCGGTGACGGCCGATGATGTGCCGAAGGGGGAGCTGCTGAAGTTCTCGTTCGCCACGTCGAAGGTGTTTCCCGGCACGACGCGCGAGGTCACGGTCTACGTGCCGAAGCAGTACGACCCGGCCAAGCCCGCCTGCGTCTACGTCAATCAGGACGGAGTGCAGTACAAGGCTCCCGAAGTCTTCGACGAGTTGATCCACAAGAAGGAAATGCCAATCACGATTGGCGTCTTCGTGACGCCCGGTGTCGTGCCGGCGGCTTCGGATCAGGTGCTGGCCCGGTACAACCGCAGCTTCGAGTACGACGGGCTCGGCGATGGCTATGCCCGGTTCCTGCTGGATGAGTTGCTGCCGGAAGTCGAATCGAAACAGACGGCCGATGGCCGCGCGATCAAGCTCTCGAAGAACGGCAACGACCGGGCCATCGGCGGAGCGAGTAGTGGCGCGATCTGCGCGTTCACCGCTGCTTGGGAACGGCCCGATGCGTTTCAGCGAGTCTTCAGCGCGATCGGCACCTATGTCGGGCTGCGCGGCGGTCACAACTACTCGACGCTGATCCGCAAGTACGAGCCGAAGCCGCTCCGCATCTTCCTCGAGGACGGCAGCAAGGATCTCAACATTTACGGCGGCGACTGGTGGATCGCCAATCAGGCGATGGAACGCTCGCTGGTCTTCGCCGGGTACGAGGTGACTCACGACTGGGGCGACGGCGGACACAATGGGACTCACGCCACGCAGATCTTCCCGGACGCGATGCGCTGGCTGTGGAAGGACTGGCCCGCGCCGATCAAGGTCGGCAAGGGGTCGCCTCAGTTGCAGGACATTCTCATCCCCGGTGAGGACTGGAAACTGGTGGCCGAAGGCTACAAGTTCACCGAGGGTCCGTCGGTCAATGCGAAGGGCGAGGTCTTCTACAACGAGGTGCCGAACGCCAAGACGTACAAGGTGAGCCTCGACGGCAAGGTGACGGAGTTCCTGGCCGACTCGAAGCGCGGCGACGGACAGGCGTTTGGTCCCGACGGTCGCCTCTACGCGAATGCCGGAGCGGTCGAGCAGGTGCTCGCATGGGATGCCGAGGGAAAATCGACGGTCTTCGCCGACGGGTTCAAGGGGAACGATCTCGTCGTGCGTCACGATGGCAGTCTGTACGCGACGGCTCCCTTCGCGACACCGAATGACAGCAAGGTGTGGTACGTCTCGCCGAAGGGAGAGAAGAAAATCGTCGATGCGGGGCTGAAGTTCGCCAACGGACTGTGCTGCTCGCCCGATCAGTCGCTGCTCTATGTGGCCGACAGCCGCACGCACTGGGTCTACAGCTACGTGATTCAGCCGGACGGTTCGCTGGCTCACAAACAGAAGTATTTTCATCTGCACGTGGCCGACACGGCGGACGACAGTGGTGCCGACGGCGTTCGCACGGATCGAGACGGTCGCGTCTGGGTGGCCACACGACTCGGGCTGCAAGTCTGCGATCAGCCAGGTCGAGTCAACTGCATCATCCCGACGCCCAACGGCAAGGTCTCGAACCTGACATTCGGGGGCGAGAACTTTGACACGCTCTACGCCACGTGCGGCGATCGCGTTTACAGCCGCAAGGTCAAGGTGAAGGGAGCCAATGGCTGGCAGGCTCCGATCAAACCGGCGAAACCCGGGCTGTAAGAACCGGCGTAGCAATAACTGTCGTGGCCGACGTGGCCGTGGCCGACGCTGCCAGCGTCGGTTCGGATGCTGGCAGCATCCGCCACGACCCCAGGGCCACTCACCACCATCAACACTGTGCTGCAAGGAATGAAGACATGCGTCCATCGAGATTCTGCCTTTCACTGTTTCTGCTGAGTGGCCTGGCACTCGGAGTGGTCTCGCCCGTCGATGCCCAGGATCGCGGCATCGAGGACTTTCCGAAGTTGTCGGCCGAGCGGGACTGGCCGTGGTGGCGCGGGCCGTCCCGCAATGGAGTCGCGGCGGGGTCCGACCCCGTGATCACCGAGTGGAGCAACACGAAAAACGTGGTCTGGAAGACGCCGGTGCCGGGACGAGGCCACTCGTCGCCGATTGTGGTGGGTGACAGGGTGTTTCTCGAAACGGCGGACGAAGCGAAGAAGGTGCAGTCGGTCGTCGCCTTCGACCGCAAGACGGGGAAGCAACTCTGGAAAACGGATGTCAGCACGGGAGGCTTCGCGCGCAAGAACCATCCCAAGAACACCGAGGCCTCGCCGACCCTGGCCTGTGACGGCGAGCGGCTGTTCGCCAGCTTCTTTCATCACGAGACGATTCAGGCCACGGCGCTCGATCTGAATGGCAAGAGACTCTGGCAGGAAACGGTCGGCTCGTTCAACCCCAGGACGTTCGAGTATGGCTACGCGCCGTCACCCACGCTCTATCGCGGGACGGTGATCATCTCGGCCGAGTACGACGGCGAGAGTGCCATCACGGCGCTGAACAGTCAGACCGGCAAGCCGGTCTGGCGCACGAAGCGCCAGAGCATGATCACGTTCTCGACTCCCATTGTCGCGCACGTGGCGGGAAAAGATCAGTTGCTGATCAGCGGGGCCATGCAGGTCGCCAGCTACGACCCCGCCGACGGGACACCGTTGTGGACGACCCCCGGCACGACGGCGGCCACCTGCGGCACGATGGTCTGGGAGGGCGACATCGTCTTCGCCAGCGGCGGCTTTCCCAAGGCCGAAACCATCGCCGTCAAGGCGGATGGCAGCGGCACGGTCCTCTGGACAAACAACCAGAAGTGTTACGAGGAGTCGATGCTGGCTCACGACGGCTACGTCTACGCACTCACGGGTGGCGGCTTTCTGTTCTGCTGGCGGGGGAGCGACGGCAAAGAGATGTGGAAGGTGCGCCTGAAAGGCCCGGTCAGTTCGTCGCCGGTGCTGGCGGGAGGCCACATCTATCAGGCAAACGAACTCGGCACCTGCTACGTCTTCAAGCCGAACCCCGAGAAGTTCGAGCTGGTCGCCGAGAACCAACTGGGCGACGAAGCCTTCCCCAGCCCGGCCATCGTCGGCGGCCAGATCTTCATCCGCACGGCCACCGGTTCGGGCGGCAACCGCAAGGAAGTTCTGTACTGCCTCGGCAAGAAATGACCTGATCGGAACGGAATGATCTGTTGAGATCCGGCTCGTGCGTTTCTGGTGTCACGCAGCGAGCCGTCTTTCCTGAGAGTACCAGCGCCCGTGTTCGTCGAGGGCCAGTTCCGACGGACACGGGCTGCTCTTTGAAGCAATCGCCGTCCTGGCTGAGCCCGGTCGCGCGATGGTCTTCACACGACTCGAATCCGATGTGAAGTGACGCGAGTGGAACCAGCGCGTGCGGCAGCAAGAAATGGCCACGGATGAGGGTCACTCTTGCCCGTCCGCGCCCGTCGCTGCGCGCGGCCCTCTTTCTGCCTCTCTCTTTCTGCCTCATTCTTCGTGAACTGCCAAGAGCGGTAGACAGAAAGAGAGAGGCAGAAAGATGCCAACAACGAAGGCGATTTGAAAACTCCTGTGGCTCACGATTTCTGCGCGAACTTCCACGCATCTGACGGCACTCGGCGAGTCTTCACAAAGTCTTCACCAGCTCTTCACATTGGGCTGTATCCTGCCTCGCAACAACGGGCCGCTGAGTCACGAACGAGTTGTTCGTTCGACACCGCCCGTGCCAGGCGCTGTCGGTCCAAGATCACACGGAGGGAGGTTCATGGCACGACACTCATGATGAGCAGTCACGCAAGGTACAGGATGTCCAAGGAAGATGAGCGTTCAACGCAGGAAGCACTTGTCAACAAGTTCACTCGAAGAGTTTCGGTTCCGTCACCAGTTAAGGAAAGCGTCCACATGTCAAAGTCGTCTGCCCGCAAGAGGGGTTTCACACTGATCGAGTTGCTGGTGGTGATCGCCATCATCGCCGTCCTGATCGCCCTGCTGCTCCCCGCCGTCCAACAGGCCCGCGAAGCGGCCCGCCGCACCCAGTGCAAGAACAACATGAAGCAGATGGGTCTCGGCATCCACAACTACGAATCGACCTTCGGCCGGTTGCCCAGTTCCGGCGAAGGCCACAGTCCGCAGGCGGGTGTCTGCCAGCGGATCATGTTCCCCGTTTCGACGTTCACGGCGATCCTGCCGTACATCGACCAGGCTCCGCTGTACAACAGGTTCAATTTCAGCGAACACTACTCGTCCACAAACAATGCTCCCCTCGCCAAGACGAACATTAACTACTTCACCTGCCCGAGCAATGCGGTCACCAAGCCCGATCCGCTGGGCTTCGGCAATGTGGACTACATGCCCGTCTCCTACACCGATTTGGACCCGGTCACAGGACTTCGCAACAAGTCTGTTTCGGGATCGACTCCCTGTGTGAACAATGCGGCGAAGGGTGGTCCCCTCGGACTCTACGGCAACAAGATTGGCGATATCACGGACGGGATGAGCATGACCGTCTTCGTGTTTGAAGACGCGGCCAAGCCACTCGGCATCATCGGGGCGTACACCCAAGCCCTGCACATCGGGTACAACGGCACCTCGCTGGCCGGTTGGGACACGACCCAAATGGTGGGAACGGGCGGTCTCAATACCGCTCCGAATCGCTGGGCCGATCCGGACAACGGCAACGGGGTCTCCGGTCCTTCCGGTGCCAGTCCGGCGATTACCGCACCGGTCGGCATCATCAACAACTTCAAAGTTCCGATGGGCGGTCCGGCTCAGTGCCCCTGGTCCACGAACAACTGCGGTCCGAACGATGAACCGTTCAGTCTCCACACGGGTGGCTGCCACGCCCTGCTGGGCGACGGCACCGTCCGGTTCATCTCGGAAAACATCGAAACGCAGATCGTCCGCAAGCTGAGCGATCCCGCCGACGGCGAGATCATCGGCGAGATCTAAGCGACCGTGCCGGTGACCATCGAAAAGGCGAGCGACCTCGTGGCGTGTTTGGCGTCACGAGGCCGCTTCGTTTTGTTGCGTGCATCCGAATCTGGACTCGAAAGTCAATCGAAACCATGAACAAGCCCAACATCCTCATTCTCTGCACCGGGAACTCCTGTCGCAGCCAAATGGCCGAAGGGTATCTGCGGCACACTGTCGCCGACCACTTCGACATCCACAGCGCGGGGACGGAACCCAAGAGTGAAGTCCATCCCCTCGCCGTCCAGGTGATGGCGGAGGATGGCATCGACATCTCGGGCCATCGGCCGAAGGATCTTAAGGAATTCCTCGGGCACATGGTGGTGAGGTATTTGATCATCGTCTGCGATGGGGCGAACGAGAGCTGCCCACGCATCTGGCCCGGAATGGTGAACCGTCTCTACTGGCCCTTCGACGATCCCGCGGCGTTTGAAGGATCGCCGGAAGCGACGCGGAACGAATTCCGCCGCCTCCGGGATGAGATCAAGGCGCGGATGGCGCGGATTCTGGAATTGTTGAAAGACGTCTGATCGTCTCCAAGAGCATCTCGCTCATACGGCCATGAGCGAGATGTTCCTGGCGAGCGCGTCAGAGGCGGGATGATCGTCGGCGGAGGAGCGAATTTAAATTCGGTGAGAACGCAAACACCCCGGCCGCTTCGAGGCGACCGGGGTGCTGTTCAATTCATTCGGATCAGAGGTCGGCCGTCTGGGGAACGATGTACGGCGCACGGTACTCGCGGGTGATGAGCTTGTTGGCTTCCGCCGCACGTTCACCGATGAATTCTTCCTTGCCGGCCAGCGTCAGCTTGGGACCGAGCATGATCCTGGTCGTCGCCGGATCAACCTTGTTGTCGAGCAGGTGCTGTTGAAAACGGTCGAAGGTTTCCAAAGCTTCGGTATCTCCCTGCAACTTGGCCGTGATCTCCTTGGCAGACACGGGCGTGCCGAGCCGGTACGAGATGTTGCCGACGTGACAGAGGGCGCTCGACAGATGGCCTTCCAGAATGTCGGCGTTCAGGTCTTCGATCTTGCGGCTGCGAACGGCCTTCACAAAGTTGCCGAAGTGGTTGTCATCGCCTCCGCCGCCGAAGTCTTTGATCTTCTTGCCGTCCTGATCGAACACCGAGCCACCGTTGTAGCTGGGCATCACGGCGTACCCGATGCTGCCGTTGAAGATGACTCCGACACCAGCGTCCTTGTACTTCTCGGTCTTCAGCCCGCGGACCTCGAACACCAGCCGCTTGCCTCCGGCAAACTCGTGGATGCAAACCTGAGTGTTCGCCGTTTCGCCGGCGTCTTCGTAACCGAAGCGGCCCCCGTAGCTGAGGACCGTCTCGCCGAGGTTCATCTCGTTGAGGCCCCAGCGCGCGATGTCCATCTGGTGAATCCCCTGGTTGCCGAGATCGCCGTTGCCCGTCTCCCACTGCCAGTGCCAGTCGTAGTGGAGCTTGGGGCGAGTGAGTGTTGTCATCTGTGCCGGTCCGCTCCACAGGTCATAGTTCACGCTGGCGGGCACGTCGTAGTTGCCACGCGGTCCGATCGAGCCGCGCGGCTTGTAACACAGCCCTCGAGCCAGCTTCACGTCGCCAATCCCCCCTTCGTGGATGAACTTGATCAGATCGCGCATGCCGGGGTTGGAACGGCTCTGCGTTCCGGTCTGCACGATCTTTTTGTGCTTTCTCGCCGCCAGCACGAGCTGCCGCCCCTCGAACACGTTGTGGCTGACGGGTTTCTCGACGTACACGTCTTTCCCGGCTTGAATCGCCCAGATCGCGGCCAGCGCGTGCCAGTGGTTGGGCGTGGCGATGCTCGCGATGTGAATCGACTTGTCCTCGAAGCACTTTCGCATGTCGGTGTAGACGGTGGGTCGTTTGCCGTACTGTGTCTCGATCGCGTCGGCCCGCTTGTTCCCGACGTTCTCATCGACGTCGACGATGGCCGCGATTTCACAGTCCTTGCGTTTGCCGAAGCCATCAATGTGCGAGCCGCCTCGCCCGTTGACGCCGACCACCGCCACTCGCAGGATCTCGGCCGAACCGGGAGCCTCATCGTCGGCGGCAAAGGACGAGCCGGTCCGACTCGCGAGAGCCGCCGCAGCGGCAGCGAACATCGAGTTCTCGAAGAACTCACGACGAGAGAACTGAGACATCGGAGCGATCCTTGATGAAGTTCAAAGCGGTCCAGAGGGCGAGTCCAACGCAAGGCGGTCGGCTCGAAAGTGGCCCTAGTGTAGGCGTGGCCCTCGCGGCCTCGCAACCATCGGCGGAGAGCGATGGCCAGCGTTGGTCGCAAGCGCAATGACGACCGGCTCACACGATGGCGACGGGCGCAGCAGAGGCGCAGCAGAAATGCGGCCGATGTGCCCGGCATCCGCATTCGTCCCGAGGCGAACCCCGGACACCCGAGAGACAACCGAACGGAACACTTTGGCACAGTCAAATCAGTATCCGGGTGAAAGGGCAAGAGACGCCTTCCCTTTCAAAATGGCCAGCCCGGTTGCCTCCCGTGCGATTCGGTGAATGCTTCGATTCAACGAACCGGGTCTCACAGTACCTTGAGTCGAATTGTCTCGAAGTTGGGATTGACCATGTTGTTGCGGGGACTGTTGCCGGCACCAAGGGTCAATGCATCAAAGATACCGGCTCCACCATCAACACCGCTGGGGGCCACCGCGAAGAAGTTTCCGCTCAGATAGGCCGAGTCGTTTCCTCCTCCCAAGGTTGCATCAAAGAGTCCTGTGAAGCGGCTGTTGGTCAATTGAAAAATGTCGTTTCCCAGACCTGTGTCAATGAAACAATTGTCGTCGACGTTCACGCGGTCGAGCTTGATATTGTCTTGCCCCAAGCCGGTCGTGATCACCAAATCAGCTATCCGGGTGATCTGGACCCGCGTCATTTCGACCCGGTTGACTCCATCACCCGTGTTGATGAACACCCCACCGGCGCTCTGGGTGTCCAAGATCCCGAACGAATCGCTG
>JBBPIS010000023.1:0-71375 GCA_038040225.1 Planctomycetota bacterium
TGCATGGTCTTGGGAAACGACACATCCGAAATCACTGCGGCTCCGACGGGGGAGGCGACGGCGGATAGTCAAGCGGACGATTCAACTCGGGCAGCGACGATCGGGTAATGCTGGGCTTCGGCGGCTTGAGGAACCAGAACGACCGCTCCGTCGCCGCATATTTGGGATCGGACTTGCGAAGCTGCCGGCGCAGGCGACCGGCCCACAGGATCGTCAACGCGCCGAGTGACACGCCGACGATCACAATCCCGGCCAAAGCGGCCAGCCCGATGTATGCCTTTTTCTTCTTCTCAAGCTGTTCCGGCGTCAACTTGACGGGAGACTCTTCGATCGAGGGTGTGGCCGCTACGGAGGGGACCGCATCGTGGTGCGAGGCTGGCGGCTCATCGGCGTGGAGGCAGGCCGACTGCAACGCCATGACTCCACAAACCAGCACGATGAATCGGACATGTCGGACGGCCATCTCTGTTTTCCCAATGATCGCGCGGCGGAAGCCGCGACCTGGAGGACGGACTCTCCTGCCCGTCCTCCGAATCCAGTTCGTAACAAAACCCGGCGAGGTGTTGCCTCCGTGCGGCCTTCTTCGTTGCCTTCGTTTCCTTTTGTTCTCACTGCACATTTGAACAGAAGGAAACGAAGGCAACAAAGTCCGAGGTTCGCCCGAGAGTGTTCGGCCCCAACTTGACTCCTTGACATCGAGTTTGGAATGCGACGAAAGCTACGTGGGCCACAGGCCGGTGCGCGGCGAAGGTTCGTGTTCGGCCAGTTGTTTGTACAGCGACTTGTCGTGGTCGCTGATCTCCTTCGGAATGACGATCTTCACCACGACGTATTGGTCGCCGGTCTGATGAGTCTGTGAATCGACGACCCCTTTGCCGCGCAGCCGCAACTTCGCGCCGCTCGATGTCCCCGGCGGGATCTTCACGACCACCTGGCCTTCGGCGAGCGTCGGGACTTCGACCTTGGTGCCGAGGACCGCTTCGGACGGAGTGATCGGGACATCGATCAGCAGGTTCGAGCCTTCCCGCCGAAAGAAGGCGTGAGGTTGAATCTCGATCGTCAGAAACAGATCGCCAGCGGTTCCACCGCGCGGCGAGGGAGTTCCCTGACTGGAAAGACGGACGACTTGGCCCGAGTTGACTCCCGCCGGCACTTTCACGGCCAACGTGTCGATCTTCCCGTTGCGGTCGATTCGGACATCGACGGCACCGCCGGTGACGGCCGTTTCAAACGGCACGCTGACCGTTGCCCGCACGTCCTCGCCGCGCACGGCGGGTCGCTTGCCCCGGCCTTTCGAACCGCCCGATGCCGCGCGGCCGAAGAACTCGCTGAAATCGCCACCCTGTCCAAACAGGTCTCCCAGATCGATCGGCCCCGCGCCGCCGAAGCCTCCAAAACCGCCGCCGGCAAACGGATTCGACCCCGCGCCGGCTCGACCCGCCTGCTGGTACGCGCTCCCGAATTGATCGTACTGCTTCCGCTTGGTGTCATCGTTGAGGACGTCATACGCCTCCTGAATCTGCTTGAAGCGTTCGGTCGCCGCCGTGTCGTTGGGCTTGGCGTCGGGATGGTTCTCTCGCGCGAGCTTGCGGTAAGCCTTGCGGATTTCGTCCGGCTTGGCGCTCTTGGAAACGCCCAGAACTTTGTAGTAATCGAGATCGGCCATGAGGGTGGGGCGAGTCGCAAAGGAACGGAACTCAAGTCTGCGGCAGATTCTAGGAGTGTCGCTGGTGAGCGACAAGCCGCGCGACGGGCGCTACCTAACACTCCGCGATCGTTCGCCGTTATGCTGCGTCCTGTTCAAGCCCCCGTGCGGGAGATGGTTCGTTGATGTATCGGTTTGCCGCTCAGAATCTGCTCAGTCGGCCCGTGCGGTCGTTGTTGGCGTTGCTTGGTTTGACCGTGGCCATCACGGGAATGGTCGGCTTGTTCTCGATCGCCGCCGGCATCAACGACACGGTCAACAAAACGTTTGGTCGCATCCCGGGTCTGGCCGCCATGCAGCCGGGTGCTCCGATTCCGCTGTTCTCGCGACTCCCCGCGTCGTGGGCCGATGAGATCGAGCACTTGAAGGGCGTGCGCGTGGCGCGGCCCGAGATTTGGGCGCGCGCTCAACTCGTCGAGGGGAAGCCGACGTTCAGCCCGCCGCGACTGCTGTTCGGCGTCGACATCGAAGACACGCTGGCCCTGACGAAGGCCGTCTATCGCGACGACATCATCGCCGGTCGCTTCCTGTCGAAGGACGATCGCGGCACGTTCCACTGCGTCGTGAGTCAGCAGATTGCCGAGTCGCTTCACAAACAGATCGGCGACACGATTCGAGCGGACGGTCACGACCTGACCATCGTCGGCATCTACAACTGTCACTCGCTGTTGCTCGACGTGGCGATCGTGCTCGATTTCCACGCCGTCAAGACCATCGGCCGGTTCGAGGAGGGGCTGGTGACCTCGATCTACTTCGAGCCGGACGGAACGGTCCCGACCAAGCGGCTGATGGAGGACGTGCGAGCGTTGTTTCGCGGACGCAAGGTGGACGCCTCGCGCACATCGGCGCTGGCGGCTCTCGGCGGCGGCGGGGCGCTCGACCTGATGAGTGTGGCCGCGAAGCTGATGCAGACGGCACCGGTCGCATCCGACAAGCCACCCGCCTCAGCCGGTGAAAATGACGAGAAAGACATCGTCGCGGAAGAGGCCGTCGAAGTCCGGTCGGCTGAGGACTGGGGCGACAAGATTCAGGAATTGAGCGGTGACCTGGACATCTTTTTGTGGCTGATGACGGCGATCGGAGTCATCATCGCCCTCCTCAGCATTCTCAACACGATGCTGATGAGCGTCGCCGAGCGGATGATCGAGTTCGGCGTGCTGCGTGCCAACGGCTGGTCGTCGTGGGATGTGTTGCGGCTCATCACTTGGGAAAGTGCGCTGCTTGGTCTGATGGGGGGCGTGCTGGGTTGCGCGAGCGGTTGTGTCGTGGTGCAAATCGTGAACTGGACGTTTCCGACGAAGATCCATCTGTACGCCACCCCCGGCCTGCTGCTGTTCAGTCTGGCCTTCAGCACGGCTCTCGGAATCAGCGGTGGGCTCTATCCCGCCTACTGGGCCGTGCGCATGTCGCCGATGGAGGCGATCCGCCGCGGCTGAAGTCCGGCTTAGCCTTGTTAGCCGGACTTCTCTCCGATGGGACGCACCCCACTGAGAAGTCCGGCTTTCGGAAAAGCCGGACTTCAAAAGGGTGAACGCCTTCAGGGCAGGATGAGGTTCGTGGTGTCGAGCGATTCCGTGTCGACCAGCTTTTGCATCCGCTCGACGATCTCTTTCAATCGCTTCTCAACAGCCTCGGCATCCGCGAACGGGCGGCGTTCAACGTAGAGCCATTCGAGCCACGTCCAGCCGCTGAGCAGCACGCCGCTGCGGTCGAGCACGGCCACGAGCGCGAGTTCGTTCGCGGTCAGAGTCCGATGCCGTTGGTAATCGGTCAGCGCGAAGTCCCATGCGGCGCGATCGTCCTGCACAAGACTGCCGATCAACCGCGACAGGTCGCTCGCCACGCTTTCGGTTCGGCAGGCGGAGGGGTCGATCAGTCCCGTCACCTCGTTGCCGGAGAACAAAACGTGATCGTGCCACACGTCTCTCAGACACGGCTGCAATCGAACGGCCATTTCGCGAACCAACTGCAACTCGGCGACGATGTGAACTTGACCCCGTCGGAACACGTCGAGAACCCGCCGGCTGAGTTCTCGAATGGCGGAGTCCTTCGATGGAGTGATCCGCCGCTCCATGTGGTCCCTCTGCCCTGTATCCGCAGCCGCCAGAAGTGCCAGCCGTTCGCCAACAGCCGGTGACGGTGAAGCGGCTCGACTGGCGAACCACTTTGCGGAGTCGGCAGTGGGAACGAAACGCTCGGCCGCGAGATGCCATTGCGCCAGGGCCGCCATCGCCGCTCGCAGCCGCTCGCTGGTTGGACCGGCATGAAAATCGGCGAGACCCGGCAGCCACGGTTCGAGCTGCCAGTCATCGGCCAACCCGTCATGGGCCAAGTTGTGTGCCAGCGACGTGCCGCCGCTCGTTCGCAGGGGAACGGCCACGAATTTGAGGCCGCTCAGTCGCAGATGCTCCAGCAGCCGGTGCAGTCCGAGGATTCGTTCGCGCGGCAGACCGGGACCGGGCCAGCGCCGCAGTGCGAAGTCGCCCGCTTCCGTCACGACGCGCCAAATCCCGGCTCCGCTGAAGCCGCCCCGATTTCCGAGCGGCTCCACCCGCAGCGGCCTCACACGCGGAGCGTATTGCGCAAGAACCTCGCGCACGGCAACGTCTTCCCCTTCGCGGGCATTCAATAACTCAGCCATCTCTCATCTCGCGGCTGTTTGGACTTTCCCACTTTCAGTACTTCCAAATTCGTGGCGGACGCTGCCAGCGTCCTTCAACAAACTCCGGCAATGAGTCACGCCGACGCTGGCAGCGTCGGCCACGATGACGCGAACTTGGAAGTTCTGACTTTGGAATTTGGGATTCGTTTCGGATTTGGAGCTTGGGATTTGGAGTTTGCACGACCAGACGTGGCCCATCCGCCTCATCGTTGTCCGTCACCGTTGCACCTCGTCAACAAAGTTTCACCACATTTGTTGACGACTCGCCACCATGACGTATGTTTGCCATACCCTCGGCTATGGAATGGTCTCCCAGCACGGTGTGAGTCGTCACCCTCATTGCGACCCGCGCCACCCCTGTCTTCGTTGTGTGTCGGCCCGTCACCGGTTCCGGCTCCCGCGAGGAAGCTCCGTCCCCGATGTCTGCTGGTTTCGAGACTGCTCTTACACAAAGCCACCCGCCATGAATCAAGGCTCTCTGCTGGTCGTCGATGACGATCGTCCTTTGCTCGAAGCAATGGCCGACTACTTGCGTTCTCTGGGCCATCGCACGGAGACGGCCACCACCTGCGACGAAGCCGTCGCCCGGATGAAAGAGTACCCGTTTGATGCCGTCATCTGCGACGTGAACCTGCCCGATCGGGACGGCTTCGAGTTGCTCGACTGGGCCACAAAGGCGGTTCCCGACACGCAGGTCATCCTCCTGACCGGCTTCGGAACGATCGACAGTGCCGTGGAGGCGATCCGCCTCGGGGCGTTTGACTATCTCACCAAGCCGATCATTGACGACGAGTTGAACTTTTCGATCCGGCGTGCGCTCGGCCAGAAGCAGATCGTCACCGAGAACAAGAGTCTCAAGCAACAACTCAACCAGCGGTTCGGCCTCGGCAACATTGTCGGTCACGATTACCGCATGCTGAAGATGTTCGACCTGATCGAAAGCGTGGCCGATACGCGCACGACGGTCCTCGTGCTGGGTGAGTCGGGCACCGGCAAGACGATGACGGCGCGAGCCATTCATCAGATGAGCAACCGCCGCGAGAAGCCGTTCGTGGAAGTGGCCTGCGGGGCGCTTCCCGATTCGCTGCTGGAAAGCGAACTGTTCGGACACGTCGCGGGGGCGTTCACGGGAGCGACTCACGACAAGATGGGCAAGTTTCTGCTGGCCAACGGTGGCACGATCTTCCTCGACGAGATCGGCACCTCGTCACCCAGCATGCAAGTCAAACTGCTGCGCGTCCTGCAAGATCGCGAGTTCGAGCCGGTCGGCGGCAACAAGACTCACAAGGTCGATCTACGGATGATTCTCGCCACGAACATCGATCTGGAGGAAGCCGTCCGCAAGGGTGAGTTCCGTCAGGATCTGTACTATCGCATCAACGTGGTGACGCTGACTCAGCCGCCGCTCCGCGAGCGCATGAGCGACATTCCGCTGCTCGCCGATCACTACCTGAAGGAATTCATCGAACAGACCGGCAAGCACGTGACGGGCTTCAGCCATCAGGCCATCGAGTTGATGCAGCGCTATCGCTGGCCGGGCAACGTCCGCGAACTGGTCAACGTCGTCGAGCGAGCCGTGGTGCTTTCGAAGGCTCCCGTCATTGGAGCGAACGATCTGCCCGAAGCCCTGCGTCGCGACGACCCTCTGTCGGACTTCGGTGGACGGCTGGCGGGCATGGGCGGCAACAACTTGAAAGCCGCACTCGCCAATCCCGAAAAGCAACTGATCGTCGAAACGCTGGAGTCAAACGGCTGGAATCGCCAGGACACGGCCGACGCCCTGGGAATCAACCGCACGACGCTTTACAAGAAGATGAAGAAACACGGCATCAGTTTCGAGAAGCAACTGATGATGTGATTGGGCGACGAATCGAAGCCGCATCCCAGAACAGCCTCCGATCATTTGGTCGGGGGCTGTTGTGCGTTCTAAAGTAGCCATCATCGCTCCGCGTGATGAGCCTTTGGGAACCAGTTCACCCAGCCTGGTGGCGTTCCAAACAAACACGCTTTCACGCGCGAGGCTCGTCACGCGGAGCGATGACGGCTACTTTGAAGGCGGTGTCCAAACGGCCACTGTTCCCCCCGGTGTGAGCGCCACAAGTTTGTCCGCGAGCGTGTGACGAGGAAGCAGGCATGCAGTTCGTTCGAGTGAGGCTTTTGGCGCTGGCGGGGTGCGGGTTCTGCCTCGTGACGGCGTGGACGGTTCTCGAACTGCGAATGTCCGGCCGCGGAGCACAATCGGTTTTGGGAGCGTTGGCATGCATCGTCCCGTTCTTGGCGGGACTCGGTTGCGGTGGTCTCGTGCTGTTGCCGGATCGGGTTTGGCGAGTCGCGCAATCGGGAGCCCGGTCCTGGCTCGATCGACTGGCTGAAGTCGCGTCACCGATGTCGACTCGACTTGCCATCGGTCTTGTCATCGCAGCGGGTGCGGCGTTTCTGGTGATCGCCGGTCATCTCGGACCGTTGCAGGGGCTGGAGAACAACTCGGATCAGGGGGCCTACCTGCAAACGGCCACGGAGATCCAACGTGACGGCGGTCCCCTGCCGCTTGTCGGGAGCTTGGTGACGGGACGCTTCTCGGAAGCGAATCGGCATCCGTTGTACTTGGCGCTGCTGTCACTCTGGCCGACGCCACTCGGAGGACAACTGCTGTCGGTCGCGTTCGGCCTGGCAACGATCTGGGGACTGGCTCCGCTCGTGATGCGGAAATTTGGTGCGAGTGTCGCCGCCGTCTACTGCACGTTGCTCGCGACGAACTTCGCCTGCTGCTATGCCTCGACCCTCGTCATGTGCGAGAGTTTGATGGTCGTCCTCGCCACGGCCGGTTGGCTGTGGTTCGGCCTGCCGGAGACAAACCATCCGTGTTCCCATCGCGTTGAGATGCAAAGCCGATTCGGTGCCGGATGCTGCTGGGGAACACTGTACCTGACGAAGGGAACGGGCTTGTTGTGGCTCGCCGGATACTGTGTGTGGCTGGTGGTGTCACCGAATCGCGTTTCGGCCGACAGCGACTCGAAGGAGGGTTGCTCAACACCGGCGCGAGGCCGATTCCGCCACATCCTGATCTCACTGTTTCTCGTCGTGGCGGGATGGGCCTTCATCTCGTCACCGTTGCTCGTACGGAATGGCCTGCGATTCGGATCGCTCACGTACAACGTGAACTCGTGGCTGCTCTTCGTGGATGAATTCAAAGATCCGGCGGCGCTGGCCGAGACGATGTCTCTCGGAGAGGCCGCCCGGCAGTACTGGCAGAGTCACTCGATTCGTCAGCTCGCAGAACGCGGCGTGATGGGGCTGGTGTGGGAGACGTTCATCCTCGGACGCAGCCTCGGGCCGACTCCGCTGGGAGAGAGTCGGATCCTGTTCGGAGTGCCATTGCTGGGGCTGGCGGTGATCGGTCTGCTGGCCGAGCGTCGAGTGAACGTTCTGTTGCTGCCGATCTGGCTGGCGATTTGCCTTCCGGTTTTCGGCTGGTACGTCCCGGTGGCCGCCGGCGAACGCTTCATCCTGCCGCTCGTCCCACCGCTGCTCGCGTTTGCCTCGATCGGTGCCGTTCGACTTGCACATCTGTGGCATCGCGAACGAGCGCCGCTGCTCATCGCCGGCGGCTGCTT
Organism: Planctomycetota bacterium; assembly: GCA_038040225.1. GTDB lineage: Bacteria > Planctomycetota > Planctomycetia > Planctomycetales > Planctomycetaceae > Schlesneria. The sequence continues at coordinate 7,982 of JBBPIS010000023.1, forward strand.
GACGTGGCTGATCCTATGGACGGCACTCACGCTTCGCATCTCGGAATTGTCGTGAGCGATCGTTTTTCCCGTCAGGAGTCAGGTTGGCGCGTTACCGATGGCTCACTCGTCGCCTTCCTCTTCGGACTCGGGTGCCAAATGGATGGCCTCGGACTTCATGAACTCGCGCAGCAAGACAGTCGCGTAGCTGCCGCTGGGGAGGGAGAACTCGAAGCGCAGGCCATCCGGCTCGGTTGTGACGGTCAATTCACCGGGACGGACGATGTAAGCGCGGCGGGTTCCCGCCATCAGGTTGAGGAACTTGGCAAAGTGCTCGGGGAGCAGGCCGCTGCGTTCGAGCAGTTCTTGCTCCCGCTCGAAGGGTTCGCCGGAGGGGTCTCGCATTTTGGGACCGAACATCGGGCCGGTGACGGCCGTCTGGCCCGCGTCGTAGCGTGGCTGCTCAGCGGTGAGATCCTCCGCGATGAACTTGCCGCCAGACGGGACAACCTCCATCAGGTCGCCCACCAGCACCTTGTTCAGCAGGCCATCGGTCAATCGGCTGGCGAGGGCGTGGTTGAAGAGATCGGACTGCACCGCCGAGAGCGACAGCCGGCGCAGGAATCGGCGTTGCGGCTCGGGAATGTCGCGCGAGCGTCTTCGTCCCGACAGGAGGTCCAGTCCCAGTTGCAGCGTCTCACCGTTGTGGCCAAAGCGCTGCTGACCGTAGTAATTCGGAAAGCCCAGTTGGCGGATGCGGTCGGCAATCGCGGCGGCTCGCGCGGCGGCATCCTCTTCGACGATGTCGCGGATCAGAATGGAAAAGCGGTTTCCGTGCAGGTGGCCCGTGCGCAGCTTGTTGCCGTGACGAGCGGACTTCAGCACGCGAATCGACTCCGTGTTCAACAGCTCGACGCCCGCCGCGAACTTGGCGGGGATCGAGATGTACTGTCGAGCCACCGCGCGGCGATCCTTCATCCCCGCGACACCGATGTCGCCAGGCGGGCACTTCAAAGTGCGGCCGATGTGTCGCACGAGATCGGCGGCGGCCACATCGCGTTTTTCAATCCAGAGAAAGAGGTGTTCACCGGCATCAACCGGTTCGTACGCGGGAATCTCCTCAACAACGAAGTCCTCGGGGATTTCCTTCCACTGCCCGCAGATTCCTGGCAGGTCGGCGGTCAGGTAGGGAAGATCTTTCAGGGGCTGAAGCGGCGGCAATTCTGAGCCGGCATTCGTTTCGACAGGGTCATCGGACATCAAATACTCTCAATGGTGACGGGACTCGTCCTTGAGGTCTCGGTCGGCGGGGTCTACGCTGTCGCCCGACACAACGCGCGGCGACGGCCAATTTCTTCAGGGCAGGTGACAGGGATGCGAATCGTAGCGGGACAGTTGAGGCGACGAAAGCTGCTGGTCAATCCGGGCAACACGACCCGGCCCATCACCGACCGCGCCAAGGTCATGTTGTTCGATTACATCCGCGGTTACATGCCGGACCAGCGTGTGCTTGACGTCTTCTCGGGAACCGGCTCGCTGGGGTTCGAGGCTCTCAGCCGCGGCGCGAAGAGCGTCGTGTTCTGCGAGCAGGATCACCGAGCTCATGCCCTGCTGACTCAGAACGTGGAACACCTCGGCGTCGCCGATCGAACGCTCTGCTGGAGAGTCGACTGTTTGAGATGTTCGTTCAAGGCGCAGGGCAAAGAGGGTTGGTATCCCTATGGCGTGATCTTCTTCGATCCGCCCTACGAGATGATCAAGCAGCTCAAAGTCGGTTCGCCGCTGTACCGCTCGCTGTCCCGCCTGACGCGCGACGAGCTGTCGATCGACAACGCGCTGATGGTGCTGCGGACTCCGGCCGAGAGCCAATTCCAGATTCCCGAGGCATGGCAGCCGGAGCGTGTCGTGACGATCGGCGGAATGGACATGCATCTGCTGCGCAAGCAGGCGACCGGCAACTTGGAAACGCTTGACGAGGAAGCCTGCTCCGATGCGAGCGACGCCGGGCCGGCAAGCCCTTGAACGGTGACCGGCTTGGTTCGGGCATCGTCATTTGCCTCGTCGCGGCCTGTCGGCCGGATGACACGCGCGCCGTCAGTCGTGTGCCTGTTCGCTGGATTCGATCACGGCAATCGGTATCATCTCGACTCGCCGCGACTCACTTCGTCCAGCAGTACCGGTTGCCCGGTGTCGAAGTGACTCGCGAATTCTCTAAAATCAACGCGAAAGCGAGTTGCCGTGCCCGCCAAATGGATTGCGTGGTCTCAAGTTAGCAGCCTGATTCAAGCCGACGACGCCGCTCGCGTGGTCGGCGTCATCGAGCGGCTGGTCGCCGCGGCGGTCGAGGCCGATTCCGTCAGTGACTTCCTGCGACAACAACTGGCCGAGATGGCGGGAGAGCTCGGCGTGAGTGGGGCCGGTGCGATGGAGCGGCGTCCCGACTGGACGGTCCTCGCGCAATCCGGGCGTTGGAACGCGAACGACATCCCGAAGCACCTGCTCACCGATGTGTTGGGAAAAGACGCGGGAGTTGCCACGCCGCTGGAAGGCTCCGCCGCCGGATCGTTGGTGGCGGTGCCGGTACGAGCACGCTCCTTATTGGGCGCGGTGCTGACATTCACGGGACGCAATCTTCCCGACGAAGTGCTGCCGCTGGCGATCCTGTTCGGCAAGGCGGTCGGGGCTTGCATCGACGTGATCGTTGACCGCCGGCGTTCGACCCAACAAGTTGATCGGCTGCGCAGCATCCTCAAAATCTCGGTCACGCTGTCGACGGTCAAGGAAACCGAGCCGCTGCTGGAACTGATCGCGCGGGAGGCGGTGCGGCTGCTGGACTGCGATCGCTCCAGCATCTTCCTCTGGGATCGCGAGCATCAGGAGGTGATCGCGTGTCCCGCACTGGGAGTGGAAGGGAATTCGTTGCGGTTGTCCGACAAGACCGGCATCGTGGGTGAGGTGATTCACACGGCGAAGGCCCTGCGCATCGACGACGCCTATCAGGACTCCCGGTTCAGCCGGAAGGTCGATCAGGCCAGCGGTTACAAGACGCGAAATTTGCTTTGCGCTCCACTGTTCGATGGCGAGCACAAGCTGCTCGGCGCATTCGAGGTCATCAACAAGAATGCCGGGGCGTTCTCGGACGAGGATGAGGCGACGCTGCAGGATCTGTCGATGCAGGTCGCGGTGGCTCTCCACAACACGCGCGAACGCGAATCGCTGCTGAGGTCTCACCGCCAACTGACCGAGCAGGTGACGAAGGGGGTCTCGCTGATCGGCGAAAGCCCCGCCATGCAGGCGATGCGCAGCACGATTCGCCGTCTGGCCGTGACCGATCTGCCGGTGTTGATTCTCGGCGAAAGCGGAACGGGCAAAGAGGTGGTCGCCCAGTCGTTGCACTATCAGGGACCACGAGCCGATCGGCCGTTCATCGCCGTGAACTGTGCCGCGCTGGCCGAGACATTGTTGGAAAGCGAACTGTTCGGGCACGAGAAGGGGGCGTTCACCGACGCCCGCGAAATGCATCGCGGCAAGTTTGAGGTGGCCGAAGGCGGCACGATCCTGCTCGACGAGATTGGGGACATGAGTCCCGGAGGCCAGGCGAAACTGCTGCGCGTTCTGGAACAAAAGGTCATCACGCGTGTGGGCGGTTCGCAGTCGATCCCGATCAACGCGCGCATCATCGCGGCCACGAATGCTCAACTCGCCGACGCCGTCCGCGCCAAGAAGTTTCGCGAAGATCTGTACTTCCGGCTGAACGTCGTCACGCTCGACCTGCCTCCGCTGCGAGATCGAACCGACGATGTGCTGCCGCTCGCCGAACATTTCCTCAACGGTTTCGCGGTCCAGGCGCGGCGGCCGAAACTCCAGTTGTCGGCCGAAGCCCGCAAGAGGCTGCAAGCTCACACCTGGCCCGGAAACGTGCGGGAGCTTCGCAACCTGATGGAACGTGTGGCATTTCTGGCCCCTGGCGAGAAGGTCGAAGCCGACGATCTGGCCTTCATCCTCAGCCCCGAACAGAACCGGATGCAGGAGCCTTCGCTCGACCTCGGCCTCGGGGAAGCGACCATCTTGTTCCAGCAGGACTTTATCCGGCGGGCCATCAAGCGCGTCCGCAACAACATGAGTGAGTCGGCTCGTCTCCTGGGGCTCCACCGGTCAAATCTGTACCGGAAGATGCGGCAACTCGGAATGAGTGAGGCCAGTGGGCGAGATGAGGAGGAGGAAGGGACGGAAGTGCGCGACGTTTTGGATCCACGTTCCAAGTAGTTGGTCCACAATTTTGAAGAAGTGATCGAGACGCAAGGTCAACGGGCGACGGTTGATTTGACGGCATCTGGCTCGACCGCTACGATGCCGCCCCGTTGAAAAGGCGTTGTGCGCGGGTTCTGCCGTGGTGGTTTGAGTCTTCCGGCAGAGCATCGCCTCATATTTCGTGGAGGAGTCGGCAACGTGTCTGAGATTGTGGTGAAGGATTTTCTGGAAGCTGGCATTCATTACGGACACCGGACCAGCCGGTGGAACCCGAAAATGCGGCCCTACATTTACGGCCGTCGGAACCAGATCCACATCATTGATGTGAAAGAGTCGGTTCGAGGGCTGCTCCGCGCCAAGCGTTACCTTCAGAAGGTCTCGGCACAGGGAAGTTTGGTCCTGTTTTGTGGGACGAAGAAGCAGGCGGCCGACACGATTCGCGACTCGGCGGTCTCGGTCAACATGCCCTATGTCGACTACCGCTGGCTGGGTGGCATCTTCACCAACTTCCGCACGATCCGCAGTCGGATCAAGCGCCTGGAGGAGCTGGATCAGATTTTCTCTTCGGGGGCCATCGACACCTACTCGAAGAAGATGCAGTCGACGTTGCTCCGCGAGCACAAGAAGATGCTGCGGAACCTGAACGGGCTGCGCGGCATGAATCGGCTGCCCGAAGCGATCATCGTGGTCGATCCGAAGAAAGAGAAGAACGCCGTTCACGAAGCTCACCTAGTCGGCATCAAGGTGATCGGGTTGTTGGATACCGATTGCGATCCCGACCAGATCGATCTGCCGATTCCCGGCAACGACGACAGCATTCGGTCGATCCAGTTGGTGCTGAAGCACCTGACGGGGGCCATCGTCGAAGGCCGCGCCTCCATTCCGAAGGATGTCGCCGCGCCTGTCGAAGAATTGCAGTACAAGGCTGTCCCGTCGATCCAGTCCTGAGGGACGGTGCCTGACGGTGCGGTTCTTTCCTGAATGATTGCAGTCGATTCCCAACGAATTGATCGCGATTCGTTCAATCTCATTTGTTGTTTCGTTTGGTTGTCGAAGGAGTGTTAGTGATGGCAGAGATCACGGCGCAGGCTGTCAAGCAACTGCGAGATCTGACCGATCTCCCCATGATGGACGTGAAGAAAGCTCTCGTGGACGCAGACGGGAACCAAGAACGCGCGATTGAGCTTCTCAAGGAGCGCAACAAGAAGGTCATGCTGAAGCGGATCGAGAATGCGACGTCGGAGGGACTCATCCGGGTTCTGGCGACCGATGACGCGAGCCGCGCGGCGATGGTTGAGCTTCAGTGTGAATCGGCTCCCGTGGCGAAGGCCGACAATTTCGTCTTCCTCGCCGATCAGTGCGTCAAGCAACTGTTGAACGGCCCCGGGGCGACGACTCCCGAAGAATTGTTGGCCCAGCCGGCTCCAGACCGCGCGGGCCTCACACTGGGCGGATTGCTGGAAGAGGTCGTCGGCAAGATTCGCGAGAAGATTGTGCTGGCTCGCGTTCTCCGCGTTGACGGTCCGGCCGGTGGCTACGCGCACCACGACGGGAAAACGGGAGTGCTCTTCCGCGCCGGGGGTGAGAACAAGGGATTGGCTGTGCTGAAAGATGTCGCCATGCATGTGGCTGCTCTGAAGCCGATCGTCACTCATCCCGAAGAGTTGCCGGCCGACCAGGTCGCCGCCGAACGAGCGAGGCTGTCGCAGGAAGCCGCCGCCACGGGCAAGCCGGCGAACATCATCGAGAAGATGGTCGATGGCCGCATGAAGACGTATTACGCCGAAAACGGTGTGCTGGTGTTCCAGTTGTTCGCCAAGGACGACTCAAAGACGGTGAGTCAGGCGCTGGCGGAAAACGGCCTGAAGGCGGTCGGTTTCACGCGCTGGGTTCTGGGGAACTGAAGCCACTCGCGCCGTGGATTGGCTCGAATGTCGGGCAAATTGAAAATCAGCGCGGGGGGCAGGTTGCCCCCCGTTTCTCTTTGAAGTGGTCTGTAAAACCAGGTGAGTCGGCTCCCGAATTGCTGGAAGAATGGAGGCAGATCAATGTCGGAAAGTTCCGCACCACACTACAAACGCGTGCTGCTCAAGTTGAGTGGCGAGAGTTTCGCCCGACCGGGTGAATCCGGGATCAGCCTTTCCGAAGTGCAGATCATCTGCGAGCAGATCAAGCGGGTCGTTGAATCGGGAGTCCAGTTGGCGATCGTTTGCGGGGGAGGCAACATCCTGCGCGGGCGCGAGTTCTCCTCGACGAACTCGATCGTGGCTCCCGCAACGGCCCACTACATGGGCATGCTGGCCACGGCCATCAACGCGCTGGCCCTGCAGGATGCGATGGAGCACTACGGAATTCCGACTCGGATTCAGAGCGCGATCACGATTCCTCCGGTCGCCGAGCCGTTCATCCGTCGCCGCTGCATCCGCCACCTCGAGAAGGGGCGGGTCGTGATTCTGGCGGCCGGCACAGGCAGCCCGTTTGTGACAACCGATACCGCTGCCGCGCTGCGGGCACGGGAGATTGATGCCGATCTGTTGGTGAAGGCCACCCGCGTTGATGGAGTCTACTCCGACGACCCGCTCAAGAATCCGCACGCGGTCCGCTATTCGGAGATCTCGTTTCAGGACGTCTTACGGCAGAACCTGCAGGTGATGGATGCCCAGGCCATTCATCACTGCATGGAACACAACATCCCGATTGTCGTGCTCAACTATCAAAAGCCGGGCAACATCGAACGAGCCATCGCGGGCGAGCGGCTCGGCACGCGTGTCGGCCCCAGTGTGTGAGACGCCGAGCGACTGCCAGACGGCGATGGAATGTGAGCCGCCCGGTTGTGCAGTCGATTGCGAGTTTTGTGCGCCGAGTTATCGTGTCTGCTCGTTGACCATGATGCATCACTGATTCCGTTTCAGGAGCCGATCTCTCATGAACCCCGATGAAATCCTGATGGACGCCGAAGAACGAATGGAGAAGGCGGTCCAAGTCGTGCAAAACCAGTTGCAGGGTCTGCGGACCGGTCGGGCCACTCCCGGTTTGGTCGATTCCATTCGAGTCGATTTCTACGGCTCGCCGACGCCGCTCAAACAGATCGCGACGATCAGTGTTCCCGAACCGCAGCAGATCATGATCCGTCCCTTCGATCAGACAACATTGAGTGACATTTCCAAGGCAATCCAGTCGAGCGATGTCGGGCTGGCCCCCAATTCGGATGGGCGGGTCATCCGGCTCAACATTCCACCGCTGTCGACGGAGCGGCGCAAGCAACTGGTGTCGCGGCTGAAGGATCTCGCCGAAGATGGCCGAATCGCCATCCGCAACGTGCGCCGCGATGCCAACAAGCACAACGATGTCTGCCTGAAGGACAAGACGGTCAGCGAAGACATCCACGACCAGACCAAGGAAGAGATCCAGAACCTCACCAAGCAGTACGAAGGCCAGGTCAATTCCCTGGCAGAGGCCAAGGAAACGGACATCATGGAATCGTGAGCCGACTCGCGGAGGCCCGTCTCGTCGGAGATTCCGTTCGACGGGACTTCTCCGCGATTCAAGCGGGATGCGTGCCAACCTTCGCACTGTCGTACCGGCAAACTCTTCCACGTTTGCCCGTAAGAAACAGGCTGAATCGTCAGCCCGACTCCTACCATTCGCAGGACCGTTGGTTTGCAGAGACTCCCCGCGAGACGCGCGCGGTGCAGATTCCAACTCGGCGGCAGATCTCCGCGAGACTGGGCGAGTTCGTGGTGCAACCGCCGGTTTCGATGTTCCGCATCGGCAGGTTCGACCGATCAGTTGGTCAGCAACACTCTGCATCGTGTGGAAGTTGCGAGCCAATCTGTGAAATCAAACCCGCCTGTGGCAACTGGCTCGCGCTACCATCCACCATTCGCTGGAAGGTCTCTGCGATGTTCGGCTCATTGAATACTCGGCGAGCGCTCTGGTCCACGGCTTTCGTGATCGGATCGCTGCTCGTTCTCTCAGGCTGCAAGCACGTCTATCGCGGCAGTGGCATCGAGCCGTCTGTGTCCGGTCCTTACATGCAGCCGCATGACGGCGAACCGCTGCCGGGTACTCCGGCGTTCCATGAACCCCTGCCCGAGTTGTCACCCGTGCCGCCGCTGCCGGGTTCGGGACATTCCCTGCCACCGGAACCGCTCCCACCACCCGCGCCGCCAGTTCCCTCCGAGCCAACCAGTGCTCAGTCCGAACCCGGTCAGCAGCCTGTTGCACAAACCGAGACTTTCTGGAGCCGATTGTCGGCGCGTGCGACCACCGGCCGATCAACTTCAGTCAGCCAGATGTCAACGATTCGACAGGGCCGTCATGCCGCCATGGCCTCCGGTGGCATGTCGAACCGGACGATGGACCCGCGCCTCACGGCCGCTCCGTTTGGGGTCTCTGCTTCGGCTGCCGGAATGAACTCAAATGCCACTCAGGTCGATGGGAGCACCGCCAGGAACTTCCGCCCGCGCAGCGATGTCACCGGCGAGAACTACAACCGGCCCATTGAATCCGTGTCAGTTCCCGCAATGCGAGGCGGCAACTCCGTCCCTGCTTCGCGATCCGTTTTGGCTGACGTGGAAACGGTGGGGCCGGTCATCACTCCCCTGCAGCATCCGATCACGGCGAGGGGCGGAGTCATCGAAGACTGGCCTTATCGTGCGCAGCCATCGGCGCTCGCAGACTCGAGGAAGAATGTTTCGCCGCAGCAGGCCAGCCAAGTGCCGACGACGCCCTCGCACGAAACTCAGTTTGGTTCGACCGAGCAACCTCCGGCTGCCGCACAGGACGAGGCGACGGTTCCGTCACTGCTGCCTCCCGGCCCCTGATCGGGCGACGGCAGAGAATCAACGAGCCAGCCCCAGCGATCTTGCCAGCGCGGCGGTCGCCCAGCCGCTGGCCGTGATGGAGATGAACTGGTCCTTGTCGTGAGGGTCACCGTTGTCGAACCACGGTTGGATCGGCTTCGACCGCGTGACGACGTGCCACGAACCGTCGGCCTCTTGAGTTCGCAGCAGGAACTCGATTCCTTTGTGATGCGTCGCGTCGGTGGCCGGCGTGCCGATCTCGCTCAGCACAAACAGCGTCTGTCCCGTGGCGTAGGCATCGCTGGTGAGGTCTTGCTTCTGCCGCCAGCCTCCGTCGGGTTGCTGCGCGTCGAGAACTCGTTGCTTGAGCGAAGTGATCCGCTTGTCGCTTCCGCCGAGCAGCCGCTCGCCCCATAGCGCGAAGTTGAGATCTTCCTGTTCGTCGAGCGAGGCTGTTGCCAGCCAGGCCTTCGCTCGTTCAATCGCTGGTGTCACCTGTTCGCGTTGAGCATCGGAAGCGAACTCGCGCAGAGTCCAGGCGACGAGGACCGTGCAACTGACGAAAGATGATTCGAGCGGCGGACGGATGGACTGTGGCTTCCAACGACCATCCGGCTGTTGCACGCTGAGCAGATAGCTCGTCATGGCTTCGGTCAGTTCGTCAGGTTTGTCTCCGGCGAGCCGCAGCGCCCACAGGCCATAGCTCACAGTGGCTGCTCGACCACCAACGTGCTCGCCCTTCGCCAGCCGGGCCTTTCGCTCGTTGAAGTTCTTGCGCGTGAAGTCGCGCTGGGCCTGAAACAGCTCCGCGTCGAACCGTAGTCCCGCGTTGCGTGCCGCCGTCATCGCGAGCATCGGCAACGTCTGGTGGTGACACGCGAAACACGTCTGGTGCGACGGATACGCCTTCGCCCCACGTTCGAGCACCACCAGCCCGCGCTCGACGGATCGTTGGATCGTCTCGCGATCCGGTTCGGCAGCGGAGGCACTCGTGATGACCGAGCCGATCACACAGACAATGGCGAAACAACGTGTCATCGGTGAGCCTCCTCGCTGGGGGTAACGTTTTTCTTGCCGCTCGCCTTAGTCTCGGAGCTTCGCATGACACTCGTTGCAGCGGACCTTCACGCGCGCGATGGCTTCGGTCCGAGTGGGGTTCGGTGCGGAGCTGTTTCGCATGCCGGACTTGATCGTCTCGGCCAGCAGGTCCAATTCGTCGGCGGCTTGGATCAGGTTGGGACGCATGTCATCCGTCGCTTCCGCCAGGCGAGCCGCCTCGCGGAAGTGTTCGGCCAGGTCGAACGCGATTGTCAACTGCATCGACACCGCCGTCGAGTCACTTTCGGTGGCGGTCACTCGATCCCACATGCGGTCGATCTCGGCCATCGTCTTCGCCAACGGTGGGACAGGCGTGACTTCGGGCAAGCTGGCTTGAGACGCCGCGAGTTCGGCAGCCTTGGGGGGAACGGTCTCCTTCACGCTGGAGTACAGTCCCTGGTAACGATCCGCCGTGCCGAGACTCTTCAACGTGGCGAACGCCTGTTCATCCGAGACACTCTTGTCGAGGCATCGCCACAACGACACCGCCGCCGCCGGCCCGCGATGCTTGCCGTGATGGCAGTGCAGGTAAATCGGACCGGGCAGTTCGCGCGAAGCCCTCACCAGTTGGACCAGTGTCTCGCGCGGCACGCTGCTGTATGAGATCGGCAGGTGAACGTATCTCAGGTCAAATTGACGAGCCATCTCGACATCGGGCGTTGCTCCATCGACGCTGATGACGGTCTTCACCCCCAGCCGAGCCAGCGTCGCAAACGCTTCCTCGTCGTCGGGTGAGCTGCCCGAGTAGAGGTGATCGCCCAGTCGATAGACGTTGTGCAAACCGGGAGCGTTCGACGGATGGAGCAACTTCACCGTGGGAGGGACTTCCGCCAGGATCGCGATCTCATCGGGAGTCGCCTGCCGCGCCGAGCGGGCCGCCAGCGCGAAGCCAACGGTGGCCGCACCGATCAGCAGTCCGCACAGAAAAAACATCGCTCCACCGCCCTGTGGGCGTTCGGAGTTGGGAGAAGCTTGAGTCATGGAGTGAACGTCTCAGTCAAGTTGTGTGGACGGTGAGGAGAGCGGGCAGGAGGAAATCAACGGCGGAGTTTACAAGAAGACTTCCTTCACGTGGACTGGGCCGTGTGGCGTTTGTCCACTGCGGCGAGCCTGCTGCACGATGTCTGCTCCTTCGCCGGTGTAGGCATACTTCGCTTCCCCCGGACTGACATGAGTTTGCCAGTGCCGCTCGAAAATCGAAACCAAGTCGCGATTCTTCGCCAAGGCTGACGGTACGCCGTGCCACATCGCGAGTACAGACTCGCGACGCTGAAAATAGCGACCGACCACACCGGGCAGCAACCGCGAGAGCCATGTTGTTTGGAGGCGATCGAAACTTCGTGGGATCACGTAGCGCGGTTTGTGAAGCGGTGCAAAGATTTCCTGAAGTGACTCTGCGAACAAAGCGCTCTCCTCCTTGGAGGCGTTCTCCAAAAAAATCCGCACGTAACCGCCGGACCGCTCGCCGACTTGCAGGTCTGGCCGAGTGGCGATCAAGCGAGTTTCAGTCAGCGCGCCCAGCAACGCCATGCCGATTGCATGCGACAGTGATTTGTCAGTCCACGGCGACTTTGAACCGGCAAACGGCGGGAAGCCTTGGTCGCTGCCCGCGCGCAGCCGGACCTCGACAGTACTGAGCGGTTCGGGATGGTACGGCTGGCCGATCTTCCAGCGTTCGCGCGCGGCGTCGCGAGCGGCGACGCGCGCGAGCATCTCCGCATTCAGGACCGACACAGAACCTTCCACTCCCTCGGGCTTGAGTTCCGTGAACGCGGCGTGGACGTGGCCGATCCCCTTCTCGATCACACCGTCTTCTGTGACGCCGAACAATTGCCCGTGCTTGCGGATCAGCCGGTGATAGTCGTCCAGCCCCTGAGTGAACTCCGGCGCGAGGCAGACCACGTCCCAGTTGTTCGCCAGTTTCGTCGGCTCATCCGGGTCGAGCCGGAATGAGCGGCCCCGCAGTTGGTTGACCGACATCGAAGTGGTGACGGTGGTCAGGTCGATCAGCACGTTGATCTTGTGAGCATCCCAGCCCTCACCGAGCAACCCGCGCGTCCCGACCAGACAGCGCGTGAGGCCGCGTTGAAACAGCTCGGTGATCAGGGCGACATAGACTCGCGGACACCAATCGGCTCCGCGCCCGTTGAGAATCGCGAATGACTTGACTTGTCCCCTCGCCCCTCGCCCTGGAGGGGAGAGGGTTAGGGTGAGGGGTTCTTCTTTCCACTCGTCCGTGGTCGGGACTTCCTCGGCGTGGTTGGCTACCGAACACGAAATGCCCCCCTCACCCCGGCCCTCTCCCCCGCTGTCTTTGCTTCTTCCAAGACAGGCGGGGGAGAGGGGGGAAGAGCCGGAATGTTCGAGACTCAACTCCACGTCGAAGCCCTTCGCCTTGAGCCACGTCTCGGCTTCCGACTTCAATCGCGGCGCGAGATCGTCATCCACGAGGACACTCGAACCCGTCAGCAGGACCGGATCGAGCGAGTCGGTGTCGGGATGGCCGAGCAGTGCGCGAAAGGCGGCCATTGCGCCTCCCGCTTCCTCATCAAGCAGGTGCGAAATCTCGGCCGACACCGCGGAGGTCTTCTCGTAGTCGGTGACGATCACCGCGCGGATGCGGTCGCCAAGAGCGGCTCGCTCGGCTCGCAAGATCTCGGGCAGAGCCTGCATCTTGCTCTTGGAGTAGGCAATGACACGCCCGGCCGGAGACGCACACGTCTGACAGCCGGTCTCGGTAATCTGCACGCCGAACAGCCTCATCCGCTGGATCGCCGTCTCAGCCAGTTCCCGATCGGCGGGATGAGGCGACCGCCGCAAACCGTGCCGGACGTAACGATCAATCACGGGAACCAACACGGTCGTCTCGGGCTGTTCTTCGGCTTCTGCATCAAGTGTCGGAGGAGGCACATCATCGGGCAGCGGTAGTTGGCGTTGCAGCAGGAAGACGCGCGCCGCCTGTGCAAACATCGGGTCTCGTTTCTCGAAGGCGTTCCAATCGCTGGACGTTCCCGTGGGATGCCGCAATTCGGCAAGAGTTGTTGTCAGCCACGCGGGAAGTGCTGCGATTCGTTCAATTACCAACTCCTCACTGAGTTGCGGAGGAGTTGGCGTCCGCTCCGCGCACAACTCGCGGACCAGCGCATGAAACTGATCGTCGATGTTGGCGACGAAGTCGATTTCGGCGGAGGTCGGTCGGACGAAGTAGGCCAAGTCCTGATAAGGCGACAGGAATCCGTCCTTGACCACGGCGGGGATCGGCACTTCGTAGTCGATCGGACCGAAGAACTCGTCGTAGCGATCGAGATCGATCTGATCCTTGCCATCTCGATCCGGTGGCGTGGCGGTCAGTCCCACGACGACCGGGCCGTCGAGAAAGTCATGCGCATCGGCGAGGACTCGCCCCCAATGGCCGAGCAAATGATGACACTCATCCAGCACGATCAGTCCGACGCCGCGATCCTTGAGCCGTTGCAAGACCGCTCGCGACGAATCGTGCAGCAGCGGCAACGACTGTCCCGCCTGAGCCAGCGCGTCACGATGCTGCTTGCGGTAGGAGGCGAGTCGCTCGCCGTGATAGTCCGGGTTGTGCTGTCGCAGGTCATCAATCCAGCGCTGCGCTTCGTCGGCATCGCGCGCCTGATTCTGTTGGATGAGATTCTCCAGCCAGAGTTCCACAGCCGCCGCGTCGAGATCTTCATTACCGCGCCTCGGCAGCGTGACGGCCTGATACGTGAGTGACGTCAGCCAGCGAGGCTGTTCGGAATCGGTGCTCGTCAATTCTTCAAGCGTGAGGCCGGGGCAAAAGCCTCCCGCCTTGGTGGCCCACTGCGCCTGAATGGCTGAGTTCGGCGAGAGGATCAGCGCGGGTCGCCGCACGCACTCGGCCCACAGGTAGAGGCCGAGGATCGTCTTGCCAGAACCGGGCGGCGCGACGATGTGCAGCCGCCGATGCCCTTCAGCCAGTTTCCTTCGCGCGATCTCAACAGCCTCCCGCTGAGACGGCCGCAGCGTGCCTGTGAACTGAAGAGGAGGGAAGTCTGTCACGGCAGGGCCACTACTCTTGGAACTCGAGCGTCAGCAGCACGGCCCGGTGGTCGGAGGCTCGTCGCGTGTCGTTGTCGAAGCGGTGGTTGAGGTCCAGAAAATGGATGCCGATCTGGCGGCGCTGGTTCTCTTTGCTGCACGCCTCGACGACCGATAGCGAGATCAGGATGTGGTCGATCTGTTCCCGGCGGCCGGCGTATTCGTAGGTCCAGTGATTACGGAGACGGGCATTCCATGACTCGTCGGGTTCGTCCTGCTTGCGAGCATGAAACGTCGGCCCAGCCGTTTGAACGAGGTCTTCTTCGATGTCGTCTCGCCCCCGGATGCGGCGAATCGTCGGCTGGTCGCGGTTGTCGTTGAGGTCTCCGGTGATGATGACGTGTTCGCCGCGCAGCATCGGCTTGAGGTAGTGCCGTCGCACGATGGAGGCTTGGGCGACTCGCTGGGCATCCTTTTCGTGGCCACCCAGTTCGCTGGTCAGATGCAAAACGTAGAAATTCACCGGGCGTCCGGCGGCGCTGAAGACGACCGACATGCCCTTGCTGATTCCCGTCGTGTCTTCGTTCTCGGGATCGTCGAGTTCCAGATCAAAACCTTCTCGACCGGGAATCTCGGGCAGGATCTGCTTGAGTTCTCGCTTCGACAACACCGCCACGTTCTGGTTCGTGAACGTGTCAGTCGAATGGGCAGCGGCCCAGAAGGGGTAGTCGAGTCCCGCCTCCTTCACGAAGTCTCGCAGATCGCGCACGTCCGACTCGTCGCCGACTTCGGTGAGGCCGATCACGTCGGCATCGATCTCACGAATCGCGGCCGCCACCGCGCGAGCCGCCTCCTTGTACTTGCCGTCTCGAAACTCGCGCGAGTTCCAGATCGCATCGTCCTGCGGAGTCAGCTTGAGTGGCAGGCCGTACTTCACGTAGATGCGGCGTCGGTTCAGCCACTCGCAATTGAACGTGGCCACTTTCACGACATCGGCGGCGACGGCGCAGTCGGCTCCGAGCTGCATCACAAACAGCAACACAAGGGCGAAGCGAACGAACGAACTCGACATTCACGGCTCCAGAATTGAGGAAACGGATCGACGGCGGCGGCACTCTACCGGATCGGCGGCCTCGATTCGACGGAGCGATCGCGCGGCGAGTTGTCTCGTGCCGCCCAATGAAATCGGGCATCGCGGTCAAACCGCGATGCCCGCCCGAACCCGTTGGTTTTCAAAATCCGGCCGCTGAAGAACGGCCAGATGGCTCCTTCACGTTCAATTTGCACCGATCACCGGAAGACACCGACCCAGTACGGGTAGCCGCCTCGGACTTGGTAGCCGAAGCCGACCCGCGAACCGCTCAGCATGATGCCGTGATGCGCGGGCGAGGCGATCCAGCCCTGAATCGCCGCTTCCGGAGTGGCGACTCCCTGAAAGATGATCTCCAGATACGGCAGGGAGCTGTGCTGGAAGGCACCCGTCGCGGCCATCCAGTTGGCGTGCCGTTGTGCATCGAGGCACATGTTGGTGTCGAGCATCACCGGGCCGAGTCCCATCTGGGCGCGATGCTGGTTCGTCTGGGCGACCAGTCGCAGGATGTTCTCATTCTTGATGAGCCAGTCGTTTGGTCCGGGCTTTTCCTCAATCACGATCTTCTCGGCCCGGACCATTACGACGCTGCCGTTGGTCGGCATCAAGGCGTCGGCCGGCCGGTCGTCGGCCCAAACTGGCAGTCCCGCCGTCAGGCAGGCCATCGTCAACAGTGCTGTTCTGAGCATTCCATTCTCTCCAAACTAAACTTGAGGCTTCCGTGTTGCTCAACCCGCTGACCCACTAGCGGACGCTCAGGAAAGGTCGTCGTCCGGTCCCATCGACCGGGCGTTGGAGAGGCAGTTAAGCAGAGCTGACCGTGACGATCAATCAACATGCGCAAGTGAGGAAAAGTCCGATGGGTCTACGGTTGCCAACCGGGAGTTAGGTTGCTTGCCGAAGAGGCGGCATCGCACTCGTCCCTGCCGATATGTGATGACGCACAGTCTTGGAACGAGGGGGCGAGTCACGGGCGAAACCGTCAATCGCACGCACGCCGTTGGCGATGCGGCGAAACGCCTCGCAAAGCCAAACTCACTGGTCGAAGGCTCGCCCACCGGGAGCCGTCTTGACCGGACGTTTGAGTTCCAACTGGTAAAGCTGTGAACCGGCGGGAGTCGGATATTTCGCGTCGAGGCAGGCTTGGCAGAGCGTCGATCCCGGCAGATCGACACTGCGGGCGATCGAGTCGAATGAGAGATACCGCAGGCTGTCGGCTCCGATGGCGTCGGCCATGCGGGCCTCGATTTCGGGGGTCAGCGGTTCACCGGGCTTCAGGAATTTCGGGGCAAACAGTTGGCCGATTGTCGACATGTCGATGCCGTAAAAACAGGGAGCGAGAATCGGCGGACAGGCGACCCGCACGTGGACCTCCTTCGCGCGACCCCGATCTTTCAGTTGGGAGATCAAAACCTTCATCGTCGTCGAGCGGACGATGGTGTCTTCCACGAGGATGACCTTCTTGCCCCCCAGCACCTCGGGAAGCGGCGTGTACTTCATCCGCGCCTTGTCCTCGCGATTGCCCCCTTCGATGAACGTGCGGCCCATGTAGCGGTTGCGCATCAGACCTTCCACCGACGGCACCTTGAGGGTGAAGGCCATGCTGTCGGCGGCGGCCTTCGCCGTGTCGGGGACCGGCACCACGATCGTGTCCGAATCGATGACCAGCTTCTCCTGCCGGGCCAGCTCTTCGCCGAGACGTTTGCGGGTGAGATAGACGCTCCGTTCGTCGAGGGTGCTGGCGACGTTCGCGAAGTAGATCCACTCGAAGAAGCAGTGGGCGCGGCGCGGCGTGGCGGCGAACTGCCGCAGTTCGAGCTTTCCGTTCTGAATCAGCACCGCATGGCCGGGCGGTACGTTGCGGATGTCCTCCTGCTTGAAGCCGAGGTTCGCCAGCGCGACGCTCTCACTCGCCGCAGCGAACAGCGCCCCGTCAAACGCATAGCAGAGCGGGCGGATGCCGAGCGGGTCGCGCGCCACCGCCATCTCACCCTGTGCGTTCAGGAACACGATGTTCCACGCTCCGTCGAGTCGCACGCTGAGTTGCGACAGCAGGTCGATCAAATCGGGCAGCCGGTCGCCGGACAGTAGCTGCGAGATCAGATGCATCAGGACTTCCGTGTCGGTGTCGCGCGCCAGATGGAAGTTGGGCTGAGACAGAATCTCCTGCCTGAGTTCCTGATAGTTGGCCAGTTGGCCGTTGAAGCCGAAGGCGAACCACTTGTGCTTCTCGATGTGGTGCCGCTCGAACGGCTGGGCGTTGCCGCGGTCGTCCGTCCCACAGGTGGCGTACCTCACATGGCCGATGGCCGCGACGCCGGCGTACTTGTCCATCAACGCAATCGCGTCAGCCTGCTGGTTCAGATGAAAGACCTCGGTGACGGTCCCGACATCCTTGTACGTGTCGATCAACTGCGGATGCCCCGGCCGGTAGACCGTCATGCCGGCCGCAAGCTGCCCGCGATTTTGAATCTCCAGCAGCAGCCGGGGAATGTGCCGCGAGACCTGTGACGGATCGCCCTTCGGCGCGAGCCGATGCGTGGCACCCGGCAGATGGTAGATCGCGGCAATCCCACATTCGTGAAACAAATCGGCCACGAGGCGTTTCTCCGTCGGTCGTGTTCGTCGCAATGAAGTTCCGGCGCGCGACTGATGATACTGGCTTCGCACGTTCTCGACCACGAACCCCGCGACTCGCGAAAAAGACGAACATTGGGAGAGTGGCGACAAGGTGGCGTGGCTTATATCTTTCGCTCAGTCCGTCCCACCGAACCGGTTCTTCGCATCAGAACTCACGCTTCCCATGACCGAGAACGCCGCCTCCCTTCGTCGCGAGATCATCGACCGCACGCGAACCGTCGTCGTCAAAGTCGGCACGAATGTGCTGTCGACGGACGACGATCAACTCGACGCCGGGCGAATCGCCTCGCTCGCCGAGCAGATGCGTGCGATCTGCGATTCGGGGTGCAGGCTGGTGCTCGTGTCGAGCGGTGCGATCGGCGCGGGAATGGGGTTGCTCGGACTGAAGGAGCGGCCGAAAGACCTGCCGCATCTGCAAGCCGCCGCCGCCGCGGGACAGGCACATTTGATCCACATCTACGACAAAGCCCTGCGCCCGCACGGCTACCATGCCGCGCAGTTGCTGCTGACGGCGAATGACTTCAAAAGCCGCGCGCGGTATCTCAACGTGAGGAACACACTGCGAACGCTCTCCGAGTACAAGGCGATTCCGATCGTCAACGAAAACGACACCGTCAGCACCGCGGAAATCAAACTCGGCGACAACGACCGCCTCGCCGCGATGGTCGCCGGGCTGATTCAGGCCGATCTGCTGATCGTCCTCTCCGTCGTCGATGGCCTGCTGACGGGAGACCCCTCCGACCCAAACAGCCGCCGCATTCCCCTCGTCGAACGGTTCGACGACGAGCTGCTCAATCTGGTCGGCGCGTCGAAGAGTTCGCGCGGCACGGGCGGAATGAAAACGAAGCTGGAGGCGGTCCGCTCGGCAACGGCGGTCGGAGTGAACGTCATCATCGCCAACGGCAAGCAGCCGCGCGTGCTGGAGGAGATCCTGCGTGGAGACGACACCGGCACGCTGTTCCTCGGCGAAGGGGACGGCGTCTCGGCGTGGAAGCGTTGGATCGGTTACACGCTGCCGCCTCAAGGCCGCTTCGTGCTGGATGACGGCGCGCGGCGGGCGGTCGAGCAGCAGGGCAAGTCGCTCCTCGCCGCCGGCATCGTGCGCGTCGAAGAGGACTTCGCGAAGGGGGAGGTCGTCTCGCTCGTCGATCAGCAGGGTGAAGAGTTCGCGAGGGGCCTCACCAATTACGACGCCGCGTCCACGCGAGAGATCGCTGGCAAGCGAACGAACGAAATCGCCAAGTCTGTCGGCTCACTCCCCTACGCCGAAGTCATCCACCGCGACAACCTCGTCGTGACGAGCACGCCCAAAAACGGCAGTGCACCCCTCTGACACGGGCGGCGTGCGGTATGCCCGGCGTCCTCGACGGACATGGAAGAAACGCCGAGCTTGACTCCCGAGAAGCGGCTTTGTCGATGAACTTTGGCTGGACCTGAGCTGAGAAGTGATCTGCGTCGTTTTTGACGATTGTGTGTGGGGATTCTTGGTTCGGCACGTAAGTCTGATGAGGCGATGCCCACCCTACAGGACTGTCTCAACATCGGTGCCGTGCAATGACTCGCCTGATCTCGCCTTTCCGGATGCCGATCGCAGCCACGATTCAATCTCCTCGGGAGGAACCGGCAAATGAAACCACTTCACATTCTCTCTTCCGATCACTTTGGCAACGGCATCTCGTAGGCTGATGCCTGCATCCGAATCGGCAACAACATTCGGATCTCTGGCCGAAAATATCGCGACGTTAGTGCCTGGTAGGACAATTTTAGCCTGTGCTTCTTGCGATCGAAGAAACTGTATGCCACCATCAATTTGAATGAGTTTGCTAATCGCCTGGTCAATTTTACGTAATTCGGCTATCAGCCGTTGTTGCTCGCCAATGACGCGGTCGCCTTTATTCTCTTGGTCTGCAGACGCATGTATGTGTTTGTCTCGTACTGCCAAATGTTCATCCAAGAGCCTCAAATCATGCCCGTCCTTTGGAATCATTAGGTCAATAAGTGCAGCATTGAAATGACGCTGCGAGCGAGAACACATCTCTTGTGCATTCTCTATGGAACGAGTCACTATGACATCCCACCCGGACTCACGAGCGAGGTGCTCTAATTCTTTTGCTAATTCGAGATCGTCGTTCAAAATCAGCAAGACTGGGCGAGCGACACCTGTCGTAATGCCATATTCGTCGAGCCTCCGGTGAGCGGCGCGCCAAGCATCTGGCTGCATTTTACGAAGGTGTTGGGCGAAGTATTCCCTTAGCAGCGGATGGGTGTCGATGGAAACAAGGACACCAGAACCGATCGCGCGATTCACAGTGAGAAGCTTTGCCTCTTCCAACCTTGCGAGGGTCGAATTGCGATCAGCATCGCTGATGCCGACAAGCGGTTCGGTCAATCCAGCGATGACTTCGCCGTTCCACAAGGCATTCAGCCTGTCAGCGGTGGCGGGACCATCAAACAGCCCAAGCAAATGGAGCAGCGCGAGAGCGCATCGACCTCTGACGTCACGCGGTGCCATCACGTCACCGTCTTCGAGCGACTTCACATACGCATCCATGACACGAAAGGCGTGGCCGCCTTGTTCTTCGGCATCGGCCATTTCGAGAGATACAGAATCGCGTTTATGGATGTCTCCTCCATGGGCGTCTCGTAAATAGCTACCGAGCAAGTTCAACGTTAGCGCGTGACCCTTCATATCCTCGACGAGCTGTGCGAACTCCTTCGTTGTTCCCCTGACCCCGAGTGACCTGAGCAAGGCGACGCCTGCTTCGTTGGATAAGCGAGCAAGCTGTTCCTCCCGCACGGTCTTGCCGAGGAAGGCCCGCAGGTCGGGGATTGCGTATCGAGTGGTGATGACGCAAAGACCAGCGTTGTTTGCAGCCAGCCCTTTGAGCAGCGCAATCAACGCTGGATCCTTGAGCCCCGGCATGGCCGAGGTGGGGGCGTATTGCAACGGCTCCAATCCGTCGAGAATGAGCAGCGTCCGCCGCTCACCGACGAGCTGCGCCAGCCGCGTCCCCTTGTCCCACGCTCCCATCGCACTCCCCGCCATCGCCGCGTCGCCGAAGAAGGCGAGGGCCTCCGCCAAAAACAAGTCGGACGAAACGGCGGCCTGCTCCCGCGTCCCCTGGCTGTAGAACGACCACGCAAACGCGGCGTCGCAACCCGGCCAATTCCGATGCGCGAGTTCCGTCACCCATTTCGCCACGAGCGACGTCTTCCCCTCACCCCCGAGCGCGACGAACGTGAGGATATGCGGTCGCGGTGACTCGTCCCTGCCGACCTTGAACCAAGCGTCGTTGAGCAGCGTGGTCTCAGTCTCGCGCCCAATCAGTTCCGTCGGGGCGTACTTGATGATACGGGAGATGTCGGCGCGGAAGTCAGGGGCATCCACCTCTGGAATCTTAGCGACGAGTTTGCACAGATCGGCCTTGTCGTTGAAGTAGTAGAGGAGATGGTTTGACTTCCGCACAACCTCACGATGCTTGAGTTGAAGCGCGGCGATTTCGGCAGCTTCGGGCTGCTCACCCAGCGCTGGCTTATCGCTAACGGTCGCATCGTGCGAGAGAAAGACATAGACCGGCTTCTTCAATTCTCGAGCAATGTCGAACTCCAACTGCGTGTAGGATCGTCGTGGAGCGCCCGTAGGTCGTTGCTTCGGCTCCGCACCGAAGCGGAAGCCAACGATGTGAATCACAGCATCGGAGTCCTTCAGCTTACGACGAAGCATCTCCTCGACGGTACGTGTATCCGGTGGGAAGCCTAGTTGGTTCTCGGTGAACCAGCCCTTCGTCTTGATCTCGTTCTCCACCACATCGCGGAAGGAACTGAACTCATGAGAGACACCGCTGAGGAAGATTGTCGGGCATTTAGATCCGATTCGTTCAGGTGAGTTACTTGATGGAACCCGATCAATATTAGGACCAGTCGATGTAGATGGTTGAGACGGAAACTGTTCATCATTCCCGTCCGATGCTGTTTGCCCGCCAGACACATGACCGAAACCCATCCTCTCGAGCAGCATCCCGGCGATGCGGACAAATGGCTGACTCTGACTATCAGCGGTTGCAACGTTGAATTCCTTGGCGACGGCGCTCGGGTTGGCGAGTAAGGCAGTGAATGCTCCGCCCTTTCCAAATCGCTCCTCGAAGTAGCGGCTGAGGAGTTCGATCGTCTCAAAGGAACGATCAAGTCCGCCGAGGTCCAGGAGACGGTCTCTGACTCCGGGGAGGAACTCGTATTCAATTTGATTCGGTGGCGCGTCGCTCAAAGTTGCCGACTGACGGCGGTACAGGATGCCGCTGAGAAAGATTTCGGCGAGTTGCGCTGGGGCGGCGTCGGGGACAAGGACGCGTTGCACGAGACGCATGACGGGGAGAATGAGCGGTGCGGAAGCGAGATGCTTGGCAAGGTTGCGTGCTTCGAGTGACGCGAACTGCTGGAAGCGTTGAAAAATTTTCTCGACCTCTTCGGTGGAGAGAGCTTGCGGATTGAAAGGTGGTCGGCGTTCCGCAGTGTGGCGATCCACGACGCCAAATTGAGGACGCGAGCCGCGATAAGCGCCCACACCTTCTGCGCCCGTTCCATTCAGCATTCGCGCATAGCGGCGCAAATGGTCCGGCTCAAGGGGGATGACGGTCACGCGCGGCCAGGTGTCATCCGTGACGCGAGTGGCGGTCGCAGAGCGTGGTTGATCCGCTGCGGCAAGCGTCACATGGCGGAGCGCGGAACGCGGCCACATGGATTCCGGCAGCATTTGGACGAGGGTCGTCGTCTGGCGTCCGGCCCAACGAGACAGCAATTCGGGAATGTCGGCGGTCAGCCAGCCGACGCTCATGGCGTCAGACAGGACCAGAACGAGACGGTTGTTGTTGCCGTGGCACGGTGAGTCACAGGAGACCGGACTGCCGCCGGAACTGTGCATGGTCAGCTTCTGCGGCGACCAATCGAGATAGAACGTGCGCAACGAATACGGGGCGCAGGCTCGCCAAAGGAGTTTGCGGAACTCCAGCGCGGTCTCCTGCCAGATCCGCATGGTGGGGGAACGTTCCACGACCAAGACAATTTCCAGCCAACGGCTGCGTGCCGGGCGCATGACGATCTGCCAAACGCCCGACTCGGCGATGGCGGCAACCGTGGCTTCCTCATCGACTTCCTGGGAGCGTGCAATCTGCCGATGCTGGCGGAGTGGCCGCAGGGCGCGGTCAAACTCAAAACCTCGGGCGATGGCGGGAGGCGCTGGCACCGACAGGAGTTGCCCACGCATTTTGCGGTCGTCGGAATCACTCAGTGCGTGGACCGGCTGGCTTGGATTCTGTTGTTCGCTCCCGTCCGGAGTTTTCGTTTGGCCAGTGTTTGTGGGGGGCGGCGATGGCGAGGGTGAAGGGTTCGACGGCATTGGCGGAGTTGCCGCCGGAATGATGTGAGTCTCACCCGGCATGAAGCCGTGGGCGGCCAGCCACAGCGCATCACAGAACTCTTCCGGGGCGAGGTCAACGCCCTGAAGTTTCAGATCGCGAAGGCAGCGACTGAGGGTGAACGGCATCAGAGGGTCGGGGCTTGAGGAGTTTCGCTCAGTGATTTAAAGATGGCATCCTTGATGCCCTGATGGTCGAGTGGATTGACATCGACGCGCGAACGCGCCAGGAAGATGGCATTCAACAGTTGGTCAATGGCCAGCGTGGCATCCGACTCGGTACGCTTCTGGTTGAATAGCTCCAAGAGTTCCTGAATGGTGGGATCGTCTTTCGATGAAATGCCGAGATGCTGCTTGATAATCTCATCCAACTGTTTCGCACGTCGCTCCCAGGGAATGGAGAGTTGCAAGCAGCGGCGAAGGAACGCAGGCGGGAAGTCGCGGTCGCCGTTGCTCGTCATGAGGATGAGCGGGAAGTCGTTGCAGCGGATATCGCCATTGGAAGGGATTTTTACTTCCGGCATCGCATTGTCCGCCGATTTCACCAACACCGTGGCCCCTTTCTGGGAAGCAGGCAGCCGGTCCACCTCGGGAATGCTGAATCTTCCTTCCTCCAGCACATGCAGCAGGTCGCTGGGGAGATCAGCGTCACTCTTGTCGATCTCATCGATCAAGAGCACTCGCGGAAGATAATTCGGCGAGTCGTTTGGCAAGAGCGCCGTCCCCAACGGGCCGAGTGTGAAGTAGTCGCCGAAGTTGAGATTGGCGTCAGGCACACCTTCCTTCCAAAGCGACGCGTCGTGCAACCTGGCCAGCGCATCGTAGTGGTATAGAGCGTCCTTGAGCGTGGAACGTGACGTGACGCCCCAGCGCAGGACATTCCCCAAACCCAACTGCCACGCGACCGAGTAGGCGAGCGTTGTCTTGCCGATGCCAGCCTGCCCGGTGATGAGAATGGGACGTCGCAGAACCAACGCCGCATTGACTAACTTCGCTTCCTCCGGGTCGGCCAGATAATTGCGTCCCTTGATCGCCTGGTCTAGGTCCATTGAACGGGGTTGAACGCCGCTCGTCGAAGCGAGAGTCGGTTTGTCAGCAAACTTTCGCCACGGCGGCGCCTGATTGGCGAGGGCGAGCGGTGACGGGTCCGGCTGCTCGCCGATGAACTTGTCGCGGTAGATTTGGTTGAGCGCAGGGCTGTTCATGGAGAAGTCACTTTGAGATGAGAACGGCTTCAGATTCCCGATAAGGCATCATTGATCCGCAGGAGGTCTTCCGTGCCGTATTCGTCGCTGGAGAACTTGAACACCGGCCATTGGGGGTGGTCGTAAAAAACGGCCATCTCACGCCAAGCAGAGTCCTTGGGGGAGTCCAGTTTCTTCTCGAATACCAGGCGTGGCACGGATGCCAGAAACTGGCCATCGAGTTCAGCAAAACATCGTTCTGCGTCCTCGATTGGCTTTGTTTTGCGCAACCAAGTTCTGCGCAACCAAAACCCGATGCTGGCTTGAGCGGCCGCTGTCTGAATCAACTCTGCATCATCTTCTGAATCGATTGGCACTGCGAAAAAACCTCCGCTTGAACGCACATCAATCAGGAAGGTGTCACGCCGACTGGGCCGACTGGCAAAACATTGACTGTTGATGGGGTCTGACGGCGGTATGACTTTGCCTGAAGACATGCCTCGGTGAAGGAGTCGCAGCACGACCGGACACGAAAGGAGCTTTTCTTCGTTTGGTTTGCTTCCCGTCTCATACTCCCAAGGAAGGTGCAGCTCTCTCTCTGAGACAAACACTTCCAAACGTTCAATGAGCCAGTCCATGTATTTCCCGGAATGCTCCACGAATTTCACAAATCGGGTCGGAACTTCTTTGGCTAGGATTGAAGCGTCCGATTTCAGACTCACTTTTGAATGATGCCGTCCCCACCTCAGATAGCCTTCCGCAAAGACACGCTCCATCGGATCGGCAGGAACCACTCGCCAGGCAAGCTCCAAGGACGGCGTTGGGAAGCTGTCAGGCTTCAAATACTGCAATGCAACGGCACAGTGACCAGTGACGGCATTGGTGGTTAGTACATCAGTTCTCGCATTCTGACGACCTATGTGCAGTGTGTTCACAGTCTCGTTGAATGCCTTGATCGCGCCGGAAAACCATGTTTCGAGGGACGATGCCAACCTTTTCAACCCCTTCGCTTTGCTGCGCACCTGGCAGGCCTTCACCAAGCCGAGCAGTTCAAATGGGGACTCATATTCCGCGAGGATATCGACGAGCATGAAATCAAGCGTGCGGTCCTTTTGCATCACGACGGAATCTGGCGCATCGGAATCTGGCAAGGTGCCCGTAATTTGCACGAACGCGGCAAGCAAGAATCCATCCTCAAGCAGTGGCTCTCCCTTCGCCCGCAGCAGATCTTTGAGTTCATCGACCTTGTGACGTCCGAATCGCTCGTGCAATTTGGTCGAAACGTCTGCCTTGGTCGCCGCCTTCCGAATCTCCAGCAGATCACCGAGGAACTTCCCCATTAAGCCAGCCAAATTTTTGAATAAGGTTGGATACCGTGCGGTGGGGAGTTTTTCTAATCGCTGGCGATGTGCGCGGACGAGTTCGGCATCATTCGGATTAGGTTCGAACGTTGGCAATTCTTGAGCGAGACCAGAACTCAATGGCGGATGTTCGTCTCGTTCCGAAGGCTCAGCCTCGTAAACGAAGATTGGCTTGTTGCGGTACGCCGCGAGATAGGCTTCCCATTGTGTGTAGGTCAGTTTGAGAGTTCTGAAATCACCGACAGCCTGCATTACCTTCAGAAATTTCCGCTCATGATTCAGGTATTCCGTCACTGCAACCGAGTCAGCCATCGCACCAGCTCCGCGACCAAGAATGTGAATCACGGCGTCACAAGAGCGGATTATTTCATCCAATTTTCGAATCGTGCCCACTGCAACCTGCGGCAAATCTTCTTGGGACTTCACCTCACAATCTGCGCTACGAAAATCTTGGGCAATCTGGACCCGATACGCGCGGAATTCCGCAGTCACACAGGAAATGAAGATGCGAGGCATGGAGCAGGACCGCTGTGGCTTCGAGGCTAGTTGCACATGTTCATCTGGGACGAAGATAACCGAATCGCCAGCGGACTTCGAGAATCTCGCAGAATGTAGGTTGCCACTGGCCTGGTTTTGTTGCGGAGCCGTGACGAGGGTGGCGAAGTCGTCGATGTTCTTCGGTGGCCGATTGGAGTCGGGCCGGAGTGACGCCGTAAGTTGCGGCTCAATTCACGCCAGAACGGCGCGCAGCACGTGTCCGCTCACGTCGGTCAGGCGGTAGTCGCGGCCCTGATGTTTGTACGTCAGCCGCTCGTGGTCGAGGCCCAGTCGTTCGAGGATCGTCGCCTGAAGATCGTGAACATCGACCGGGTTCTCGGCGACGTTGTAGCCGAAGTCGTCGGTCGAGCCGTAAGTCATACCGCCCTTCACGTCCGCGCCGGCCATCCACGCGGTGAAGCAGCGCGGGTGATGATCGCGTCCGTAATTCGTGAGCGTCAGATTTCCCTGCGAGTAGTTCGTGCGGCCGAACTCGCCACCCCAAACGACAAGTGTGTCGTCGAGCATCCCGCGCTGCTTGAGATCGGTGACGAGGGCGTACCCCGCGCGATCGACATCCTGACATTGCCGCTTGATCGCGTTCGGCAGATTCCCGTGCTGGTCCCAGCCGGGATGATAGAGCTGGATGAACCGGACGTTTCGCTCAGCGAGCCGCCTGGCGAGCAGACAATTCGCCGCGAACGTCCCTGGTGTTTTGGCCTCGTCACCGTACAGATCGAACGTGGCGGCGGTCTCGTTCGACAGATCCATCACCTCGGGAACGCTGGTCTGCATGCGGAAGGCCATCTCATACTGAGCAATCCGCGCGGTGATCTCGGGATCGCCCACCGTCTCGAACTGAGCGGCGTTGAGTTCCGCGAGCCGGTCCAGCATCCGACGCCGCCCCGCCGCGCTGATGCCGTCGGGGTTTTGGAGGTACAGCACGGGATCGCCTCCACTGCGAAACTGAACTCCCTGATGGATGCTCGGCAGGAATCCGTTGCCCCACAGCCGCGCATAGAGCGGCTGGTCGATGCGGTCTTTCGAGATGAGCACGACAAACCCCGGCAGATTCTCGTTCGCGCTGCCGAGTCCGTAACTGAGCCACGATCCCATGGCAGGCCGACCCGCCAGGTGATGCCCCGTCTGAAAGAACGTGATCGCCGGATCGTGGTTGATGTGCTCGGTGTGCAGCGACTTGAGGAAGCAGACTTCATCCACCATCTTCGCCGTCCAGGGCATCAGCTCGCTGACCCACGCACCGCTCTGACCGTGCTGAGCAAACTTGAACGCCGACCCCGCCAGCGGCAGCGACGACTGAAACCCCGTCATGCCGGTCAACCGCTGGCCCTTGCGCACGCTGTCCGGAAGCTCCTGCCCGTGTCGCTCGTTGAGCAGCGGCTTGTAGTCGAACAGTTCCAGTTGCGAAGGCCCGCCCGCCATGAACAGGGAGATGATCCGCTTCGCCTTCGCCGGGAAGTGAGGCTGATCGAGAATCCCTTTGAACGGACTCTTCGATTCGGCCGCCGCGTCGCGTTGAAGCAGGCTCGTCAGCGCAACGGCTCCCAAACCGAGACCGCTCCGTTGGAGGAAGTCTCGCCGAGAGAGTGGACTCGGATGGTGCATGGTCTGCGTCCTTCAAAGGGAATCAACTGGTATTCGTCTTTACTCCGAAGGAGTTGTGTCTCATAGCCCAGGGTTGCCCGCGCATGCGGGCTACCCTGGGAAAGAGAATGCATTTGGCCATCTACCCTGAAAGGGTTACGTCCCTCGAATGATGCCGGTGACGGAACCCCGTTGGGGTACAGGCATCGGTGGAACCTTGTTCCCAGGGTAGCTCACTTCGCTCGCAACCCCGGGCTATGAGACACAACTCCTTCGGAGTAAATACAACCGCGACCACTCGAATTCTCGCAATCTTCAAACTTCGCAATCTTCAAACTTGGAATTGCGGACTTTTCATTTTTCTTCACCGTCGATTCACCGCTTCATCATGGTTCAAGATCGCCAGCGCCACGACCGTCCCCGCCGCGAGGTCTGCGGGAGCGAGAGTCGCGTCCGGCTTGGCTTCTCCGACCGCGAGCAGCTTCTTCGCGGCTTCCCCATCGGCGGCGAAGTCGGCTCGTTGTTCGGAGTACATCTGCTTCAGGATCGCCAACTCGCGAGCGGATGGTGGGCGACTCGTGATGAGCCGGAACGCCCACGCGACTTGTGAGTCGGTTCTCTCGCCCCCCTCCTTCAACATCCGTTGAGCCACGAACCGCGCGGCCTCGACAATCTGCGGGTCGTTCAGCAGCGTGAGGGCCTGCAACGGTGTCGAGGTGCTCTGACGACGGACCGTGCAGTAACTGCGGTCCGCGGCGTCGAACGTCATCGGCGCGGGAGGCGGCACCGTCCGCTTCCAGAACGTGTACACGCTGCGTCGATACAGGTCCGGCCCGTGACTTTGATCGTACTGCGGTTTGCCCATCGCAATGTCCCACAGCCCCGCCGGTTGATAAGGCTTCACGCTCGGCCCGCCGATCTTGTCGACCAGCAACCCGCCCGCAAACAGGGCCTGATCGCGAAGCATCTCCGCCGTCAGCCGCCTCACCGGCGCACGCGACAGCCAACGATTGTCGATGTCCCCCGCTCCCCTTGTCTCCTTATCCACTTGTCTCCCCATCTCGCTCCCCTGCCGGTACACCGCCGACATCGCGATCAGCTTCACCATTCGCTTCGTATCCCAGCCGCTGGCGATGAAATCGCGGGCGAGCCAGTCGAGCAGTTCGGGATGAGTCGGCAAGGCTCCCTGCGAACCGAGGTTGTCGCTGGTCTCAACCAGTCCCCGCCCGAGCAGCGTCTGCCAGAGACGGTTCACGGTGACGCGGGCCATCAGCGGATGCTCGGGATCGGTCAGCCACCGCGCGAGGCCGAGTCGATTGCGCGGCGCATCGTTCGGGAACGGCGGCAGAACACGCGGCGTGTCGGCCGTCACGGCCTCGAGCGGCTGGTCGTAGCTGCCCCGCTTGAGAATGAACGCGGGCTTCGGTGCAGTCATCTCGCGCATCGCCATGATTTCGGGAATCGGGTTGATGAGTTTGC
The DNA here is from genome assembly GCA_038040225.1 of Planctomycetota bacterium. Taxonomy (GTDB): domain Bacteria; phylum Planctomycetota; class Planctomycetia; order Planctomycetales; family Planctomycetaceae; genus Schlesneria. Next base: position 37,447 of record JBBPIS010000023.1, read on the forward strand.
GTTGTTCTTCCCGCGCGGCGTGCAACTCATTGAGAGCCTGCTGCCACGGCGTGTGGGCTGTCGCAAGGAACGTCTCGAAGAGTGAATCGCTCTTGGCTGTCCAAGCCGCTTTCAAATCGTCGCGGCCGGCGACGTGAGCGGCCTCCAGCGCGGTGAGTTCCCGGCCAAAGATCGCGAAGTCATCGACCCGGCCTCCCTTGAATCCGGCGTCTCGGAACCGAAAGCCAATCGCGAGTTCTGGCTCGCCACCATCGTAGGTGATGTCTTTCCAAAGGCCGTCGCGAATCACATCCACCGGCGCGGGCAGGCCGTTCACGTAGAGACGGACTCCGGCTGCGCGACTCGATCCGTCGTAGCTGACGGTCACGTGCGACCACTCGTTGACCGGCAGCGCGTTCTGCGTGCGAACCTTCAGCGAGTTGCCGGGCCACATGTGATGCAAGCCGAACACGACGTGACCCTCTTCCAGCAGCAACTCGTACCCGCGGCTTCCGGCATCGGCGGGGGCTCGCGAGTGGTGAACAACGACCGCGCGCGGCGTGAGGATTGTCGGCTGGAGCGCGACTGCCAGCGAAAACGCATCAGCCCGTGTGAAGTGTCCAAGGCCGGGGAACGTGAAGCCGTTGTCGCCGTTTAGCTCAGCGGCCTGTCCCGCTCGACCTGCGATCAGTTTGGGACCGTCGCTCGCTTTACCAGGCTTGGCGGCGTCGATGCTGTTCGTCAGTTGGTTTTTCTCCAACGAATCAAACGAGAATGCGGCGAGCGGACTCGGCGCGGCAGGCTGTTCGGGTTTCGTCTTCAACCACTCTGCGAACGCACTCTTCACGGGTTCACGCGCCGGATCGCGCAGCGTCGCGAGAGCCTGCTCTTTCTCAGCGATCTTCCGGTCGAGCGCTGCCAGCTTCACATCCTGCTCGTCGGTCGAGAGCAATACCGTTGGAACCGGCGTCGAGGCCGTGAAGTAGCTCGTCTGACCGAACTCGTCGATGTTCTGGAAGAACGAGAACATCGAGTAGAAATCGCGCTGCGTCAGCGGGTCGTATTTGTGGTCGTGGCAGCGCGAGCATTCAAACGTCAGTCCCAGGAACGCGGTCCCGAACGTATCGACGCGATCGACGACGTAGGCGACGCGGAACTCCTCCTCGACGACGCCACCCTCTTCATTCTGGCAGTGCATCCGGTTGAAGGCGGTCGCGAGTTTCTGAGCCTTCGTCGCGTTGGGCAGCAGATCGCCCGCGAGCTGCCAGGTGGCGAACTGGTCGAACGGCAGATTGTCATTGAACGCCGAGATCACCCAGTCGCGGTACGGCCATGTTGGACGAGTCCGATCCATCTGATAGCCGTGCGTGTCGGCATACCGCGCGACGTCGAGCCACTCGCTCGCCATCCGCTCGCCGTAGCGGGGCGACTTGAGCAGCCGGTCGATCACCCGCTCATACGCCTCGAGCGACTGGTCCTTCACAAACGCCTCGACCTCGGTTGGCGAGGGCGGAAGCCCGGTGAGATCGAACGTCACACGACGGATCAGCCGCTCCTTGGCCGCTTCCGGCGCGAGCGTCTTCAGTCCGTTCTGTTCGATGGCTTGGAGGACAAAGCGGTCGATGTTGTTGACCACGCGGCGTTCATTCTCGGATGAGACTCGCGGAAGTTCGGGCCGCTGCATCGGAACGAACGCCCAGTGGCCCTCGTACTTCGCTCCCTGTTTGATCCACTCTTCGAGGAGCGACTTCTCGGTGGCGGTGAGCTGTTTCGGATGCTTGGGAGGCGGCATCAGTTCGTCCGGGTCGGTCGAACGGATTCGCCTTACGAGTTCGCTCTTCGCGAGATCACCCGGCACGATGGCGGCGTGTCCGTCACGAACGGCCTTCGCCCCCTGATCGGTATCCAGCCGCAAATCGGCCTGCCGAGTCTTCACATCCGGCCCGTGACAAGCCCAGCACTTGTCCGACAGAATCGGACGCACGTCGCGGTTGAAACGAATCTCGCGCGGAGACGACTCGTCGGCTGCGATGGCGCATGAAGCAAGGCTCGCGACGCCGACGGCCACGACGGCGAGAAGCATCGTCACCGGTGTCGTGGCTCGATTTTCTGTCCCCTCTCCCATCTTTCTTCGGGGGGAGAAGGTTAGCGTGAGGGGCGATTCGTTCATGCGCGGCCTGCTGGTGGCAAGTACTTCACAGGGGTTCTTGTTTGTCGTCTGACGTTACCGATCGGAGTGCCTGACCCCTGATGTGAGCGAATGCCAGCAAACGCCAAGACTACTCACCGAGAAACGCTTTCTTCAACTCGTCGATCACGGCGTCGGGCATCGGGGCAACGCTGCCGACGGCACGGCTGTTGATGATTGCCTCGGCCGTCGTCTCCAAGACTTCGAGGCGATCGAATGTGTCGAGGATGCTGTTGCCCACGACCAGCACTCCATCGTTGTCGAGCAGCACGGCGGGCGAGCTCGGCGAGACGTAATCAGCGATGCTCCTCTCCGTCCCTTCTGTCCTTTCGGTCCCTTGAGTCCCTTCGGTCTCATAGTGAATTCCGTAGGGAACCCGGCCGACGTCGCGGAGAAAAATATAGCTCTCGGGGATCGTGCGGGCGTCGAGCTTGACGTCTGTCACGCTGAACGCCGTCGCGTTGACCGGATGCGCGAAGACGATCGCGCGGACTTCGGGATGACGGCGATAGATGGCTCGGTGCGCGAGGGCCGCGCGGCTCGGATGTTTCTCCGGCTCGCACGTCTCACCGCTGACGAGCACGATGTCGTCGATGTCGAGCAGCGACCGGTCGCGCTGGGACGGCGTAATCAGGAACGAGTCGTCATCGACCCGCGCCGAGAAACTCCCTTCGGTGCTGATGAGCAACCGCTGACGACAGCCGCGCCGCAGGAACTCGCACAATTGGCGACGCAGTTCCTGTTCGTGGCTGGTCGCGGCGGGAGGCTTGACCGGTTGCAGGTCGACTCGCCGCCGCTCGGCCAGCGCGAGCTGTTCGTCGGTAAGGTAGCGAACGTCGCCCAGCATGCGGGCCTTGATGATCGTCTTGCCCGCGAATTCGAGGGCCTCAAACCGCTGATACGCCTGCGACAGCGAACCGCCTCCCACGACGACGCCGTGGTTTTCGAGGATCACACAGTCGGGAATCGATTCGCCGTCGGGTGAGCCGGCGAACGCTTCGGCGATGTTCTGCGCGAGCCGCTCGCTGCCGGGAAGGGCATACGGCGCGAAGGCCACCTCACCGCAGACCGAATGCGCCTGATGAAACAACCGCGTGCCGGGGAGTTGCCGACAGATGCTGAACGCCACGAGCGCGACCGGATGCGCGTGGACGATCGCGCGAATGTCGAGCCGCGACTCGTAGATCGCGCGGTGAAAGGGGAACTCGGACGAAGGCCGATGCGGTCCCTCGACCGATCCGTCGGTTTTCACGCAGACGATGTCGTTGCGAGTCAGGCTCCCCTTGTCAATCCGCGCGGGGCTGATCCAGATGTCACCGCCGGACTCACGGATCGACAGGTTGCCGCCGGAGGTGGTCGTCATGCGGTGACGATAGATCCGCTCCATCGTCTGCATGATCTCGTCGCGCGGATGAACCAACTCGCGGGGGTGAAGCATGGGCGGCGCGGCTCCGTGTCGGGCTGTGGCGAATGGCAAGTCGAGGCCGTGCGCGATCACATCGCGCACGGCTCACTTGGCCACAGGATGACTGCTTGACTGTCATCACGCCAGCATCACCGGGATGAGGCTCACGTCGTGGGGGCAGGTTTTTTACCTGCCCGTCTCAGCGTTGCCTCGGGCAGGTAAGAAACCTGCCCCCCATCACTTCACGGTTCGCGTCGGCTGCGGAACTTGAAGCCGACGGCTCCCGTTTTCGCATGACGCTGCGCTGTGGAACGGCCCTCTGAGGGTGCGTCACCGCGCGGCGCGGAACGTCCCGTTGACGAGGTGGCTCCGCGAGCGGGGCGGCGGGTGGGACGAGCGGCTCCGCCGGACCGGCCGGCTCCGCGCAGTTGCGGCTTGCCGCTCGCAGGGGGCAGTCCCGCGAGGTTCATCCGGTGAGGATGGTCTTCGACGACGGGAATCTGTTGCTTGATGATCCGCTCGATGCTGCGCAGCAGACCCCGTTCTTCGGCGTCGCAGAACGTGAGGGCGATCCCCTCGGCACCGGCTCGGGCCGTGCGGCCGATGCGGTGGACATAGTTCTCGGGTTCCATCGGCAGGTCAAAATTGATGACGTGCGTGATGTTGTCGATGTCGATGCCGCGGGCCGCGATATCGGTGGCCACCAGCACGCGAGTCTGTCCGTCGCGGAAGCCGTACAGGGCGCGTTGCCGCGCGGTCTGCGACTTGTTGCCGTGGATGGCATCGCTCGAAATCCCAGCCTGTTCGAGCCACTTGGCGATCTTGTCGGCTCCGTGCTTCGTCCGCGAGAAGACCAGCGCCCGCTTGACCGACTTGTCGGACAACACACTCGTGAGCAGCGATCGCTTGTTGTCGCGAGTCACGTACATCACGCGATGATCGACCCGGTCGGCGGTCGTCGATTGCGGAGCCACTTCGACCTTCACCGGGTCATGCAGCAAACTCTGCACGAGCGGCATCAATGCCGGCGGCATCGTGGCCGAGAAGAACAGCGAGTGCCGCTGTTTGGGGAGAACGGCCACGATTTTCTCGATCGCCGGCAGAAAGCCCATGTCGAGCATGCGGTCGGCTTCGTCGAGGACGAACGTTTCCAGTCCGTCCAGCCGCACGGCTCCCTGTCCCATCAGGTCGAGCAACCGGCCTGGCGTTGCCACGAGAATATCGACGCCTCGCGCCAGGGCACGGACCTGTGGTGTATAGCCAACGCCACCGACCACGACCGTCTGACGCAGATTGAGACCGCGACCGTAAGTCACGAAGCTCTCTTCGATCTGGAGTGCAAGTTCCCGGGTCGGAGCCAAGACCAGCACGCGCGGCTTCCGCGGCACAACGGGTTTCTTCGCCAGAGCCAGTCCGTTCAGGATCGGCAACGCAAACGCGGCCGTCTTCCCCGTTCCGGTCTGAGCGCAACCGATCAGGTCGCGTCCCTGAAGCAGGTGCGGGATGGCCTGCGCCTGGATCGGCGTCGGCGTGGTGTAGTTTTCATTTTGCAGGGCGAGCCGAATTGGTTCGACGAATGCAAAGTCAGCAAAAGTAGTCTGGTTCAAACGAATTCCTAACGTGGCTCAAGGGCCACAACTGAAAAGTGTGAGGTCGGCCGCATGGCTTGCCTCACCGAATGGCCTCCCACCTGTCTGGCAGACCGGATGGTCCGCCACTCGACAAGTACGCACCCTGCGTAACCGGAGGCACACAACAAGTAGTTTCAACAGCCACCGCGACGACGATCAACGAACAAATTCGTTGAGGACATCATGAAGACGATTGACGCGGCTTGCTCGACGGTAAAGCCGGCGTGCCGCTCACATGAGTAACAAGAAAGCCAAGGGCGCAACGAGGGCCTGCCGCCGCTCGAAACAGAAACCTGCTTCGGAACAGCCGCGTGTCTTGGCGACAAGACGCTTTTAGAGATCGTCTCGAATCCGGTCACGCCGCGCTGGCTAATAGCTTGAGCGGGCGGTCCGGCACAACTTTTGGGCGAAGTCGGAAGCGGGGGGCGTTGCCGCCCCCCGTCCGTTTGTATCGTTCGCCTTGGGCGTCGAGAGATCACTCAACGCAAGGTTTTAGTAACGGCCGCCGCCGCCGCCACCGCCGCCGCCACCGTAGCCGCCGCCACCGCTGCGACCGCCACCACCACCGTAGCCGCCGCCGCCACTGCGACCGCCGCCGCCGCCACGCTCTTCACGAGGACGGGCTTCGTTCACGGTCACGGCGCGACCCTGGAAATCGGCACCGTTCAGTGCAGAAATCGCAGCTTCGCCGCCGTCGGACATTTCCACGAATCCGAATCCACGCGACCGGCCGGTCTCGCGATCCGAAACGACCTGGGCCGAAGTGACATTGCCGTGCTGTGAAAACAGCTCGCGCAGGTCATCGGCCGTGCAGCCAAACGCCAAATTCCCAACATACAGATTCTTGCTCATCGTCATCCTTCGAGCCAAAGGGCTCACTCAAACAGGTCACTGGCTGCCACCTACAGGGTGACAGGGAAGATCGAAGCCATTTTGGGATGGCCTGTCATTCGGGAACCTGCCAAGGACGAGAGCTTCAAACGAAGAAAGCCCACTCTGCACAGAGAACCATCGGGACGGGACCGTCTCGCATCACCGGGCCGAGCGATCCTGAACACCAACTGGCGAACAGGACAACACAAACATAAGGTGGGCAATTGCGGCGATCATCTTCACTCATTGGGAGGAACACTCGCCCTTCCAAAGTGGCGGTGAGTATAACGGGCGGCTCGGAAAAGAAAACACCAAGCTGATCAGATTGTGAGAGATTGGCGGGATCGCCGACATTTCGCACTCCAGATCACACTGACCGTCAGAAGCGGAGTTGGTGGAACGGCCCCGTGTTGCGTGGTTCAATCCGCACAGTTGGCCGAGGTCGCCGAAACGACTCACATGATTGCTGATCCAAGTCCCACGTGACGAATTGTAACTCGTATGAAACCCGGTTTGATCCTCGGTACGACGGGAGTTCTCCACGCGACGGTGTCAGCCGAGCAGACGATCCATCTCGGTGCGGAGCAGCTTCGAGGCGCGGTGGTCTTCTCGACACCGGCCATGATTGACCTGATGGAACATGCCGCGCGGGAGGTTTTGCGTCCGTACCTCGATCCGGGCGAGGAGTCCGTCGGGGCGCATGTCCATGTTGAGCATCTGGCTGCCACGCCGGTCGGGGCCAACGTCCGGGCCGAAGCCAGAGTGACGACCATCGACGGGAAGCTGATCGATTTCGACATCGCCGCGTTCGATGAAACCGATCAAATCGGGCGCGGGACTCATCGGCGAGCCATCATTCAGACCGATCGCTTCGCCGGGCGATTGGCCGAAAAAACAGCCAAGCTTTCAGCGGGAGTTGCATTGCCCATGCACATCGAACCAAACACAGGTGACCTGGCGCGGCTCGAGGCGTTGCTCGTGGAGCGTGATGCCGCCATCGTGACCGTGACTTTAAATCGGGCTCAGAAACTGAACGCCGTCAATCGGCAGATGACGTCGGACTGGGAGCAGCTCAATGCGTGGCTGGCCGGTCATCCCGAGGTGCGAGTCGTCATCGTGACCGGCGCGGGCGAAGCGTTCTGCGCCGGCGACGACGTTCCCGAAGTCGGCACGCTTCCGATCGACGAGGCGACCGCGCTGAGTCACCGTCAGGCGGCAATGTATCTGGCGTGGGAGCGACTGCCTCAGATCTTCATCGCGGCGGTGAACGGTATCGCGTTCGGAGCCGGATGCGTGGCGGCCTATTCGTGCGACTTCCGTCTCGCGGCGCATGCGGCTCGATTCGGGATGCCCGAGATTCTGCTCGGTTGGCCTCCCGGTTACGGCCTCGCCCAACTGACGGCTCTGATCGGCAAGGCCCGCGCGCTGGAACTCTGTCTGACCGGCAAGCAGATCACGGCCGCACAGGCCGCCAGTTACGGACTGGTCCACGAGGTAATGCCGCTCGGTCGCCTGACTGCCGCCGCGCGGGAGTTGGCTCGTGACCTGCTCGCCCGCCCCGCCGAGGCGCTTCGCGAAACCAAGCGACTGCTCCATCAGGATGAAGGGACGCAATCCAAGATCGCACACCTTGCCGACACCGCCAGCTACATTCGTTGCCTGCAACTCCCCGACGCCCGCGAAGGAATCGCCGCGTTCACCGAGAAACGCGCCCCCAAGTTCGGCGGCTGACGACCCCGCATGCGAGGGATCCACCATGAGCGACGACTGGGACGACGATCTCGACGAAGACGATGACGGCTACATCGACTGCCCGTACTGCGGCCAGACGATGCTCGAAGACGCCGAGTACTGTCCGTCGTGTGATCGGTGGATGAGCGACGAGGACTTGCCAAAACCGGCTCAGCCCTTGTGGATCGTGATCGGAATCGCGCTCTGTCTGGCCGTTGCGCTGACTTGGATCCTGAGGCCGTGATGCTGAGAAAGCGCCGGACACTGCGAGACAGCCGAGTCTCACAGCGTCTTGAGGTATTCCAACAGAGCTCGCTTCTCATCCTCATCCAGCACGCTGGGGAACGTGTGGCCTGAGGCACTCTTGCCCGGAAGTTTGGAGTCGAAGTACCGGCGGCGTTGGGCTGCCGCCTTCGCGGTCGAGGGGACTTTGTCGAAGGTCTCGATCTCCAGCCCAACCTTCTGTCGGTCGTAGCCGTCTTCGGTTCTCTTCCAGACGAGGGGACGAGCCTCCGGATGGAGGACGTGCCACAGCGTGGGAACCGATCCGTTATGGAAGTACGGGGCACTCGCCCAGATGCCGTCGAGCGGCGGAGCGACGTAGCCGACGGGATCGACTTCGACGGGATCGGCTCCGAAGCGGCTGATCCAACTCTCCTTGACCCACTGGCGATGCTCGCGCGTCAGCGACCGGAATCGCAGCGGATCGGTTCCGACCTCGTCGAGGTCAATCGTCTGCTGCTCGTACTTCCCGCCAGGGCCGTAGGTGCCGTGGCAACGGGCGCAGGTGTCGACGAAGACTCGCTGACCGTGCGCCGCCAGCGAGCGGTCGATCTCGAACGGATACTTCGGTGGTTCGAGCGACTCGATCCACGCGAGAATGTCGGCAAATTGAGGCTCCCACTCCGTGAGTGTCTCGGGGGAGACTCGCGGCAACAAAATGAACTGCATCAGCGGGCGAGGCGTCTTCGGCGCGTGGCCGTCCGCGTACAGGGACTTCTTCTTGCGGACGTTCCAGAACGGCGGGGCATCGACGTCGTGATGCATCAGCGGCGGCAGTTTGCGTGTGGTGTCAACGCTCATGTCGAGATTGCGGTACGTCCCCAAGACCACTCCAAAAATGACCGCGTTCGTGGTGCCATCGGTCGTGCTGAGCGGCAACTGCAACGTTGCCAGATCGAGGTGCGAGAGCTTCTTCCCCTGTTGCAGCTTCACCAGCCGCACGTCCTCGGTCAGCGTCTGCAACGCGATGTGAGAGTTCGGCAATCCGGGAATGACTTGCCCCGCCACCTTGCCTCCGTGACAGGCCAGACAATTCATGGTCCAGTGGCCCCGTTCATCGGCCACGTAACCAATGGCCGTTCGCTTCGCCGGCTCATCGCTCTGACCAACCGCCGCCGAGTCGGGAATCAAGCCGTAGTACGAGAACGTCAAACGGCGGCGAGTCGTGGCATCCGCTTTCTCGGCCGCCGATCGTTCCGGCTCGGGCCAGACGGTCCACAGGGACGTCAGCACCCCTTCATCGAAATCGGGCGGGAGGAACGGGTGTGTCCGCAGCGCCGCGTATCCGCGTGCTGCGGAGGATTGATCCTCTGCCAACGAGAACGTGCCGATCGACAGGACCAGCAGACAAGTTGACACGACCGACAAGCAGCGAGGCAGTAATGACACGACTTCCATCCCGGGAGACTCCTAACGTGGCCGAACCGGCACGAAGTTATAGTCGAATCGCAGCCGTCGGCGAATCGAACACGCAGCGAGTCCAACCGCATTGGGCTCCCACGTCATGGCCCAGAGTGGACTCTGGCCGTTCCGGTAGCCATTCTGTCGTCTACTGGGCCGTGAACCCGGAAATGGCCGAGACAAAGGTGGACGCGACTCTTTAGAATCTCCGGCCGCTGCCGGGTAGCTCCGATTGTGAAGCTAACCGAGCCGCGCGGTGAATGAGCCTCGGACTTTGACGCTCGAAAGGAATGCCCGATGAAACAGCCCATGAACGCCATGTCCTCGGTAACCGACGCGCTCTCTCGACGGCGGCTGCTTCAAGCGGCGGGAATCGGAGCCTTGCCACTGGGTTTGCCGGGAATGGTGGCGGCGGGCGTCGATGGCAAGCGAGGGCTTGGTCGAGGTGCGGCCGAGAAGTCTTGCATCTTTATCCTGCTGTGTGGTGGACCAAGTCATCTCGATACGTGGGACTTGAAGCCATCCGCCCCCGACACCATTCGCGGGCCGTACAAGCAGGTTGCCTCGAAGGTTCCGGGCATGCAGCTCAGTGAGTTGCATCCACGCATGGCGCAGATGACTCAGGACTTTTGCCTGATCCGGTCGATGACGCATGTCGGCAACATCAGCAACCACTTCGACGCCATGCACCACTGCCTGAGCGGCCAGGCGGAGGCACCGGCGGACGCACCCTACATGGGCGCGATCCTGGCCAAGGTGCGGCCGAACGAGCGGACCATCGCTCCCTACGTCTGGCTCATCAAATGCGTCGGCGATCCCGTCTTCTGTGCTCCGAACATTGGCATCGGAGGCCATTTGGGGGCGGCCTATAGCCCGCTGTTTGTTGGTTCGGCCGCGAACCACCCGGCGATGCCAACTTTCAAAGCACCCGACGAACTGCAAGCCGCTGTCGTGGCCGAGCGAATGCAGAATCGACGCCGATTGCTCGACGGGTTGAGTCCCTCGATCAGTCCGGGCGAAACCCATCGAGCCACGAAAGATTGGCAGGATCTTCACCACCGCGCGTTTGAATTGACGAGCGGCCCGGAAGGACGCGAGCCGTTCGACTTGAACCGCGAGCCAACGTCCGTCCGCGAACGCTATGGCATGCATCCGCTGGGACAGAACCTGCTCCTCGCACGTCGACTGGTCGAGTCAGGAGTCGGCTTCGTCACCGTCAACGGCTGGACGGGGACGGCTCCGGAGGGCGGTGGCGGAGCACCCAGTTCCAGTTGGGACATGCACGGTGGCGAGATGGGCATGGGGAGCGCCTTTGGCAGTGGTTCATACGGCATGGGCTGGTGCCTGCCGAAGCTCGATGAAGCCCTCTCGGCGCTGCTCACTGATCTCAAAGATCGCGGCATGTTGGAAAACACGCTGGTGGTCGTCACCGGTGAATTCGGTCGCACACCCGTCATCAACGCACCCGGAACCAATCCCGGTCGGCAACATTGGCCTTCGTGCTTCTCCGCGATCCTGGCGGGAGGCGGCATTCGCGGCGGCGCGGTTTACGGCGAGTCCGACAAGCACGCGGCCTATGTGAAAGATCGACCCGTCCGCCCGCAGGATCTCGGTGCCACGATCTTCCATTCGTTGGGCGTCCCGCTCGATCAGCGTCTCGGCAAAGACGGCTTCACGCGACCACTGTCGACCGGCGAGCCGCTGCTCGATCTGTTCGGATAAGGCTCTGTTCGTAAGGCGGCTTCCGTCGCCGTTCGTTCAGTGGTCACGGTGGCTGAATGGAAAGCCAACAGGACTCAGCCCGCGCGCTGTTCCCAGGCGTGCTTCGAAGCAATCGTTGGCCCAACATGTTCCGCACCCTGACGTCGCTGCTGTTGTTGCTGGGTTTGACCGAATTGGCGGGCTGCACGCCGTCCGTGTCTCCGAGCCAACCCCCGGTCGTGGGACCGGGTCGGAAGGCTCTCGCTCCGACCTCGATTCTGACCGATGAGACGGATGCGTCGGGGATCGACTTCGTCCATGTCGCGGGCGAGACCGGCGAACTGTTTCTGCCCGAAGTCATGGGGGCCGGTTGCGCACTGTTCGACTACGACAACGACGGCGATCTCGATCTGTACCTCGTGCAGGGATGCGATCTGAAGCCAACACCCGACATCCGGCGTTGGCGAGATCGGCTCTATCGCAACGATCTGGGTTCGCCGGGGCAGGCACCGCGATTCACCGATGTCACCGAAGCGAGCAGCATCACCGGATTCGGCTACGGCATGGGTGTGGCCACGGGAGATTTCAACAATGACGGGCACGTTGACCTCTACGTGACGAATCTTGATTCCAACCAGTTGCTGCGCAACAACGGCAATGGAACCTTTACCGATGTCACGGGCTCTTCGGGGACCGACGACCCGCGCTGGAGCACGAGCGCCACGTTCTTCGATTACGACCGCGATGGCTGGCTCGATCTGTTCGTCGCGAACTATGTCGATTTCTCAGTCGACAGGAAGCGGGAGTGCTTCGCAGCCAGCAGCGCCCGCGATTACTGCGGCCCCGATGCCTACAACCCCGTTTCGGATCGCCTGTTCCACAACCTCAGAGACGGCACGTTTGAAGATGTCACTCGCACGTCCGGGATCGACAGCGTGAGTGCCGCCGGTCTCGGCGTCGTGGCAGCCGATCTCAACGGTGACGGATGGACAGACCTCTACGTGGCAAACGATGGAGACCCCAATCATCTCTGGATCAATCAGCACGGATCGGGAGCGTTCGTGGACGAGGCCCTGCTGGCCGGAGTGGCCCTCAATTCGGTGGGGCAGGCTGAGGCCGGCATGGGGGTGGACGCCGCCGACTTCGACGGCGATGGAGATGACGATCTGTTCGTGACGAATCTGGAGCGGGAGTCCAGCACGATCTATGTGAACTTGGGCCGAGGTCTGTTTGAAGACCGCACCATTCCGTTGGGCCTGCACGCGGCCACTCTGCCCTATACGTCGTTCGGGACGAGGTTCTTCGATTACGACAACGACGGCTGGCTCGATCTGCTGCTGGTCAACGGCGCGGTGCGGATCATTGACGAGCAGGCTCGGTCCGGCGAGGCCCGTCCGCTCCGAATGCCCAGCCAACTCTTCCGCAACACGGGACGTGCGAGCTTCGAGGACGTCACTGCTCAAGCGGGAGTCGCTGTGTCACACCCTGACATTCTCCGCGGTGCGGCGTTCGGAGACATCGACAACGACGGAGACACCGATGTGGTCGTGACGAGCAACGGCGGCCGCGCGCGGCTGTTGTTGAACCAGGTCGGAAATCGTGGTCACTGGCTGGGACTGCAACTTCTGGAGCAAGGCAGTGGTCGCGACAGTCTGCAGGCCCGGGTTGAAGTCATCGAACAGGGTGGCCGGATCATCTGGAGGCGCTGCCACACCGACGGCAGCTATTGCAGTGCCGGCGACCCGCGCGTCCTCGTTGGTTTGGGAGAGGTGAACCAACCGCCGACCGTTCGCGTCCATTGGCCCGCCGGAACGACAGAAGAATGGCCGAGTCTGGCGGTCGACCGTTACTGGACCTTGCGGCACGGTGAGGGCAGCGTTGTTGAGCCCACAGGCAAAAACGGTCCGTTGACGCGAACAATGGGCAAGCAGTGAGTTGGGTTTTTCCAGGGGGCTCCATGTTTCGGAACCAGCGACATCCAGCGACGAGCAGCCAATTCCCTTGCGCCGCAGGCGGGCTGCAACTCGGTCCCCGGCGGCAGCGATGGGCGGACGTGCTGGTTCGTGTCGCGCTGGCACTGGCGGCGTGCGATCTGTGCGACGAAGTTGCCCAAGCTCAGCCGCCCAGGAAGCCGGTCCCGTCTCCTGCGGCGAAGCCCGCCACCGCCGCTTCGGTCAGGGACAGTTTGCTCCCGGTCCCGACGCCGCAACTCGATCATTTGGAGGAGCAGGTGGCGAAGCAGATCGGATCGGTTCAGCAGTCCGTTGAGGAACTCACCAAGAAGGCCGGCGTTTCCAATGTGGAATTGTCAGACGCCTACGGTGCCCTGGGTCAGTTGTTTCACGCCTATCAACTGACCGACTCGGCCCGACCCTGCTACGTCAATGCCTTGCGGCTGTCGTCCAACACCTTTCAGTGGACTCATCTGCTCGGTTGTCTGGAGCTTCAGGCGGGCCAGTTGGAGAAGGCCGAGAAGTCTCTTCAATCCGCGCGCGTCTTGCGGCCCGAATACGTCGCGACGGCGGTCAACCTGGGGAGTGCGTACCTGCAACTCAACCGGGCGGACGACGCGCTCCAGCAGTTTCAGGCGGCGATGCAGCTCAAGCCGGAAGAGGCTGCCGCGCACAACGGACTCGGTGAGATCGCGCTTTCCCAGAAGAAGTTTGATGCCGCGGTGAAGCACTTCGAGGCGGCACTCAAGCTTGCCCCCGCTGCGAATCGAATCCACTATTCGCTGGGAATGGCGTATCGCGGTGTCGGAGACGTGAAGCAAGCGCAGGCTCATCTGGAGCAGCGGGGTTCTGTGGGAGTTCGTCCCGAGGATCCATTGGTCGATGAGTTGAAGAGCCTGCTCAAGGGTGAGCATGTGCATGTCGTCCAGGGGCAGTTGGCCTTCAAAGTCGGTCGCTTTCAAGACGCCGTCGCCGCCTTCACCAAGGCGCTCGAAGCCAAGCCCGACAGCGTGCGGGCGCGAATCAATCTGGGGGCTTCGCTGGCGCAGGCGGGAGAACCGGACAAGGCCATCGAGCAGCTTCAACTCGTTCTCAAGGATCATCCCCAGGAGTTGGGGGCCCGTTTCAATCTGGCCACTCTGTTGCGGGGGCAAAAGAAGCACGAGGAGGCGGTCGAGGAATTGCGGCTGGTGCTGAAGACGTCCCCCGTCGACACCGAGGCGCTGCGCAGTCTCGCCGATTCGCTCGTGCAGTTGGGACGTGCGGACGATGCGCTGCACGAACTGTTCAAGGCGACGGCCATCGCCCCCGACAACGAACTGAGCGTGATCGACCTGTCCAACCTGCTCATGCGTCAGGGGCGGTTCGTGGAGGCGCGCGCGGTGCTCGAAGGGGCGCATCGCCAGTCACCCGAAAAGGGACTGACAGCGCACGCCCTGGCCCGGTTCCTGGCGACCTGTCCCGACCCTGCCCGCCGCGACGGAGCCAGGGCGGTCGAGTTGGCGACCAAGATCTATCAGGCCCGCAAATCGCTCGACCATGCCCAGACGCTCGTCCTCGCCCTCGCCGAATCCGGACGCTGTGACGAGGCGGCGTCACTGCTCAAGCGGCTGATCGGCGAGATCGAAAAGTCCGGGAACGCCGAGTTGGTGATGCGAATGAAACTGGAACTCACCCGCTATGAACAGGGAAGTCCCTGTCGCCCCCCGACGGCGCCACAGGCTCCCCAGCCTTGAACCCCCCTGACCCGCAGATATCGGGTCGGCAAATCCCACCCTACGAGTTGTTTTGTTGGGCAGAGCCTCAGAAGCCACGAGATTCCACGCGGAACGAACGAGATTCCGCGCGTGGGCGACTTGGTTCCGGCTGGAACGGTCGTTTTCCAGGTGGAACCAAGTCGCTTCCGGGTGGAACGGAGAAGATTCCGGCCGGAAGGAGAGGGATTCCACTGGAAGGAGAGGGATTCCGACCGGAACGGACTCCGTTCCGACCGGAATCTTCCTGTTTCCGACCGGAAGGGAGTCGCCCAACGGCGGAAGAAAACCACAACCGTCTGGAATTGAATTGGTTACGTCGCGGCATTGGTTGCGGCGGGGGGATTCGTCCGGATTATTCATGGCCTTCTCAGGGAGGACTCGGACTGCCGCACACTCACCCGCAGCGTAGGCGAGTGCGAACCGTGACGGCACCCTTCCTCGCGACCGCACTCCCACACGAGGAGCCACGTTCCCGGTTTGCGTTTCGGGGCGAGCCGCTTCACAATCGCGGGCCGTTCGTGCTCGACGCCTCTTCCGCGAAAGACTCGCCCGTGAACCCACCGACCCTGCCGACTCAACCCGCCGCCACCGGAACGACATTTGGTCAGTGGATGGCCCTGCTCGCCGCGCTGCTCGGCTGGATGTTCGATGGGTTTGAGTTGGGTCTGCTGCCGCTGGTCGCCCGCCCCGCGTTGCAGGACTTGCTGGCCGATGCGGTGCTGAAGAACGGCCCCGGCTTCATCGACTTGTGGGAGGGCATCTGGACGGCGGGCTTTCTCGTCGGGATGTCGACGGGAGGCGTCCTGTTTGGTTGGCTGGGAGACCGCATCGGGCGCGTGCGGGCGATGACGCTGAGCGTGCTCGCCTACTCGGTCTTCTCCGGGATCTGTGGCTTCTCGCGATCGGCCGAGGAGTTCTTCTGCTACCGGTTCCTCGCGGCGCTGGGCATGGGGGGTGAGTGGTCGCTGGGCGTGGCACTCGTCATGGAGATTTGGCCGAACAAATCGAGAGCCCTGTTGTCGGGACTGATCGGCGCGGCGGCCAACGTCGGGTTTCTGCTCGTCGCGCTGTTCGCGCTGGGGCTGGCGAGTTTCATCAAATCCGCCGAGGCCGGGTTGTTGGCGATCGGACTGCCGCAGGAATGGGTCTCCACCCTCGTCGCTCATCAGGGATGGCGGCTGTTGATGCTGTTGGGCGCGGCTCCCGCGGTTTTGACCTTCTTCATTCGGCTGGCCGTACCCGAATCGGAGAAGTGGCAGCAACAGCGCGACAAGGGCGCGACATCCAGTTGGGCCACCAAAGATCTCCTCGGCGTTGTCGTGGGTGCTCTCGGCGCGCTCCTGATCGTCTTCGTCTGGCTGCGGGAGTTCTCACTGCCGATCCGATTTGCCGGTTCGTTGGTGGGGCTGGTGATCGCGCTGTTCGGTTACATCTACCCGGTGCTGCGATTCCTTCAGCGAAGCCGCGACGCCGTTGCCGGCTCGACCGACGAGGTGCGATCGACGGTGAGACGGCTGCTGATCGGAGCCTGCCTCAGCGGCGTGGCCCTGATCGGCACGTGGGCCTCCATTCAGCGAGCCCCCTCATGGGCGAACGATCTCGCCAAGCAGGCGGCGATCCAGGCGAACCTGCCCGAGGATCAGGTCAACTCGGCGCGCATCTCGGCCCGCGCCAAGACCCAGATCTTTTCAGGACTTGGTGCCATCGTCGGCACGATCGTCGGCGCACTCATGGGGAATGTCATGGGCCGACGCCAGACGTTCGCGCTGCTGTGCCTCGGCTCATTCGTGTCGGCGCTGCTGTTTTTCCAGACCAACACGACGTTTGGAACGCCGTTCCTCGTGACGGTCTTCATTGCCGGAGGGTTTACGGCGTCGTTCTATGGCTGGCTGCCGCTGTACCTTCCCGAACTGTTCCGGACCAACGTCCGCGCGACCGCGCAGGGGTTCGCCTTCAATTTCGGACGCATCCTCGCCGCGGTGGCCGCGCTGCAGACCGGCAACCTGATCGGAATGTTCAAGGGTGGCCTGCCCGTCGCCTGCTCGGTCATGAGTCTGGTGTACGTCGCGGGGATGGCCATCATCTGGCTGGCACCGGAAACCAAGGGCCAGCCGCTGCCGGAATGAGGGGGCTCAGGATGGAAGGGGACTCCACGACGAACGACACTCCGGAGGAAGAACCGCTTCCGGAGCCGGTGCCGACGGACGACTCGCTCGTTGAGGACTCGTCCGCGCCGGCGGTCGATCCGATTCCCGACACGCGGCTGTATGCCCCCGATCACGAGGACTGGGAGGTTCACATCAAGCGCGACTCGGAGCGCCACTTCTGCTACGCGAAGCATCCGGGCGAGGATTGGTTCCACCTGCTCCTGAGCGGCGAAATCTATGTCGCCCGTCAGGACGAGAAATACTGCCTGCGTTGCGCGCTGCGCATGGGATTTCTCACCGAAGACCGGCTCTTCTGGCAGCATCGAGTTCCGAAGAAGCGGCCGCGCGTGGTGTAGCCGTCATCAACAAATCGTGTGCCACGGCTCTGTGAGCCGTGAGGACGTGCAAGAGTCTCTCCAAGTCCGCACGGCTGGCACAGCCGTGGCACACAATCCCGACTCACTTCGGCAATTTTTCCTGAAGCTGGCGCGTTTCGTTCTGGACGTTGGTGAACCGCGACGGCCATTCGGTCTTGTTGAGCTTGTTGATCGTGGTGCGAGCGGCTTCCCACTGCTTCTGGTGGACCTGAGCAGTGGCCAGTTTGAGCAGGCCGTTCGGTTCCAGACGCCGCAGTTCGGCGACCTGCTCCCAGTGAGGAATGGCTTCGTCCCAGCGATTCTGTTGCTGGCGGAGATCGGCCATGGCCGCATGGTTCTCAGCTTCGTTGGGGGCCGCTTCGATGATCGAGGTCGCGGCGCGTTCGGCTTCCGCTTCGTTGGCCTTCAGGCGATCGGCCAGTTGTGTGAAGAGCTTCAGGTCGTGGCGGTCAAAGTCGATCAGGGCCATCAACTGGCGGGTCGCCTTATCGGGCTGCTGGCTGCCGTCGTAGCAGACGATCAGCGCCTGATGGACCTCCTTGTCGAGCGGCTGCAGCGCCAGAGCCAGTTCGTACTGCGTGGTGGCTTTCGGCAGGTTGCCCTTCGCCTGGTAGACCTGCCCGATCGTCTTGCGGAGGATCGGACTGTCCTGTCCCGTCTTGGCCGCTTCGGCGTCGAGGTGTTTCACGTAGTCATCGAGGTCTTTTGCATCGCTCAGCGTTTGATTGAGTGTCCGCATCACATGCTGCCGTTGATCGTGTCGCGGTCCCCAGCAGACGATCGCAGCACTGGCGGCATCGACCGCCTCCTTGGTTCGACCGAGTCGCGACTGCGCTCCGGCGAGGTGTTGGTAATAGTCGGACAACGCGGCATCGTTCAGCGTCCGTCCGCCGTGGTCTCGCTGATGGAGCGAGATCGCCTCGCTGAGATATCCGACCGACAATTCGTTCAGATTGCAGCCCAGACACACCTTGCCGAACTGAGCGATGTTCCCTTCGGTCCAGCGGCCGTCCGCGTGGAAGTGCGTGTCGATTTGCTTGACCAGCGTCGCCAGTTGCTCCGGCCGTTGCGAGTGGTGATACGCGGCCATCAACTGCGTGCGGTAGGTCATCGAGTCGGGTTGTGCCTTCACCAGTCCTTCGAGCAGCGGAATCGACTCGGCGTAGCGATTCTCGTTCTGGAGGAACCCGACCAACTCGGCCTGTTCCGACTCGTCCAGCAGGCCACTGCCGTGCGCGATCATCAGAATTTCGATGGCCCGTGCGCGCAGCTCCAGTCCGTTGCGCAGATAGTTCGCGATGTAGCGGACCCGTCGTCCCGAATTCTTCCGCTCGGCATGGACTTCGTTGGCGGCCTTCGCGAAGTCGGGAGCCTTCTCGGCCCAGAAGTGACCGTGGTGCTTGTAGTAGATGTGATAGTTCCGGCTCTCGCCGGTGCGCAGGTCTCGCTTCAGTTCGCGGATCGCCAGCGCGAGGACTCGCGGCGCGAGATCGCCCAACTCGGCCGCCGCCACTTCGCGACGCCGGGCCAGTTCGTAGCCGAGCGACTGCCAGCCGTTGTCCCATTGGACCTCGAACCGCTGCGGATACTGCTCCAACCGCTCGACGACGTACTGCAACGCGAGCTTCGGGCTGAGGGACGTGCCGGTGACATGCAGCGGAGCCTGAACCGTGTTGCGGTACTGCGACTGCTGCTGCTTGAGGATCTTCGGCAGCGACTCGAACACGAACTTCGCCAGCCGCCCGGGGTGGTCGCCGATCTTGTTCCGTTGCGCGATGTCGAAGGTCGTACACATCCGCGCGACGACGTTGTAGCGCACGTGCTCGTCCGGCGCGGCGTCGATCTCCTTCAGACCGAGGTCGATGATCCGGTTGAACAGCTTCTCGCCACCCCCGAGCGTCACCTCGCCCTTGTGTTCCAGAGCGTTGTTGTAGAGCGACATCAACCGGTCGCGCAGCCACTTCCGCTGCTCGTCGTGCTTGGTTTGGTCGATCCACTTCAGCAGCACGGCCTCGCCCGCCGCGTGCTTGTTGCCACCTTCGTACAGGCTGACGAAGCTGCCGAGAATTCCGTTGTCCTCGTGTGGCCACTGTCCTCCGTTGGTGAGGGCGTAGTCACGGACTTCGATCTCCATCATCGCAATCGCCTCGTCGCGTTTGCTGTAGCTCCCGCCAAGCAAATTACACAGGTCGTTGGTGATGAACAGATGGTCGCGCGACGCGGCGGGGGCTTGAGCCTGCAAGGCTCTCAATTCGCGAAGCTGTTCGGCCGCGATCTCACCGTTCGTGATGCCGCCAAGGCTGTAAAGGAAGCCCGACATCAGGCGAGGCTCGCCCGGTTGCCAGTCGCGTGCGAAGGCGCGACGCAGCGCGGCGACACATGCCTTCACGTGCGGGCCGGGCTGATTGAGCACCTCGGACGATTTCCGTTCGACGAGCGCCTCCAACAAGTCGAGCGCCCGCAGGTCGGTCGGCGTCCGTTCCCCCTCGCGCAGCGATTTGACTCGCGACAGAATTTCGTCCGCCGTCGCCTCGTTCCGAAGTTCGACAAGCACCTGACTGTTGAGATTCTGCAAGTACGCATAGACCTGCTGCGGCGAGCGGCCGAGGACGGCATCGGGCAGCATCTGGAGCAGCCGGAAATCGCGTGAGGCCGCGTAAATCTCCCGCAACTGCCAGAGATAGTTCTCGGGATTGGCCGACTTCGCGAACAGGGCCCGGAACGTCAGCAGCGTGTTCTCGTCGAGTTCGCTCGGCAGCGTGACATTGTGCTGGTACCAGCGATTGCGCACGCCATAAAGCGAGTTGCCCAGGTTTCCCTCCGGCATCTGCTTGAAGACTTCGAGCTTGGCCCGCTCGTGATCGCTGCGGCGGTTCGTGACGAGATACCAATCCGACAGCATCCGGTAGTCGCCAGCGGAGAGAAGCTTGTCCTTCTCGGCCGATTCAAACAGTTGGATCGCCTCGTCGAGCTTGCCCCGTTCGGCGAGCAACCGCGCGAGCGACTGCCGCCACGGTGAGGTCGATTGATCCTCGCGAATCCACGTGCGCAGATCGCGCTCCAAGTCGTCGGGCCGATCCAGCGCGACGAGCATCTGGAACTTGGTGGACTTCCAAGCACGGGCCACATCGCCGCCATGCGCGATCCCCGCATCAATGAACTTCAGAACTCGGTCGATCGTGGCCGGTGCCGCCTTGCGCCGTGCGGCCAGGTTCATCACGGTCACGAAGGCCCGCTGCTTGAGGAGTCCGTCGATGGCCTCTTTCATGCGCTCCGCGCCGGCGACAGCAGGTTCCTCGACATCGTCGTCGTCTTCCTCTTCGACAGCCTCCGGTTTCGGTGGAACTTCGCCGAGGATCGCCCAGCAGCGCTCTTCGACCTTGTCGAGGTTCTGGTCAAGCTGCACGTCGAGCCACATTTGCTCCATCCGCAGCCACGCGGCGAGCTGTCCCTTTGCCATCTCTTCTTTGTCGGCTTCGGCCGTCAGGCGCAAGGCGAACGCCGCCCGGCTGGCCTTTCGCGTCTCAGCCCGCTTCTTGGCGAGTTCCGTGCGGGTCAGCTTGTTGACCTCACCCGCATCGCGCAGCAGTTTCTCGTCGCGTGCCGCACGGTTGGCCAGCATCGCATCGACCAGTCGATGCAGCGCGGGCAACTGGACGGAGAGCGTCGCGTCCGGCTCGTTGGCTCGCGACAGCAGCCGCAGTGTTTGAAATGCCTCCTGTTCCAGTTCATCGGTCCACGGACGAGCCAACAAATCGTTGAAGAGCAAGTCGTAGTAACCCGGCTTCAAATCGGCCGGGGCGGTCGCGATCCGCGCGCGCAGGAACGGAAGGACTTCGGTTTCATAGAAGCGGTTCCCGTAGATCGTGCTCAGCGTCGTGCCGAGCGAGTCGCGATCGTTGCGGTCCTCGGTCTTGGTCCACCGCGCCCGTAGTTCTGCGGCGATCTTCTTCCAAATGTCGAGCGGCACCTCGTGCGCTTGAAGCTGCTTGCGGTCGTTGATCGGCTCGACCAGTTCGAGCCGCCCGGCGATCGCTCCATTCACGAGGAAGCTGAGCTGCGCGGGCGTCAGGTTGGCGAGATCGGTGCGGAGCACGTTCAGGAACTCACCCCGCAGCCGGTCACAGTCCTCACTCTGCTGGAAGTAGTGATGATTGAAAATGCGGTGCGCAATGTCGCCGTGATGTTTGTGCCGCACGAAGAATCGGGCGGTCTCGGCGAGGATGCCGAACCACCGTTCATCGGCCCGCTGGAACGAGATGTTGTACGCGTTCCCCTGAGCAAAGTTGATCGCCGTCTCCAGCCGGGCACGCTGTGCGGGCGTGAGCTTCCCTTCGACGCGGGCCTCCTTCAGCCATTGCTCGACGATCGCGTTGGCCGCATCCAGCTTGTCGTTGTAGACCAACGCCGACACGTGCTGCGCGTAGGCCGAGTTCCACGACGACGACTCGGGATTCTTCGCGATCCAGTCCGTGGTGAATGCCAGCAACCGATCCCACTGGCCGCGCGTGCGGAAGAGGTCCGTCAGCGAGCCCCGCAGCGTTTCGTCTTCGTAATCCGGCCGTTCGATGTCGCGAGCGATCTCGTTCCGCAGCCATTTCTCGGCGGCGTCGTACTGCCCCGCGTTCCGCATCCGCAGGGCGACATCCTGTTGCCAGTGAACGTGCCACGGAGCTTTCTCGACCATCGACTTCCGCAGCGCGAGGGCTTCTTCCGACCGGCCAAGGCTGTCGAGACTGCTCAACAACTTCTCCTGCCATCGGACCATCACATCGAGTTCCGCCGCCTGCCGTTCGTAGACCGGCTTGAGCAGATTGACGAGGTCCAGCATTTCCGAACCGGTTCCGACCTGAGCCGCCTGCCCGTGAATGAAGTCGGCGAGATAGACCTCATCCCGTGTCTTGGCTGCTGCCAACTGTTTGGCCTCGGCCAGGAACCGCTGCCGCGCCTCTTCGTTCCGCCGCATCGCGACCAGTGCCGCCGTGCGAATCCAAGGCACGCCCGGCTTGCCAACCGCCAGCATCTGCACCAGCGCCTCCGCCGCATCGACCTGCTTGAGCAGTTCGTCCCACTGCTGGAGCGAAGCGTAGTGCAGGATCATCGTGATCCGGTCGTCAAACCCCGCCGCTCCATCGGCCACTTTCTGGCGGGCGACCGACAACTTCGAGTACGGCAGTCGCAGGAATTGCACATACGTCTTGGCCGCCAACTGGGCGGTCATTCGCGCAGCATGCTCCTCGGCGGTGAGCACCTTCACGTCGAGTGTCGTTTCATTCGTCTTCCGGCCTTTGTCGTCGGTGACGGTCAGCTTGCGAGCCAGCCACGTCCCGGCGACCTCGACAAAATCATCGAATGTCGTCGCGCCGATCAACTTCCCGTCATCGAACGTTTCATTCTTGAGGATCACATGCCGCGCCGTGTCGATCAGCAGATGCTGCTCGTACACTGAGTTCTTTGGCTTCAGGATCAGCGTCACGCGGTTCTCACCGGCCGCCTCCAGCTTGGCTTGATACCCGCGATACGCCTCATGCAGAGCGGTGATCGACGAGTCATTCAACCCCAGCACGCTCGGATGCCTTTCGCTTTCCGCCGACGAGCGGACTCGCCCCAGCAGCAACGCCAGCGAGAAGACGCCCCGCTCCTGGGCCGTCGCGTAGTTGACGATCGTCTGCTCGTCGAGATCCAGCGTGCGCGTGAGCCATCCCGTCGGCGAGTACAGCACGAGGTCGGTGTTCTTCGCCGACTGCCGCTTCCAGCGCGGATCGAACGAATCGACCGTCCGCTTCAGTTCGAGACCGCCCGGCAATTTCGAGAGCGCGTCCACCCGCAGCAGACTGCGCGACAGGGCCAGTGCCTGGGGCGACCAACCCTCGGGATCGGGCAGGGCGGGTGCGGCCTTGCCGGGACGAGCGGGCAGCGCGGGGAAGAGGTTGCTCAGCCAGCTCGTATAGTCGGGCTGATAGCTCTGGTAGTACCGGCCCATCGCCGACTTGGACGCCATCTTTCTCTTCGCGCCAAGCGCTGCCCCCAGGGAGAACATTTCATTCTTCGCTTCCAAACCGCGCAGTCCCGACCGTCTGAAGTCGCTTCTGTCAGATACGGACTTGGTCAGCATCTCGCCGCCATCGAAGCCGTTCTTGTACCAGGGGAGTTCGCCGCCGCGCTCCTGACCCGGCTGTCCAGCCTCGTCGAAATCTGACAGCAACTCAACACTGTCTTCCATCGACCGACTGAGCCGCCCGCCCAGTTCTTTGCGATCGTCTTCTCCGAAACCGAGACTCAAGCCGTCAGAGTCCGAGTCTCCCAAAGCATCGACTGACAAGCGTGCCGGCTTGTCGCGGCTGTCCGATACGGCAGCCTGCTCCTCGCGATCAAGCAGGTCCACCAAACCGTCGCCCAAGAAAAGCATGCCCTTGGCGCGATCCATTAAGGACCCCTCGAATTCATCATCCACATCGAATCGGCCGTTGCCACCGCCGCCCGCCCTCCCGGCGAAACCCCAGTAAGAACCGCCCATCGGGCCGGACGCCGGGGCCGCGCCGCTGTACGAGACGGGACCGTTGTAGTCGCCCAGATAACCGCCCCCACCACTGACCCGTGCCATCTCGTTCAAAACCTGCACCTGCTGTTGGAACATCTGCGGATTGCGACCAAGTCCCGCGAGGCTCCGCAGCACCTGCCGCCGGATGCCGAGTCGCCAGTCGCCCGCGCGCTTCATCTGCTGCTGAACGAGTTCAAAGTTGGCGTTGTTTCGTCCCTCGGCAAAGAACCGTTCGCCATCGCGCATCTCGTAGCGACGCTTGACGCCGAAGCGTTCGCGGTCGGCATCGGTCTCCAGCACGAGGAGTGACGTGTACGGCGTGATGATGTGGAACTGTTCCGACAGTCCGATGATGTCGTCCTTCACCGCCGCCGCCTGCCCCTGCGCGAGCAGGTGATCGAGATGGCCTCGCGCCCACAGACGCGGGATGAACGAGTTCCCCTCTTCGGCTTCGGCGTCCTTGAAGTTGATCCTGGCCGCGTAGCGCACGGATTCGCCGCCACGCTTGCCGGTGACGATGATCTCACCCACCTGATCCTTGCCTTCGGGCAGGTAGCGGCCGACGAGAATCTGCTGCGTCCCCGCCGCGACGTTCGGCAGTCGCTCGGGATAAACGGCGGCGACCTTCACGCCCTTGAACTCGACGTTCACATCGCGCAGTCCCGGCTGAGCGATCTCGTTGAGAAGTTCCTTCGCCACGACGAGCGAGGTCTGCTCGCCCCCGATGCTGCGCACCGAGCCTCCACCCACGGTGGCGATTCCCTTGAGCACGACCGACTCGGTGATGTTGCCGACGGTCACGGCGTGGAACGTGCGAGTGACCTTCTCACCCAGCAGTTGCCCCAACCGCTTCACGAACCGCGCGGGATCGGTGTCTCCCGCCGAGACGATGCCGTCGCCAACGTAGATCACCTGCGCATCGGCCGGAGCCTTCTTGATGACTTCGGCAAACGCCCGGTCGAGGTTCGTCCAGCCAAGTGACGCCCGTTGGTCGAGGAAATTGTTTGCCTTCGCAATGTTTTCGGCGGAGGGAGCGGCTGGTTCCGCGAAGGCCCACTCGGTCCCGACATCTGCGGCAGCGAGCAGGAAGCGGTCATCCGCCCCCAGCGACGAAAGGACCGTCGCCACGAACTCGGCCTGTTGTTTTCTCTTCTCCGAGTCCATCGAGGCAGACGAGTCGCAAAGCAACACGACGTTGAGCGGCTTGCCGTCCGGCAGCAACTCGCGCTGCCAGTTCCCCTCCGCGCCGGGCGGCGTCAGTTGGACGAGCAGATAACCGTCGGCGCCGCGTCGGTGCGGGATGACGACCACGTCCGACTGCTTCGCGTCGATCTCGCACACGACTTCAAAGTCTCGATTCGGCGAATACTCCTGCGCGGCGAACTCGACCTGCGCCGAGTGCTCCGTCTGCTGAGTCCGCACCGTGTGAGTCGGACAAGTCACCGCCTTGAGCGGCAGTGCCGAGTTCACCGTCACGGTCAGCGACAACTCGCGCAGCGGCTTCGTGCGGAGCAGGTCGCTGCGCAGGCCGTAGCTGTAGCGGTAACGGTTCGCCCGCAGCGGCAGCACCTGCGTGTAGACGATCTTCACCCGCTTCTCGGAGAAGGCTTCGATCGGAAAGACGCGGGCCTTGAACAGGTTGCCCGCCGTCCATTCGAGCAACCCCGGATCGCGCTTGTCGCGCAGGATGGTCTCGTAGATTTCGCGAGCCCGCTGCTTCTCGACGACGTCCGCCTCGACCAGATCGTTGCCGATCCACATGCCAAACCCGCTGATCGACGCATCCTGAGGCAATGGGAAATGGAAGATCCCTTCCAGCCGTCCCGCCGTGTGATTGACGAACGATTCCTCGATGGTCGTGCGGGCGATCTGATCGCGAATCTCGACGGAGACCTTGTGATAGCCCACCGTCAGCGGTTCGTTGCGACCATCGGGCAGCTTCACGATCAGCGAGCCGAGTGACTCGTTGTTGGACGTCCCTTCAAACCCGGCCAGCCAGACCGGCGTCTGCGGCACGTCCACGAGTTTCTCGTCGCGATCGACTCGGACGAGTTGCTTGTCGCCGTGCTTGAAGACCCGCTTGCCTTCGCGCGGGGCCAGCAGAATGAAGGGAACGTTTTCCTCCACTGTCTTCTTTTCTGGTGACATCACCTGCACTTCGCCGCTGTGCAGACGAGCCTGCGTCGGCGAAATGCACTCGACGAGCGATCCCGGTCCCAGTGTCAGTTCGACGTCGGACGACAGCGTCACTTTCAGGGCGTTGGCTCCGCGCAGCTCGGTGCGCAGCCAGTCGCCCGGCTTGAGCAACAGGTCTCGGCCGAGCGGCGTCCAGCGTTTGGCGAGCATCGGGCGGATGACGGCGATCCCCTGCGCATCGCTCACCTTGCCGATCCGGCCATCCTCGGTGAGCGACTTCGCCACGACGAACTTCTCGTCGGCGACCGCTTCGTTCATCGCGATCAGCCGCATCTCGGCGAGCAGAATGTTCGGCCCGCGCTTGGCACGGATTCCCGCGAGTTGTTGGTTCTGCACATCGACGAACCCTTCGAGTTCGATCCGCTCCGACGCGGCCTCAACCTGCGCGCGGTACACAAAGCACTCGCGGCCGTCGAACTGAGACCGCTCACGCGGGCGTGAGTTCAACAGTGCCGTCGCATCGCGCACACCGACATCCAGCAGCGCGACGAGATCGACCTGTCGATCCGGTGCGGAGAACCAGGGTGAGTCCGTCTCGGTCGCGGTGTTCGTCTCTTCATCCACGCGCCACAGTCGTGATCCCGCCGCGATCTCGTACCGCTGTGGAGACTCTTCCTTGCGGACCAGCCCCGGCGCACGGACCCACACTTCGGCGGTACGGCCGTCGCGCACAACCTGCAGGTGGAGCGAACTGGCTCCGCGCAACTCGTCGATCACTTTCGAGAACGGAGCCGCGTTGGAGACGCCTCCTTCGTGAATCGGCACCAGCCACGCCACCAACATCGCCGCCGCGGCCGAAGCCACCCACAGACCACGAATCGCCAGAGTGACCATCGGATGCCTCCGCTTCGAGTTCGCCGCCGTTTGAGCCGGCAGCGGTTGAGATTGAGTTGTCGTTGTCCCCGTCGCAAACGCCTCAGCCGCGCGTTGCCGCAGCGCATCGAGCAGCGCGGCATCCGGCAACGGCGCATCGGCCTCGACGGCGCGCAGCGCCGCCTTCAGCCGTGAGTCGTCATCGTCGTGAGTGCGTTCGTCGGACATGGTGGGTTCTGGTTGGGAATCTAAAAACTGACCGCGAATAGCCGAGGAAGAAGCAGAAGACTGACCACGGATTTCACAGATGGCACGGATAAAGACGCAAAGGACTCGATCAGAGTTCTTGGCCTTCGTCCTATCCGTGTCATCTGTGAAATCTGTGCCATCCGTGGTTCCGTCGTTTCCTGTTGCCTGTGGTTGGGTAATGTCATGCTTCCGCCTCAATCTTTCTGCCCGCTTTCCGGCGGAACTCGCGGCGGGCGCGGGCCAGTTTCGATTTGAGAGCCTCGACGGAATGCCCCCACTGTTGGGACAACTCGTCGAGACTCCGTTCATCCAGATACTTGGCCATCAGCAGCGCGGCGTAGTCCGAGGGAAGTTCGGCCAGCACACCGCGAACCAACTCCGCCAGCTCGCTCTGCTCGAACGGCAGGCCGTCGGCTTCGGAGCCGTCCAGCCACCGATGTAACGCGCCCGCGTGAACCTCCGCCAACTTCTGCAATCGTGCCGCCTTGTTGATCTGCCTCCAATAGAGCGACACGTTGTGATGAGCAATCCCCGTGAGCCAACTCCACAACGAACCGCGACCGGCATCGAACTGCCTCGCCGACCGGGCCGCCGCGAGAAACGTTTCCTGCACGACATCGGCCACGTCCGTCACCTCCGGCCCCACGAGTCGCGCGACGTAACGCCAGACCTCCACGCTGTAACCGGTGTACAGCGCAGCCCAAGCCTCTCGGTTGCCGTGCTGCAAGCCGCAGATCACGGCCGATTGGTCGTGCTCGTCCAACAAGGGAGCGATCTCATGAATGGAAGGCGAACGAACTGAAAGTGAATTGGCCGTTCGACGCCGCCGAGTGTCGCGCAATTCCCAACAATTTCCAACTTTGTCGAGACTGCTGTCCCCTCGCCCCCGTCTTCGGGGGAGAGGGTTAGGGTGAGGGGGCTTCTCTTCGGACAAGACGGGCTTCAATCCAGCCAACCCGATTCGTAGGATGGGCACTCCTGCCCGTCCGTCTTCACATCTCGAAAGACGGGA
Organism: Planctomycetota bacterium; assembly: GCA_038040225.1. Taxonomy (GTDB): domain Bacteria; phylum Planctomycetota; class Planctomycetia; order Planctomycetales; family Planctomycetaceae; genus Schlesneria. The sequence continues at coordinate 65,682 of JBBPIS010000023.1, forward strand.
CGGGCAGGAGTGCCTATCCTACAGACGTGATGTGAGTCCACCGATGCTACCCGCCGCACAGCCACCACAGTTCGGATCATCCCGCCGCCGCTTTCTTCTCGAAGCGGGGGGCGGTTTCGGCGCGGTGGCGTTGGCCGCGATGATGGCCGACGAACGCCGAGCCTTCGCGGCTTCCAATGCTGCCGTTCCAACTGCCGCGTCGCCGATGATGCCTCGGCCGCCGCATGTTGTGCCTCGCGCGACTCGCGTCGTCTACCTCTTCATGCACGGCGGGCCGAGTCAGGTTGATCTGTTCGATCCCAAACCGGAACTGATCCGACAGGCGGGCAAGCCGCTACCCGAAGAATTCGGCAAGGTGATGACGCGCCGCAAGGTGGCGACGAATCCGTTGCTCGGTCCCGTCAAACCGTTTCGTCAGCATGGCGAGTCGGGGCTGGAGATCAGCGACTTCCTACCGGAGATCGCTCGTCATGCGGACGAGCTGTGCGTGCTGCGAAGCTGTCACGGCGACAGCGTGAATCATCCGCAGTCGGTCTATCAGATGAATACCGGGAGTATTCTGATGGGCCGGCCAAGCCTCGGCAGTTGGGTGGCCTATGGGTTGGGAACCGAGAACCAGAATCTGCCCGCCTTCGTCGTACTTCCCGATCCCGACGGCGGCATCAAGGGGGGACCGCCCGCGTGGGGCAGCGGCTACCTGCCCGCCAGCTTTCAGGGGACGACCGTTCGTCCCGGCAACGCGCCGATTCTCAATCTGAATCGTCCGAGCAGCCTGACCGAATCACAGCAGCGGCGTGTGCTGGACCTCGCGCAGCAACTCAATCGCAAACACTGGCACGAGCACGGCGAGACCGATGAGTTCTCGGCCCGCATCGCGTCGTATGAGCTCGCCTACCGCATGCAGTCCGCCGCGCCCGAGGCCGTCGATCTGACGCAGGAGACGGCGGAGACTCAGCAGCTTTACGGCTTGGACGATGCGAAGACGGCCGAGTTCGGCACGCGCTGTCTGCTCGCGCGGCGTCTGTTGGAGCGGGGCGTCCGGTTCGTGCAGCTTTACTCGGGCGACACAAACGGCTGGGACGCTCACAACGATGTCCTCAGCAATCACACCGAGATGAGCCGCCGCACCGACGGCCCCGTCGCCGCGTTGCTCACCGATTTAAAGCGACGCGGCCTGTGGGACGACACACTGGTGATCTGGGGCGGCGAGTTCGGCCGCATGCCGATGAGCGAACAAGGCAAAGGCCGCGACCATAACCCATGGGGCTACTCCGTCTGGCTGGCAGGCGGCGCGGTAAAGGGTGGCCTGGCCCACGGCACCACCGACGACTTCGGCCTCCGCGCCGCCGAACACCCCGTCCACGTCCACGACCTCCACGCCACCATCCTGCACATCCTCGGCCTCGACCACGAACGCCTCACCTACTTCCACGAAGGCCGAGACCAACGCCTGACTGATGTCGAGGGACGGGTGGTACGAGACATCTTGAGCTAATCAGCGGCGGGACCAATGGATGGATAAAAACCGGTTTTCTTACGTCGCCCATGGCCACCTTCCCGTCTGGAATCCGGTCGGAGTCAGTCATCTGAAGGCATATCTGTCGCAGCTAGTGTTGACTGAAAAGAGCACCGTTTTGGATATCGGCTGCGGCCGGGGGCAGGTCCTGAATCTCATTCTTACGCGGCACAGGGCTACAGGAATTGGAGTCGACTCGTCTCCTTTTGCCATCGGCGCGGCTGCAACAGATTTCGCAGATCTCGTCGCCGCAGGCCGCTTGCGGTTCTTTGAGCGGACGTTTGATGCTCGCGACTACGACGCTGCATCGTTCGACCTGGTCATTTGCATCGGCTCAACCCACGCCGCGGGAGGCTATCTCAACACGCTGAGAACGGCAAAGCGGCTCTTGCGCCCAGGCGGCATGCTCCTTGTGGGAGAAGGCTATTGGAAATGCTCGCCATGCGGGGAATACCTGGCCTTTCTGAAGATGTCCGCAGAAGACCAGACGACCCACCAGGGCAATCAGTCACGAGGAGTCAGCGAAGACGTCGAGCTGGTCAGTTGCTCGGAGTGCAGCCAGGAAGAATGGGACGCTTACGAAGATCAATACGCTCGCAATGTCGAGGAGTTTGTTCGTGCGAACGAGCACGATCCCGACGTGGAGGCCATGTTGCAGCGAATACGTCCTTGGCGAGAGGCGTATCTTCGCTGGGGCCGTGATACCCTTGGTTTCGGTCTTTATCTATTTCGCGTCCGGTAGCCGACGGCAGCGCATCCAATTGCGAGACTAACTAATGGTCACACTCGAAACTGACCGCTTGACTCTGCGTATGCTCCGGGAGTCGGCGGAGTGGCCGGGGCAGGAGCATTTTCGCGATGCCCCGGTTTGTTGTGTTGATCGATGGATGTGTCCGTGGCTTTGCCCAAGTGGCACCAGCCACGCCCCCCCGCATACAAAGGTCTCCAAAATGAGGAGTCGCTCCATGAAACGATTCGCCGATTGTTTCATCGTCTGCATCATCGCATACGGATTACTTGCCTTCGTTCCAGGCGGGATTGCCGAGGAGTCCAGTGAGGATCCAGTTACGGTCAAGCTCGAACGGGCACGCACCAGCTACCAGGCGGAGATCGAGAAGTTCAATGACTCGGTGAAGGAGTTACTGGAGAAGAAGATCGCGGTCGCCAGAAAGGCCGGGAACCAACAGATCGTTGATGGATTGAATACGGAACTGAACCTGTTCACGAGCGACGAGACGATGCCATACAGCGTTCCCGTTCCATTGCATCGAAAGCAAACGTCCATCCGCAGCAAAATGGCGGAGGCTTACGAGGTGGCCATCAGGGAATACACCAAGAAAGGTGCGGACGCCGCAGCAAAAGAAGTGGTGCAACAACTGAAGGTACTTCAAAGGCTTGAAGAGTTGGCAGCGATCAGAAGGTCGCTTGTCGGGACATGGAATCTGAAACTGGGCGGCTACACGACGAATCTGATCTTCTACCCCGACGGAACCGTGAATCACACAACGGAGAAGAAGACGCTGACTTGGCTGATCGACTTGGATGCTGGCCAGGTGAAATGCAAAGATGGAGACGCTGCGTGGGACACGATCAAGCTCCCCTTGAACGAAAAGGGAACCACCGGCTTCAACTCGGTTGGCAGCGAATTCACCATCACCAAGCAAAAGTGAGAATGAGGGACCGCGTGGCCCTGCTTGATCGGCCAGCAACGTTGGGCATGCCACTGCTTCGGAGTCTTCGGAAAAGCAGTGCCGACGAAGAGTCATTCCCATCCGCGCTGCGTCTCTGAAGACTCCGAAACATTTGTCCCCCTGAGGTGCAATTGACTTTCCTGTGAGAGCGGAACTGAATGACTGGAATTGCCGAGTACAAACTCGTTCAGACTGCTGCAAAGGGAGTCCTGTCTGAACTCGCGGGGACCATCACCTCAAGTGACTCTGAACGAACAATCGCAGTCAGAGCCATCGGACTTCTTGCCGACCGGGGAATCACCGAGACGTGGTATTACGAGTGCCCGGCCTTGGTGTTGCTTGGATCTAGGAGTTGCCTGTCGATTTCGGGCCGCCGCTATTCGCCGAGCGATGAACTCGTGGGCATGACGAACCTGGTCACTGTCGATCTGAGTCCCCAAGTGAACGGCATCTGGGGTGACTGCGCACGAAGCTTCTTCATTGAAGGCGGTCGGTGCGTCAGCCAACCCGAGACATTGGAATTCCAGCGCGGTTGTGAGGCTCAGCGAGCACTGCACGCCGCGATGGCTGACTTTGTTCGCCCGGACACGACGTTCGATCAGTTGTTCTGTTTCGCGAACGCGAAGATTGTGGCACTTGGGTATGAGAATCTCGATTTCCTTGGCAACCTTGGTCATAGCATCGCGACGACACTTGACGAGAGACGCTACATTGAGGCAGGGAATACCAGGCGGCTCGACGAGGTTGGCCTATTCACGTTCGAGCCTCACATCCGGATGATCGGTGGGGCCTGGGGCATCAAGCATGAGAATGTCTACCACTTCGGGGCTGACGGGATGGTGCAGGAACTGTAGTCGCAAGTTCTGTTGGCGGGATGGTCCTGCTTGATCGCAAACAGCGTCCCGTTTGATAGATTGAACACGAAGAGCCACCAGGCTCACGAGGAGGATTTTGCGATGGCACTGACGATTGAACTGGATGCGGCCACCGCCGAAGCGTTGCGAGAACTGGCGGCGGAACAGCAACGTTCGACGGACGACGTTGTCCGTGATGCGCTCTCGGCCTACCTTCGCTCGGCCAGGCGAGTCATTCCGAAAGGGATCGGCAAGTATCACAGCGGCGACAGAGACGTCTCGGAGCAGTGTCGTGAAATCCTGCGAGACGCGACATCGAGCGCCTGATCTGTGAACTCCCAACTCATCACTTCGGCGACACTCCGCATGAATCCTCAACTCATCAGAATACGACGCAACCATTCCCTCGGGCAGATGCTTTGTCTCTGCGTCGTACTCACCATGTCGTTCATTCTCGACCTCAGATCGAACGCCGATGAGTTGAAAGAGCCGCCCATTTCGCAGGCGGATCGCGAGTATTGGTCGTTTCGGCCGCTGGTTCGTCCTGTCGTTCCCGCATCGCAAACGGGGGACGCTGCGAATCCGATTGACGTGTTTCTCGAACGACGTTTGCGCGAGAGTGGGCTCGTGGCGTTGGGGCGGGCGGACAAGGTCACGCTGTTGCGGCGAGTGACGTTTGATTTGATCGGTCTCCCACCGACGCCCGAGGAGATTGCGGCGGTCCTTGACGACGCCGCGCCCGAGGCTTTCGAGCGGGTTGTCGATCGGTTGCTCGCCTCGCCCGGATATGGGGAGCGGTGGGGGGAGCACTGGCTCGATCTGGCCCGGTTCGCGGAGACCGATGGGTTTGAGTTCGATGCCGTGCGGCCCAATGCCTGGCGCTATCGCGATTGGGTGATCGAGGCTCTCAACAGCGACCTGCCGTTTGACCGGTTCGTGCAGCAGCAGATCGCGGGGGACGAGTTGTGGCCCGACGATCCTCAAGCGGCCGTCGCCACCGGGTTCCTGCTCTGCGGACCCGACATGCCCGACATCAACGATCAGGACGAGCGGCGACACACGATCCTGAACGAGCTGGCGGGAACCGTCGGTTCGGTCTTTCTCGGTCTGTCGGTCGGATGTGCCCAGTGCCACGATCACAAGATCGACCCGATCAGCCAGCCCGACTTCTATCGTCTGCGAGCCTTCTTCGATCGCGGAGACCTCTTCAAGGATCATCCGATCGCCACGCCGGATGAACGGACTGCGCATGAAGTCGCTCGCAAGGCGACGGCTCCGTTGGAGAAGGAACTCAAACAACTCGACGACGCGGCGCGGAAGCGGCTGCGCGAGCAGAACCCGGACCTGCAACCGACCGCCGCCGACTTGAAGGGGGCACTGATGGAGGACGAGCGGACTCGGCGAGACGAACTTGCCGCCGAGTTGTCCCGGCTCCCGAAGGTTCCCGAGTTGCCTCACGGTCGCGTGTTCAAGAACGGAGCCGAACGAACGTCCGTCGTGGCGATTCGAGGTGATTTCAAACGTCCCGGCCCCGAAGTGCAGCCAGCGTTTTTGAGAATTGTTGATTCCCGTAGGTTGGGCTCCCAGCCCGACCTCGGTTCGGATCGCGGGCCGTATCGCAGAGTGTAGGATG
>JBBPIS010000024.1:0-2151 GCA_038040225.1 Planctomycetota bacterium
CTCCACCGCCAAAGTTCGTTCGGGGTTGGCCGACTGTACCGGAGAGTCCGCCATTGACCCTGACTGGTCCGCCGGGTGGAACATTGCCCGTTCTACCGATTGTTGGTTGGACTCTGGCCGCGCCCGTTCCCAACGGAGCGCTCGTTGCCGGCCGGAGCGTGGTGTGCGGAGTGACCGGACTTCGCGGCTGTCCACCAAGATTTGGCTGACTGAACGAAGGAGTACGATTGATGGTCGGCGGACGTCCACCGCCGGAAATTTGCGGAGCACTTCCGCGGCTCACGCCACCCGCTGGTGGCTGTCCACCGCCGACATGTACGCCACCGCCACCGCCGCCAACATGGACACCTCCACCGCCGCCTGCGCTGGGATGAGCAACACCACCACCTCCGCTGGGACGACCGCCGCCGCCGCCAACATGGACACCGCCGCCACCACCACCGCCGGGATGACCGCCACCGCCTCCGCCACCTCCAGCTCCGCCGCGAGCGAATAGATCGGCTGAGTAGAGCGAGACTGCGAGACCGCAGGTGATCAAAGTGTTCCAGAGATTTCGTTTCATGATTCAATTCTCCAACGAGTTGTCGCAGTGCGTCGTGTGATGACGTGGCGAGTGAGGGTTCATTTCAAACTGGAAATGGGATTGTCGGTCGATTCTGGCAATGGTGCCCGACGAACGATCGTCACCAGTTCGCTGTCGGGAAGTTGCACGCCCGCGATCTCATGATCCACCAACTGCCACGTCATGGTGTGTTCGTTGACGAGGGTGTAGATGCTCGTGCCCGAGGCGGTCTGGCCGTCGGCCGTCACGCCGGTGGACTGGAGCACCCAGCGATCATCGTCGCGGTGCCATGATCCTTCCGCATAACCACCTTCCGAGTCGAAGATCCACGCCCGGAGTTTGCCGGTCAGCGGATCCCAGCCGATGCGCTGCGTGCCGCTCATGGCCTCTTGTCCGGCGATCTGAATCGTGAACTTGCGAAGCAGGAAGTTGCCTCCATCGACGGCCTCGCACGAGAAGAGCACCACGGAATCGTCGTCTTCATCGACCCAGTCTCCCCGCAGCCAGCCGAGTTGCTGGAGTTGTGCCCGATGCTGCCGCCGATCCTTCGGGGCGTGGTCGCGGACGCTGGCGGCGAGCCACTTCCCGTTAGTCTTCACATGAACTGCCGTGTAGCGGCTGTAGATCGGATCCGCATCGTCTTTCGGTGTAACCGCTGTGGTTCCATCTTCGACAGCGACGCCGGCACTGACGAACCGAAGAGAGTCGATGTTGATCTCAATCTGACATCCGGGGTTCTCGGCGAAGTGCGCCGTCATCGCCGCTTCAATGGCCTCGTGTCCCTGATAGACGTTCCCCTGCTCGTCGACGTATTCGGCATCCGTGGTGAAATGAGCCGCGATCGACTTGGCGTCTCCGGCGTCATACGCCTTCTCGTACGTGTCGCCCGTCTGACGGATGGCCGCTTCGTCGGCCGCGTGCTCATCGGAGGCGGGCAGAGCTGCAGGTTTCGGTTCCGCAATGGTGGCATTCGGCTTGGTCCCCACGGTCTCGGTCGGTCGAGCAACCGGCTTCTCGGCCGGTTTTACAGCGGCCTTGGCCGCAGGAGGAACGCTCGGCTTGACGGTCGTCTTGGGGCCCGATTTTTCTTCGCCAGCACCGAAACAGAGCGCCGTCAGAGCCACCACGGATATTGTCAGAATCGAAATGCGTCGCATGTTGTTCTCCCGTTCACCGACCGCCCGCAGGCGGTCGGTGTTTGGACGTGTGTGCCGTCGAAATCAGTTGTTGGGAACAGGGGCTGGGGCTGCAGGCGTTTGTTGACCAGCATCAATGGTGGTGCCGGTCGCGTCGTAGGTCACCTGTCCCGGGGCGTAGTTACTGGTTTGTTGATAGCCGTTGTTGGCATTCGGCTGGCACCCAGTGTTGCAGGACTGCTGACCGCAGGATTGTTGAGCGCAGGACTGCTGACAGCAGCGGCTCCTATGCCGACAGTGGCGAGCCTCCGCGTCGGTGCTTCCGACCGTGAAGCCAACCACTGCGACCAATACACCAGCCAGAGAAATCAGTTTCCGATTCATTGCCAAAACTCCTTTAGAACGAAACACAAACGAGGCCCGGCGGGCCAAAACTCCTGTGAGGAACAGACC
>JBBPIS010000024.1:2161-70475 GCA_038040225.1 Planctomycetota bacterium
TCAACTCACGAACCAGTTGCGATCGCGGTAAAACCGCTGATCCACCATCACACCCGCGGCACTCGGCGTCCCGAAATGGCCGAGACGAGAAACAAGATCAGAAACACGACAAACAGCACGTGCGCGACCCACGCCGCTTCACCGGCGATGCCGCCAAATCCCAACACGCCGGCAATCAATGCCACAACCAAAAATGTAATTGCCCAAGACAACATCATTACTCTCCTACAGTTCGTACTGCCGTGATGGCCGCAATCGACGATCGAAGGCTTGCCTTCAAAGCCGAGTCATTTCCCACGCGCGACCGACACGATCGCAATCGGAATCAACGAAGGGCAGATCGCCGCTCTTCAAATCCATCGTTCGCTCATTGAGTCTGATCCAGCGTCCCGGTGGTCTCAGTGCTCGGTGATTCATCTACGCAAACTCAATGCCGTCTGAGTTCGTGAACTGTGATCGGCTGCAATTGGAGGCCGATTTACGGCTAATTTGCTGTTTGGCAGATGGATTGGATTGCTTACCACAGGGGAAATCTTTCGATCGGCGAACATCCATTTGAGTGTTGATCGTTCAAGCGACACCGTGGCACGTGATCGATCATTCGCAACCTTTCGCCCGCGCCTCTCAATTCAAATCGTTCAATGACAAGATCACACGAGTCGCGGTCCATCGAATCACACATTCTGAGAGGCACGAACCTCCAGACCTTACTGCGCGCTCAACACGCCCAAATCTTCTGCCGGTTTCTCACGCTGGCTCTCGGTGAGGATTCGTTGCCACACCTCCCAGCGATGAATGGGGACACTGGCATCGACCTCGAAGCCCAGTCTCACGTTTCCGTTTCCGATCGCCAGCACGGTGATTTTGAGGAGTCGCTCAAAACCAGTCGCGCCCCCGACGGCGATGGACTGCTCAATCTTTCGCGTTAAGACCAACATGTCTGAGACTCCTTTCCTACGACTGTGGACTCGGTTCGCTACTACTCCACGGTTCCGTGGGAATGTTCCTGGTGAGCAGGAATACCTGCACCATGCTGCCGGTTGTGAAGGCGTGTACCACGGACCCGGTTGTCGGTTCGACTTCTGCGGCGGCTTCACGCACCACCCGACCGGTGATGCGGTTGATTTCCAGCCTGAGTGGGTCGGAGGAATTGGAGAAAAGTTGGTGGTGATAATCCTGCAGTTGAGCCGCGCCCGCGGGGGACTTCGCCAGCGTCTTCTCGGCGGGCGTCAAAGCTTCGTGCAGTGTGACCACCAGGATGTCGTCGCTCAGGGCGACGGTCACGGAATTGGGCAGGTGGCCCGTTCGCTGCTGCTCCAAAGCGCTGGCCGCATTGGCGATCTGCTGTGCCATGATCAACGTGGGATTGTCCATCAGAGTAGTCCTCATTTGGCCGCAACCGTGCCATGCTGCGTCAATGCAAAGCACTGCACTTGGATGTCATTCGCCAGGATCGCCAGGCCGGACACTTCCATCACGACCTCTTGGGCCATTTGTTTCGCGTAATAGGTTGTGACCTGACCACGCAACACCAGCCCGTTCTCGCGACCCGCCATTTGAAAGTTGCCCACCTGACTACCGAGCCGACTTTGCAGTTGAACGACGACTCGTTGAACCAACTCGTCGTCACAGGCCAGCGTCCACTCGGCGGACGGATAACGCGTGGGCTGAACGTGCATGTCGATCCCTCAGTAAAATGTTGAACGATCAGTGCTGTTCACTTTCCCGCATGCGCAGCGGGTACCCGCGAGGTTTCCCGGCAACCTCGCTCATCAACTCTCAGCCGTTTTGTCGTTTCGATTCCTTTGGCGTCGTAGCAGTGCTGAACCACTTGGACCAAGTCGTCGCTGTCCCGGGAAATCGCCTCCAAATCGGCGTCGGTCAGCTCGCTCCAGGTCTTTCTCAACTGGATCTTGAACTGTCGCCACGGGCCAGGGGTTGCGTTTGAATTCATGCTTCGACTCCGAACATCTTCTTCAATGTCACCTGTTTGGCTTCGCCGTCGCGTCGAACGATCCGCGTCAGCCGATCGTCGACACAACAGCGATTGCCGGTTCTTTATCAACACTTACTGAATGTAAACTCCGAATCCGTACGGTCTGTAAGCGGGCGCATAGGGCTGCGCGTAATATCCCGGGCTGCCGTACCCGTTGAGGTAATTCCCGTCTCCGTAGCTGTATCCGCTGTTGGGGCGGAAGTGATACGAGCTCTGCGAGCCATAGCCGTACGGGCCGTTTCCATAACCCGAATACGTGTGCGTGTACGTTCTGGGGCCGTACCCATATCTTGGTGCGTACGCCCGGTATCCCTGTCCGTATCCACCGTAGTAGCCCCGGCCGTACCCGTTGTATTGAACCCCACCCCGGCCGATGGTCAGCGATTGGGCGTGGGCGTTACTCTGCGGAGTGGCCAGCGTGAACAGGCCGACGGCGAGTACCGATAAGCAAAGTAGTCGTGTCATCATTTGTCCCTTGTGAATCCATCACAGTTGAAGTTGATCGAACCCGCCCGATGTGGCACGGAGCACCTTGCGGCGACCCCGTGCCACAGGAACGGAAAGCCTTACTCCGTCTTCGTCCGCTCGGTCCTGCTGATCGCCACTTTCGGAGTGGCAGGAGCGTTCTGACGATTCATGCGCAGTTGCGCGAGTTGTTCCTTCGTGAGCACCTTCTCGATCTCCACCAGCTTGTCGGCTTCCAGCGACACCAGTCGGGTGTGCAGACCCTGGATGTCACGGTTCAAGGAACGCAGTTGGGAGTGATATTTCTCCTGAACCTTGTCGGCCGCAGCCTCCTGCTCGTCGGTGAGTGACACACCGATATGCGAGAGTACTTCCTCGTCTGCGGTGGCAGGCTTGGTGGTCTCCTCATTCGGTTTGACCGTTGCCTGATTGACCTTGGTGCTCGTGGCCGCGATCGTCTTCTCGTGCTGGGCAGTCTTGCGCCGCTGGTCGCGCACTTGCTGACGCTGGCCATCGGTCAGGTTGTCCTCAATTGCCGCCAGCAACGATGACTCCATCGCGATCGTTTGCATGTAGCGGTCGCCGAATTGCTTCCACACCGCGCCGAGCGACGCATCGTAGTTGCGAACAATCTCCTTAATCTGATCTTGCTGCTGGGCGGAAAGCTTCAGCTTCTCCAGGCACTCCGGAATCGCGGCTGATTCGGAATGAGCCTTGCCCTGAATCGCCGCCCCCTTGTTGGTCGGCTTGACCTCAGTCGCGGCTGGCTCCTTGGCAAAGGCCGGAGCGAGGGCCATGACGCCGGCGACCGCCAACAGACTCGACACACGCCTGAAACTGAGGCGGTGCAGAGTGGCTACTCCGTTGGACTGCACATTGCGGAAACCTGTCATTGAAAGACGCATCGTGATCATCTCCATCCGTAAAGGTCCAAAACACACCGAGCGGACATTCCGTCGGTGAACTCTCGCCGCTGTCGAGTGGCGAAAAAAAAGCCGACGCGGCAGAAGACTTGGAGGTCTTCCATCGCGTCGGCTTACTCACTAACGAGCCTTCCGGCGTGGGCCGGGCTGCTCTTTATGTAGTCGTCCGAAGTCGAGTCACAAAAGAAAAAGCCGACGCGACAGAACACCCGGAGGTCTTCCACTGCGTCGGCTTACTTACTAACGAGCCTTCCGGCGTGGCCGGGATGCTCTTCATTGAGTCTTCCGTTGCGATTGAGGGGCGAGTTTCAAACTCATGCATCCTCAACGTCGGTCACGGTACGCTTCCGGAACGGGAATAGCTAGGAGGTTGTTTTTTTTATTCTGAGATTGATAGCATTTCGCACGAATTACTTTGAGAACCTGCAAACTTCCCGGGTTTTCACCCCAGTCTGCTGTCTGTCGTCTACCGACGGACACGTCGGGGGTCGCCATGAAAGCTGAAGTCACAATGAGCATGAGGTCGCGGTGAAAACACAGGGTGAAATCGAAGCGGCGGTCAGCCATGGGATCTCGCGTTTTGAACAGGAGTACATGGGCCGTGGTCCGAAGGACATCCAGACCCACCTGATTGGTGATCTGCTGGTGGTTCGACTGCACGGTGTGTTGACCGCAGCCGAACAGCAACTGGTCAAGACGCTCCTGCCCGAGAAGGGGCGGGATCTGCTCAAGCAAGTCCGCACCCAATTAATCGAACTGGCACGCCCCGTCATGGAAGCGATGATCGAGGCTGCCACCGGCGTCAAAGTGCTCAGCCTGCATCACGACATCAGCACCAGCACCGGTGAAGAAATTGTGCTCTTCACCCTGACCGAGGCACCCATGTTCCGTGAATCGAAGCATAAGTAGACTTTCAACCGTCTCGATCTTCGGCCAACTCCGGGCAGCGTTCCACCAGGGATAGGGCGGCCCCGGCATCTCGCAAACCGATCATCCTGAATGACCTCGCGAACTGCTTCTCGTCGAGTCGGAAGCCGAGATCAAAACAGTCGCTGCGGTTTTCGAGTCCTGCCATCGGATTGTCCACTGGCGATGATTGTCGATGGAAGTGCAGTCGTCACAGATGCCGTGCCAACCCAATGACTAACGATGTTGGAAAAAAAAGGACTCAGAGCGATTCGCTCCAAGTCCTCTCATCATTTCCGAATCGCATCACTCACAATGTGAGTGCTGAAGAGTTGCCCGACGAGGATTCGAACCTCGACTAAGTGATTCAGAGTCACTCGTGCTACCGTTACACAATCGGGCAATGTCACCTGGCCAAGGGGGGCCGGGCTGTCAATCGAGCCGCAGTTTTTGGTGGCGGGGCTCGGGTCGCGGAAGGGTGCGAAGTATACTCGCCTCCCCAGTTTTGCCAATTCCGAATGAGTAGTTTTTTGGTCTGGCACTTGGTGCGAATCCGAATTTGGCTTCGCAGTGCGGTCAAATCGACATCCGGACCGTGGTGCCAGGTGTCTTCCATCAGTCATCTCCATGATTCAGGGAAAGGTCTTCTTGTGGCAGACACCGATGAATTGTTTTCGGTTCGCGATCAGGTCGTGCTTGTTTCGGGGGGGAGTCGCGGCATCGGGCGTGGATTGGCGGAGGGCTTCGCCGCGCGGGGGGCTCGCGTGATCATCACGGGACGAGAAGAGTTGACTCTGAAAGAGGTGGCTCGCGAAATCACAGGCAGCTCGCACGCGGTGGACTTTGTGGTCTGTGACGTCTCCCAACCTGACGACGTGCCGCGACTGATCGAGACCGTTGTGACAAAGGCCGGACGAATTGACTCGCTGCTCAACGTGGCGGGAGTCAACATCCGCAAGCGGGTTGAAACCTACTCGGTCGAAGAGTACGACCACATTTTGAACATCAACCTCAAGGGAGCGTTTCTCGTCGCGCAGGCCGTTGGTAAACAGATGATCGCTCAGGGGGCGGGGGGGACGATCGTCAACATCGACTCGTTGAACACGTTTGCTCCGCTGATGGGCGTGCTGCCGTACGCGATGAGCAAGGCGGGGCTGGGCATGATGACGCGGGGGATGGGAATGGAGTGGGGCGTTCACAACATTCGAGTCAACGCGATTGCGCCCGGCTTCGTCCTGACCGACCTGACGCAGAAGCTGTGGTCCGATCCGACGATGCAGGCGTGGGGCCAGGCCAATACCCCGCTAAAACGGCTCGGCCGACCCGAGGACATGTTGGGGGCGGCCCTGTTCCTGACAAGTGCCGCGTCGGCGTACATGACGGGTCAGGTGATCTACGTGGATGGCGGAATCACCTGCGGCATGCATTGGCCGATCCCGCTGAATTGAGGGTGCGCGTGCAGACAGAACCGGGGGCGGATGCCGCGCGTCCCGAAAGAAGGATTTGAGAGCGATGCGCCGTCGAATGAATCGGCACGATCCGCAGGATCGTCACCGGTTCTGTTTCGAGTTTCTGGGGCACCCGCCATTTCCGGAGCTATGTTTCGGGCGGACGTTCCGATTGAGAGGCTCGCGGGTTTCTCGACTGCCGTCTGCCCGACGGCCTTTCGCCGACGTGGCATCACGTGGCGGAGACCGAACGATGTTTGCGTGGTTCCCAACCAAACGACCTCAGCCCCGACCGTTTCCTCGCGCGGACGAACGGCTCGCTCAAGAATTGCGAACCGCGCGAATCGGTCTCGACAGGCAAGTCTTCTGGGGGTTGATCGCCCAGTGGGCGGTTGTGTTGGTGGCAACGCTGGCCTTGTCGGCCGGTGTCGACTTCGCGCGCGTCGGCTTCGTGTGGTCGACATTGCTTCTGAATGGAGTCCTGACCGGAGTCCCGCTGTGGCTCGTGCTGCGCTCGCCGGGAGAACGATCGTCGCGTCTGGCGGTTGCCATCAGTCAGGGTTTGTTTTCGACGCTGCTTCTGTACGCAACCGCCGGTCGAGTGGAGACTCATCTGCACCTGTTCGCGTGGTTGGTTGTGTTGGCCGTCTACCGAGACGTTCGTGTCCTGATCGCAGCCGGTGCCGCGGCCATTGTCAGTCAACTGGTCGCAGGTCTGGTTGTCGGGTCACCCGAGATGGTTGCTGCCAACTTCAGCCATCTTGGTGAACATGCGGTCTGGTTGATCGTGGAGACGACATGTCTGGCGACATTCATTCGCTTCAGCGTGCAGGCCATGTCCGATCTGGCGCGGCGCGAAGCGGCGCTTGAATCACTCAACAACAATCTCGAACGGAAGGTGGAACGCCGGACTCGCGAAATGTCCGAGAAGCTCGAAGCCCTGCATCGTGAGTACGCGGTGATTCAGGAAATCCGCGATCAGACGGACGTCGATGAGATGTCCGCTGTCAGGCAATTGTCGCAGTTGCGTCGCGACGTTTCGGCGCACGCGATGACTTTGATGGACACCACGTGGGGCTGGTCGGAGACCAGGTTGCCCGAGGCGCTTCGTCCCCACTGGCGCACGATCCGCGAGGCATCTCAGAACCTGCTGAGCCTCGTGGAGACATCGACCCCCGCGGACGATTCGCTCTCGAACTCACTGGTTGGTCTGCGAACGTTCAACTCGAAAACGCCCGCCGTCGAAGCCACTGTCGAATCGAGCGTCGAATCATTCAGCCGGACGGCCCTGCTCCTGATCGACGATCCCGTGCAGGAGGCACTGGCCGTCCATTCGCTTTCGCAGGAGGGGTTCCGAGTCGACGTCGCTCACGGCGGGCCCCGCGCGTACTACTCGGCCATGCTGCGGAATTACGATTTGATCGTGATCGACATCGACCTGGCCAATGAGGAAGGCTTCGACACGATCGAAGCGCTGCGGTTGTTGCCGAACGGGATCGATGATTCCACGGGCGTGTTCGCCTTCTCCTCCGCCCGCACGCCGGATGCGGTGCTGCGTGGCACCCAACTCGGGATTGACGGATTCCTTGTGAAACCGATGAAACCGGAGTCACTACGGGCGGCGCTTGCGGGTCACTCTCACGCCGACTCGTCCCACGAGGTTCGCGTGGAGCACGAGGCCGTCGCCGCCGGTTCGTGATCGCGGAAAGGCGGCATCCTCCGCGCGAGTTTGCCGTCCAGCCCATTCCTTCTGAAACGCCCAATCGATTTGTCAATCGGGTCGTCACAGGAATCGCGTGCCTTCGTTGCTACAGGTCTTTGACGGTCCACAAGATCGGTTGTTACACTTCCCACGGTTCTTGTCCCGTCTCGCCAGACATTGCCCTGCATTTCGCTCGGGAGCCGAACGATGCCGTGTTCATCGGCAGTTGCATCGCGTGAGTGCCATTTCAGGGAAACATCCCCGTTAGAATGGGCGGCAGGACGTGCGTCCGACAACTTCACAGATCCTTCCTTCCGTTTGATTCGAGGTTGACCATGACTGCGGATGGAAAAGCTGCGGTCACGGGAGCGGGCGCTCAGCCGCCAGAGTCTGTGACCGAAATGAAGTTGATCGGCAAGTACCAGATCGAAAAACGGATCGGTGCCGGCGGGATGGGAACGGTTTATCTGGCACGCGACACGCAACTGAAGCGGGTTGTCGCGTTGAAGGTGCTCTCCCGGGACAAGGCTCAAAATCCCACACTGGTCAAACGGTTCCAAGCCGAGGCTCAGGCGGCCGCCCAACTGCGCCACGACAACATCGTCGCGGTCTACGACTCGGGCGAGGCCGATGGCTACCTCTTCATTGCGATGGAGTACGTCGAAGGGCAGGATCTGTTCGAGATGGTGCAGCGTCGCGGTGTGACGCCCGTCAAGCGGTCGATCGAGATTATCAAGCAGGTCGCGGCGGCACTGCAGCACGCTTACGAACAGAACATCGTCCATCGCGACATCAAGCCGTCGAACCTGCTGATTGCCCGCCACAACGGCATGGTAAAACTGACCGACCTGGGCCTCGCGCGTTCGGTCGATGACACGCTCGAAACGAACATCACCCGTGCCGGCACGACGGTTGGCACGGTCGACTACATGTCGCCCGAACAGGCTCGCAACAGCAAACTGGCCGACATTCGCAGCGACCTCTATTCGCTCGGCTGCACGTGGTACCACATGCTGACCGGGGAGCCGCCCTATCCCGAGGGGAGCGTCACCAACAAGCTGCAGGCTCACGCGATCAAGCCGATCCCCGATCCGCGCGCCAAGAACCCGAAAATCCCCGAGGGACTGACGGCCGTCTTGCAGCGCCTGATGGCCAAGAAGCCCGAGGATCGGTATCAGACTCCCGCCGAATTGCTCGACGATCTGAAGCACGCGACTCTGACGCACGGAGCCATCTCGCGCGAGATCCTGGGCAATCTTTCCGACTACGATCAGAAGACCGTCGGCCACGCCGGCGCCGCCTCGGACGATGAGGACGACGACGACGGATACGATGACGAAGACGACGATGACTACGATGAGGCTGTCGAGGAACAGGCCACGCCGGACCATGTTCCGACGTCCTACGCACCGACTCGCCGCAAGGTGACGAAGGCCCCCCGCGAAACGGACGAGGAGGATGAGGTCGAGACTCACTCCACACCCACCCGATCGCGCGACTCCAAAGAGAATTCCGAACCGGCCGAAGTCGAGCGGCTTCGGAGCAACAAGCCCAAGGTGACGAAGGCCCCCCGCGAAACGGACGAGGAGGATGAGGCCGAGACTCGCTCCACGCCCAACCGATCGCGCGACTCCAAGGAGAATTCCGATCCGGCCGAACTCGAGCGAGTTCGACGCAACAAGCCCAAGACGACAAAGGCCGCAGAAGAAGAGATCGCGGCCGATTCCCGGCACAGCTCTCCCAAGCCGCGCGATGCCAAGAGTGATCCCAAGCCGGCCGATTCGACTCCGGCGAAAGCCCGAAGCCACAAGCCGCTTCCTCCCAAACGGGAGCCGGTCAAAGAGGCGGGCGACGAAGTCAAGAAGGGGATCAGTCCCGAGACGCTTCGGTATCTCGGTGCCTTCTCGGGAGTCATCGTTGCCATCCTGGGGCTGGGTTGGCTGATCCAAGCCTTCAGCGGCAATGTCGGCTTCGACTCGAACCCATTCGCCGGTGCGCCAGATCCCAAAGCGGTCCAACAAGCCGCGGTGGCAAACCCCCCGCCGAATGCGAACACCAAGACGTCCGATCAGACGGCTGCCAAGGGCAACGACTCGGCAACCGCCGTCACGCCGACAGTGCCCGTCCGAGTGAACGCCCCGGTGGCCGAATTCGATGTCGAGGCGCTGCCCACATGGGCGTCAAAGGATGCCGAACCGACGGGCCTGCCGATTCGGACGGTCGGTCCGGGAGCCGCGTCGGAATCTCGCTTCCAGACGCTCGACGAGGCTCTGCGCGCGCTGCCTCCCGCAGGCGCGATCGTGAAACTGGAAGGTGGTGGTCCGTTCCCGCTGTCGACGGTGGAGTTGAGCAACGTCAAGCGACTCGTGCTGATGTCGGCGTCTACGCAGGACAGGGCCGTGATTGCGCTCAAGCCGTCGGAGAACAACGGCACCGTCGGAATCAAACTGACCGACGGGATACTGGAGGTTCGCGGTATTCACTTCGCATTGGATCGCAATCAATTTCCGGGCGGCGCGAAAATTCTGGAGGTGGTCGACGGCCAGTTGTTCGTCCAGCAGTCGTCATTCACCGCCACGGGACCGGATTCCGTGGCGACGGTGGCGATGGTCGCCAGCAGCACTCAGGATGCGACCGTGGAACCGCGCCTCGCGCCGAGCGTTCTCGTCGATCGCGTCGTCGTGCGCGGCGACGGTCTGAAGGGGCTGGCCGTTCAGCGTGCGAACGTGGATGTCGTCGTGCGCGATTCGCTGCTGGTCACCGGTTCGGCGGCGGCGGTGGAGTTGACGGGCCATTTGACGGCGGGAGTTGCCGATGCCGTGACGCACAAGCCGCGGCGCATTGTGCGTGTGATTCGTTCGACGGTTTACAGTCGCCGGTGTGCCTTCGATTTGTCGACATCCTCCGACTCCGGCAGCAAGCCTCCGCGCACGGACATCGTGATGCAGGATTCGTTGTGCTGTGCGCAGGGAGTCGCCGAGAACTCCGCATTGATCCTGGCCGCGCGCTGGCCGCAGGTTCGATCGACAACCGAGAACTGGCTGACTCGACTGAAGTGGATCTCGAAGGGCTCGCTCTATCTGGGCTTTGAACAACTCGTCGATCTCGGTTCTGATTTCAAGGTTTCGGATGCCACGGCCTGGCAGCGCGTGTGGTATGGCAAACACGACACCAGGCAGTTTCACAAGCTGACCTTTCCCGATGCGGCACCGGGCGACCTGAGTACCGTCTCGCCGCAGGAGTTCGAGTCCTCCTCGCTGGCCTACCGCGAGATCAAGTCGAGCAGCGGTGGCTTGCCCGGCTGCCCGGTCGGCAAGTTGTCGGTCCCCGACGCGATTTCCCAGCAACGCGCCGCCGTGATGGCGATGCGACCCCGTCTGCCCTTGTCCATCGTGAAGCCCGCCGAACCGGCTTCGGTCCGAAAGGTCGATCTGAAGAAGCAGGATCTTGGGCTGATCCTGGGCAGCAATGATTGGCCTACCGGGACGCTGTTTGAAGCCTCAGGCAACGGCCTCTGTTCGATGTCGCCCGCGAAAGTTGAGGGCCGGTCGTTGCGCATCGTCTTCCGCCAGATCGACGGCACTCCGCTGAGACTGCACGCCAGGACGAGTGACGGCAAGGCACCGGATGCGACGGCGCTGTTCTCGATCACCCGCGGTTCGCTGGAGTTGACGAACGCGGTTCTCGAATGTCCGGCCGCAGCCAAGTTGAGTGCTCCGCCGTGGATGATTCTCGCCAACGACGCGACGCTCATCCTGAACGGTTGCCGATTGCAGGGGTCCGAAGTTGACGGGCCTCACCAGCAGGGACTCATTCGATGGATGACTGCGGCACCGGCAGCCGGGGCCGCGCTGGCCGAACTGCCGGTTCTTTTTTGTCGGGACAGTTATCTGACCGGCTTCGGCTGCGGCATCCGTGTGGAATCGGGGCAGGGTCACATCGTGCTCAGGAACAGCATCATCGCGATTCGCGGAGATGGTGCCGCAGTTCGGGGAGACTGTCTGGACCTGCGTCCCGTTCGCGCGGGGGACACGTTGCTCACGGCGGTCGATGCCGAACACGTCACGTTCTCGGCGGGCGGTGCCGCGATCCGAGTGCAGGCCGTGACCGGCAGCGATCAGCCGGTCAGTTCGCCGTTGCGACTGTTCGTCGAACGGTGCGCCGTGGCGCCGCCGCTGGTGTTCAAGGCGGGTGAAGGGAGCGATGCCACGCTGGTCAGATGTGACGGGCCGGTGCTCGAACAGAAGCAGTTTGAGTGGTGGGGTGTCTCGAACGGCGTGGCGAAGCAGGTCGTTCAGTTCCTCCACCGCGAAGGGGATCCCTCCGGAGCCTCGGACAAGACGGGAGTCGCCGCGTGGCGTCAGACATGGGGCAAATCGAACGACGTGCGGATGCTGATCGGCGACAGTGGGGTCTACCTCGCGGGAGAACTGCCGATCAAATGGAAGGATTTGCGTCCGAGTTCATTCGAGTTGCATAAAAACTCCAAGGCGGCGACCTGGGCGGAAGGCAAGCCGATCGGCGCGAACGTGCGCGGCGTTGATGATGGCAGCATCGCGAAAAAGGCAGGGCCGGAACCGACGACAGGTACGAAGGCCGCGCCCGGCGCGACAGCTCCGACCCCCAAAAAGAATGTTGGCTTCTGAGTGAACCGCGAGGACGGCGTCACAGCTGCGACTGGCTGACGAGCGGGTGGTCCTCATCCAGGCGCGGCCAGGCGAGTGTGAACCGCGAGCCTTCGCCCAGGCGGCTTTCGACCGCAATGTCGCCTCCGTGTTCGCGGATGATTTTCAGGCTGACGGCCAGCCCCAGCCCGGTGCCTCGCGCCCCCTTGGTCGATTCAAACACGTTGAAGATCCGCGTGAGTTGGTCTTCCGGAATCCCGGGCCCATTGTCCGACACGGCCACCCACAGCATGTCGGACTCGGTGTGCAGGCCGGTTTCGACCAGAACGAGCGCCCGGTCGGAACCTTCGACGGCGTCGATGGCGTTGGTCACGATGTTCAACACCGCGCGGTGAATCCCCTCGGGGTCGAACGTACACATCGGCAGGTTCGCGTCGGGCTGGAATTGCAGATCAACCGAGCATTCCGCCGCACGCGCCTGCATCAACTCGACCACGTCGCTCACCGTCTCATTGAGCTGGGCAGGCACGAGGGCTGGCTGGCGCTCCTTGCTGAAGGTCAGCATGTCCATGACGAGGTGATAAATCTTGTTCTGGTTCTTCTCGACGACGTGCCAGCCCTTTCGCACGAGTTCCTCGTTGTGGTCGTTGAGTCCCATGTCGATCAGGTAGCTGCCGCCGCGCACGCCCTGCAGAATGTTCTTGATGTGGTGGCTGAGTGTCGCGATCGTCTGACCCATCGCCGCCAGTCGCTCGGCCTTGACGAAGGCCTGCTGATAGCGGTTGTTTTCGACGGCCAGGGCCGCCTGTCGTCCGATGGCAATCAGCAGCCGCAGTTGATCCTCGCGAAATCCACTCGCCTTCCCCTGCAACAGCAGCCGATCGGCCGGCGTGGTGATGTCGATGTAGATGACACCCATCAATTCTTGACGTCCCTGCATCGGAACGCACATCGCCTCGCGAATGCCCGCCTGCACGATGCTGCGTGCCGGGTCGAAGCGGCTGTCGTGCTGGGCGTCCGTCGTGCGCACGCCCTGGTTGTTCTTGAGCACATAGTCCACGATCGTGCGCGAGACCGGCATGCGCGAGCCGGGGTCGGCCGCCCCGCGCTGACTGGCCACTCGCGGACGAATCTCGCCCGATTGCGGATCGGTCAGCAGCACGCACCCCCGATCCGCGCCGACCGCCTCAATGGTCAGGTCGAGGATGCGCTGGAGTGACTGGTCCATCGAGACCGACGGCCTCACGACCTCCTCGGCGATCCGGTACAACACCGCCAGGTTGGACGGCGAGTTTTCTTCGCCGGCGGGAATCGATGGAGCCGAAGACGACAGAACCTGGCGATCGATCTCACTGACGATGCTCGATCGGTCGGCCGGGTCGTGCCTCTGCAAGAGGTGAACACGTTCGGCGACGGTGTGCGACAGGCTCTCCCGCTCGGCATCGGCGAACAACAGCAGCGTATGTCCCAACTGAATCAGATCGCCGTCAGCCAGCGAATGCGAGCGCACGGCCACGCCGTTCACCAGCGTGCCGTTCGAGCTGTTGCGGTCGGTCAGGACAAACGTGTCTTTCACCCGCTGAATCGTGGCGTGCAGCCGCGAGACCTCCGTGTCGAGGATGCGGACCTCGTTCTGGACGCCGCGTCCCATCGCAATGGGCTGCTCGCCCAATTCAAAGCGTGCGCCCTGTTCGACCCCCTGCACGACGAGTAGCGATGCTCTGTTCACGACGACGATCCGAAAAGTCACTCGCGCGGTCATGCCATCAAGTTGGCGAGCCGCCGCAACGGGCCGCATACTATCCGCGTGATCAGCACCTCTGACAACTGCCGGACGATGTTTTCGTCATCGCTGAGAGGATTGCGGCGAGCGGTCCGACTCGCAGGGAAAGCCGCTGGCCTGCCTGTCATCCGTCGAGTGCAAGTTGGATGTGACCTTGGACAGGCAAGCCGGCGGCTGACCCTGCGGAATCACGCCGCCGCGTTTTCGTCCAGCAATTCCTCGATCAGTCGGACCAACTCGGGGTACTGGAACGGCTTCGCGAGGAATCGTTCGCCGTGGGCTGTGGAGGACGGGCGGTGCGATCCGAGGAGAACTCGCAGTGAATTCTGCCAGGGCGAGACCGTCCGCAGGGCATCGGGCTCCGCATCGAGATCGATCACAACGACCTCGGGGGACGAAGACGCATCGAGACGGGAGGCGAATCGATGGTTCCGATGGCGTCCGACCGAGGTTCCGCGCGGTTCGAGCACGGCCTTGAGCACGGTTTCCGTATCCGATGACCCGTCAATGACGAGCACGCGCGGCAATGAGTTCACTCGGCCGTCCTTGCCTTGTAGAGTCGGGTGGTTTTCGCAAAGAACCACGCTCAATTTGCCGAGCCGATCCTTCGGCTCGTCGTTGCGGACGGGACTGTAGTCGGAAGCGAAAAACCTGTCAAAACCAAGTTGGCATCGGAAAACACGGCTGCGAACGGCGAATGTGCGACGCGGGAATATCTGTTGTGGCCGACGCTGCCAGCGTCGGTTCGGATGCTGGCAGCATCCGCCACGAAAGGACGCCGATTGATGCGCCGGCCTTTCCCCTCACATCAGCATCACGAGCCCGGGCAGTTCGCGGATTCGAGCGAAGATGACCAGCACCTGCTCGGAGGATTCGATCCACGGTTCGACAGTGACCGCCACATGGCGGCCTCCCGTTGTGTGACGCAGGTCGTGGGGCGGGTCGAAGTCGTGAGACAGGGTTTCGCGCACCACGGCCACCACCCGCGCGGCGAACTCGTCCTCGCTGCGACCGATCGCCTTGAACAGGAATTTTCCGGGGAATTGATGAGTGGCGTCGAGCAGTTCTTGCGGAGGCAATTGACTCATGATTCGTCGAGTCCGAAGGGAATTGATTCGCGGACGAATCGTATCGCGCGGGCCTACCAAACACGAACGCGGTTGATCGACGTTCGTCGGCACCCGTTCCACGCGGCAACCTCGCTTGCGAAACGGCTGCTGGGCGACAACACTAGCCGTCGATTCGACATCCCGCTTCCAGAATATCCACCGATCAAATAGCCTTCTGTGGACCGTCGCAGTGAGTTGACCGGCTGACTGTTCGGGTGCGTCTTTGAACGGCGACTGGTTGCTCACTGGAATTGATCTGCAATGAGGGGTCTTGGGTTGAACATCATGCAAGCGTTGGGTCGCAAGACCAAGGGCAAGGGCAAGGTTCCGCTGTACAACGAAGACGAGCGGGAGGGTCTGAGAACGGCTGGGCGGTTCAACGCTCAATTGATGGACTTTCTCAGGCCGCACGTCAAGGCGGGCGTCACCACCATCGAACTCGACCGGTTGGTGTACGAGTACACGCTGGATCACGGTCATACGCCCGCCTGTCTCGGATACAAGAACTACCCGAGCACCATCTGCACCAGCGTCAACGAAGTGGTCTGTCACGGTATTCCGAACCGCATGCCGCTGCGTGAGGGCGACATCGTCAACATTGACCTGACGACCATCGTCGATGGCTGGCATGGTGACTCTTCCGAAACGTTCCTGATCGGGCGGGTGGCCGACGAAGCCCGCAAGCTGGTGCAGGCCGCATTCGACTCGATGCACGTCGGCATCGACGCCATACAGGTCTACGGCAAGCTGCTCGACATCGGCCGGTCGATCGAGCGGTTCGCCCGCGTCCGCGGTTACTCGGTCGTGCAGGAATATCAGGGCCACGGATTGGGTCGCGAGTTCCATCAGGAGCCGGGGGTGCCGCACTACGTCCCGAAGTCGGGAACCCCGAACCTGATGCTGGAACCGGGAATGTGTTTCACGGTGGAGCCGATGATCAACGCCGGGACGTGGCGCACGATGCTCGACAACCGCGACAAGTGGACCGTGCGCACGATGGACCTGTCCCTGTCGGCTCAGTTCGAGCACACCATTCTCGTCACCGAGTCCGGTCCCGAGGTGTTGACCTACACGCAGAACGGACCACTGCCGGGACACAAGTTCTGATAGAAGGTTGAGGGTTGTAGAGGGAAGAGGGATGCAAAGCCGGAAGATTTTCATCCCTCTTCCTTCATCCCTCAACCTTTTTCCCAACGGATTGTCACGTCCCCGTCACCGGGCTAAGATGCCGGGCACTGAACAGAGCCTCATCCGGGGATGAGGTTTGATCGCCTCTCCGATTCCCGTGAGAAGGATCTTGCCATCATGAGCGACCGGCTGAGTTGGATGCTCCTGTCGTTCCCGCTCCCTCAACTGGGCTCGCTGCGGATCCGTGTCAGTTGGTTTTTCCTGCTGCTGCTCATGGTGTACGCGGTCCGCTTTCCGGCGGTCCTGGCCCTGGCGGTGGTTGGAATCGTGTTGGTCTCCGTGCTGTTGCACGAGTTGGGACATGTCGCCGGGGCGCGACTGACGGGCGGATCGGCCAACGAAATCCATCTGACTCCGCTGGGCGGACTCGCATTCGTGCAACCGGGTCGTGGCACGCTGGCCCAGGTGTTGACGACGGCCGCCGGACCTTTTGTCAATCTGATGATTTGCCTCGCTGCGTTTCCCGGCAGTTACGCTCCCGATGTCTTGTGGGGTGTGCTGAATCCGCTGGTCCTGCCCGTGGACCCCGTGGGTTCGTTGAGCGGAGACCGCCTGATGCGGGATCTGGGACTGATCACGTTCGCGGTCAACTGGCTGCTGCTGCTCATCAACCTGATGCCGATTGTGCCGCTCGATGGCGGTCACATGGTGAAGGCCCTGTTGGCGACTCGGATTCATCCCGAGTTGGTGAGCCGCGCCGCGTTTCAAGTCGGCGTGGTTTTCTCTGGCGTGCTGATGTTGGCGGGACTGTTCGGGGACTGGTCACCCATCGTTTTTGTCGGTGCCATCCTGATGGTCGTCAACGTGGTGCAGTTGTTTGAGGAACAGACCTCGGAATTGCTGGACGATTCGTTCCTGGGCTACGACTTCTCTGAAGGCTATACCAGTCTGGACCGCTCGGCTCCGGCATCGTCGACCCCGCGCGAAGCACGCCAAAGTCCGCTGCAGCGCTGGCGCGAACAGCGTCGACTGCGGCGCGAACAGGAAGAGCGACAGCAGCAGGCGGAAGCCGAACGCCAACTCGACAGCCTGCTCGCCAAGGTCCACGAGCACGGAATGGCATCGTTGACCGCTCGCGAGCAACGTCTGCTGCAACAGGTCAGTGATCTGCTGCGCGAGCGGGGCAAGCGCCCCTCGTAGGCGGAGCGGGAAACAGAAGTCCCGAAAGCAACGTTCCAAAACTCAAGTTCCAAAAACCAAACGAATCCCCAATCTCAAAGACTGAAATCCCAAACCTCTCCACGCGCGGACCGCTCCGCTGCACAAGTTTGGAATTTGTCTTTTGGTGCTTGAGATTCGTTTGGTCTTTGGAACTTGAGCTTTGATTTTTCCGCCTCAGTTGTCGCACCGCGCTTGTTTCATAGTCATCGGCGACACTGCACCGGTGATGCGTGCGGTTCGAGCGGCAACGATTGCGACGGCGTCTCCCACCATTCCGGCCGCAGCGGTCGGATGAGTTGTTCCGGTCGGACGGGGAAGAGAATCTCATCGCCTTGGCCCCGCGAGCCAACATCCGGTTGCGAGAGCCACGGTATGACCTAGAGTTGCGAGGACACGATCTCTCCCCAAGCGGGATGGTTCGCCGCAATTCGACTCCAACGAAACGCGGTCTGACCATTCCGGCATTCGAGTTCGCCTTCGACTCGCTGGAACATCGCAAATGGCCGATTGGCTGTTCGACAATCCAACCACCGACACCGGTACGTTGGCCGTGATGGATGCCTGCCAGCATGCCACCGACGACGCGCCGCCCGCGGCCATGTTGCGCGAGTTCGCCGAGGCGACCGGTCTCCCTTGCCTGTGTCTGGATCGAGAACTGGGCCGCATTGTCGGACAGTCACATCCCGACATGCTGCCGTTCGTCCCGGCCGAGCTCCTGCAGCGATTGGAAGCGGTCTCGGCCATCGAGATTCGCAGGGTGGGCGAGCACCTCACGTCCTTCGCCTTGCCGCTGGCGACTGACGACCGGTTTGTCGTCGCCGGCTACGTGCTGCCGACGCGCGGGTCGCGACCGCCAGAATTGCTGCTCACCGCCATTGAGGCCGACTGGAATGAAGCCCGTTTGAATGTATGCCTCGACTCCGTCCCCGTCTGCGAGGCGAAGTTGCTGCAACGTCTGCTCGATAGCGTGGGGCGCGAGTTCCGCCAGCGACGACGCGAGGCCGAACTGCAACTGGAATTGAACGCCCTCAGCCAGCAGATCGACTACACCTACGAAGAGATCAGTCTGCTGCACCGACTGACGCACAACCTGCAGTTGTCGCGGCCGCGCGAAGAACTGGCCGACATGTGCGTGCGCGGTCTGCACGCCCTGATCGAAAGTGCGGGAGCGGTGATTTGCCTGGAAGACCCCGAGCACGGGATGCACTTCCTCATGCAGGGCCGTCTGCCATTCGATCAATCGGGACTGGCGAGACTGCTCGCACGCTTCGAACAACACGACTGGACCAAGCCGCTGGTGAAGAACAAGCTGCAGCACACGCTGCTTGGTGCGGACTTCCCCGGTTTGAAGAATCTCGTGATCGTGCCGATTGGCGACCCGCAGCACCGCCGTGGTTGGATCGTCTGCACGAATCTGCGGGGGGGACGCGACTTCGGATCCATCGAAGCCAACCTCGTCAGTTCCATCGCCACGATTCTCGGGACGCACGTGCGCAACATCGAGTTGTACGACGAGCACGACGATCTGCTGGTGGGCTTTGTGCGCTCCCTGGTTTCGACGCTGGATGCCAAAGACCCGTACACCCGCGGTCACAGCGAACGCGTCGCGCTGGTGGCGCGACGACTCGGCGAACAACTGGGACTCGAAGTGGGTGATCTCGACGACATCTATCTCTCCGGCTTGCTGCACGACATCGGCAAGGTCGGAGTCGACGATCGAATTCTCGCCAAGCCCGGCCAGTTGACCGAGGAGGAGTTCCGACAGATTCAACTCCACCCGATGATCGGCTTCCTGATTCTGCAGCAACTCAAGAACCTCAAGTCGATTCTGCCGGGAGTGCGGAATCACCACGAGGCATTCAACGGCAAGGGCTATCCCGACAAGCTCAAGGGAGACGAGATCCCGCTGATGGCGCGGATCATCGCCGTGGCCGACAGCTACGACGCCATGGTCAGCGACCGCCCCTATCGCAAGGGGATGCCGATCGAGCGACTGGAGGACATCTTCCGCCGCGGTGCCAACGAACAGTGGGATCCGCGCGTGATCGAGGCGTTCTTCGTCGTCAAGGAAGACATCAAGCAGCTCTGCGAATCCTACTCCCCCGCGCGAGGCAACCTGCTGCGCGAGAAGTCGACCAGTCGCTCCGGCATTCTCTCGGCGCGAACGCTGCTGCGGCAGTAGCCGCTCCGGGATAGTGCCACCTTCGTCAAACTGACCCACTACTCACCCGTCACTCACGCCGGCTCGCCTTCGTCAGCCTTCTCAGCGGGTTCGGGTATCGCCAGTGAGACCCCGATTCCAATCGCCAGTGCGACGGCGATCACGGCCAATGAGATCAGCGTGATTTCGCTCGTGCGATCCGTCGGCAGGAAGTCGTGAATCAGCATTTTGATGCCGACGAGAGCCAGGATTGCCACCAGCGAGAACTTCAGATAACGGAATCTGCCGAGCAGATCGGCCAGAGCGAAGTACAGGCTCCGCAGACCGAGGATCGCAAACACATTCGAGGTGAAGACCAGAAACGAATCGTTTGTCAGGCCAATCACGGCGGGAATCGAATCGACCGCGAAGACGAGATCGGTCGTCTCCACGATCACGAGTGCCAGGAACAGCGGTGTCATCGCCAGTTTGCCGTCCACCTTCGTGAAGAATCGATCCTGCACGAAGCTCGGATGGAGACGAAAGACCCGCCGAGCCAGTCGGACCATGAGACTGGTCTCGAAGTCGATCTCTTCGTCCCCCGCGAACAGCATCTTGATCGCTGTCGCCAGCAGGAACAGACCAAACACATAAGTCATCCAGTGGAAGCGGTGAATCAGTTCCACACCGATGCCGATCATCACGCCGCGCATCACCAGCGCTCCGAGGATTCCCCACAACAGCACGCGATGCTGGTAGGCGGCGGGAACCTGGAAGTAACCCAGCACCAGTGCGATCACGAAGATGTTGTCGACGCTGAGCGACTGCTCCAGGATGTAACCCATGAAGAACATGATGGCCGCGTCGCGACCGTTCTTCGGCAGCAGCGAGGCTGTGTGAGCAGCCGCGTGCCCGTCGTGCGCCGCGTCGTCGACGCTCGGCGGGGCGTAGACACCAAGTTGAAACCAGTGGCTCTCGTAGGCGAAGTAGACGAAGACCGTGAACAGCATGGCCAGGCAGAAGTAAACGGCCGTTCGCAGGAGGGCCGCTCGCGCCGTCAGGGCCTTCTTCTCTCCGCGCGTGAACAGTCCCAGATCGAACGCCAGAACCAACAGCACCAGCAGCACAAAAGCCGCCCAAATCATCTTCCGTCATCCTTCGGCAAAAGGCAGAGCGACTCGACGGCAACCATGCCTCCGGGCCGGATCAGCGGGGCCGAAGTATAGCGGCGGTCGACTCGTTTGCGCAGCCTGCCGGGAGAATGAAAACGCGCGAGAAGGGAACGCAGAACAGTTTGTCACTCATCCACGTGAGGTCTCTGTCGGCGTTGCTTTGTCTCGGCGTTCATCCGCTTGTCGGCGACGCGACGCCGTTTTGAGGCCTTGCTTGGTTTGGACTTCTTCCGCGGCTTCGGGGCCACCGCGACGGCGAGCAGCAGCTCGCGCAGCTTGTCCAGGCAATCCGTGACGTTCTTCAACTGGTCGCGGTACCGCTCGCTGCTCATCACGAGGTCGCCCTCGGTGGTGAGCCTCCGTTTGTAAGCGGCGACGAACCGGTCCCGCACGTCGACCGGCAACCCTTCCGACTCGAACAGCGGCCACCGCAGCGTCACCTTCGAGTTCACCTTGTTCACGTTCTGACCGCCGGGCCCCGAACTGCGTGCAACCCCCCAAGCGAACTCGCGGCACGAGATCCGAATCCGGGGTGAGACCTCAACAATGTCAGAATCGGAGGGAAACATGGCAAATCGCATTCGATGACAGACGTTTCATTTTCGAGTCACGCAGGCGGCATCCTGATTCGTGCGGTCTGCTCCGACAAGTCAGCCGTCCGGCGGGTTCACTCGGTGGAACGATTTGGTGATCGGGCATAAACTCTCGCCGGACGGTTTCCACTCCCTCTAGGATCGGCAAGTTATGTCCTTCCCTCGCATGATTCGTGTTCGTCAGAAGTTTGATGCCCGTCGAGTGGCGGATGTTCCGGGGGAGGTGCAGTCTCAACTCGCGTCGCTCAAGCTGGGTGAGACGATCCGCGCAGGGCAGACGGTGGCGATCACGGCGGGAAGTCGTGGGATCGCGAACATCGGAAAGATCACTCGCGCGGCGGTCGATCACTTGAAGAGTCTGGGAGCCGTCCCCTTCATCGTGCCGGCGATGGGAAGCCACGGCGGGGGAACGGCCGAGGGGCAGACGGGGATTCTCGCGGGATACGGCATCACGCCCGAGGCGATGGGCTGCGAGATCCGGGCGTCGATGGAGACCGTCGTCGTCGATCACACGCCGCAGGGGATCCCGGTTCACTTCGACAAACACGCCTCGCAGGCCGACCATGTGCTGATCGCGGGGCGAGTCAAGCCGCACACCGGCTTTGTCGGCGACATCGAATCGGGCCTGCACAAGATGATGCTGATCGGCCTCGGCAAACACGCGGGAGCAAAGATCTATCATCGAGCCATCGCCGACTACAGCTTCACGGAGATCGTCACGGCCGTCGCCGCCGCGGTGATCAAGAAGTGCCGTGTGGTGGGAGGCCTCGCCATCGTCGAGAATGCCTACGACGAAACGGCTCTGCTCGAAGCGGTCCCGCCTGCACAGTTCTTCGAGCGAGAAAAAGCGCTGCTCAAGCTGGCCACTCAGTGGCTGCCTCGGCTTCCGTTTGCTTCCGCCGACTTGTTGATCATCGACCGCATCGGCAAGAACATGAGCGGTACCGGGATGGACACGAATGTCATCGGACGCAAGTACAACGACCACGCCGGCACTGACAAGGATGTCGCTCGCTGTCGCCGCATCTTTGTCCGCGGGTTGACCGAGGAAACGCACGGTAATGCCACCGGCATCGGCATGGCCGAGTTCACCAATCAGCGAACGGTCGATTCGATTGACCAGAAGATCACGGTGATCAACTGCCTCACCGGCCTGCATCCGCCGGCCGCCATGACACCGATTGCCTTTGAGACCGATCGCGAAGTCGTCACGGCCGCACTGCAAACGGTGGGACTCGTCGAACCCCCGCAGTCGAGGGTCATCCAGATCTCGAACACGCTGCAACTTGCCGAGTGCCTCGTCAGCGAAGCCTACCTCGCCGAACTCGCCGGGCGAGATGACCTCACCGCGCTGACCGAACCCACCGACATGACCTTCGACGACCGAGGCAACCTGCTCGACGTTGCGGCGGCGTCCCACGGATCGTCGCGCCACTGAATTCGTCGAACACGTAGGGTGCGTGGAGTCTTCGTAACGCACCGGTTTGAGTTTGACCTTCGACGATGGTGCGTTCCGAAGACTTCACGCACCCTACTGCTTCGTTGAGAACCACGAGCCATGCTGCCGATGTCATTTCTGTTGGCGCTGACGAGTTACCTCGCCGGCTCGATTCCGTTCGGGCTGATGATCGGCAGGGCCGTGAAGGGGGTCGATCTGCGGCAGCATGGGAGCGGCAACATCGGGGCGACCAATGCCGGCAGAGTGCTCGGCAAGAAATGGGGTCTGGTTTGCCTGGGGCTCGATGCGCTGAAGGGCTTGCTCCCCGTGGCGCTGCTGCCTCGATTGCTGTTTGGAGTGGATGAACCAGCGCTGGCTCATTTGACGGTGCTGGCGGGCGTCTCGACCATCGTGGGCCACATGTTTTCGTGCTGGCTCGGCTTTCGAGGCGGCAAGGGAGTGGCAACGTCGCTGGGCGTGGTCGCAATGCTCAGCCCGTGGGGCTTGCTCGCCGGAGCGATTGCGTTCTTCGGCGCGTTTGCAATCTGGCGGATCGTCTCGCTGAGTTCGATGATCGCTGCCGTCACCTTCGGGGTCTGCCAGTTGGCAATGCTCAGACCCTCGCCGTTCGCGGGCGAGACGTGGAGCCAGGGGCTGTTCGCCATCGCGGTACCGCTGCTGATCCTGTTCCAACATCGAAGCAACGTGCGGCGGCTGCTCCGGGGAGAGGAATCACGATTTGGAAAAACGGTGGACGTGAAAGAGACGAGCGGGAAAGAAACGAAGGGCTGATGTCCTCCGCACGTGCCGACTCAAAGGGGGTACGTCCTGCTCAACAGACTTCGACCTCATTCATCACGAGGGCATCGTCGGCCGCTTCCATCGCGGCGTGAGTCACGAGTTGCTTGTTGTAATAAGTCGACGTGCGGCCCGAGATGATCACGCACCCATCAATGACGTGGACCCGCAGCCCACGGACTCGGCCGCCGGTTTTTGACTGCACCGCGAGTTCGATCTGTTCTGCCAGTACTTCGGGGCCGGGGACGAACAACGTAGCACTCATGACAATCCTCCTTGAAAACCAACTGCCTCGCGGGAGACGGCACTTCCGTCGTAACACCCTTTGAGGCTTGAAACCATTCGTCTCGCAGCGAGCACGAATGACGAGCGACCTTTGGAACCGACTGGTGATGTGGAAGTAGTTCGTGGCTCACATCCCATGCGGCTCACGAAACCCTCAACAAATGTGACCAACAACGAACAGAGATTCGTGAATGGGCTTCCCTGCACCCGTTTCAACCTCCCTGTTACACTGACTCACGATTATTTGCCAGCTTGAAACGGTGTTTGGCGATTCAGGACTCGGATCGACAAGATGCATTGGCCCGGCCAGCCCTGCCTGCTCGACGCGACAACAAAATACCCAACGCTCGTGTTGATCGTCAAACATAATCTTCGTAACCGGCCAGAATTCTGAAGATCGCCCCGCCGAAAAAAGCTGACTGAGTTGACGAGGCAACGCAGGCAAGACTGCCTCGCTCAAGTGAAATGACCTGCCCGCTCATCGAGAACACCCGACATGCAAGACGTCCCCCTTCAGTTCCTCAAGGATCTGCTTCACGCCCCCAGTCCGTCGGGTTATGAACGACCCGTGCAGGATGTGGTCCGTCGATTTGCGAAGGGCTTCGCCCATGATGTGAAGACCGACTGGCATGGCAATGTGGTGGCGTCAGTCAACCCGACAGGTTCGCCGCGCATCATGCTGGCCGGTCATTGCGATCAGATTGGACTGCTGGTCAAGCACATCGACGACAAGGGCTACCTGTGGGTCCACGCCATCGGAGGCTGGGATCCTCAGGTGTTGATTGGCCAGAACGTGCAGGTCTGGACGAAGGGCGGTCCCGTGGCGGGAGTGATCGCGCGAAAGCCGATTCACCTGCAAACGCCCGACGATCGCAAGACGGTCGCCGAGATCAAGAACCTGTGGGTCGACATCGCCGCGAAGGACGAAGCCGAAGCGCGGGAGATCGTGGCCATTGGCGATCCGATCACCGTCGCACTGGGTTTTCGCGAACTGAGGAACGGCTTCGCCGCAGCCCCCGGCATGGACAACAAGGTTGGGGCTTGGACCGTGATGACGGCTGCCGAACGAGTCGCGAAGGGGAACCCCAAGGCAGCCGTCTTCGCCGTCTCGACTGTTCAGGAAGAGATCGGCCTGCGCGGGGTGCAGACCAGCGCATTCCAGATCGATCCGCAACTCGGCATCGTGGTGGATGTGACTCACGCGACCGACTGCCCAACGATTGATGAGACTCAATTCGGACGGATCAAGGTCGGAAAAGGCCCCGTACTCTATCGCGGTCCCAACGTGAACCCGGTTGTGTTCGAGCGGCTTGTTGAACGAGCGAGCGCGGCTGAGATCCCCGTTCAGATCAACGGCCTCGCGACCGCGGCGAGCAACGACGCGGCCGAACTGCAACTGACGCGCGGCGGCGTCGCCACGGGACTCGTCTGCATTCCCAACCGTTACATGCACAGTCCCGTTGAAGTGGTGTCGCTCAACGACCTTGATCAGGCTGCCGAGTTGATCGCCCGATTCTGCCTGTCTGTCGATGCGACGAGCGACTTCACACCGTAGAGCCGTAAAACGGAAATCCCAAGCACGAAGTTCCAAACACCAAACGAATCTCAAATCCCAAACAATCGAAATTCCAAACGGCTCCGTCGGGGACGTTTCTGTCATTGAGATTTGGTGTTTGTGATTCGTTTGGGCTTTGGTCCTTGAAGTTTGGAGTTTGTCCGCCGCCCGTTGCCACGATTCCGAATCATTTGCTAGAGTCCGTCGCTCCCATCACGATTCCGCAGGAGGCTTTGGCCACACATGGCACGATTCACACAGGCCGATTTGATGGAACTCAACAAGTCGTTTGAGGACCGTTCGCCGGAGGACCTGCTGCGCTGGACGAAGGTCGTCTTCGGCGAGCGGGTTGTCGCCCTGACCGCCATGCAAATGGCGGGCAGCGTCGTCTGTCACATGATCAGCGCGATGAAGCTGGGCATGAAGGTGGTGTTCGTCGATACGGGCGTCAATTTCCAGGAGACACTCGACACGCGCGACCGCCTCGCCCGCGAGTACGGGCTGGAGATCATCACGCTGCATCCCCAGCAGACGATGGAAGAGCAGACCAGGCAACACGGAGTCCTCTATCTGTCACCCGAGGGCCAGAAGCAGTGTTGCGACATGCGGAAGACCGAGCCGCTGCTGGCGACGCGCGGGCAGTTCGACTGCCTGATTGGAAGCCTGCGCCGCGCCGAGGGGGGAGCCCGCGGCGGCTGTCCGATTCTCTCCGTCGATCCGCCGATGAACTGCGTGCGAATCAATCCGCTCGCCAACTTCAGCAACGACGAGATGGACACGTATGTTGCCGACCACAACGTCATCGTCAACCCGCTGCATGAGCAGGGTTTCTCGACGATCAGTTGCAACCGCTGCACGACGCCTGTGCTTCCGAACGAACCCAAGCGAGCCGGCCGCTGGCGACACCTCGGCCCGTGGTCTGTTTACTGCGGCATCAATCCGACGGACCTCGCCGGCGGAACGTCCCTCGCCATCGACATCCCCCAGGAACTAATCGACCGCCTCCTTGGCCGCACCACCGACTTCAGCATCTAACCAATTCATGACCTCGTAGATGAGTTCGCAAGAACTCATTTCCTGATCGTGTGCTGGGAGGAATCAAACGGGGGCCGAATTGCAGTTGTCGCGCGGTTTTGCTATCTCCCGCGCCGCTTTTACGACCGCAGACGCCACCGGGAGTCGCTGACATGGTTTCACAGGGAAGTGGTCGCCCTCTCGGCGGTGCTCAACGGGAAAGCAGGATTGCTGTCGCTCCTTCGGCCTCTGAGACTTCCAGGACCACGGCGGACTCGTTGATTGACGTGCTTCAACAGCGAGGTTTCGAAGCCGAACAGGTGCGCGACGGTGATTCGTCCGCGCAGCAGGCCGGGCTGTTGATCCTGGTGGGACATGGAATGGATTTCCCACGTTGGGCGGCTCAGTTTGTCGAGCCAACACCGCGACCGCGCACGTTGCTGTGGCAACTGGAGCCGCTGCCGCCGCCGGGGACGACGGATGGCATGCACGCGATTGGGCGGCAGATCGCCCGGGCGGGGTGGCAGGAATGCATTGGTGGGCCGGGGCGTTTCTTGGAAGGCCGCGTGCCATTGCCCCGAGTGGTTCGGGGTCTCGTGCGGCGTTGGCATGCAGCGAGATTGCGGCGAGAACTGCTTCGGGTTGGCGGTCATGAGTGGGATTTCGGCGCGGGGTGCATGATGCAGAACGCGATTTGGTTGCACACACATGCGATCGGGCCGAGCCGCTGGATTGACGACCTCGTGTGCAGCCTGCCGACTCGGGTGGAGTATCTGCGGGAGCAGGGGATCCCGTCGCGTTTTGTACCGGTCGGATACCACCGTCTGTGGGGAGAAGACCGTCAGCGGCCGCGCGACATCGACATGCTGTTCATCGGCCGACTGCGTGCGATTCGACGTGCGAGGCAGGTGCGCGCCGTGGTCGGACGGCTCAATCGGCTGGGCTTCAAAGCCGTCATCGCTCCGCTGGAGACGTTGGGAGAGGCTCGGACCGAGTTGCTGAGCAGAACGAAGATTGTGCTGAATATATTGAACTTCCCCTGGGAGTTTCCCGGCATGCGGTTACTGATGGCGATCGGCTGTGGAGCGTTGGTCGTTTCGGAGGTGTGCGCGGATACGCGCCCGTGGATTGCCGGAGAGCATTTCGTTCCCGTGACGAGTTCGACAACCGTCGAAACATTGGTTTCTTTGTTGAACGACGATTCGTGTCGCGAGGCCCTGGCGCGGCGAGCTCGTGACTGCCTGCTCGCACAGAACACAATGGCGCATTCGGTGGACCAACTGCTGATCAAGGCCAGATCCTGCTGCTGACGCCCCGCCGGTGCCCGGCGGCGTGCTGTTCAGTTTTCTCGCAACTGGCCAAGGTCCGAATTCCATGTTGGCTCAATCGGTCAATTCTGTTACAGGACCGCCACGAACAGCGGTCGCTTCGTGCGCACGTGGGAATGCTCATTCCATGATGGGTTGCAAAGTTGGTTTCAGACAGCCGGGTCTCGATTCCTGTGTACCGTCCCGCCATTGGTCCGGAAGATCTTGCGGCTGTGGGACAGGTGTTGCACGGGCGCTGGCTGGGTCCGGGGGAGCAGACCCGGCAGTTTGAAGATCGGGTGCGGGCACTCGCGGGCACGCGGCACGCGATCGCGGTCAGCAGTTGCACCGCCGCACTGCACTTGGCGCTGGAGGCGCTGGACCTTGAGACGGGCGACGAAGTCATCGTGCCATCGTTGACGTACTGCGCGGACGTGCAGGCGATTCTGGCGGCGGGGGGCACTCCGGTCTTTTGCGAGGTGAGTCCCGAGACCCTGAACCTCGACGCCGACGACGCATTGGCGCGAATCACTTCCCGCACGCGAGCCATCTTGCCCGTGCATTTCGCCGGACAGGTCTGCGATATGGAACGCCTTTGGGCCGCCACGCGGGAAGCGGGAATCGCTCTGATTGCCGATGCGGCGCATGCCTTCGGATCGTCGCGGACCGGGCGTCCGGTCGGGCAGTTGGCTGACGCCACCTGTTTCAGCTTTGGTCCGCTCAAGAACATCACCTGTGGTGATGGCGGTGCCATTACCACGGACGATGATGGACTGGCAGAACGAGTCGCACGGCGCCGGCAATTGGGATTCGCCTCCGACACTTGGACGCGGCTGACTCAGCAGCGGACCGGGAAGTATGCGGTGATCGATCACGGATTTCGGTATCACCTGAATAACCTTGCCGCGGCATTGGGGCTCAGCCAACTTTCCAGGCTGGAGAGCTTTCGACAGCGTCGTCTCACGCTGGCGAAGTTCTACGACCGGGCGTTTGCGTCGTTGCCGAACCTCTGCTTGCTGGTGCGTTGCGATCTCGAAGCATTTCCTCACATGTATGTCGTGCGAGTGCTCGACGGAAGCCGCGATGCGCTGGTCGAGCACTTGCAGCAACAGCGAATCGAAACCGCTGTGCAGTATCCGCCGAATCATCTTCAACCGGCCTTCGCTGCATTCGGGCAACCGCTGCCTGTCACGGAGCAACTGGCTGAGCAGATCGTGTCGCTGCCATTCTTCGTCGAGATGACCTCGGCGGAACAACAGTGTGTGATTGCAGCGGTCGTGGAATTCATGCGGTCCGACACGGTCAGCGGCAGCGACAGTTCGTGCATCCCGATGGTCGCCGATTTCGCGGCGCGGGAGGTTCCGCATGCAGCCTGACCGTGGTGTTGCGATTCAGAAGGTGCTGATCCTGGGGACGCGGGTCTTCGCTGAGGAAGTCGCCGATCTCGTGCGCGAGACGCCGGGTCTCGAATTGGCGGGGTTCGTCGAAAACCTGGAGCCCGACCGTTGCCGGGAGCAGCTTGACAGCCAGCCGATCTACTGGATCGATGACTGCCGACCGCTGGCAGCGGACCACCGAGCCTTATGCGGCATCGGGACCACGCACCGCCGACGGTTTGTCGATGCAGCGGCCGAGCGGGGCCTGTCCTTCGCCACGTTGGTGCATCCGACGGCTCGTGTTTCACTGACAACGCCGCTGGGTTCGGGCTGCATCATCAGCGCTGGAGTGATGATCGCCGCCAAGAGTTCGCTGGGCGAACATGTGATTGTCAATCGCGGCGCCCTGATCGGACATCACACGACGATCGGAAGCTTCACGACGATTGGCCCGGGGGCCAACATCGCCGGCAGATGCCGCATCGGACAGGGAGTGTATGTGGCGATGTCGGCGGTCGTGATTGACGGCACCACCATCGGTGACGGCAGCGTGGTCGGGGCAGGTGCGGTCGTCACCAAAGACGTTCCGCCGCACACGCAGGTGATGGGCGTGCCGGCTCGCATCGTCAAAGAGAACATTGAAGGTCGATGAGGCCGGAAATCCGTCGTCGCTCCATTGGCGCTTCCGAGTTGCAAACATGCCTCCACTGATCATCAACGCGGCTTTGACCGGCATGGTCCCCACCAGGCGGGACAACCCGCATGTGCCGATTTCGCCGCGGGAGATCATTGCCGACGCCAAACGCTGTCGTGACGCGGGGGCGACAATCGTGCATCTGCACGCGCGGGAGAACGATGAGTCGCCCAGCTATCGCCGAGAGATTTACGCCGAGATCTTCGCCGGAGTTCGTGCCGAGTGTCCGGAGTTGTTGATCTCGGGCTCCTGCAGCGGACGGACGTTCGGTGAGTTCTGGCAGCGCAGCGAAGTCTTGTCGTTGGATCCGGAGTTTGGCTCGCTGACGTTGGGCTCGCTCAATTTTCCGACTCAGCCGTCGATCAACTCGCCCGACATGATCCAGCAACTGGCGGCCGCGATGTCCGCCCGCGGCATCGTGCCGGAGTTGGAATTGTTCGACCTCGGCATGGCCGAATACGCTCATTTCCTGATCCACAAGGGAGTGCTGCGCCCGCCGTTCTATGCGAACATTCTGCTCGGCTCGCTGGGGACGCTCGCCGCGACTCCCGACAACTTGTGCCTGATGATCCGTGCATTGCCCCCCGGCACGACGTGGTCCGCGACCGGGATCGGTCGATATCAGTTCTTTATCAACTCGTTGGCCGTCACGATGGGCGGTCATGTTCGCGTCGGACTGGAAGACGCGATCTACTACGACTGGGACAGCAGGCAGCCGGCCACCAACGCCGGCTTGATTGACCGGGTCGTTCACCTGGCTCGCGCGGTCGGACGCGACATCGCCTCCCCCGGGCAGACCCGTGCGATCATCGGCCTCTTGTCTCCGCCGGCAACCGTCCGCTCCGCGGCGTAGGCCCGTGACACATGACGGTTCTTCAGGAGATCGGGAGAATCAAAGGGGCCAGGAGTCGTAGATTTCCTTCCTTGGATCGTCTCGAGATCGATCAGCGAGCGCCGCTTGCGAACGAGCAAACTGGATCGTACGGGATGCGATGTTCCCTGCGATCAGACTTGCAGGTGATCGAGGGCATCGACCGGCGACATCAGGTAGCTGATGTAGAACGGCCCGAACTCGGCGTACTTGGCCGAGGCGGTGTCGAAGCGCATCGTGTAGACGATCTCTTTGATGTACGCCGGGTTTCGTCCCCAGAGAGTGACGCCCCATTCCCAATCGTCGAAGCCCGTCGAGGCCGTGATGAGTTGCGAGGCCTTGCCGGCGAACTTCATCCCGCTCGTGGCGTGCTCGGCCATCAGGGCGGATCGTACGCTGAACGGCTCGGTAAACCAGTTGGCGATCGGATGGCGGGCCTTGTTCATCGGGTAGAAACAGGTCACGGGCCACGCGGGGAAATCGGGGCACAGTCGCTGCTTGTTCATCATCGGCAGGCGCTGTCCGTACGCGGCGACCTTCGCAGCGTAGGCCGGATCGTCGGGTGAGACTCCTTCGCGTTGCAACCGCTCCGAGTACTGTTCGATCGTCGGAACGTACTCGGAGATTTCGGTGATCGATACGAACGAGTAGGTCGGGATCAGGACCGAGCCGAGCGGACTCGAACGGACTCCCTGGCGAATGCCATCAATCAGCAACGGGTCGGGGTCCATGACCATCAGGCCGAGATCGGCCTTGTGACCGGAGACGACCGACGTCTGCAACCGTTGCGGCGCGCCGGGCCGCGCCGGGTCGAGCAGATGCGTCAGGACTTCACGCCCCTCGACGACTTGTTCTTCAGACAACTGCCTCAGCGCGGCTTGATCGACGCGATAGTAGAGATGCAGGCAGTGCCAGCCTTCGGAAAGTTTGATGCTCGGTTCGGGCAGGGCTTGAGGTGCATGAGTCGGTCGGGTCACAGGCGGGGTTCCATTCACAGTCATAGTGGGTTCGTGGCGGACGCTGCCAGCGTCCATCGACAACCAAATGCAAAGCTCACGCCGACGCTAGCAGCGTCGGCCACGATGTCGCGAACGTGGAGCCTCCGAGTCTTCGGTTACTCGTCGTCCATCGATTTCTGTTCGGACTTGGGATAGCCGGCCCACACGAGCGGCTTGGCGGCCATCGCCAGCTCACCTTGTTCCAGAACTTTGAGAACTTGCTGGACGGTCATGTTCGTGGAGAGTTCCTTCTTCAGTCTCTGAACGACCTCGGGTGGGACGCAGTTTTGGCCCTTGCCGGCATCACCCTCGACGAACGCTCGCTTCTGGTCGAAGACGGCCCAGAAGATCGTTCGTTCGTGGTTCTTGGCACCATCGCGACTCTTGACCGCCGCGCCGCCCTTGCTGCGGTTGCCGTTGACGCGGTACATCTCCCGACGTTCAAAGATGATGGCGATGACATTCCAGTCTTTTGTGCCAAACCAGCTCATGGAACCGCTCCTGTTGGATCGAACTCCCAAACTCGGGACGTTTGTACCAACCTACTGTGGTTTTCGCCACGACCCGCCCGATGGGACTTCCTGATGGGATTGTGCGAGGATTTGAAGAGGCGTGTCTCGTTGAAGTGGCTCAAGAATCGCGCGGTTGAATGGCCCTGAAGTCCGGCTTTTCGGAAAGCCGGACTTCTCTCCGCGCGGCAATCTCCCGGAATGAAGTCCGGCTGACAAAGCTAAACCGGACTTCAGCCGTATTGCGGGAAACGCCGCCAGTCACGAGACTGGCCGACCTCACTGCGACCGGACTCTTGGAAGGCACTCGTTCCACATGTCGATGGCTGATTCTTCCGCCGCTGGGAATCGACGCGATGGAGTGGCGTGGCCGGTTCAGGTCGCCGCGTGGTCTCTCGGGCTGGCCGCGTGCATCGTGGGGATGCTGGGATTGGTTGCCGAATGGGAACCGGGACTGGCAACCGCGCAGCTTTTCCTGATGGTGACCGCGCCCATCATCGTGATGCTGCCCGAGCGAAAGAGAGTCAAGACGACGGAGGCTCTTCCACCTCGCAGCGGCCTCACGGTTGACTGGTCTCTCGCGCTGTTGTGCGGTGTCGTTTCACTGGCCGTGAGCGCAGGAATTGGTTCCCGGATCGGAGACCTGCCGCCGGCGTACCACGACGAGTACAGCTATCTCTTCCAGGCCAAGACGCTGCTGGCCGGCCGGTTTTCGTTTCCCAGTGTTCCCGTCCGTCCCGAGCTGTTCGATCAGATGCACGTTTTGAACGAAGGCCGGATGGCCTGCCGCTTTTATCCGGGGACCGGCTTGTGGCTGGCCCCCTTCGTGGCGCTGGGCCATCCGTATTGGGGACCGCAGCTGGCCGGAGCGATCGCCACGATGCTGATCTATTGGACGGGACGTGAACTCGGCGGGCGAGTCGTCGGCTTCGTGGCGAGCCTGACGATGGCGCTGTCGCCGGGCATCGGACTGTTCGGCAATCTGCTGCTCGCCCATCATCCGACGCTCGTCGGTTTGTCGGCGTTCTTGCTGGGAATTATTCGACTGCGGCGAACGCGTTCAGGTTGGGATGCGGGACTCGCGGGAGTCGGCCTCAGCTACGCCATGCTTTGCCGGCCGATGACGGCGGCGGGAGTTGGCCTGCCGTTCGGTCTGGATGTCCTTTGGTGGCTGATTCGAGGCGGTGAGTCTGCTCCCGCCGATCGCGCTGCGCTGTCGGGTGAACCGCCGGAAGGACGTCCTGCGCGGCGAGTTCCGGTGCTGCTCGGTTTGGGCCTGCCGCTGGTCTGTGGCTGGTGTGTGATGCTCGCGTACAACCGCGACGTGACGGGTGACTGGCTCACGTCGCCGTATCAGCTTTACACGGAAATCTACACGCCGCGCCATGTCTACGGGTTCAACAACGTCGTGCGCGGCGAGCAACATCTCGGGCCGAAGGTCATCGACCATTACGACCGCTGGACCGAGAATCTCACGCCGTCGCTGGCCGCGTCCAATGCGTTCATTCGCTGGGTGGCAAGCTGGATCTGGACGGTGGACGTTCTGCCGCTGTTGCTCGCAGCGGTGATCGTGGTCGGTTCCGCCGGACGGCTCGATCGCCGGTGGCTGCTCGTGGCGGCGGCGATTTTGAGTCTGCATGCCGTTCACGTTCCGTACTGGTACGTCGGGATCATGGGTTGGCATTACGTGTTCGAGTCTGCGCCGCTCTGGTGTCTGTTGCTGGCGGCGGCGACGCGGAGCCTGTTCGCCGCGTGGACCGATACTCGCCACAGTGGCCTCAAGATTTGGTGGCTTTGTTTGATCGGGCTGTCTCTCGCCGGAAGTTATTTCGGCCTGGCAGGGCTTTGGCAGCCGCGGATCGAACGTGGAATCAATACCATCGCTCATCCTCGCCGTCAGCAGGCGGAAGTCCGTCGCTGGATCGAAGCCTCGGTGACTGAGCGACCGGCGTTGGTCTTGATCGATCAGCACGAGACCGAAGCCAGTCATCTGGATTTCATCACCAACGAACCGGGCCTCGCTTCGGCGATTTTGCTCGCACGCCTGCGCGCCGGAGTGACCGATCTCTCGGAAATCGCCCGCGACTTTCCTGATCGATCCGTCTACGTGGCGTCACCTCATCGGAAGTCGATCCGGCGAGTAAGGCCCTGAACGTGGAAGGGGCCCTGAGGTTGTTGATCAATGGATCGACGAGTGGCTCGCTGACCCGGCACCGCAAAGAAAAGAAGCGGGCTTGTTGTGACAGGCACAACAAGCCCACTTCTCAAGTACCAACTCCACGTCATTCATGCGAAGCACGAGGACGTGCGGCAAACCTGAAAAATCAGGTCGCTGGCTTCGGAGCGTTTTCAACTGGCGGCTGAGGAGCAGCGGCCGGAGCGGCGGCAGCAGCAGCCGCGCCATTTGTGGCACTGCAACCGGAAGTGCAGCCCGTGGCGCAAGGAGCGGCCGTGGCACAGCAGGTCGCGGCTGGTGCACAGCAGCTCTGGCGCTGCGTGTGGCAGCAATTGGTGCGTGCTGGCCGGCAGCATCGCTGCCGAGCACAACAACGACCGGCTTCAGCCGTGTCGGGGCTCATCGCAAATCCAGCAACACCAAATGCCAACGCCAAACCAAACAAACGAGTCATACTAATCTCCTTCAAACTTGACACAGATTTCAAACACAGGCCGCCGACCCTCGGCGGACCAACCTCCCGCAGCAGTTCTGTCCTTAGACCGTTCTACGCGAGGAATTCTTTTGGGCTGACTGGGGGAACTACTCCAAGTTTCCCTTCGGGGAGGTTGCAGAATATCGGCATGAATCTGGTTGTCAAACGACCGGGGGAAGTTTTCTTGAGATTGAGGATTGGCGAAGATTGACCAAATCTTGACATTCGTGCCGAATTACTCTTTCGCATTCGGTGCAGATTGAGGTGACTTGCCACTTCGCGGGTGGATGGCGACATGCGTATTCTGAGCACGTGTGACGGACTCTTATGGAGCGCGATCCAATCGTGGCCGACAACTTTGCAAACCGCATGTGGTCTTTTGAAGGATTCTGTCGTGACTTGGGATCGATCCCCCTCATCATGGGAATCGTCAATATCACGCCGGACAGTTTCTCGGATGGAGGCCGATTCCTCGCGCCTGAGGCCGCGCTCGAACATGCCCTGAGTCTGGCGGACGAAGGGGCCGACA
Organism: Planctomycetota bacterium; assembly: GCA_038040225.1. Lineage (GTDB taxonomy): Bacteria > Planctomycetota > Planctomycetia > Planctomycetales > Planctomycetaceae > Schlesneria. Next base: position 37,398 of record JBBPIS010000024.1, read on the forward strand.
TCCTTGATGTGGGGGGCGAGTCGACTCGACCGGGAGCCGACGCCGTGTCGCTCGACGAAGAACTTCGTCGCGTCATTCCGTTGATCGAGCAACTCGTGCACAGAACCGACGTCCCGATCTCGGTCGATACGTCCAAGGCAGAGGTGGCGCGTCAGGCATTGCAGGCGGGTGCCCGAATCGTCAATGACATCTCGGGCCTCCGCTTCGATCCCAAAATGATCGAGGTCTGCCGCGATGCTCGGTGCGGAGTCGTGGTGATGCACATGCAGGGCACTCCGCAAACGATGCAGATCGAGCCCCGCTACACCGATGTCGTGGAGGAGATTTGCGAGTACTTCAAAGAGCGTCTGCAAACGCTGGGTCGCGGCGGAATCGATGCCGAGCGAATCGTCCTCGACCCGGGAGTCGGCTTCGGCAAGACGGCTGAACACAATCTGGAGATTCTCTCGCACATCGCCCGCTTCCGCGCGTTGGGCCGGCCGGTCCTGATCGGCCACTCACGAAAGCGGTTTCTGAAGAAGATCATCGGTCGAGACGTGGACGAGAGCCGGTTTGGAACGGTCGGTGTCTCAGTGGCACTCGCGCAGCAACACATCGACATCGTGCGAGTTCATGACGTGGCCGCCAACCGGGATGCGATTGCTGCCTATCGCGCAGTGTGCCGGTCGCTCCACACGCCGGACCGTTAGAGTTCTCCGCCGGACCTGTCGGACCACCACGGCAGGCTGACTCCGCCATCGATGGTCAGCGTACTGCCCGTGACATAGTCCGCGTCGTCGCTGAGCAGGTACGCCACCGCCTTGCCGATTTCGTTCGGTTGTCCGAGACGCTTCCACGGCAGCTTTCTGGCACCGGCGGCCAGTTGTTCCTCGGTGAAAAACTTTCGCTCACCGGGGGTGTCGATCCAGCCCGGATGGACGATGTTGACCCGAATGCGATGCGTTGCCAGTTCAATCGCGGCCGTTCTGGACATGTGGTCGATCGCCGCCTTGGCCATGTTGTAGGCCATCGCGGTCGGAACCGGGATGACGGCGTGAGGCGAGCTGATGATCACGATCGAGCCTCCCTGCCCCTGCTTGACCATCTGAAGTGAGGCGGCTCGCAGACCGTAGAACGCCCCCCACATGCCGACATCGATTGTCCGGCGGAAGCCGTCGAGATCGGCCTCGATCATGAGTTGCCGGTCGCTGTAGACCGCATTGGACACGAAGAGGTCGAGACTGCCGAACTCTGCCGCTGTCTGGGCGACCATCTCCTCGACCCGCTCCCGATTTGAAACGTCTCCCTGAAGGGTAATCGCCCGGCTGCCGGATCGTCGTACGACGTCGGCGACTTCCTCGGCCTCGCCCTGATGAGAGTTGTAGTTGATCGCGACGTTCGCCCCCGCCTTGCCGAGTTCCTCGGCACAACCTCGACCGATTCCGCGCGACGCTCCCGTCACCAAGACGTTCCGACCCTTCAGGTTCATTCCCGCGCCCTTTCAAGACAGCTTTGGTTTGCCAACCAAGAACACTCAATCTCTCACCCATCAAAAGCAAAGCCCGACTTGATCGCAAGTCGGGCCAAACTTTGAATGTCGCGTCACCAACGGCATCTACGCCGAGAAGCTACTGCCGCAGCCGCAACTTTTGACCACATTCGGGTTGTCAAACTTGAATCCGCGCTGATTCAACTCGTCCTTGAAATCGAGCGTTGTGCCGTCGAGGTACAACGAACTCTTCTTGTCGACGGCGACCTTGATCCCGTGCTGCTCGCTCACCTGATCCTTGGCCGCATCCGTCGAAGTGTCGAATCCGAGCGAATACTGGAATCCGCTGCATCCTCCGGCCGCGACGCCAATGCGCAGAACCGAAGTTTCGGGGAGCTTTTGCTCACCCATGACACGCTTGATCTCACCAGCCGCTTTTTCGGTCAACATCAGAGCCATTTTTGCAATCTCCTAGAATCCAGAAGCATCACAGCCGAACTACCTCGCCTGCGACGACGAAGACTATACCCGAGTCCACCCAAAAGCAACGAAGGCTTCCGCAGTGTCGGGCCACAGATGAATTGTCAGGACGGTTCCCACAGGTTGGGAAAGCCGGCCATGACCGGGTTGGGCAATCCTCCCTGCCGAAGCCGGTGCAGCCGGGATTGCGAGAAGGAATTGGTCGCCATCGTTCGGCGATGCAGAACTTCAACGTGGTCGCCGCACGAGTGGCCGTATTACCTCACTCGCCACAACTGTTGAAGCACGTTGGCACGGCCATTCGATTCCGGGCTGAAACAATCTGATAAGGGATTGAACTCGCCAATTTTTTATTCGATGGGGCCTGGTGCGACGCAAGTGGTGTTCTCCGTTACTGCTATCGCCCAAAAACGGTGTCTCGCTGCCGGTTGACAACTTGTAAAGGCCGCCAGATTCAGGCATGGCCGCTGCTAATCGTGTCTGTCGCCTTGTGGCACTAGACGCCCCCCTGACTGGCCAGTCATTCGCATGGTTGACGTGCGAAACATCCGTCGGCGTTTGAATGTTTCGAGTGGCGATTCACGAGTCGATTCGGGAACTCAGATCGCGAAGGACCGATTCTCGCGGACCTCCGTTTGGCGACGGAAACCGCGTTGATGTGCAGGTGGCACGAGCCTCCCGGAAACTGTTCACACCTTCATTTCAAACACTTGGGTACTGAGGAGCATTGGCATGTTGAAGAAACTGTGGAACGACGAAGCGGGATTGATTGTCTCGGCCGAACTGGCCTTGGTGCTGACGATCGGCGTGCTCGCCATGGTCGTCGGACTGAGCGAAGTGGCCGTCGCGGTTAACACCGAACTGAATGACATCTCGAATGCGTTTGGCTCGCTGAGCCAGTCCTACGCCTACAGCGGCTTTCAGGCGATCGACCACTGTAAGCCGAAGAGTTTTGTGGCAGGCTCGCGGTTTACGGACGCCCACGATGACTGCGACAACAACACTTCTTGCGATCTTGTCGGCGGCGTTCCGGACTCCGTGACTTGTGGTTGATCCGCTCAGTCAACCCGGTTGACAGTTTGGCAACGCGGCCTTGGCAAGAAATGCTTCACGCAACAATGTGAGATGGCGGTTCCGGCAGGCGATCAGAACTCATTCGGTCACGATCTCGACGCAACGCGATCCGCGGATCTTCCGCACGCGTTGCGTCGGATCGTTCTTTGGAACCACCTGGTGCGTGCCGCGGTGGAGTCAGGCGCACCGACTCACGACTTGCGATAGCCCAACTCGGCCATGACGTCGTAGAGTTCTTCAAACGTGATGAACCGGCGGCGGTGACGCAGCTTGTACTGATCGACCGCCTCGGCCAACTCCGCGATCTCGGGGCGAGTCGCACTGACCGACGCACTGAACTGGCGCCGTTCGGGACCCGCCTCGCGGCCAGCCTCCAAGCCGGCACGTCGATCGACAAAGGATCGCGAATTCTGTTGTTCGAGCACCGTTTGCATTACGATTCCTCCCGGTTTGGATTTGACCAAGGCAAGCCTAGGTCACGATCTGCGACTCGGCAAACGGTTTTCTCCGCTCGCGGCTCCGTGCCATCCGTATTTCTCCGGCGGAGCGGTCTTTCCCAGGTTGGGCTTCTCGATATCGGATCGACATGGCAACGAAAATCACGATTCTCGGTGGTGGCGCGATGGCAACGGCGTGCTCGGTTCTGCTGGCCGAGCATCCCGATCAACAGGTGGCGATCTGGGCTCGGACGCCCGAATACGCCGAGCAAATGCAGCGCGACCGCGAAAACAAGCGGCTCCTGCCCGGTGTGCGCCTCCCCGACAACGTCTCCATCACGTCGGACATCGAGCGAGCCGTCGCCGATGCCGAATACCTCGTCGCTGCGATCCCGACTCAGTTTCTGCGAGTCAGTCTGCAAGAAGTTCGCAAACATCTGTATCGCCAGCTTCCGGTCATCAGCGTCATCAAGGGGATCGAGAACTCGACCTTCATGCGGCCGAGCGAGATCATCGGCGAAGTGCTCGGCGGTCGTGCGGTCGTTGCGCTGAGTGGCCCCAGTCACGCCGAAGAGATTGGTCGCCGCCTCCCCGCCACGGTCGTCGCAGCCAGCGGCGACTTGGGCCTCGCCCGGCAGGTCCAGCGGATGTTCAACACGCAGCGATTCCGGGTCTACACGAATCTGGACCTGATCGGTGTGGAGTTGGCTGCCGCCTTGAAGAACGTCATCGCCATCGCGGCCGGGATTTCGGATGGCCTTGGCTACGGCGACAACGCCAAGTCGGCGTTGATGACGCGCGGCCTGGTCGAGATGACTCGATTCGGCCTGCGGTTCGGTGCCGAACCGTCGACCTTTACCGGTCTTGCCGGGATGGGTGACCTGATCACGACCTGCGTCAGTCAGTACGGTCGCAACCGGCATGTCGGCGAGCGTCTCGGCAAGGGCGAGACCATCGAGCAGATTCTCGCCAGCATGGAGTCCGTCGCCGAAGGGGTCGCCACCGCGAAGAGCGTCTTCGATGTGGCCGAACAGGAAGGGATCGAGATGCCGATCATGAGCGAGGTTTACCGAGTCCTCTACGAAGCCAAGTCTCCCGCCGATGCCACCAACTCGCTGATGCTGCGGCCCCTGCGCGCGGAGTGAGGATTGGTGCGTCGGAGATTCGTGGCTCCCCCCGCGTTGCCGCGTTGTTTGATCCGAACCCGCGTTTGCCCGTTCGGGTGGCCATCAGTTCGACAAACTCACTTCTCCCGTGAGGACCAAACCATGACAACCCTCTTCCTCGTCTGTGCCCTGTTCGGTGGAACGCTGCTGATTTGTCAGACGGTCATGACGTTGATCGGCCTCGGCGGCGATCACGACTTTTCCCACGATGGCGGGGACCATGACCTTGATCACCATCTGGGCGGCCACGATGCGAGTGGAGCGTCTTCGGGAACGAATCACGATGCGGCCTCGTCCGCTCAACACGACTCGACCTGGTTCTTCGGAATCGTCACGTTGCGGACGGCCGTGGCCGCGCTGACGTTTTTCGGGTTGGCGGGCATGGCGGCGCAATCGAGTGACCTTTCGCCCGTCCCTTCGCTGGCGATCGGTGTGCTGGCCGGGTTCTCCGCGATGTACGGTGTCCATTGGATGATGAGGCAGATTTCGCGGCTCAAAACCGACGGTAGCGTCCGTATCGACAATGCAGTCGGCATGACCGGCACGGTCTATCTGCGAATCCCCGGGCACCTCGGTGGCGCGGGCAAGATTCAACTCAACCTCCAAAACCGGACCGTAGAGTTGTCCGCATGGACCGATCGGTCCGAGATTGCGACGGGAGCGACAGTCCTCGTCACTCGAGTCGTCGGTCCCGATTCCGTCGAAGTGGCGATCTCCAACGCCCCCGCTCCGACGGCTGCTGCAACGTAGAACCGCGCCAGACAAAACCAAAGACTCTTGGCGAGCCGGGCAGCGTCAGCGCCCGGACTCCGTGATGAAGAGTCCGGGGGCTGACGCCGCCCGGCTCACCAGATTCTCGACCGAATCGACCGCTCCCCACGAAAGGGCCAACGCGATGACTTCGCTCTTCCTCGCCGCCATCGAAGACTCCTTCAAGGGAGCCAACTTCTGGTTCTCCATGATCTGGGTTTTCATAGCCATCATGGCCTTCAGCTTCGTGATGCTGCTGGCCAACCGGTTCAAACGCTGTCCGAGCAATCGCATCCTCGTGATCTACGGCATGGCGGGCAAAGGTCAGGCCGTGAAGTGCTATCACGGTGGAGGCACCTTCGTCTGGCCGCTGATTCAGGACTGCGACTACCTCAATCTCGAACCGATTCAGATCGAGATCCCTCTTCGCGGCGCACTGTCGTCCGAGAACATCCGCGTCAACGTGCCGAGCGTCTTCACCGTCGCGATCGGCACGACGCCCGAGGTCATGAACAACGCGGCCATTCGTCTGTTGGGCCTGAAGCGGGTCGATGTCGAGAAGCAGGCGCAGGAAATCATCTTCGGGCAACTCCGCCAGGTGATCGCCTCGATGCGCATCGAGGACATCAACAAGGATCGCGACACGTTCCTGTCGCACGTCCAGAACTCACTCGAACCAGAGCTGAAGAAGATCGGCCTGGTCCTGATCAACGTCAACATCACCGACCTCACGGACGAGTCGGGCTACATCGACGCCATCGGCCAGAAGGCCGCATCGCAGGCGATCCAGCAGGCGCGCGGTGACGTCGCCGAACAACTGCGGCTCGGTGAAACGCGAGTCGTGGCGGCCAACCGCGATCAGCTCATTCAGGTCAGCAACGCGACCAAGGAACGAGACATCGGCGTGCGCGAGGCTGAACGCGAACAAGCCATTCGACTGGCCGAGTTGGAGAAGGAGAAGGAGATCGGTATGCACGCCGCCTCCCGCGACAAGGCGATCCGTCTGGCCGAGATGGCGAAGGAGCAGCAGATTGCCGAGCAGACCGCCGGGTTCGAGAAGGAATCGCAGGTCAAGACCGCCGAGCGTGAGATGCGTGTCAGAACGGCCGACGCCAACGCGGCGGCGATCGAAGGTGAAAACCTGGCCCAAGCCAAGATTGCGGCCTCGAAGGCGGAACTCGCCGTGAAGAACGCCGAGGCTTACCAAGTCTCCGAGACGCGCAAGCGCGAAGCGGAAGGCTCGGTCCTCGAAGCGCAGAACCGCGCGATGACGAAGGCCGCGCTGGCGGATGCCGAACGTGTCGAAGCCGAGAAGCGTGCGGAGTTCGAATCGGTCGCCAAGGCCCACAAAGCCACAACAATCGTCGAAGCCGAGGCCGTCGCAGAACGGAGACGGATTGAAGCGGAAGGCGATGCCAAGGCGATCTTCGTCAAACTCGAAGCCGAAGCCCGCGGTCAGTACGAAATCCTCGCGAAGAAGGGCGAGGGCTTCAAACAGATCATCGACGCCTGCGGTGGTGCCCAACAGGCGTTCCAGTTGCTGATGCTCGAACACATCGACGCGATGACGGCCGCGTCAGCCACCGCGATCTCGAACATCAAGTTCGACAAGATCGTCGTCTGGGAAGGTGGTGGAGCCAACGGATCGAGCAGCACCGCGAACTTCCTGCAAAACATGACCCGCTCGATGCCGCCGATGATGCAGGTCTTGAAGGATGTCGCCGGGATCGAACTCCCCGACACGCTGCTCAAGGTGTCACCCGACTCATCGCACGCGGCGATGGAATCCGGACAGCCAGCGGTATCCGCCACTTGATGTACATTGCCGAGTCTCATCCATCACGAATGGCAATGGCCCCCGGTTGCTTGAAAGCAGGCGGGGGCCTCCGTTCTGACAGGGCTCTCACGCGGACTTCCCGCTCCTTCACCGAACCAAGGCCGAGGTCACGGCCCGGCCAGCCAATCCTCCACGTGCAGTTTGGCGATCACTTCAAAGTCCCGCAGGTTGCGGGACAACAGTGTGGCATCATGGGTCAACGCGATGGCGGCGATCTTCTAGTCCATCACACCCCTGCGACGGTGCTCCTTCCGAAGCCGTTCAAACTCAGCAGCCGCGCGCTGGTCGAAGGGGAGCACTTCCCACTTGGCGAAAAAGTCGAACAGGCTCACCAGCCGAGTGTAGTACGGAACCTGCGCTGGTCCCGCAGGATGGCGATGAATCTCAGCAAGCCATCCTCGGCACTGCTCTTCGAGTGTGATCGCGGTGACGGCAACCGCGGTCAGGGACTGCTCCAATCGAAGCAACAGCGGTTCCGCCAGCGGTGAGTCTTCGTGCTGCAAGACGGAGATGTGATCCGAGTCCAGCACGATCATGATCCGGCCTGCTGACGATCCTCTTCGCGGATGCGATGTCCCGCCTCGATGATCTCCTTCATGACGGGATCATTCCGAAACATCCCAACGGTGCGCCGCCAGTCCTTGTTTGGAGTCGCAGCCCGTTCGTCGGCGCGGCTGCTCACCATGACCCGCATCTGTTCTTCCAGACGGGCCACACGCTGTTCCAATGTTTCGATCACCATGCTTGTGTCTCCCGGCGCCCCGTCGGCGGAGCGGCTGGACTACTGTAGTCTGGTCGCTCCGCCGACCAGACGGCGGAACGAGTCATTCCCTCAGCGAGAGGTATAACTGGTCGCCCCTGCCGACTCAACGGGTGTTGAGCGATGTCACACCGAGGTCTGCGGCTTCGCGTCGAACAGCCGGCTGACCAGTTCGCGCGGTGGGGGCGAGGTGACAAGACTCACGAGGATGCCCGCCGTGGCAGAGGCCAGCATCCCCCACAGCACGGGATCGAGACCCAGGACGTAATACGGACGCAGCAGTCCGACCGGGCCGATCAGCGGATCGGGGCCGAGAATACTTAGCACCGTCTCTTGCAGCGACGACTTCACCTCGGCGGCGGTTGCCCAGTTTTGGGTGATCCCCGCCAGATAGAGGCCGATGTGAACGACGAAGCCCGCCGCCATCGCGGACAAAACTCCCGGGGCCGTCGCGCGTCGCCAGTAACACGCCATCAGGACCGGCGTCATCATTGAGGCCGCACCGAGCGAACTGCTCAACACGACGAGAGCCTGCAAATACTGAGGCGGCCTCAGCGCGACAACCACTCCAAACAGACCGACCCCCACCATCGAGATCGTTGTCGCGCGGCGAACCTGCAGTTCGGTCGCCTTCGGATTCCACAGCCTCACGTAGATGTCCTCGACCAGCCCCGACGCGATCACCAGCACGAAGCAGCTTACTGACGCCATGATTGCGCCGAACGGAGCCGCCAGAATCAGACCGCTGATAAACTGACCGAACGGCAGGCCCTGCGTCACAAACAGCGACATGCGCGGGATCACCTCGTCCGACTGCTTCAGGGTCAGATCGGGCAGCAGCGTGTGGGCCGCGATGCAGACCATGACCAGCGGGATGTAGATGCAGCAGTTGTAGCAGGCCAGCAGAAAGATCGACTTGCGCATCACCCCCGTGTCGTGCGCCGCCATGACTCGCACCATGCTGGCCGGCGACGAGAACCCTGAGAAGACCCACAGACAGAACATCGAGACGGCGAGGCTTGGCGGGAGGAAGTCTCTTCCGGCCGGACTGTAGCCGGGTCCGAAAGCGATGTCGGGTGACTTGTGCTCCATCGCGAATCGCGTCGCCTGTTCGAGGCCCCCCGCCATCGGCACGGCGAGACAAACGAGAAGCAGCACGCCGATGAACATCATCACGCTCTGAAACAGGTCGGTCCAAACGGACGCCAAGAATCCACCGATCAGCGTGTAACCGACGACTGTCACCGCGAACACGATCAGCCCAATCACATACTTGACGTACTCGGGATCAATGCGCCATTTCTCACTTTTCTTGGCAATCGGCTCGCTGCTTGAAGATGCGGCTTCCGGCTCCTCTTTGACATCTTCCGTCAGCGCTAACATGCCGCTTCCCGGCCAGGCGTGCTTCATGATGGTCGCTCCCGCCTTGAACTGGGCGAACATCGTGAACGACAGACAGCAAATGATGAGCAGTGACGCGGCGAGGCCGACGCGCCAGTCATCGAACCGCGACCGCATCAGGTCGGGAACCGTCAGGGCGTTCGTCTGCCGACTGAGATGCGACAGCCGCTTGCCAACAATGGCGAAGCCGGTCAGCGGGACCATCATGTACGCGCCGATCCACAGCAGCACGATCCAGCCGAAGCTGAACACCAGCGACGGAAAACCCATGAACGTCCCGCCACTCTGTACGGTCGCGGTCAAAGCCAGTGCCCACGCCCCGAGGCCCCGGTTGCCGAGGAAGTAGCCCTCCATGAACTTCTTCTTGTCGATCGCCTTCTGCGCCAGTGTCCCCAGCCAGACCGAGGCGACGATGAACAGAATGAGCGCCAGCAGGACGGCGAATCCGGGCGAGGGTGTTGCTGCGGCAGCCAACGGCATTGAAAAACTCCTCACGAATACCACCGAGACCTCGAATGACGATCCCGCGAAATCTTGTCGTTCTACTCGCAATTCAAAGACAGACGACCGAACCAATGGATGAAGCCAAATCCTGACCACTGATGGCACGGATTTCACAGATGGCACTGATGAAGCGGGAGGCGAGGATGGTTCTTGATCTTCGTCTTACTTGATCTTCGTCTTACTTGATCTTCGTCTTATCTGTGACATCCGTGAAATCTGTGCCATCAGTGGTTCTGGCGATTTTTCTTGGCGGCCGCTTTTCGGACCCAACTACGAATCCAAGTCCTCATCCTTCATGAAGCCGAACGCGAACCAACCCGATGCGGCAGTACAGGCGGCCCATGGGACGATCATGCCCCAGAAGACCCAGTCGGGAAATCCGATCACGAACGTCAGCGACTTGGGATCGCGACCGTAGCCGTAGGTCGTGCAAATGCCCACCGACCAGAGCAGCGCGACAAACCAAATGGCCACCGCGACAAGTGCCTCACGCCGCGCGGACCGGATCAGCGGATGTTCGTTGGTCTCTGGCATCGCGATCATTCCTCTCCATGCGAACTCGCCTGAATCCACCTCAAGTTGTTGTTGGACGACAGCCGCACGAGCCTAACCGAACGATTCGCGAAGAGCCACCGGCGGTTGACGACTCCTCGCGCCGTCTTCTGATTTCCGCATCACTCCTGACAGACTCAGCCCGTTGGTTGACGGTCGCTTTGTCGTCTCCCTAAACTCAGCCCCCATTCCATTCGACCTGCTCAAGAAGGGCTCCGATCATGTCTCACTCACGCGTGATGTGGCTGTGTTGCACCGCCCTGCTGGCGGCGTTCGTCGTCGTCGGCTGCAAACCCCCTGCGGCCGGTCCCGGTGGCAAGGGCAAGACCGGCAATGGCACAGCACCGTCCGGCGGGCATCCGAACACGATCAAGATCGTGTCGAGTCTGCCTCGCACGGGGAGTGCCAAGCAGCAGACCGACACCATCGTGAACGGCATCAAGATGGCCATCGACGAGGTCGGTGCCAAAGTGGGCGACTTCACGATCGAGTATCTCGACCTCGACGACGCGACCGCGTCCGCCGGGCAATGGACCGCCGAGGCCGAGACCGCGAATGCCGACCAGGCGGTCAAAGACAACGACGTGATGGTCTACATCGGCACCTACAACAGCGGTGCCGCCAAGATCTCGATGCCGATTCTGAACCGCTCCCAATTGCTGATGGTCAGCCCGGCCAACACCTGGCCCGGACTGACCAAGCCCGGCAGCGGAGACCCCAGCGAACCGCATGTCTATCGTCCCACAGGCAAAATCACCTACGTGCGAGTCGTCCCGGCCGATGACCTGCAAGGAAGCCTCGCCGCCGAATGGGCGAACGACATGAAACTGAAGAAGGTCTACATCCTCGACGACAACGAAGTCTACGGCCGAGGCATCGCCAACCTGTTCGAGGAGCGAGCCGGTGAGATCGGCCTGACGGTGCTGGGTCACGAAAGCATCGACGCGAAGTCACAGGAGTTCAAATCGCTGATGATTTCGATCAAGGCCAAGAATCCGGACCTGATCTACTTCGGTGGCACCACGCAGTCGAAGGGCGGTCAGATCGCCAAGGACATGGTCGCCGCGGGCCTCACCGCCAAGCTGATGGTTCCCGACGGCTGCATGGAGGAGGCGTTCATCACCTCCGCCGGAGCTGAAAACCTCAACGACCGCTGCTTCGTGACGTTCGGTGGCCTGCCACCGGAAAAGCTGACGGGCGCGGGGCAAGTCTTCGTCGAAAAGTACGAGGCCAAGTACAAAAGCAAACCCGAAGCCTACGCAATCTACGGCTACGAAGCGGCGAAGGTGGCGTTGGAGGCGATCAAGCGCGCCGGCAAAAAGGATCGCGCCGCGATCACTCAAGCCGCGCTCGGCATCAAGGATTTCGACGGCGCTCTCGGCAAGTGGTCGGTCGATGCCAACGGCGACACAACGATGAAAGTCCTCAGCGGCAACACGGTCAAAGACGGGAAGTTTGAATTCGTGAGATTGCTTGGTCAGCCGGAGTCCAAGTAAAAGTTTGACGGCGACAACGTCAGCAAAAGGAGACAGCATGCAAGTCGAGCTAACCGGGGAAGACATCCAGACTCTCATCGAATCACTGCGCTACTCGAAGCAGCGTGTGGAGGATGCGCAGGGCACGCCACCGACGGTAAGAAAAGAAAACTTGGCTCGAATCGAATCCGCAGCGATCAAGCTGCGAAATGTCGGAACGAGCTCTAAGTAAGTCCAGAAGGGTGTGTGGAGTCCTCGAAGCCGGTGGGTCACCTGCCAACCATTGGGAGTACGTTGTCATGACTGGTTCCCGAGAGGAGTTGATTCGCTTGATCGAGCAGTTGAGCGAAGCCGACCCTGAATTGCGTCTGGGCCAGATGCTCACCAACCTGGCCACATTGGCGCGTGGTCCGCAGCCCGAGTCCGTGTGGGATTGCGAGGACGACGAACTGGTCGCGGCAGCCCAACGATTGCTGACTCGGATTCAAGAGTGCCAGACTGTGGTGGCTTAGAGGCATTTCAAAACCAACTGTACCATCTGGCAGCCCGTTCAATTCAGGGAGGTGGAAAGGTGGCTCGGAACGATCAGCGTCGGCAGAAGAAGTTGGAAGCGAAGCGAGTCAAACGCAAAGAACAACTGCGGGATGTTTCTCGCTTGAAATCGAGCGGGATTGGCGAACGCATGTTGGCGGGATGTCGCTGGCCGATCACGGAGTCGCGTGTTTCGGGCAGCATCTGGGAGAATGGGATCGGATACGCGGTCTTGGTTCGGCGTGGGCCCGGTGGAACGACCGCGATAAGTTTGTTCCTGTTGGATGTCTACTGCCTGGGGGTCAAGGACGTTGTGGCGAAGGTTGAGCCGGAGCACTCTATCTCTGTCATGCTGGCAGGGTTGAATGACAATGGAACCCGTTGGATCAAGGTGTCACCGGAACACGTTCGGAAACTGGTTGAAAGTTCGATGGGATATGCCCTGAAACTGGGATTGGCTCCGCATCGTGAATGTGCCGCGGCGATGAAATTGTTCGGTGACATTGATGCTTCACAATGTTCGACCGAATTCGTCTTCGGCTGTGAGGGGAAGCCGCGTTACATCTCCGGTCCCAATGACAGCGCCGCGCGGAGCATGGCTGTCATCGACATTCTCAATCGGACATGCGGTCCGGACGGGTTCCATTACTACGCTCACGTAGACAACCCCGGAAATCTGATCCCGTTCGAAGACGAATGGGATGACGACGAACAAATGAATCTCGATGAGGACGAGCCTGAAAGGGAATCAGAAGTGGATGTCGCATCGGCGGCTCGGCCCGTCGATGCTGACCGCGCGGAATAATCGGAGCGGTACGGATAATTCATACAATGTCAGGAAGTCCTGTAGTGTGCGTGGAGTCCTCGGAGCGCACCATGTGAGGCGACACGTCACGCGATGACATTAGGCGAGCGGCAGGAAAGAACTTACCGGCTGACGTCCGTCCAGTGCCCCGTACGCTTCGGAGCGTCCGTGTCACTCTCGGTAAGGCCGCTCCTGCCGCTTGCCTTAGATGTTGCGTTTCGAGGACTCCACGCACCCTACGATGACACGGACCACAACCAACCGATGCTGTTTCTACTCCTCGCCGATGCTGCCAGCCCTTCCGCGTGGGAGCAGTTTCTTCAGCATTGCCTGATCGGTTTGACGACCGGTTCGCTGATCGCGCTGATCGCCCTCGGTTACACGATGGTCTATGGGATCATCGGGTTGATCAACTTCGCGCACGGCGATCTGTTCATGCTGGGGGCGTTTCTCGCGCTGACGTTGCTGACGGCGATGGGTGTCGCGGGGCCGGATGCCTCGGCGAGCGGGGCGATGGCGGGGCTGGCAGTTTGTTTTCTGATCGTGCCCGTCTTTTGTGGCGGCTTGAATTGGGCGGTCGATCGGATCGTCTACAAGCCGCTGCGGAACGCACCAAAACTCGCACCGCTCGTGTCGGCCATCGGCGTCTCGTTCATCTTCATGAACGTCGGTCTGCTGTGGGGTGGTGCGGCCGACTTGAACTTCCCGAAGCTCGTTTCCGAGCAAAGCGTTTGGGGGGTGTCGGTCATTCAGTTCACGCTGAAGGACTTGCTGGTGATCGTCGTCACCGTGCCGATCATGGTGGGGCTGACGTTGTTCGTGAAGTTCACGCGGCTTGGCAAGGCGATGCGCGCCGTGGAGCAGAATCCGGTGGCGGCTCAACTGATGGGGATTCACGTCGATCGTGTCATCGGCGCGACGTTCGTAATCGGAGGCTCTCTGGCGGGAGTGGCCAGCGTCGTGTACGGCCTTTACATCAACACGATCAGTTTTCAGATGGGCTTTCAGAACGGACTGTATGCGTTCACGGCGGCGGTGCTGGGCGGCATCGGCAAGCTGCCGGGAGCCGTCCTGGGTGGACTGATCATCGGGTTGGCCCGCTCTCTCGGTTCGGCCTACATCGGTGAGCGTTGGACCGGGGCGCTGATCTTCGCGATCCTGATCGTGATCCTCATTTTTCGACCTGCGGGCCTGCTGGGACGCTCGACACAGGACAAGGTATGAACCGGCAACCGAGCAAAGTAGTGAAAAGTGAGGAGTGCAAAGTGCAAAGTGCAAAGTTACGGAGTGAACGACACACTTTGCACTTTGCACTTTGCACTTCTCACTTTGCACTTTCTTCATACGCTTTCGCACGAAACTCAAGTGCGACTAACCAAGACTCGCATCCTCTTTTCGGTCGGGGGTGCCAATGAAATCTTCTTGGCTCTCGCTCTTGAAACCCCTCCTGCCCGAACTGGTCGGGCTGCTCGTCCTGCTGTTGTTTCCAATTCTGCCGCTCGGCTGGCGATGGCTGCATCTGCCCGAGGTGATTCTGTTCGTCCCCGTGCAGGAAGTGCTCGACCGGGTGGCGGGCCAGCTTCCGATCATCTTCATTTTGACGATCCTCGCACTCGGGCTGAACGTGGTCGTCGGGTACACCGGCCTGCTGCACTTGGGAATGGGGGCGTTCTTCGGCATCGGCGCGTACCTCACCGGGATTCTCACCATTCCGGGGTATCCGTTTGAGTGCGGCTTCTGGCTCGCGCTGGTGTTGTCCACGTTCGGCGCGGCGCTGGCGGGAGTGATGCTCGCCGCGCCGACATTGCGGTTGCGCGGAGACTATCTCGCGCTGGTGACGCTCGGCTTCGGCGAGGTCGTCCGGTTTTCGCTCCGCAATCTGGAAGAGATCACCGCCGGCACGAGGGCTCTCAACCCGATCCCGCCTCCGAATCTGACGTGGCTGGGGCTCACGCCGGGAAGTTGGAGCGACGACATGCGGCCGTTCTACTACCTGTGTCTGGTGATGCTTGCGGGGATGGTGTGGTTGTTGCGAAACCTCGAACGCTCGCGGCTCGGTCGAGCGTGGGTGGCAATTCGAGAAGATGAACTGGCGGCCACCTGCATGGGGATCAATGCCGCGCGAGCCAAACTCGCGGCCTTCGCGGTCGGGTCAGCGTTGGCCGGATTGGCCGGCAGCCTGTACGCGACGAAGCTCACCACCACGGCCGGTCCCGACGCCTACGACTTCAACCGCTCGATCATCGTGCTGGCGTGCGTGATCCTCGGCGGATTGGGGAGCATTCGCGGTGTCATCGTCGGTTCGTTCCTGCTCGTCGGCTTCGACAACGTCTTTGCCCCGATGCTCGACGGGATCATGCAGAAGGCGGCTGAGAGTGCATCCCAGAAATGGGACCTCAAACTGACCGACAATCCATTCCTGAAATTCACCAACTGGCGGTTGATGATCTTCGGTCTGGCGCTGGTGCTGATGATGCGGTACCGCCCCGAGGGCCTGCTCCCCTCCAAACGCGAATCCCACGGGGAGGCAGTCTGATGGCCCTGCTCTCTCTGCGCGGACTCACCATGCGGTTCGGCGGCCTGACCGCCGTCAGCGGCTTCGATCTGGAGGTCGAGCCGCTCAAGATCTATTCCATCATCGGACCCAACGGCGCCGGCAAGACCACGGCGTTCAATGCCATCACGGGCATCTATGCTCCGACGAGCGGAGAAATCGTCTTCGACAATCGCGAACTCCGCCGCCCGCCGACGTGGCACTTGTACGCCACCTGTGCCGTCGTGGCGATCGCGACTGGGTTGGGCCTGATGCTGATGACGGCCAACATCGACACGCTGTGGCGAGTGGCGATCAAGAACAACAACGACGACGAAGCGCGGCAGCAACCAACGTCGGCGGCCGACTTCGCGAAATACGACTCGAACTCGGATGGCCAGGTGTCGTTGAGCGAGTTGACCGACGGAGCAGCCTTGAAACCGGAGGGGCTGCTCGCGCGAGGCGACGACAACGGCGACGGGCAACTCAGTCGAACGGAGTACCTGCGAGCAGAACGCTGGCGGTTCGACTGGCCCAACGCACGGCGCGATGCGGCGCGGCAACTTCGCGGCGAGCCGGGCCTCGTCCGGCGAGGGAGCCGCTGGCAGATTGTCCCCGCGACCAGCAACCGTCTGCTGGCGACCGCTCCCCATCTCAAGCAAGCGCTGGTGACGCGCGACAACCATGCCGAGGCGGTCGCGCTCTCTCGCGGAGACTGGAGGCCGATCGAGCGTGATGGCAAGCAGGTCTTCCTCTCTGCCGATGGTCAACGAGAACTGTTGTCGGCTCCCGATGCAGACTCCGCCAAGATCAAGCTGGCTCAATTGAAAGAGGTCGCGGCTGAACAGACGACTCACCGCCGCAACCAGTGGCTCGCGCTGTTGGGAGGCATGCTGGTGGGCGGTCTGGGAACGTACTCGGTCTGGCAGCGATCGCGACGGACTCCCGATGTGATCGCCCTCGCCGGGATCGCCCGCACGTTTCAGAACATCCGGCTGTTTCAGAACATGACCGTGCTGGAGAACGTGCTCGTCGGGATGGACCGCAGCTTCTCACCCAATCTGTTCGGCATGTTGTTCCATACGACGGCCCAGCGGCTTCAAGAGACTCAACGGCGTGCGCGGGCCAGGGAAATCCTCGAGTTTGTCGGCTTGGGCCTCAAACAAGAAAACCTCGCCAAAAACCTGCCGTATGGCGAACAGCGGCGACTTGAGATCGCGCGGGCGATGGCGGCGGAGCCAAAGCTGCTGCTGCTCGACGAGCCGGCCGCGGGCATGAACCCGACCGAGTCAGAAGAACTGATGCACCTCATCCGGCGGATTCGCGACACCGGCGCGACCGTGCTGCTGATCGAGCATCACATGAAACTGGTCATGGACATTTCCGACCGGATCGCGGTGCTGGACTACGGCCAGAAGATCGCCGAGGGAACGCCGGCCGAAGTCCGGGCCAATCCCCGAGTCATCGAAGCGTACCTCGGCAAGGAAGATGTCAGTTGAAGAAGGAAGCGATTGCAAAATGACAATTGGTAATTGCGAATTGCAAAATGGAAGACGAAAAGAGCGACCTCCGCCGCTGCCCCTCTTCTTCAATTTGCAATTTGCATTTCGCAATTACCAATTCGCAATGTCCTCCCTCCTCACCGCCCCAACCTCATCGAAAGCCCAGGAACCTTGGCCAAACTGCTGACCATCGAACAACTGCACGCCGGCTACGGGCCGATTGAGGTTCTCAAGGGGATCTCGATCGAGGTCAACGAGGGCGAGATCGTCACCATCATCGGGGCGAACGGTGCTGGTAAGACGACGACGCTGATGACTGTCTCGGGTGCCATCAAGGCTCGCGCCGGCCGGATCGTCTGGTCGGGCCGTGAGATTCAAAACCTTCCGCCGCATGAGATCGTTCGACTCGGTCTCTGCCAGTCACCGGAAGGCCGCAAGATTTTTCCTCGGCTGACGGTGTTGGAGAATCTGGAACTCGGAGCCTACACCCGCCGCGACAAGGCCGGGATTCAGAAGGACATCGATCACGCTTACGAACTGTTTCCGATCCTGAGCGAGCGCAAGGCCCAGCTTGGTGGCACGCTCTCGGGCGGCGAGCAGCAGATGTTGGCGGTGGCCCGCGCCCTGATGGGGCGACCGAAACTGTTGCTGCTCGACGAACCGTCACTCGGGCTGGCTCCGCTCATCGTGCTGAAGATCTTTGAAGTCATCCGCCGACTCAACGCCGAAGGGATGTCGGTGCTGCTGGTCGAACAGAACGCGCGGCTGGCTCTGAAGCTGGCTCATCGCGGCTACGTGATGGAAACCGGCAGCATCACCATGAGCAATTCGGCCGACGTGCTGCTGAACGACCAGCGCGTGAAGGATGCGTACCTGGGCGAGTAGCGGTGACCGATCAGGATTCGCCCGCAGAAGCGGCCTTCTCCGCCGCCAGTCGTTGCTTCCTGATCGCAAGTCGATGCTGATACCACTCCCAGAAAGGAGGGAGCAGCGAGATGCCGACGATCGCCACCATCACCATCTCGAAGTTCTTCTGCACGATGGACAGGGTGCCGAAGTAGTACCCGAGCAGCGTGAAGATCAGCACCCACACGATGCCGCCGACCACGTTGTAGAGGGCGAAACGGCGGTAATCCATCGCGCCGATCCCGGCCACGAACGGCGCGAATGTTCTGATGATCGGAACGAACCGCGCGAGGATGATCGTCTTGCCGCCGTATTTGTCGAAGAATCGCTGCGTCTTTTCGAGATGTGCCTGCTTGAGGAACGGCAGCCTGCCGCTGAAGGCTCGCGGGCCGATCCAGCGCCCGATGGCATAGTTGACCGTGTCGCCCAAGACGGCGGCGATCATGAGCAGCGGCAGCAGCCACTCGATGTACAGCGTCCGGTCCGCCGCGAAGGCCCCCGCCGCGAACAGCAGGGAGTCCCCCGGCAGGAACGGAGTCACGATCAGGCCGGTCTCGCAGAAGATGACCGCGAACAGGATCGCGTGCGACCAGACACCGTACTGAGCGACGATCTTCTTGAGTTCATCGTCGAGGTGAAACAGGAGATCGAAGCTCCACCAGAACAACTCGACCAGACTGTTGAACCACTGACTGAGCATTTCCATCACGTCGATCGTCCTTGATTGCCTGAGTCGTGGAGTAGGTTTTCAACCCGCCCGTGACCTCTTGGAAAAACGAACTCGGGCAGGTTGAAACCCCACCCCACGCCCCTTGTTCAACAGACTGTTACTTGGCGGGCGGTTGAGAATCGACGGCC
Organism: Planctomycetota bacterium; assembly: GCA_038040225.1. GTDB lineage: Bacteria > Planctomycetota > Planctomycetia > Planctomycetales > Planctomycetaceae > Schlesneria. The sequence goes on from JBBPIS010000024.1 coordinate 56,437, forward strand.
TTCGTTGCCGGTTGCACAACGGCGTTCGGCTTGCCTGCCAGACCGAGTTGCTTCATCAGCTTCGGGACTTCTGCAATCGAGGTCGCCGTCGCCGCGATCGAGAAGAACAGGCCGGCCATGATCAAGGAGATGCGGCGAGTCCAACTCGGCCTGATCTCATTCGGCAGCAGCGTGCTGTTGACGGCCACCACGTGCCAGCAACTGAAGCCGAGCGCGAAGTTGTAGAGCATTCCGGAAAAGATCAGCAACGCGTTGGCATCCACGAAGACCAGCATCACCATGCCGCAGATCGCGTAGACGCACAGCACACCGAAGTAGAGTTTGCCGATGTGCTTGGTGTCCCATTTCCGCAGCGACGGAAGAGCTGTCCAGCAGACATCGACCCAGCGCCGCAAGACGCCATCGGCCGTCGAGACCATGCTCGTCATCAGCACCAGCAGACCGCAGAACATCGTCATGTACCAGAAGAACGGGCCGAATGTCGGACCGGCCGCTTCTTGAACCCCGCCCGCTGTCATCGCCGACGCCAGGTTCTTGTCGTCCAGGACCGTGCCGCGCGCCAGGAACTGGACCGACAACATGCTCGGCAGCGCGATGCCGAGGAAGCAGGCAGGCATCCAAATGCAAAGCTGCTCGCGCTGGACGTGGCCGAGCCACCCCTTCCAGCGCTCCAGCGACTCATGTGTGACTTTGAAGACCATCCCCACGTGAGACAGCTCGATCGCGTGCCCCCCCACGATGCTGGGGATCGCGCCGACGTGCTTGCCCATTCCCCAACCCTGCTCGCGCGTGAAGTTGCTGATCGGCGTATTCGTCAGCCCGCCGTTGCCCGAGATCGCCACCATCGAACCGAGCAACCCGATCACGGTCATGTCGATCAGTGGCCAGCTGCGACCGTCAAACAGCGCCGAGAAAACATTGTCAGTGTTCGGTCCCAGTTCGGGTTCGCCCTCGTCGCGCTTGCCGTTGTGGTTGGCATCCCCTTCCGGCGGAATGGGGACGGTCCCCACCTTCAGAAAACCGGTGCTGATTTCGACCCAGGTCGCGGGCTTGGAATAGAAGACGGCCAGAAACATCAGGAAGCCGAGCACCACCACCAGCTTGAAGGCCATGATCGCTTTGATCGAGTTGTAAACCTTGCCGCCGACCAGCAGCGGCAGCAACACGGCGAGAAACATGCCGCAGCCCAACATCGTCACGAACATCTTATCGTCATCGACCTTGAGGTCGGGCATGCGCTGGTTCAACATCGCGAAGAGCGGGATCGCGGCACTCGACGCCAGATACGGCAGAAACGAACCGCAGTCGAGCAACAGATAGACGCACAGCCAAAACATCGGCCCCGGCAGCGTGCGGAACTTGCCCGTGAAGATCGGCTCGCCGGTGTAGAGGGCATAGCGGCTGATCTCGATGTTGTAGATGACCTGCCCGATGATGCTGAACGCCGACAGCCACAACAGCGCCGGCCCGAAGCGAGCCGTGACCTGTGGACCCGTCAGCCACTCGCCACCACCAATCGCAGCGGCGGCCATGACGACGCTCGGCCCAATGATCGCAGTCCAGTTGCGCCAGCGAAAAACGGGAGACTCGGGCAGCTCGCCTCCATCCCAGCGGGGCATCTGTTGAGACCCCGGATGTGGCGGGAAGTTGGTGGCAGTTTCAGCGGCCTTCGCGGTCGAGTCAGACATGGGAGCGCATTCATTGGAGCAGGAGACAAGTTCAACCGGAGTCCACCCAGAAGAGGAGCGACACACGGGCCGACGATGTTAGTCACTGCCCCCACGGGATGCGAGCATCGGTGACGGCGAATCGGTTGCCACGACACAGATCAACCGATGTGTGGAGCGATGCCGCTCGCTTGGCAGTCTTTCCGATGGCCTCTACGATATGCCCCGAAAGACGCTTGGCGGGGACGCGACAACGGATCACCCCCGTTCGACTTTGCAAATTTCTTCAGATCCGGCGGAACAACGAAAGTATTCTCGATCATGGCCAAGCAGACGATCGCCGATGTCCCAGTCTCCGGCAAGGCCGTTCTCATGCGGTGTGATTTCAACGTGCCACTCGACGACGCACAGCAGATCACCGACGACCGACGCATCACTGAGGCACTTCCATCGATCAAGTCGGTCCTCGATCGCAGTGGCCGAGTCATCCTGATGAGCCACCTCGGGCGACCCGAAGGAAAAGACCCGGCCGCAGACGCCAAGTACAGCCTCGCACCGGTGGCGACTCGGTTGAAGGAGTTGCTCGGCTGTTCGGTCCACTTCGCGGCGGACACGGTTGGTGACGAAGCGAAGGCCAAGTCGGCCGCCCTCCAGAATGGCGAGGTCTTGCTGCTTGAAAACGTCCGCTTCAACAAGGGGGAGAAAAAGGGAGACCCCGAGTACGCCGCGGTCCTCGCCGCGATGGGCGACATCTACTGCAACGACGCCTTCGGCACGTGCCATCGCACGGAAGGCTCAATGGTCGCCGTGCCGAATGCCATGACCGGCAAGCCCAAGGTCTGCGGGTTCCTCGTCGAAAAGGAAATCAAGTTCCTGTCGGAAGCCATCGCCAAACCGGCCCGCCCCTTCGTGGCGATCGTCGGTGGCGCGAAAGTCTCGGACAAAATCAACGTCATCCAAAACCTGCTGGCGATTTGCGACAAGGTGCTCATTGGTGGAGCGATGGCCTACACCTTCTCGCTCGCGCAGGGTGGCAGCGTCGGTCGCAGTCGCGTGGAGAAGGACAAGGTCGATCTCGCGAACGAACTGATCGCCAGTGGAGGCGACAAACTGCTGCTGCCGCTCGACACTCACTGCGGCGACGATTTCAGAGGGACGTGCAACAAGCAGGTCGTTCCCGCCGGCAAGATTCCCGATGAGGGAAGTTGGGAGGGCTTCGACATCGGTCCCGCGACGATCGCCAAGTACGAGGCGGTCATCAAGTCGGCCAAGACCGTCGTCTGGAACGGCCCGATGGGTGTGTTCGAGATGCCGCCGTTCGACGCCGGCACGCGAGCCGTCGCCGAAGCGATTGTCGCGAGCGGTTCGGTCAGCATCATCGGCGGAGGCGACAGCGCCGCCGCGATCCAGGAGTTCGGCCTGGCAGACAAGGTGACCCACGTGAGCACCGGAGGCGGTGCCAGTTTGGAAATGCTCGAAGGCAAGAAGTTCGTCGCCGTCGAACTGCTCGACGACAAATGAGGGGGTTCTTCGCGGACTTCTTTCCGGTCCCCTCGCCCCGGCGGGCACCGCCGCTTCGGTGGTCCGGAGAGAGGGTCAGGGTGAGGGGTCTTCTGCGTTTTTTGGCCTTTCAGAAGGGAACGTCGCCATGATCGCCACACCTGACGTCTCCGAACCCGAGGCTCAAGTCCGGCCGAAGCACCGCGCGGAACCATCGAAGACCAAACCCAGGAAGCAGCCGCAGTACGCCGTCATCGTCCTCAATGACGACCTCCACACCTACGACTACGTGATCGAAGCCCTTTGTCGAGTCTGCGGCCACTCGGTTGTGAGCGCGTACCAACTCGCCAAGGAAGTCGACGAGACCGGCCGCGCGATCGTCTGGACTGGCACGTTGGAACTGGCGGAACTGAAGCGCGACCAACTCCGAGGCTTCGGCCCCGACACCTACGCCCGCCAACCGGTCGAGTTTCCGCTGGGAGTCGTCATCGAACCACTCCCCGCGTAGCACATGTTGCCGGCATGTGAGTCTTTGTCCTAGCAGTTTGTGCCACGTTCGACCGAGTGCAAGTCAGGGGGCTGGTTGCAATGTTCACCATGATTGCGTCGCTGCTTGACAGACTGCTGCGGCCGGGCAGGGACTGGGTACTCGTGTCGGTCGCAATGTACTTGCTCGCTTGCGTGCTGCCAGCCATTAACATCGGCTCCGCTCGGATTTCAGGCTTTGAATGCCTGATCTCAATGATGTTTTTCCACCCGTCATGGTGGGCGAATCCGACCTACTTCGTGGCCGTCATCGCTTCGCTGCTGAACCGCACCCGCACCGCAGTCGTCTTTGCCGTCGTGGCCGCTCTGCTTGCGGTGTTCTACATTTTGGAGGGGTTCTACAATCATGGTGTGACGCAAACGATGAACGGTCTGGAGCCGGGCTGCCACGTGTGGATCGCGAGCCTGCTGTTGCTGGCGTGGCATGAACTCTGGCGGCAATGGCAGAAGAGCCTGGACCGCGGACCCGATGAGTCCGCGTGAGGCCTCGCCGGTTCAATCGACTGCTTGCCAATGAAGCGACCCGGCGGTCCATTGATCGCCGGGTCGTTGTCATGAAATCAGGTGGCGATGTCTATCGACAGCCGTTGACTACTGAGCGTTCTTGCTTCGTGGTCGATTGCCGCCGAACGGCTGAATCTCACCCTTGAACGGTTCGCCCACCAGCTTCTCCCATGCCTTCTTCTGATCGTCCTTGAGAAGGGCCAGCACCTTGTCGCCCGTGTCTTTGCGAAGGGTTTCGAACTTCTTGCGAGCTTCCTCGCGGTTGCCGTCGCCACCCGCACCTCGGAACTGCTCACGCAACGCGGACGTGAAGCCGTCGGCGATTTCCTTGACCTTGACCTGTTGATCGTCGGAGAGTCCGACTTCCTTTGCTACCTCAGGGCGAGCGAGTGCCAAGGGGCCGGCCTGCTGCAGCACGATTTCCTTCAGACGCTTCGACTGGTCGGCGCTCAGAATTCCAGCCACATCCTTGTCGGCTGTCTGACGAGCCTCTTCAAACTTCTTCCGTGCTTCCTCACGGTCTCCACCACCGCCGCCGAACGATTCTCGCAACTTCGCCCCGACCTGCTTCAATTTCTCGATCTGATCCGCCGACAGCTTCAGTTCGTCCTGAACGGACTTCTGCTGGACCAGCGTCGTACCCGAAATCGCACCAACTCCACCTCGTCCGCCTTGGGCAAACGCCTGGCCGACCATCAGTTGCAGGACCATTCCCGCCAGAACCCATCGCAGTGCCTTGAACATCGCCTGTCTCCTGAGAGCTTGAGAGTGATTCGCGGCCTCGGCCAACATGGGCACGGGAGGGAGCCGCACGGCGATTCAGTGTAGCTCGGTCGCACCGGAGTTACAGGGTGCGAAGCAACTCGACTTGGATGAGCGACAAAACAAACAGGCCGCATGGCGTCCCATGCGGCCTGTTCCAGTCCCCTTGTTCAACGTGAATCGCTTACCGACGGAGCCCACCAAACAGGGCCGCATTCTTGCGGCGCTCGAGTTCCATCAATCGGGAGAAAAAGCCATCTCCCCGGGCGACCGTGGTGCCGTTGCCATTGACGACCTGTCGCCGGGCGGCTTGTGCCTCACCCGTGACGAGGACCATCGCCGCCAGAGCGGCCAGAATCAGAAAGCTGCGCATCAGGTGTTGTTCCTTTTTCAAGAGGGGTCGATTCGAACGTCAGAGTCATCGCTCCCGCCACCGGCCGGGGACCGCGACCCCGACCGGCAGAATCCGCCAGATGACTGGCTGCCCCTAGCTTCGGCCAGTCTCGACGAGTGAGGCGACTCGTTCACCCGCGATTCGGCAATTTTGGCCGGACCCGTTCCACGAGTTTCGATGACGTTGAGCCAACCGGTCGCACGGGGGCCTTCCCGTTTCAGCAGTCTCGCCGATCGAAGCCGTCGGCAAACTTCCGCTAATCATACCGACAGTCATAGACATCCCCGCTCGCCCAATGCTCGTTTCATCACCGCATGGTGCAGAAGCGACGGGCGACCACATTCAACTCAGCTTCTTGAGCTTCGAGATCCGCCCCGTGCCGACCCACTCGGCGACGAAGATGCTGCCGTCGGCGGCGAAGCAGGCATCATGCGGGTGGACGAACTTGCCGTCCTGCCATTTCGATTTGTCGCCACGAATGCCGCCACCGTCCTTGCCGGTGACTCGGGCCACATCGTCGCCGAGCCGCGCCACGACTTCGTTCTTCTCGTTGAGCAGCGTCACCCGCGCGTGCAGTTCCGGCACGACCAGCAGGTTCTTCCACGTCTCGCAGTTCGCGGGGAGGCCGTAGCCCTTGAGCGTCTCCACGTATTTGCCGTCCATCGTGAAGTATTGCAGCGTGTGGTTGGCCCGGTCACAGACGACGATCGACGGCGTGCGGCCGGCTCGCTTGTCGATCCAGACGCCGTGTGGCGTGTTGAACTGTCCGTTTCCAGGCCCGGGACCGCCGAAGTGTGAGACCCACTTGCCGTCCTTGTCGAACCGATGGACCACGAACGCGCCGTAGCCATCGGCGAGCAGGAACCCGCCGTCGTCAAGGAACGCGAAATTCGTCGGCATGAACCGGTCGCGGCCCCACACTTTCGCCCGCTTCGTGTCTTCCTCGGCGGCATACACGCCCGACTGCATCGGCGCGTACTGCTCCCAGACGGTCTCGCCCTTCAGCGTCATCTTCGCGAACGACTTCACCTGCTGGTATGAGCAGACGTAGAGGAACTCTTCCGACCCCTCCTGTCGAATCTCGACTCCATGCCCGCCCCCTTGGAACCGCTCGCCGAACGCGCGGAGGAACTTGCCTTCGGAGTCGAACACGAAGATCGACGGATGGTCCTTCAAATCCTCGCGGCCTTCGTGGATGACGTAAAGGTTGCCGGACTTGTCCACCGCGACGTTGTGCGTGGTCTGCCAGGTGTACTTGTCGGGAAGCTGCGGCCACTCGTGCTGGACCTCGAACTTGTGTTCGCCCTCACCGACGATGAGCGGTTTGTCGGTCTTGCCCTGCGCGTGAATGGCGGGAGCAGCCACGAGGGCGGCGGTCCCGGCAGCGGCAGTTGACAGAAATTGGCGGCGCGAAAGTGACATCATCAGTTCCTTGTGCAGAGAGTCTGAAAGGGCTTCTGAATCGGCAGAGGAATCGTCGGAGAGTGAATACTCGCTTCGATTGGCCGCAGTTCTACTTCACCGATACCCGCTGCGAAAGTGCTGCTGGTGAGTTGTCTGCTTCCGAGTGCTGGCTCAGACATGTAACGCTCTTGCGTTCTTGGAATAGGCGGAGAATTCGCCTCCTGTGAGCAGCAGCCATCAGTTCCAGATTCAGCGGGAGCCTCATCATGCTCAGATCCGTTCGGATCGCGTTCGGAATCCTCTGTTTGGGCAGTCCGTCGGCGTTTGGTGATGCCGGAACGCAGACACCAGCAGCCGACACGGATTCCGGTGAAGCCGTGGTCCGTCAGACCATCGAACGGAGCTTGCCGTTCATCCAGTGTAGGGCGAGCGGTGGTTCGAGTCCATAAAGTGCGGTTCGTGTCATCAAGTGTCACTCATTTCTGGTCGCTGTATGCCGCCGTTGATCGCTGGTTCGCGGTGGCGGTGATCGGTCTGGCCGAGACGATACCACGCACCGTCGAGGACGAACGGCCATGACGTGTTCGCCAATGCTGATTCTGATTCGTCGCGGCAGTTCGACGGCAGCCGCGTTTCGCTGGAACACGGCTGGCCCGCACTCGGTCAAACACGGCCACACTTCTGTTCTGGAGGCATGACATGCGATCCCACCTTGCAGCCCTCTTCCTGCTGTTATTGCCCGTGGGAGTATTCGCGGAGTCGGCAGACCAGCCGACTTCGACTGCGGCGACTCCGGCAGTTCTGCAACTGGCGGTGGAGAAAGGGTTGTTCTACATCGAACGGCAGAGCATGGTCTGGTGGAAGGAAAACAAGTGTGTTTCCTGCCACGAGGGGCCGATGCTCCTCGTGGCACACATCGTCGCGAAAGAACGCGGCGTGCCGATCGATCAGCGGAAGCTCGACTTCTGGAGCGAGCGTTGGGTATTCAAGGGGGCGGTCACCAAGGTCCGCAAAGACGGGAAGACCGACACGGTCGGGACGCTGGCGTTGCCCTGGCTGTTTCTTTACCGCGAGCGCGAACAGGAGCAATCCGCGTCGAGAGCGAAAGCGTTCGGTGAGTTGTTTCGCGAACTGGCGAAGAAGTCACAGGCTCCCGCCGGCGATTGGGGTCCAGACAACCGGTTGAACTACACGTCTTGGATCGTGCTGTCGCTGGCTGAGCTGGAGCAGTCCAAGTTGCCGTTCGAGCCGAAACTTCGTGAAGAGATCGCGGCGAGCCGCCAGCGCACAGAGACATGGCTCGAATCGCAGACGCTCCCATCGCCGGGGAAGACCGAGGAACTCGCCGGTTGGGTCGCCTACGAACACGCTTGCGGTCACAAGGAGCGAGCCAGGCTGCTGCTGGACGAACTTTTGGCCCGGCAGCAGCCCGGTGGCAGTTGGGGCATGACCAAGGACGAACAGGCGCACAACCTGGTTACCGGCGTGGCCCTGTTGTCGTTGAAGCGGTGCGACGTGCCCAACGAGCATCCGGCCGTCGTCAAAGCCCAACGATTCCTGCTCGACGGTCAGGCCGCGGACGGTCGTTGGCCGACGAAGGGACGTTATTTTCATACGGAACGCGAGGATCCGCCGGTCGAAGCGTGGGCGAGCGGACTCATCGTCACCGCCCTCTGCGCGACGCTACCCCCGCTGCCGGCAGACACCAAACCACTCTTCACCCGCGATCCCAAACTGGTTGAAGAAACCGACAAGCTCGCCCTCGAAGCCGCCGAGGGCTATTCCAGCTTCGACTACGAGGGAGATCCCACGCTGGACTCACCCTGAAACGCGGGGTCATCCGACCAGCAATGAGTTTATTCTCAGCGCGGCGGGATGTAAGTGTTGGTCAGCTTCGCGTAATCCTCGCGCACGGGGCTGAAGACATCCAGGACGAGAACCGGACCGCCAACCGCGACCGCTCGATGCGGGACGTGTGGCGGGATTAGAAACATCGCACCCGCCTCGCAGACTCGCGTCTCGTCGCCGATGGTCAGTTCCAGCCTCCCGCGAATCAGCATCCCTCCCTGCTCGTGCGGGTGCGAGTGCAGCGGCACCTCGGCCCCGTCGTCCATTTCGAGGTACGACAGCATCAGATTCTGACCAAACGGCGTGCGCATCCGGCAGCCGGGCACGGGCGAGATCGGTTCGATGTCGTCGATGTTGATGAAACCCATGGAAACTCCTGACAGATTGATGCGGCGGAAGAATGCGTGTGAACTTGGCGAGCCGGGTGCCGTCTGGACCGAATCGCACAGACCCCTGACATTGGTGACGGGAGTGTGTGATTACGACCCGAGTACCCGATCAAACAGTTCATACGCCAACTGCCGCATTTCGGGCGGGAAGTCGTGTTCGCAGTCGGGGTGTTCGATGAGCAGCCGCTCATCGTGGCCGTACAGTTTGAAGACCGGACGGGCCGCCGCCGCGATGCGGTCCACGCTGGCAGCCTGAAAGTTGTGATCCTTCACCGGAGCGATGATGAGAACGTGGCGCGGAGCCAGCGCACCGATCAGCTCGTGAAAGTCGAACGGGATCTCGGCGAGGCGGCCCCGATAATCGGCCAGCCGCAGCATGTAGCGGGTCTGGCACCAGCCCTTCTCGGGGTGCCAGTTCTTTTCGTCGCCGCTGTAGTAGTCGAGGTACGAATCCAGCCCGCAACTCGACACGACGGCGTGGATGCGGTTGTCGAACAGGGCGGTGTAGACCGAGTTGTGGCCTCCCAGCGAATGGCCGATCGCGCCGAACGAGTTCTTGCGAACGAACGGCAGCGTTTCGAGCAGGTCCAGCCCGCGGATGTTGTCCCACACCGCCTTCAGGGTTCCGCTCTGCCAGCCGAGGGCGTTCACGTCGGGCTGGTACTTGGCGAGCAGCGGATAGTTGGGGGCGAGCGTCACGTAGCCTCGCTCGGCCAACTCGGCGGCGTACTGGCGGTTCGGGCGCGTGCCCAGGCCGACGACCGTGCCGTGACCGACCGTGTTGTCGGTCCCGTGCAAACAGAGAACGGCGGGATGCGGCCTGGCTCCCGCCGCGAGAGCCGTCTTCGGAATGCAAAGGTAGGCGGGGACGCGCGATCCGGGCTCGGACTGGTACGTCACCAGGCGACGGACATAGCTGCCGCAATCGACTTCCTCGTCGAGTTGCATGTCGAGCGGACAACGTTTCTCTCGCCCGGGCAATCGCCCCATGACAGACTCGGCCCCGCGAATGATCTCGGCACGGCGCTGCTGCCAGTCGTCGAGCGTCGTCACGAATCGCGTCTCATTTATCCAGTCGCGATGGAGGAGCAGGTTGCCGCGAGGGAGACGCGGCTGCGGTGACAACGGCCTTCGATCCGCGAAGACGATCTCCTGGCGAGACCGGTCAATCCCGATCAGGCCCCGCGTCAGAGGGTCGAACGCGATCCCCTGCCCCGTGAATGGGATCGTTTGCCGTTCGACAAGTTCCAGGACCTTGCCTGCGGTCGGAATTCGCAACCGGAACAGAACCGAATCGTCGTGCCCCGTCACAGCCAGCAGCCCGTCATGCCAGATGCCACCCGACAGGCTCGACCGGCGCAGCTCCTTCACCACAGCAGCGGGATACGTCCAGCGTGCGATCTCCTTCCACTGATCGTCGAACTGAACGAGGAACGTCTGGCCGTTGTCGTCTCCGTAGCGGGCGAAGTTGCACCACCAATGGCCCGCGTGTCGAATGGCCCACGTGAGGCTGCCACCGAAGTTGCCAAATTCCTTGAACCGCGACAGCGTCATCGTCGCCGGGTCCAGCACCATGATCTCGCTTTGCTCGGGAGTCTTCGGGTAGTTCGAGTGGGCGCAGTACAGACGCCCCTCAAATACAAAGCCGCTGTTCAGATGAGTTGCCTTCTCACCGGTGTTGGTTGCGATCTTGTCGCCCGTTGTCCGGTCGTACTTCGCAACGACCGAGTTCGCGATGGCATAGACAAACTTGTCGTCGGCCGCCGCCGCCTGATGAGCCTCCGTCGCCGGGAAGGATCGCGCGCGCGGCCAACTCTCCGACGAAGCTTCCTCCGCATGGACTGCAACGGTTGTCAGCAGGGCCGCGATGAACAGGCAAGATACGAAGAGGCGACCCCTACTGTAGTCTTGTCGCTCCGCCGACAACACGCCTCGCCGTGGCATCAAAGGTGATCGGAACGCCGCCGTCGTGAACAAGCCGTCCCGTCGACGGAGCGACGGGACTACGGTAACGTCCGATGCGTGCATCTCACTCGCCCTTCTTCCCGAGACAGTACAGCCACTCCTGCCGCTGGCCCTCCGACTGCGTGGCGACGCGGTGATAGATGCGGCCTCCGCAAATGGTCGGGGTCGCGAAGACGATGTTACCGAGTTGGTTCTCGCCCACCAGTTTGAAGGCGGCCGGGTCGGCTTTGAAGATGAACGTCTTCCCCTCTTCGTTGGTGGCGAAGATGTGTTCGCCCACCATCACGGGCGACGAACTGAATGTCCCGCCGAGGCGTTTCGTCCACTGCTCCTGACCGGTGTCGCTCTTCCAGCACATGGCCACGCCCGCATCGAGCGTCGCGTACAAGTAGCCGTCCCGGACCAGCATCGACGGAACGTAGACGCGCGAGCCGTTCTCCCACGCGACCTTGCCCGAACCGTCGGCCTTCACGGCGGCGAGATGATTCTTCGGGTAGCCGCCGCTGGTGTAGATGTGCGTCCCGTCGGTGACGGTCGAGGTCACGCATTCCTCCGTCGAGCCTTTGATCTCCCACAGGATGTTGCCGGTCCGCGGGTCGAAGCTCGTCACCAGATCGCAGCCCGTGAACAAAACCTGATCCCTTCCGGCGATCTTCAGAATGATGGGCGACGTGTAGTTGGGGAGCTTCGGCCGCGGCTGCTTCCAGACCAGCTTGCCAGTCGCCCGTTCGAGGCCCGCAATCGCGCCCGCCCCGCCCTTGTTGTCGGCCGACACGATCACCAGTGAGTCGTAAAGAGCCGGGGATGAACTGAAGCCCTGATGCAGCACGTAGTCGGTGATTTTGGTCTGCCAGAGTTGCTTCCCCGCGCGCGACAGCGCCGTCGTATGGATCGCTCCATTGTTGAGGAAGTTGACGAACACCCGCTCGCCGTCGCAGGCGGGGGTTGAGTTGGCCAGCGTGCTTTTCTCATTCCCCTTCACGTTGATACCTCCGGTGTGGACATCGGTCTGCCAGAGTTTGTTGCCCGTCGCGCGGTCGAAGCAGAGGACCGACTGAACATCGCGGTCCTGCTCGGCCGTTTGCAGATACACATGTTCCCCAACGACGATCGGCGACCCATGCCCCTTCCCCGGAACAGGCATCTTCCAAACCACATTCTCGGTCTCGCTCCACGTCAGCGGCGGTTTCTGATCGGCGGCCGCGATCCCGTTCCGATTCGGCCCCCGCCACCACGGCCAATCGCTGTTCGCCGCCGCGATAAGATCGGTCTCCACCTCAGCAACACGGTCCGCAGCGCGGGCCGCATTCGTCACGAACAGGGACAAGCTAACGAAGGCCAACGCGAGAGTGAGTCGAAGCATCGGGTGGGGTTCTCTGTGATGTTGTGCGTTTTGGAGGGTGGGACCAGCGCTGCGCCGGCCCACCAGTTCAGTCGTTGCGTTGTCAATTGGTAGGCCGGCGCTGCGCTGGTCCCACCCTACGGGAGCTCAAACGTTCATCACGCCAGGATGTCCGTGACCACCTTGCCGTGGACATCGGTCAGGCGGAAATCTCGGCCGCTGTAGCGGTAGGTCAGGCGCTCGTGATCGAGGCCCAGCAGGTGCAGGATCGTGGCGTGCAGGTCATGGACATGGACGGGGTTCTCGGCCGCCATGTTTCCGAACTGGTCGGTCGTGCCGTAGGCCAGGCCTCCCTTCACGCCGCCTCCCGCCAGCCACATCGTGAAACCACGGCTGTGGTGATCCCGCCCCTTCGCCCCCTGCGACCAAGGCGTTCGTCCGAACTCACCGCCCCACACGATCAGGGTCTCATCGAACAACCCGCGACTCTTCAGATCGCGGATGAGTCCCGCAATCGCCTGATCGCTTTGCTTCGCGTGATTGGCGTGATTCATGATGTCACCGTGATCGTCCCACGGTTGGCCGCTGCCGTAATAGAGCTGCACCATCCGGACGCCTCGTTCGACGAGCCGCCGCGCGACGAGACACGCGTCGGAGAACTGGCCCGCTCCGTAGAGGTCCCGCGTGGCCAGCGTCTCGCTCTTCAGATCGAACACTTCCTGAGCCGCGAATTGCAGGCGGAACGCCATCTCGAACGATTCGATCCGCGCCTCAAGCTGGTTGTCGGTGGAGCGGTCTTCGAGGTGGACGCGGTTCAACTCCTGGAGCAGATCAAGCTGCCGCCTCTGTACCGCAGGAGGAAGGTGTGAGTTGTGAACGTGCTGAATGAGCGTCTGCGGGTCGAGCTTGCTGTTGTTGATGTGGCATCCCTGAAAGATGCCGGGGAGAAAACTGTTGCCCCAAAGCTGCGGCCCCACGACCGGCTTGCCCGGACAGAGGACGACGTATCCCGGCAGGTTCTGGTTCTCGGTGCCGAGGCCATACGTCAGCCACGACCCGAGACTCGGCCGCGTCGGTTGCGAGTGCCCCGAGTTCATGATCAGCAACCCCGGCTCATGGTTCGGGATGTCGGTGTGCATCGAGCGGATGACGCAGATGTCGTCGATCACGCCCGCCACGTGAGGGTACAGCTCGCTGACATCGATCCCGCTCTGACCGTGTTTCGCAAACTTGAACGGCGACGGAAAGAGTTTGCCGACCGACCGCTGATAGTTCTTCGTCAGTTCCTCGGGCTGCTGCCCGGCATACTCGGCGAGAGCCGGCTTCGGGTCGAATGTATCGACATGCGACGGCCCGCCGTTCATGAACAGAAAGATCACTCGCTTCGCCTTCGGCGCGAAATGCGGCGGCTTCGGAGCGAGAGGGCTGACTGAACGCGATGTGTCCGCGAAGACACGATTTTCGAGCAACCCGCTCTGAGCCATCACGCTCGCGAGACCGAGCGTGCCGAAGCCGCTCCCCATCCGGGAGAGAAGTAGGCGGCGAGAGATCGCGTTGGGATGAAACATGGAAGAACTCCACTTTGAGACGGCAATGAAAAATCATCTTGGTGAGCCGGGCGGCGTCAGCCCCCCCCCCAAAAAAAAAAAAATACAAAATAACGGGGGGGGGGCCCCCCCCCGGACCAAACAGATATAGAAAATTAAAAAAAAAAAAAA
>JBBPIS010000025.1:0-68749 GCA_038040225.1 Planctomycetota bacterium
AGTGTCACCCCACAAGAAAAGTGCTGACACAACCGATTCACACCAAGGCGGCTGCCTCGTCAAATGGAGTTATTGCAGTAACTAAAATTGGCCAAGCGGCGGGAAACTGCCACGCGAGAAATTCTGATTCCGCGTGATGGGTCTTTGCAAAGCGACCTCAGACACGCGCGGCCACGGTCGCGACCACAGGTAAGTTCGAGGGAGCGTCTGTCATTTCGGCAACGTCTTCTGCTCGATCGAAATAGGATTCCGGCGGTAACACTCCGTCCTCAAACGCTCGGAATGTCACGGAAATGCGTCGGCCAGTATTTTTCGCAGACTTTACAACCTCATGCTTCCAGACTGTGTTGGTGTTCCACGGCATTAAGAACACCGTGCCGTGTAGGGCAGAGAAATCGCGAATGCAACGATCATTCCCTTTTCCTTTTGTCAGACGAAAGACGCGCGTTTCGCCGAACGACACCGTCACGATGGGAGAGCCATGAATCAAACTCTTGGTGCTGTCGTGATGCGCACCGATATAATGGTCACGCCCTTCGTACCAATTCAGCAGTAAACCGTTGAGCCGGTAATCAACTTCGTTCTGTGCCCATTCCAGAAGCGGTCGCCAGTCCTGCGGAATCGGTAATGCGTTATTTCGGCTGCCCGTGTAGTTGTAGTTCGCTCCGTACGCTTGCTGCCACCGCGGCGTTTCCACCCAACGCTTGATCATCCAAACGCGATGCCGCTCCATAGGATGGCGAACCCATGCCTCCGCGAATTGGTGATCATTCCAAGCTAGCCCTGCGGGCAAACTGGCGACTTGGAAAGTACGTGCCGGATCGAGTTGAATTGATTGAAACACGATGATGTCCTTTCGCGAAACGAGTTATGAAGATGCGCAAGACCAGCGAGCTAATCAGCTCGCACGAGTCCCGTCGTTGCAATGCAGACAAAGAGGGTGAAAGTCAGCATGTGCTGACTCGGACATTGACTGTTGAATCACAGCCGTACTAGGGCTTTTTGAGCTTTGCCCGCGTAACAGATCGTCGGGATGTTGGTTTAGGAATGCACGACGAGTGATGGCAGGCTTGACCTGCACTTCGTCGTGCCATACCGCGAATCGACCATCGCACGCAGCGTGCCAGCGAAGAATTCATGGGCCAATCGATTAGTCCCCGATCCGCGCTAGCGACCACGGGCCGTTAGTTCGGATGATCGACAGATGAATTTCCACTTGGACTCGTGATCATTTCAACTAGAGATTCTCTGAAGTCATCGGCTCCACTACTCGACCCACAGCAATATGGCGCGCGGCAGGAAAGACGTTGCCCACCGGATTGCCTACCCCCCAGCGTGAGGTAAATCAAGACTTGCCGCTCACCTAAGCGGGTATCCGCGGTTCCAGTTTCGACACGGCCGCTAACAAATCACGAAAATGTTTGGTGCCGACGGCGTACGTCTGAGGTGCTGTCCGTGAAACCGACACCCCCTCAGCTTGACGGTTCAGAACTCCAACATACCAAGTACGCCGAACAGACTCAGCCTCCATGCGAGAGATGGGTAATGCAGCGACCCGCGAAATTAGGGCAACACCCACTTCCCAAGGTCTGCCAACTCATGGCGACTTCGATGTTGGGGTCGGATATACTTGGGCTCACCGAATTTTTACCGGAAGTCATCAATGAGCGTACAGTGGAACGAATACTGCACTCTGAATCCGCAGAAAAGCGACACCCGGCGGTTCCAGTTGATGTGGGACGAGGAGTCGTGAGTAACGAATACGGGACGCCAGTGGTTTCGCTCTGCCCCTGTCAGACGTACCAAGGATACTCCCAAAACACATGACCACGTCTGGCGAATGCGCAACATGACTGCAGTTCTCGGTATTTCTGCCTTCTATCATGACTCAGCGGCGGCATTGGTCGTGGATGGAACGATCGTGGCCGCAGCTCAGGAGGAGCGGTTTACGCGAAAAAAGCACGATGCAGGATTCCCTGCGCGGGCCATCGAGTATTGTCTGGCGGAAGCGGGGTTGAAAACCGAGGAGATCGACTACGTCGGGTACTACGAGAAACCGCTGCTCAAGTTCGGGCGGTTACTGGAGACGTCGGTCGCCGCCTCGCCGTTCGGGTTTCGGTCGTTTCTGGCCGCAATGCCGGTGTGGTTGAAGAGCAAGCTATTTCTGAATCGCGAGTTGCGAGAAGGTCTGCATGGGCGCTACCGAAAACGGTTCGTCTACTGTGAACACCACGAGTCTCACGCCGCCAGCGCGTTCTATCCGTCTCCGTTTGAGGAGGCGGCGATCCTAACGCTCGACGGTGTCGGAGAATGGGCCACGGCGAGCTACGGCATTGGGCGGGGAAACCGGATCGAGCTGCTGGGTGAACTCCGCTTTCCTCATTCCCTCGGAATGTTGTATTCAGCGTTCACTTATTTTTGCGGCTTCCGCGTGAATTCCGGTGAGTACAAGCTGATGGGGCTCGCTCCGTACGGCGAGCCATCTTACGCAGACGTCATTCGGGAGAAGCTGCTCGATCTCAAGCCGGATGGTTCGTTCCGGCTCGATCTCTCGTACTTCGACTATTGGCGCGGCTTCACGATGACGTCTCGCAAGTTCGACCGTTTGTTTGGCGGTCCACCGCGAAGGCCCGAGTCACCGATCTCCCAGCGTGAACTGGACCTGGCGGCTTCGATCCAGGTCGTGACGGAAGAGATCATTCTGCGGATGGCTCGTCACATCCACGAGACGACGGGATTGAGTCAGTTGTGTCTGGCGGGGGGCGTCGCGTTGAACTGCGTCGCCAATGGACGACTGACGCGCGAAGGACCATTCGAAAAGTTGTGGATTCAACCCGCTGCGGGCGACGCGGGTGGAGCACTCGGCGTGGCGATGCTGATCTGGCACCAGCTTCTGCAGCAGCCGAGGCTGCCTCGTCCCGAGGACTCACAATTCGGTTCACTCTTGGGCCCGCGGTTCGACGACCAATCCATTCGCGCCATGCTGGATGCTCACGGTGCGAACTACCATTTCATCGAGGATGAGGCCGAACTCTGTCGTCGCGTCGCGCAGTTGCTCGCCGAAGAGAAGGTCGTCGGATGGCTGCAGGGACGGATGGAGTTTGGTCCGCGCGCGTTGGGCTCGCGGAGCATCCTCGGGGACGCGCGCAGCCCTCGATTGCAGTCGGTGATGAACCTGAAGATCAAGTTCCGCGAGTCGTTCCGCCCCTTCGCGCCGGTCGTCCTTCAAGAGCGGGCGACCGAGTACTTCGATGCCGACTCTGAAGATCTCGGCCCGTACATGCTGACCGTCGCCAACGTCCGGGAAGAGAAGCGAGTCGCGCTGCCACCGGAAATGCCTCGGCGAGGGCTTCCGGCAATCAACACTCCGCGCTCCGTGATCCCCGCCGTCACGCACCTTGACTACTCGGCACGGGTGCAAACGGTCGATGCGGCTCGGCACGGCCGGTTCCATCGACTGCTGAAAGAGTTTGAGTCACTGACCGGTTCGCCGGTGCTGATCAACACCAGCTTCAACGTTCGCGGCGAACCGATCGTCTGCACGCCCGAAGACGCCCTGCGCTGTTTCGCCCATACCAATATCGACGCCCTCGTCCTCGAACACTGTTTGCTGTTGCGGGAGGAGCAGCCCCACCTTGCGAAGGAAGTCGATGATCGGGCCGCGAAAGAGTTCGCTCTCGATTGAGGCCGTCGTCAATCGACGACATCATTCCCTCGCGGAGCATGTCCGTAATTGCTACCTTCGGCACCATAACAACCATGATCCATCTCAACTGGCAGCCATCGTTTCGTGATCTTCGCATCTTCGCAGCAGGGCAGGTCATTCTCGTTGGATTCGTCGCACTGGCCATGTACCGGCGCGGGACATCCCTCGAGTGGGCGCTCGCGCTGCTCGCCCTTTCGTTACTGTTTAGCATGGCGGGATTGATCCGGCCGTCGCTGGCGCGGCCGATCTATCTGGCCTGGATGCTGGCGATGTTTCCGATCGGATGGAGTCTGTCGCACCTGCTTTTGGCATCTGTCTACTGGTTGCTCATCACGCCGCTCGGATTGTTATTGAGATGCCTTCGCATCGATCCATTGGAACGCCGGTTCGATTCACAGGTCCGGTCCTACTGGGTCTGCCGACGCCCCGCACCACCATCCGCCCGCTATTTCCGACCGTTTTAACGTCGCCCGCTTGAATCCATTTTGATGAGTTCACCACCAGAGTGTTTCCTATGACCGACCCAGCATCCTCATCCGAATCAAATACCGCCGCCGAGTCCTCGAAGTCAGCACAGGACTTCAGGAATCAGGCCGACACCACTCCGCCAGGTATCGGCCGGGAGTTCCTCGACTTCCTGATTGTGTCCCGTAACTGGTGGCTCGCCCCGATCATCGTAGCGCTGTTACTTCTCGCGGGCTTGGTCTTCCTCAGCACCACCGCCGTCGCTCCATTCATCTACCCGATGTGGTGATCTGATGATCGTTCGAGGTGCTCGGGTTGCTGAAGTCACCTGCCGCACGGACCCATGATGTCATCGACCTTCCAGAACCAGAACAGGAAGTAGCCAACGAGTCAAATTGTCGGGTACAAGTTGTCGCGATTCCATGACGGATCGTGCCCGTGTTCAATCGGTAGGTTTGTGGCAGTTTTGTGGCGTTCACAATGGCCATAGCGGCCTAAATTCGGTGTATCGATGATTGACGACTTCTAAAAAAACACTATTATCTAAGTGTAAACTGTCACACTCGGAATCCAGTCAGTCAGTCGTTCAGAGAATCCCGCCCTCTCCGTTCGTCTGACTGCCCATGAGCCGTAACCCTATGGCTCATGGGCATCTGCATTTCTGATGTCTCCTCAGAATCCCCCGTTGGTGGCGCTATTTGTGGCGTTTTGTGGCGGGAGAGTTCTCTGACCGAGTTCTCCATGTCGGAACAACAACAGCAGTGCGCGAACCATGCCCGAGTTTCGGGATCGCTATCTGGGGAAAACTGATCCCCGTAACCCGCTGGCTTCACCCATCTTCGGCGACTACCGCGGCATTCCACCGCTGCTGATTCAGGTCGGCGAGCACGAAATGCTCCGCGACGACAGCGTCCGAGTGGCGAAAAAGGCTCTTTCGGACGGGATCCCTGTGAAGTTCGAAGTCTGGCCAGGCATGGTCCATGTGTTCCAGATCAGGGGGCTGCCGGAATCCCGGCAGGCCATCGAGCAGATCGCTGAATTCATGCGATCGAAACTGCCCAAACCATAGCCCACGCTGCCTCGGAGAAGGGCGAAGTTCGGCGACTGCTGCCTGGCATGCTCACTCAGCTTCGTCGCGACGCTCGACATGGTCCCATAAACTCACGAGTATTTCGGAAGGTCCATCACACGACCATTCTCTCCGAGCGACCGGCCGACATTTATGTCCGTACCGGCGCGCATCGGTTCAATCGACTGACGCATCGGTGTGTCGGACCGATGCTGGATTTGGTTCCCTGGCATGTGCGGTGTCAATGCGACTCGCGAGACTGGCCTCTCAATGCTCAGGTTTCGCTAGCGCGATGAATTGCGATGTCCATTAGGTCATCGAATGTCGCGATCTGAACCTTGTCTTCAAAACTCTTCCACGAGAAAAGCATGGGGACCGGATTCTTGAAAACGGTCCATCCCTCGAATCGGGTCGATAAATCTACCTTGAGTGTTTTGCATACCGCGCCTTTGCAAGCGTTGAGGATTTCCAAACGATCAAGATGTTTGCGTAAATCGTCCTTCCTTTGCTTCCGTCCGTCTTGTCGAATTCGACCGCGGTAATCCCGCAACTGTTCCGCAATCTCTCCGGCGGTCTTTCCGTGGTAGAGATCTTTGCATTCCATCAGTAGCAACCGCTGTTGGGAAGCGTGCCACGCGACGACGTCAACATCTCCGTAATCTGGGTTCTTGCCGCACTTTGCTAATGTGCTGACGTTTTGTTCTGTCCAGCAGGTCCAGCCGTGCTTTCGAAGTTCATCGGCGACAGCCTCTGTGAACGCCTTGCCTCTTTGGTTTTTCCGCAACCCATGCCACTTTTTCATCGCATCCGTTCGAAAGTGACGAGGTGGAAACGTTCCTTCGAAATAGCTTTCGACAACGTACGCCATGCACTGCCGTATGAAACCGGGAGCAATTAGAAGCCGTGGATCAAACTGATCGTCAAGTTGTAGGATCGGCCTGCGAATTGAAGATAGTTGCCGTCGATAGCGCCATAGCTCAACGTCCTTCGGGTCATATCCATCAGGTACCGTCTGCCAGTGGGCTCGTGGCTTCAATGAAAACGATTCAAGAATCTGCTGTGTCACGGACGCCTCAGACTCGCAAGCTGCCAGCAGATCACTCTTTTTGGTGAAAAAGATTGCCTTTTGGCGCTCGATTCCGTTGTCTTCGATACTGTCTAAGAACATCCGGATATCATGGAGAGAGACTCCCATTTCTTCATTCCACGCGTTTTCAAATCTCGGATCAAGCATTGAATGTGAGCCGTCGATTTCCAGAGGTCGGTAGTTGTTCTGGAAACTTTCGACTGAGTCCGTTAGCCGGTGCACACTGTGTTTCCGTGAAAACGGCTTGAGGACATCGCGACGAAACTGACTGTCAGCTTGAATGTCGCCCAGTGCAGTGATTGTCAAACTCGGTGGCATTGCATCGAGGTGAATCGCATCTGACCAACCTCCGAACTCCGCAATCGCAACAATGAGGTTCATCATTCTCGTAAAATCAAGCTCACCCGGAACGATGCCGCCCGACAGAGGAGCCTCACAGATCGCAATTTCGGCGATTATCTGAGAAGGAAAGATCACAGAACTTAGATCACCGTCCTTTTGGGCAATGACACCGAGCGTGTTGTCCGGATCATCGCGAATCGACAAATTCGCTTTCGCTGTATTCATCCAACGATTACGCGAAAAGATAGCTCGCTCGTGGTTTAGCAATGCCATTTCCACAAGTGATTCTCGGTTGAACTGCCCTACCAATTTGCACAACTCCGCTTCAAGATCACTGACTATGGCGTTCAGAAACCGTGTCGACTGTCTCTTAGACCGAATTGAAAACCGTCCTTTCTCACGTGTCTCAACGCGAAAAGCCAAGCCTATTCGTAGAACTGCGGAATCGGTTTCGTCGATCTCAATTGGAGACTCACGCAAATTCGAGGCTACATAATCTCTAAATCTCCTCGCATGAAAAGCGTGTAAATGCCGGGCGTGCTCGTTTGGAACGATTTGCGCCTGAAGGGATTCAAACTCTTGTTCCGAGAGTTTGGCACCAGCCAAATCAAGAATCGCTGAACAAAGTTTCTCGACCAAAACGGCTTCAGAGATGTTGGTTGGAACTTGCATTCCAAGTTCGAATGCCGTTCCAACAGTTAGCCGTATCGAACCACCGCTAGATTGATCGACAACAATCGACTCTCGTATTTCGGTGACGCTTGGAATTGGCTGAGTTGGCTCATCGCCTTTGCAATCCAAAAAGGTCAACGCAACACAAACCGTCGTCGGGAATCCACCTACTCTTGGCTCGATCACTGGAATAATGCGTGGAAGCCATGTCTTCACCGTCAACCAGCGTTCATACAGTGGGCCACCATTGGGGCCGACCACCACGCACCACCAGTCAGTGTGCGGCGACCGGTAGACAAACGGAATATCGTCACTCACAGCGATGCACTCTGGCATATAGATCGGCAACTCTCCTTCCGTGTCAAAGAAAGAATCGTTCGTCTTGCGACAAGGTACGAAGCCTTTTGCCGGGTGCCTAATCCCGATTCGATCAGTCTCGATTGCAGTGCTGGTGCGCAGATCGCAGATGGAATTGGTTGGTAGTTGTACTAGTCCACCGACACGAAGATCCTTTGGCACCTGAGCATGTGGGAGGACTTGCCAATCGTTGGATCTCATCCATCCGATCAAGTTGAGCAGTCCGTTGACATTGACGAGCGTCACCCCCGATGCTTCCAATCGATCGAATGCATCAAGAACCTTCCATAATTTTAGGAGGTCAAAGTCCCTCGTCCAGGCAAGTGTGACAAGGTCGGAAGCACTCATTGCGTGGACAGTCCACTTTTCGCCTAGATCTGGGATCGGAATTACCCCGCCACGTCCAACCCCGCATGTAACGATTAGCGTTAGTCCCTTTCGGAAACCGGTCTGCTTTTCAGCATGGCCACGCGCGCTAGCGACCGCGTCATAGACTGCATTTTCATGTTTTGACAGGCTATCGTTGACTCCCGCAACCCCAGTGTTTTTTATATCTTCCAAATCGTCAAGGATGAGGAGTGTGTGTATGTAACGGCCAGCATCAATCTGCTCTAAACACACCGCCGTCTTGAGCGCATCCCCAGCGAAAGGTAGCGGATATTCTCGGGGAAGTCCAAACTTGGGTGTGTGACGAAATAGCCTGAGATATACAGTTCCTAACTGCTCAATCAGCGAATCTCCAAAGCCTGCTTCGATCAGATTACGCGTCAAATACATCCGAATCGCATACGTCGTCGCGCTCGGGAGAGCAAATGCAACTCCATCATCTACTTTGACTAATGGGAGTTGTTGGACGGGAGAGCAACCGATTGGAATTCCCGCGAGCTTATTGCGCCACTCTGTGGTGAGAAGAAAACCAGCTAAATCCGACTCTTGCAGCCCAAGTTGTTCCAAGTCATCTGCTGTAAATAAGAGTTTTTTCCAGGCACCATTCGTTATGTCATCCTCATCGAGCTGCTGCGCCGGATAGTCTGCCCCAACGGTATACCGTTCTAGCCCGAAGCGATTACAAATCTCATCCGAGAGCTTGAGCAAGGCATACGTACTGTTACGCAAATCCTCGAAGATTTCGCCGTCCGGAGTTGTTGCAAGGACATCGAGGAATCGTTGCAAATAGAATCCTCCTGATTCCCATGCCCCCTCCAGAACACGAAAACTTCCCCGATTGGTAATGACCAAATTCACAAAGACATCTTCAATGGGGTCTTCTTGGATTCCGCAGCGCCCTTTACCGAGGTCATTGAAACACTCTCGGACCTTGCCAGGCGACATATCATCGTCGCCGTCTGAAGTTACGAGCGAGAGATGGACAAGGGACTCAAGTCGAACACAATTGGCTTGATACTTTGGGTTGACAAGTAACGAACCAAAAAGCAGCGACGTTTTTACGGAATTGGTCCCGCCAAGCAGGCTCTCCGTCGTTGTGTGTTCCCCCAACAACATTGATGGCGTCGGATCCGTTGAGCCAAACGCCAGCAATTCCTGAAACGAGTTTTGGTCTTCAACATCCATGAGTGGCTCCGGCTCCTACTGCATTCTTTTTCGTTCTTGACACATCCGAGGTGTAATAGTTCGCAGTTTTGCCATTGGAAAATGATCCACAGAATGCTGCGAAGAGCATAGTTACTCGGCGGGTGCATCCGGACGTGGTTGATCGGGGTAAAGTCGCTGCACTGTTGATCCCATCACCGTCAGTGCAATCATGGCAATGTTCGCTGCTTCGGTCACATCGACCGCCGCGTGTTCCGGACATGACCGGTCACGCGTCACGGGCATGCGACATCTTGCTCCGAGAGGGTCTCATTCGCCGGGTGTAGTTCTCTCAGGGAACCCAGTTGCCGAATCTGCGGCCATTTCCCGGCGACACCCGCGACAACCAGCAGTGTGCCCAAGCCGCCGGCGACGACCGACAGCACCGGCCCAAACAGTTTCGCCGTGACGCCCGATTCCAAGCCGCCCAGTTCGTTACTGGCCCCGATGAAGACCTGATTGACCGCGGAGACGCGACCTCGCATCGCGTCCGGCATCAGAGATTGGACCAACGTCTGGCGAATGATCACGCTGATGTTATCGCTGGCTCCTCTTGAAACGCTCCGCAGACCTCGATCCGAAACGCGACGAACGCCGACGGCTGAAGGAGGCTCTCCAGCTCAACGAGTCGCTGGCCACGGCCTACTACCTCAAGGAAGACCTCGTCCAAATCTGGCAACAGCCAGGCAAAGTCTCCGCCCGCATCGTCCTCGACCACTGGATCGCAGACGCCGAATCAAGCGGCATCCGGCAGTTGATGAAGTTCGCCCGCATGCTTCAGACCCAGCGCGAAGGCATCCTCAACTGGTACGACCACCCCATCTGGACCGGGCCACTGGAGGGAACCAACAACAAAATCAAACTCCTCCAACGACAGGCCTGCGACTACAGAGATCTCCAGTTCTTCAAACTCAAACCGCTCGCGCTACACAACTCTCAGCACGCATTAGTCGGATGATCCCAAAAAAACTCGATCATCCACGACACCACAGAATCCATCTCCAGTCGCACGTGAAATGTGTCAGCGCCTGCACATTAAAACGAACGTCTTGCCGTCGCGTGACCAGCACAGTCCTCCGGTGTGCTTGCCTTCCGGTTGCCTGGGATATCGAACGGGGAAATCGTCTCCCTCGGGATCAAGCGAGTGGGTCTGAGTGAATTCACCACCGGTCGGAAGATACGGGAACATCAGCCGCTTTCCGTCGGAAAGCCACGCAAAGTCCGATTGAACATTCTTGCCGTCGCAACGAATTCTCAGCTTCGGTTCGTCACCGCTCGCGGAGACAATTCCAATGTCGATCACACCGTTACCACGGTGTCCCTTGAAACAGAGCCTGTCGGAGTCAGGTGACCACGTGAAATTGTGTTCGATGTAGGTGTAGGGAGATTGTCCATCCGGAAAGACAAATTTCTTTTCGCCCGTCTTCACGGTATGGACGACGAGATTTCTCCGTTTGACGTAGGCCGTCTTCAATCCATCCGGCGAAAACATGATGGCCCATCCCTGCGGGTCGATCGATTCTTCGCGAACCGGCGTTCCTTCGAAATCACGAATGAACACACCTTTGCCGTACCTCGAAAGGGCGATCTTGCGGCCGTCTGCGGACCAGTTTGGTATGCATCCGATACCAAGGTCGCGTACCTCTTTCGTATCCACATGGACAGTAAAAATGTGCGCGGTCACATTGCTTTGCCCTGACTTCCACGCGTCCACTGCGATCCATTTGGCGTCGGGAGAAATCTCGGGTGAGCACACAATCGCGTAGCCGGGGATATCAATCATCTTCCGGGTGTCATCCGCGAACGTCACGCAGATTTCCCAAACATCGCTGACATCCGGGCGCTTTGTCTGAAACAGCCATTCATCAAGGGTCAGGTGCTGATTGGCATTCAGATCGAGCCTGCGAAAGTATTCCCTCGTGATGGCCGCCAGAGGCACACCCTTCTGAAACTGGAATTCGTCGACACTCAGCATTCCGTCATTGTCTGTATCATTTGCCGAGGTCCACGCTGCGACCAGATTGGAGTGCGGCATCAACTGATACTCGCGCAATGAAAGCTCGCCATCCGCGTTATCGTCAAATGCACGCAACGCGATGAGTGCCATCTGCCGCCATCCGGCAGGGAGAGTTTTGAGTTCGGTTCGTGAGACTGTTCCACTCAAGTCCACGTCCATGTTCAGGAACGTGCCAACGGGATCGGTTCGGTGGGTGCCCGTGGAGAACTCGACAAAGTCGAATCTGCCATCGTTGTTCTTGTCGTTTCCCCGAAACCATTCATCAGGATTAGTGACTCCCGGTCCCAGGGCCTGAAAGTAATCATTCCGGGTCACGATTCCGTTCGCGTCCTTTTTTAACCCCAGATACGTGTTCCAGTCGACGACCCTGCCTGCCCTGGATCGCAGCATCGTTCCATCGGGAGCGCAAACACCGTAAGCAACGTCCAGAACCCGTGCAACTTCATCACGTGACACCTTGCCATCACGGTTCAGGTCCCAATCGGCGAACTGTGTCGCTTCCAGGCCCTTCACACGCGAAGCAAGCTTCGCCATGGAAAACTCGGGACCGGAAATGAGTCCGTCGGTGTTCTGGTCCCACTGCTTCCATGATCCCACCAGATCCGTCAATTTGGCTTTGGATAGAACGATGACTGGATCGGTAATCGTTCCTCGATGTTCGTCGGGCTGTCCAATCGGCACGGTCAGAAATTCGTTCAGACTGATCCGTGCATCTCCATCGGCGTCGAAGACAACGAATTCGCGGTGCGAATCCTGCATGCTAAAACCGATGCGACGATGGTATTCGGCTTCGGTCAACAGGCCGTCCTTATCGGTGTCGCACCGCCGAAATTCGGGGATCAAAGGATTCGTCGGATCATCGGTCTCATCCGTCGGTTTTTTCTCTGCCGCTTGCGCCAGACAAGTCGCTGGTTCAACGGCCACGACCAATCCGAACACCAAAAGTCCGGCAAACACCGACGGAATCAGGAACTTCGACGGCATGTCATCATCCTTCTGATGCAGGAAGGTTTTTGTCGAGTGTACGATCGCGCTTGTGCGAAGCTAGAGAAGTTTGATTCTGTCCTGAAGAGGAGAAGAACAATTCCTTCACAGAGTTGCCCTTTGAGACTCATTCCTTCGGTACTCCGGCATCGTGCCCATCATCCTTGTCACCGAGATAACAATAAGTGCGAAAATCGATTTGGTTACTCAGAAAACGCACGTTTCCATCGACGAAGAGGATATGCGCTCCGCCGGCATGGTGACTCGAACTGCCGCAATTCTGTGGATAGTCCACCGGATTGCGGGTGCGGGTCGGGCTGTTGATCTTCTGGCCGGTGAAAAACACCGGCGCATTCCAACTGAAGACGCCGCCCAGCGAACATCCTTCGGCGTTTCTTTCGCCAGCAGCGATGGTCTGGCTACTTCCATCGAGCACGTCCTTCAAGCGAACGGAGGTCACGCCGCGATTATACATTCCCGGGTTCTTCACACGGTGAGGATGCCACCACCGCGACTCATTTTCTTTCAACACGGGTTCGGATACGCAGAAGCTGTTTTCTCCATCCTTGCAATCGGGAGGGATATAATCGGGAAGAATTGAACCGGCGCACAATGGATAGGCCAACCCCTGCATCGGTCCGGCTCCCGGACCCCAATGATCGACGGCCCAATCACGAAAGTAAACGCCCGAGGTCGTCTTGAAGGTTCCTGTAAATGGGTTCGACGGGCAGGCATAAGCGGGCAATAGAACCCCTTCCAGAACTTCCCGGTTATTGCCAGCGTCCACCGATTCCGAGAAATTAATGTGTTGATAAAGCGGTGTTTCATCCAGAAACGGCAGCAGAAATTCGGTCCACGCATGCTTCACGTTTGTGAATCGCTTTTCCGTGGGAAAGCTGCAACTGCTGCCGTAAGGGAAGACCGAATGAATGCCGTGGTAATTCTGCAGCGCCAGGCCGATCTGTTTCAACCGGTCTTTACACTGAACCTTTCGCGCATCTTCGCGGGCGGATTGAATCGCGGGCATCATCACCGCCAGCACCAGTGCCATGATCGCCACCACGACGATCACCTCAACTAAAGTGAACCCCCGTTGCCTTCTGAGGATCACCCCCTTCGCATCGGTTGCGCTCGCGTCGATTTCTTTCGCGGAGAATGGCATGGGACGTCCTCGTGAAGCAGCCAAAAAAACAGGTTGAAAAAGCAAGCTCTAGTCACATTACCCGGGGCTCCTAGTCTGTGATTGGTCCGTTGACCCATTCGACGTATGGAGCGGTCGAGTGACTTGTGATCGCAATCGATTTCCCGTCGTGCGACCACGCATATCCAGAGATCTTGTGATTTGCCAGCGGTGCGGCAAAGATCGGCGTCGATTTATTCGCCGACAGCTGCGCCAGACAAATCGATGGTTCAACGGCAAAGAACAATCCGAGCAGCAGTAGTCCGGCAACCACTGACGGAATCAAGAACTTCGATGGCATGTCACCATCCTTCTGAATACAGGAAGATTATTGTCGAATGCACCATCGCGTCTGTGCGAAGTTATAGAAGCTAAAATAGCAATGGTGGCCATTCTGGCCTGAAGAAATGAAGAACAATTCCTTCACAGCGTTGTCCTTTGAGACTCATTCCTTCGGTACTTCCGCATCGTGCCCATCATCCTTGTCACCGAGATAACAATAGGTGCGAAAATCGATTTGGTTATTCAGAAACCGCACGTTCCCATCGACGAAGAGGAAATGTGCTCCGCCGTCATGGTGACTCGAACTGCCACAGTTCCTTGAATAGTCCACCGGATTGCGGGTGCGTGTCGAGCTGTTGATCTTCTGACCCGTGAAGAACACGGGCGCATTCCAGGAAAAGACTCCACCCAAGCAGCATGCTTCGGCGTTTCTCTCGCCCGCTGCGATGGTCTGGCTGCTTCCGTCGAGGACATCCTTCAAGCGAACGGATGTCACGCCGCGGTTATACATTCCCGGGTTTTTCACACGGTGAGGATTCCACCACCGCCGTGCTCCGCCATTTCTCTCAGCTGGCTCGGACACGCAGAAGCTCTTTTCCCCGTCTTTGCAATCGGGGGGGATCAGATCCGGAAGAATGGAACCCGCACTCAACGGGTAGGCCAAGCCCTGCTGCCCGCCACTGGTGCCATAGAGATTGACCCATTCGTGAAAGTAAGCGCCGTCGATTGTCTTGAAGGTGTCCGTAAACGGATTGGACGGGCAGGCGTAAGCGGGCAAACGGACTCCTTCCAGAACCTCTCGGTTATTCCCCGTATCGACCGACTCCGAAAAGTTGATGTGGTGATAAAGCGGTGCTTCGTTCAGATACGGCAACAGGAATTCCGTCCAAGCATGCTTCACGTTTGTGATTCGCGTTTCGATGGGATAGCTGCAACTACTTGCGTAGGGAAAGACCGAATGAATGCCGTGGTAGTTCTGCAGCGCCAAGCCGATCTGTTTCAGTCGGTCTTTACACTGAACCTTGCGCGCATCTTCGCGAGCGGCTTGAATCGCGGGCATCATGATGGCCAGCACCACTGCCACGATTGCCACCACGACGAGCAACTCAACCAAAGTGAACCCTCGTTGCCTTCGAGGGTTCACCGCGTTCGCATCGACTTCTTTCGCGGAGATTGACATGAGTCGTTCCTAGTCTGTGATTGGTCCGTTGGTCCATTCGACGTAGGGCGCGGTCGAGTGACTTGTGATCGCAATCGACTTCCCGTCGTGCGACCACGCATATCCGGAGATCTTGTGGTCTGCCAGGGGCGCGGCAAAGATCGGCGAAGCCGGTCCGGGTTGCTTGCAGCTCAGGGAGTACAATCTGGTGACAGGACTGGCCACTCCCGTGATGCCGACGATCACCTGCTCGTTGTCAGGCGAATAAGTGACGTCCGGGCTGACGGCGTGAGCGTTCGGGTGCAGGATTTTGAATTCGCCCGACGAGTCCAACGCCACAAGACTGAGTTCCTGTCGAACGATGTCCCGTCGGTGCCCCTTGAACGTGATGGAACGACTATCGTGCGACCAGCCCGGATTGGCGATCGAGCGATATCGAGTGGCGACATCTCCCTTGAGCAACTGGCTGGGCTTGCGCGAGTTGACGTCGAAAAGGGTGATGTTGTCGCCCTCGGCGAAGGCGATCCATGCTCCATCCGGCGACCATTGCGCACCCCATCCTGTCGCCGAAATCACCTCGCGGGCTGTGCCGTCCGATTGCATCATCACAATCCCCTTTCCCGGTACGGAACAGACGATCTTGGTTCCGTCACCAGAGAAACTTGGCATACACCCCTCCCCCAGATCTTTCAGGTTGGCGCCATTGGCATTCACAACGAAGACGTGCGGCGTTGACTGCGTGCCATTTGACATCTCCATCAAAATCTGACGGTGATCAGGTGACCATTCGGGAGACCGCACGCTGGCAAATCCCACCGATTTCGGTGCGGCAACGATTCGCAGTCCTTTGCCATCGGCTTGCATCACCGAAAGATAATCCCGGGGAGTCGGGATCTTTTGGGAATACCATCTGATCCGCTCGGCTCGCAGAACAAGTTTCGTCCACGTGACCTGGCTGATACTGACTCCGTTACAGAACGTATGCAGAAAAATGCCATCGACCGCAGTGTCTGCATCGGATGACGGTTCGCTGCCGAACAGGAAAAAGTGATCCGAGTCGTTCTCGGCAAACAAGTAGAAAACCCGCTGGCCGCGACGGGCAAGACGGATTCTCCCACGGAGCGCCTCGAAGCTCCTCGAATCCCCGACGTACGTTCGACCACCGTCGGGTCGCACGACACTCACCGACGAATGAAGGTCATGGTTGCCCGGTGTTGTTTTCATCCGCAGTGCCCGGTACTCGTGCCGCAGTTCTTCTTCCAACGTGGCATTCAGCATGATTCCGGCGTCGCCACTCCCTTCAATTCGCAGTCCAGTAAAATGGGCCACGATATCGAAGTCGCCACACAGCGAAAAACGGGGATAGATATTAAATCCCACATGGGTCCCGGCGGCCCGCTGACTCGCCTGAACTCCTAGAGGACCGGGGATAACCCTGAGCGTGGGGTTGGGCAAGGGCGAATTGAAATACTGAAC
This sequence comes from Planctomycetota bacterium, assembly GCA_038040225.1. Lineage (GTDB taxonomy): Bacteria > Planctomycetota > Planctomycetia > Planctomycetales > Planctomycetaceae > Schlesneria. The sequence goes on from JBBPIS010000025.1 coordinate 16,387, forward strand.
CGGAATGCCGTCCTTCTGAAAGTCATGTGAGAATTCCGCCTTCAATCCCGCCAGTTCCGCATCGAGCTTGTCGGTCGTGTCATCCGCCAGTTCTTGAGCGGCCACTGGCGGCACCGTTTTCGGCCAATCACCTCGCATTACGGCATTCCGGACGCGGACCGAGGTGTTGCCCAGAAAGTGGAACAATCCGAAGGTCCGTTGGTTTGTCGATTCCAGGTTTCGTTCGTAAACCGGCTTGCCGTTCAATTCGACGGTGACCGTTGAGCCTCGAAGCGATAGTCGAAGCTGATTCCAGTCGCGGGCCACCAGTGGCAACTCGGCAGGGCCGCGACGGCATGCTGGAACGTCAATCAGGTTTTGCGGGTCCAGATCTGTGCGATCGTAGCGACCGTCACCGATCCAGTGCTCTCGCACTCCCGATGGATGCAGGATGAATGCCAGTCGGTCCAAAACGGGATGCGTTTCAAAGGCACCTGGGTCGTAGAAGAATTCATACTCAATCGACCCGTCTTCCACGAGCGGCCGCTGATAACGCAGCAATCCTTCGATCGACATCCCGGCGACCGCGGGATTGGGATGGCCGACAATCCAACCGCTCGATTCAGCATCGTCGATATGCGTCCATCCAGATGTCTCCTGCAAGACCGGTTCGTCGTGGTAGGCAATCCACCCGGTTAACTCGCGTGAGCTGGATAGCGGCACCACATCGAGAACCTGAGGATGGCCGGTGATCCGCAGATTCTGCACTCCACCCGTGGATTTGCCCGCACAGCGAATCGCCAGCCAGGGGTCGGAATTCTCGGGCAGCTTCCCGGACTTCGCAGGCCGCCCGTTGATCGAGATCGAGCGAGTTCCGTCCCGGATCACGGCGCGGAAGCGCACCGATGGCCAGAACGTAGAAAACTGCGGATCAACGGGCTCGCCCGCCGCCGCAGCCCGAAACGTGCCTAGATCGAGAGCCCTTTGATCCAGCCTCGCTCCGACATAACTTCCCCCGGTCATCAATTGGGGCGAATCGATGAGGTCACATTCGACTTCAAAATTGCCGCTCAACGGCGACCGATAAAACAAGAAGTCTGCCTCATGGGCGACTCGCTTCAGGACCTTATGATCGCTGCGATGCCAACGGACGACCGGATGCCCCTGGCCTCTCGTTGCTGATGTCGCCGCCGTCACCGGAATCCAGTCTTTGAAGGCGGACGTCTCGCTCCCGACTTCCACCTCACCGGTCTTCACTGGTTGCGAATGAGCGAGCAGTGCCCCAATCTGAGCCTGCCACTGACTGCTTCGCGAGGGGCGAGATTGCTGCGCCTTCAGCGTTCGAATGTCGGCGATGAATTTTGCGGCGACGTCATTCGTCGCGAACCTGCGGACAGATCGATCGATGACCAGCATTTCCGCCCACTGTTCCTCAGCCGTCGGCGGTCGGAGCAGTTCATACAGCGCTGCGAAACCCTCGGACGCCGCTTGCTGATTTCCCACTTCTAGGTTCAACAGCAGTAGCAGACCGATTCGGGCTCGACGTTGGAATTCCGTATCGGGTATCACGGCGGTCTCGACACTCTTCAGACACTCCGGCAATCGACCAAGTTCTCTGGCGGCTTCGAGCCAATCGAAAACCGGGGACACGATCTGTCCACCGTACTCGGGATGTTCGACTCCCGGTTCCTGCGCGACTTTCGCCGGTTGGGTTTGCGTGAAGTCGCCTGTCATGCGAAATCCCGGATGATCCTGCCCAGGCAGTACCCATCGCGACAGGAACTCGAAGCGATCAGCGACCGGCATCGTGGATGCCTTGCGACGGACGGCAAACACATTCTCTGCCAGCAACTCTTCTTGAAAAATCCGATTCAGGCAGTGGCGCTGATTGACGGTCATCGGTTCGCCAACCGTCGCGGCCGGGTTGTTGAGAAACTCTTGCGGTAATGTCTCCGGCCAGTCACCCGTCAACTCGACGTTGCGAACCTTGACACCCGTCGTGGTACCGTGGCGATAGAGTCCAAATCGGTGATCGCCAACCCAGTCGACCGGACGCTCGTAGATCACGACCCCATTCAGTGACAGCGTGAGCGACTGGTCCGTCCGATTGACGGACAGACGATTCCAATCGCTCGACTTAAGCGGCAATGGTCGCGGACCTCGCCGACAGAGTGGCTCGACAACCGTATTCTCGGACGCAAGTGAAGTCCATTCGTCACCATCGGTCATCCAATGGATGCGGACACCATCTGACTGAAGCAGGAAGCCAACCCGGCCCAACGCAGGATGAACTTCACTGGCCCCCGGTTCATAGAAGAACTCGTAATTGACAGCCTCACCACTCAGAAGTGGACGGTCATACGACAACAGCTTTTGTGCGAGCCTGTTTTTTGATGAATCTTCAGGTTTTTGCCGGTCCGATTGGTCACGAAGTGCCTGGATCACACCTTGGGAAACACTCCAGTCCGACTCGAGCTGCGCGATGACTGTGGCTCCGTCGCCCCAGGCTTGCGGCTGCCAGCTTCGCAGCACGTCACCGTCACTCAGTCGAACGGAACGCGGAATGATGGGATGACCGTTCACTTGGAAATTGCGGAACAGGGGCCTGGCGTCACCTCGACTTGCCAGCCCGAGCCACGGACCGGCCTGCAGTCCGTTCGATTCGACCCACATCGGATGGAGGTTCACAGATATCGTCGCGGTGTTCGACGTCGATGCGATCAACATTCGATTGAATGTCGGTGCGCCAGCCCGGTGTGTGACGGGCCAAGATCGATTTCCGATCACGTTACCGCGGACATCCTGAACATTGAACGCGCCACTGCTTCCATCTGTCTGGAAGTGAAGCCCGCCGTAGCGCAGCGAACCGTTGGTCTCGGATTGACCATCAAGCTGCGTTTCACACTGGAACCGGAAGTCTCCCGTCAACGGATATCGAAGGATCAGTGTGTCATTGAGCGATCCCGACAAATGGAGAATCTGATCTTCGTGAACCAGCCACGACGCGTCCTTCAGTCCCCGTGAATTCGATTCCCGCAAGTCTCGCACAACCGGCACCCAGTACTTGAGTCGCGGCGCGAGAACGTTCGCCATGTCAGACGCGCCCGGTTCGCCGTGCGCCAGACAGCACGCTGTTGCATGGGCCTGTCTGAGAAACGGTCGGACTGCCGGCGCGGGTCGGCCGTGAGTGCTGGTCATCAAGGCACCGAGCAGTTCTTCTCCCAGCGAGCAAAGCTCCCGATGATTCAGTGCGGACACGGCCAGGACAACATCGACCGGATCGATCGTTGCCGGTTTCGGCTCGCCCTTGAGTTGAGCGATCCGTTCGGAAAGCTGCCTGGCGACGCTCGAAACCTCGCCGCGATCATCCGCGATCCTGGCCAGCGTCAGCAGCCGTTCCGCTCCGGGGACTTTCTGATCGACCAGAGGCGCCAATTCGGTCGTCAATTGCTTCAGCCTGCCTGACTTCTGAGCCGCAACCACCAGTGACCATTCCGTGCTGAAAATCCCTCGAACGGCACCAATCGATGAAACAGGAAATGAATTGGCGCGAGGACGCTCGCCCAGCGCGCGGGCGAACTCGACCGGTGGTGCAACCGTCGGGACCACCGCCGTCAGATGCCGAATCCGTTTCGGTGAATGACCGTAGAACGACCAGTTGTACAACAGCTCGAACTGGGCTTCGTGATCGAGCTGAAAGAGCACTCGGTTCAAACCCGCGTACACCGGAGCCAGCGAATTGTCTTCGACCAGCGAGATCGGCAACGTCCATTCATCGGGAACTTCCAGGATCTTCAGAGCCTGCTCCAGATTTCCCTCCCGGAGTTGGCGGAGCGCCGAATGACGGATCTCATCTTGAACCGCTTTTGCCGGTCCTGCTGCCGCGTTGCCACCAACCTGAGCGGAGATCTGGCCCTCGACCACCGCAGGCAACATTGCCAGCGAACACATCAACGCGAAAATGCCGAACCGAAGGCGTGAGCCACAGCGAATTCCCGATGCACCATTCTGCTGCTTCAGTTCCATCGTCCTCACCACTTCCGCATTCGCTCAACTCGGTCTTGGAAATCACACGCTCCGATGGCTCGTTCGATGATTCAGTCCGTTTTCATTCCGGTGACCCACTCCGTTGGCCGGGCAATATCCAGAACCGAGATGGCAATCGATTTTCCGTCGCGTGACCAGGCAACCCCGTCGACAGACTCACTGGCAGGAATGGCATCTAGTAACTTGGGCAGTCCCGGTTGCTTGATGTTGATCGAGTGCAGCCGGTACCCCTTGCCGTCGTGATTGTCCATGGCCGCGATCACCTGTTGACTGTCGGGCGAAAATGAGATGTCCGGATACGTGGACTTCGCGTCCGATTGGAGCACGTGAAATCCATCAGGCGAATCGACTTCGGCAAACGCGAGTTCGTCTTGATTGGCCGCGCGACTTTTTCCCTTGAACGCGACTCCTCGACTGTCGTGCGACCAGGCGAGATTCCAATAGATATAGCCATATCGCGTGGCGTGATTTCCGACGAGCAACTGCCTGGAATTGCGGGTCGCGACATCCAGCAGAGTGATGTTTCCCGACTTTCCGTACGCGATCCATTTCCCGTCTGGTGACCATTGCGTTCCCCATCCCGAACGGTCGATCACCTGTCGGTCGGTGCCGTCGGATTTCATGGTCATGATTCCCTGACCGGACTCCGAAAAGGCGATCCTCTTTCCATCGGCCGAGAAACTGGGCATGCAACCAGTGCCTAAATCGCGTCGTTCGGTGCCGTCCGCGTTCATGACGAAGATGTGCGAAGTCTCCGTCCCGCCATTCGACATATCCACGGCGATCTTGCGTCCATCCGTCGACCACTCGGGTGATCCGACATGCTTGAACCCCGAGACCGACGGCTCGGCGACAGTTCGTATCCCGCTCCCATCGGCCTGAACCACTTTCAGCACAAGCACGTTCGCCTGTGATGGAACAGGAAACCAGGTCATCCGTTCCGCCCGCAGAGTGACGTTCTTCCAGACCACGTTGGTTTTTCCACCAAACGCGAAGGTCTGCAATCGAACTCCGTGACGAATCGTATCGGATTGCGAGACCTCTTCGGTCCCGAACAGGCGGAATGTTTCCGAGTCACCCTCGGCGAACAGGTACGACAATTTCTTGCCACGACGCGCAAAGCGTAGTCGACCGCTGTCGGTCTCGCAGGCTGTGACTTCGGCCCGCCACTGTCCCGCCCCAGGTGCCGATGGCTCGATAAAGGAAACTGATGCTTGAGAAAGCTGCTGCGGCGTATGAGTCATAATCCGATGCAGGTCGTAGCAGGGCTTTTGTGGATCATCAAGAATGGTTCTGAGAAGGATGCCGCAGTATTGAGTGCGGGTTTCGAGTTTGATCTGCGAGAACGAAGTCTCGATATCGAAGTCACCAGACAGGGCAAATCGAGGGATGATCTCCCAGACGATCGGATCCTTTTCCGAATTCTGCGTTGCGCGAACTCCCTCTGGCGAGACGACCAGCAGGTTTGGCGATGGCAGCTCAAAGTACTTTCCCGGCAGTCCCTCTTTTTCAAAACTATGTGTGAAAACCGATTTGAGGCGCGGGAGATCGGCATCCGCCCAATCCGTGGTTTTCCCCGCCAGTTCCTGACCCGCAACGAGAGGTAACACCTTCGGCCAATCGCCGTGCAGTACCACATTGCGCACACACGCTCCCGTCGCGTCCGCATAGTGGAACAATCCAAACGTCCGCTGATTGAGTGGCTCCAATTCCCTTTCGTAAACCAGTTCACCATTCACGTGAATGGCGACGGTCGCGCCGCGAAGCCTGAGAATCAGTCGGTTCCATTTACCGGCCAGCAACGGCAATTTGGTTGGTCCACGCCGATTCTTCGGAACGTCCGTGACGTTGTCCGGTCGTAATTCGACGGGACCATACTTGCCATCGGTGATCCAGTGCTCGCGGACTCCCGAAGGATGCAGCAGAAATGCCAGCCGATCCAGCGCGGGACAGACTTCCACGTCTCCGGGTTGGTAGATGAACTCGTATTCGATCGTTCCGCCTTCGACGAGCGGGCGCTGATACCGCAGCAAACTTTCGGCATAGCTCCCTGCCCAGGCCGGAGTCGAATGACCTACAATCCAGACACCCTGTTCGGCCTTGTCTTGATGTTCCCAGCGGCCTTCCTCGTAGTATTCCAGCCAGCCAGTCAGATCGTGGGAACGAGACAGTTCGACAGCGTTGAGGACCGTCGGTTGGCCCAGGATCCGGAGATTCTCGACGCAGCCACGATGCCGGCCCAGTGATCGAATCGCAATCCACGGATCGAATTGTGATGGGAGCGGTGTCGTGTGGAGTTTGCGACCGTTCAGATAGATCGTGCTGATCCCGTCCTGAATCACGGCCCGATAGCGCATCGGCTTGGGCAAGTCGGTCATTTTGGGCAGAAACTGGATGAGCGGGGCACCAGCCCGAAACGAGCCATTATCAAGCGCGTCAAGGCTCCAGAGCGGACCGATGTATGTCCCGCCCACCATAATGGCGACCGGTTCCAGGGTCGGCAGGATCAGGTCGCATTCGACCTGATAGTTACCACTCAACGGAAGGTGGTAATACAGGTAGTCGGCCTCGTGGCCCGACACTTTCACGACCCGGTTGTTGCGTCGAATCCAACGCGCGTCGGGGTGCCCCAAACCGGCAGTCCGCGCTTTGACGGCAGAGGCCGGGATCCACTGGTGGAATTCAGTTGACGATGGGGGCGAGGCCCCGGCGGCAGACTCTCGCTGGCGCAGAACCTTGCCGTTGAGCGATGCGAGATGCGTGTGCCAGCGGCTGAGGTCTGGTTGATGCCAGCGAAGCATCCACTGCCTCGCCAGATCCGAGATCAGCTCAGAACAGGCGGAACCGTCGGGAGAATTAATCCCTGCTCCTCGAGCTGCCACCAGCAGTTCCGGCCAATGATTTCCCCCTTCGGTGTTCGTCTGGTTCTTGAGCAGCCCAAACAACTTTTCCCATGTCGCGTCGTTCGCCACGGACTCCTTCTGTTCCAGACTGATCAGCAGCAACAGCGCGACCTTGGCCCGCCTTTGAAACTCGTCATTGGAGTCGGCCACCGCTTCGACTCGTTGCCGGCATTCGGCCAGCCGACCGAGTTCGCGGGCCACATCGATCCAGTCCAGAACGGGCGAAACGATCTGTCCACCCGCTTCCGGATGTACCACGCCGGGTTCAACAGCTAGCGGCGGCGGACGAGTCGGTGTGAAGTCGCCCGACACCCGAAATCCCGGATGAACCGGCCCGGGAAGGATCCATCGTGACAGGAACTCAAACCGTTCGGCGGCAGGCATTGCGAGTGCCTTGCGATGCACTTCAAACAGGTTCTCTGTCAGAAACTCTTCTTGAAAGAGGCGACTCAGAGCATGACGATCGGCGACGCTCATCGGTTCGCCAACGGTCGCCAACGGATTGTCGAGAAATTCTTGCGGCAATGTCCGGGGCCAATCACCGGTCAACACGACATTGCGAACCTTGACTTCGACTGTCGAATCGTGGCGATCCAGTCCAAACCGATGATCGCCGGACCAGTCGATCGGCCTCTGGTAAACGACAACATCGTCGAGGGACAACGTCACGGTGTCCTTCGTCCGGGCGATCGTGGCCCGATTCCACGCGTTGGCTCGCAACGGTAACGGACGAGGCCCGCGGCGATTGAGCGGTTCGGTCACGGTATTGTCGGCAGCCAGTCCGGTCCAGTCCCATTGACCGTCCGTCAGCCAGCGAATGCGAACTCCCTCGGGTTGAAGCAGAAACGCCACTCGACCCAGTGTCGGACTGACGTCGCATTCGCCCGGCTTGTAGAAGAATTCGTAACTGACGGTTTCACCATCGAGCAGCGGCCGCTGATAGAACAGCACTTGTTCCTGACTCTTGGTCGCCGTTTTTGACTCATTGTTCGCGGTACCGAGCACGCCGTCGACCAGCCGCCAGTCGGACTTGCCTTCGGCTTCCGCATTGGAGCGGTCACCGAACACCTGAGGATGCCAACCTCGCAACACCTGACCATCGATCAGACGAACCGAGCGTGGGATCACCGGCTGTCCAGTCAGCTTCATGTTGCGGAACAGTGGACGGGATTCGTCAAAGCTGCCCAGACCAAGCCAGGGACTGGCCTGGAACCCGGACTTGTCCGTCCACATCGGATGCAGGTTCACCAACATCGTGGTCGAACCTGCCATCGAAGCAATCGACAGACGATTGAACGATGACGAAGAACTCGGACGCACGAATGGGCAGGGACGCTGTCCAAGCACGACACCGTCGGAATCCGTCACATGGAATTCAGTTCCAAGTACCTGAAACCCCAGACCTCCATAGATCAACTGGCCATCGGTCGCGACGCGACCACCGATCTGGGTCTCGCACTGAAATCCAAAGTCACCTTCCACAGGGTAGCGCAGCATCACTGCGTCGTGACCTGCTCCCGACAGATGAAGCAGGTGGTCGTCGTACACCAGCCAGCTTGTACCGGTCATGACCGGTGAATTCGACCCGCTCCGAGTGCCGGAGACAGGCACCCAATATTTGAGTCGTGGATCGAGCTTCGATTCGCCGCCCAATTCGCCCGCATTTTCACGACTGGTCAGCATCGCCGTCGCATGAGCCTGACGGAGGAACGGTCGGACGCGCGAAGCCGGTCGCCCATGGGTGCTGTCCAGCAGCACCGCGAGCATCTCTTCTCCCAGCGGTCGCAGCGTTGGATGCTGCAACGCAGCGCAAGCGATCACCACATCCGCAGGGTCAATGATCGCTGGACCCGCACCGTTCGCCGGCGCCGCGCCTTTGAGTTGAATGACGCGCTTCGAAAACGCTTCGGTCACCTTGGACAAGTCGCCCCTGCTATCGGCAATCTGGGCCAAAGCCAACAACAGGTCGGCGTTCGGAACTTTTTTATCGACCAGCGGCCCCACGTCCGTCATCAGCCGTTTCAGCCGTCCGGATTCTCGTGCGGCAACAACCAGTGACCAGGCGGTACTGAATATACCTCGAACTTCACCGATCGACGAAACGGGAAACGAGGTGCCCCGCGGACGCTCACCCAGCGCTCGCGCAAACTCCACCGGAGGTGCCAGCGTCGGGACCAGGACTGTGAGAACTCGAATCTTCGCTGGTGACTCGACCGGCATCGACCATTTGCTCAGCAGTTCGAACTGTGCCTCACTGCTCAACTGAGCAAGTGCCCGGTGAAGACCCGCACCGGCTGACGAGTATCCCTCCTCGCCGACAAGTGTGTTGGGCGTCTCGCCATCGGAAACCGCTTCGATTGATTTCAATGCCTGCTCGATGTCTCCATCACGCAGAAGCAAGATCACAGTGCGGCCGACTTCCTGGCGGGTTCCCGCCGCCGTCGCGCTGTCTGCGGCATGGGCGACGTGCGCAACCACCATTCCCGACACCACAGCGATCGTCGCGCAGATCAGGGAACGAATAAACAAGACAATCCCAAAAACCTTGATCATCAGTTGGTGCTTTTGAAGGTCCGGCTTCACCGCAAAGTCATTTCCTGGACGGATTCTCACACATCGTGAGATGTTGTCGGAGAAAACGCGAGTTTCACGCAAAAATGTGCAGAGTAGGGAAGTGAACAGTCACCTGGGTCTCCAGGCCGGAGCCGTCGAACCTGAATGTTCTTCGCCGCCAGATTCAATTCTGAAAGAGGATCTTTACACAACAATTTGTGCTGTTATGGGTTACGATCAATGGCAGGATATCCGTGCGGCCCGCAAGCCCAGGAAACGAGAGAGGACCTCACCACAACTCCCTGCATGCCGGAAGCCTTTCCCGCAAGGCAGCGGCGAGGGAGTTCAGAAATCAAAGCGAGGTCGCTTGGGTGGCCATTGTTCGCAGCCAGTTGTGTCGTCTTGTGTTACGATCATCGTCTCGATGGTCTTCGATTTTTTTTGGCAATTCTGTTGCGTGATTATTGTCCCGTGCGTGACTGTATTGTTGGAAGTCGTACCTTGGCTTCCATCTCCTCACATCCGGATTGAGGCGTTGTTTTGGATGATCGAGAGTTTGTTGAAAGACTGCGTGGGGAAGACGCGGCGGCGGCTCGACATTTGAGCGAATGCCTGCTGCCGTCTGTCTGGCGGTTCGTTTACTTCCGGGTGAAAGGCGATCGACATCTTGCGGAGGATATTGTCAGTGAAACAGTGCTGTCCCTCATCAAGTCCGTCGCTGCGTCTGATGTCGATGTTCTCTGTCCGAGTGCGTGGATGCGAAGCGTTGCCACTCACAAGATTCAAGATCACTTTCGAGCGGTGGCGCGAGTCCAGCATTTGATCGACCAGGCGGATACCGTCGTCGGACAGAATCAACCGGCTCAACCCGCTTGCGAAGCTGAAGAACGACGGGCTGCCATCCGCAAGGTGATGGATGATCTGCCAGAGCCGTACCGGCTGGCTCTCGAATGGAAATACGTCGATCACCTGAGCGTTCAGGAAATCGCCGTGCGAATGGCGATGACCGAAAAAGCCGTGGAATCAATCCTCTATCGGGCACGTCGCGAATTTCGCGAGGGGCTCGGAGTGCTGCATCGCGATGACGTTCCGTTTCGATTGAATGGAAAGTCAAAGCCAACGAACGAAAACGGTCAACATGACGAAAACGGGCGAGCATCGGTGTCCGGGCCTGTCCCGCTTGATCCGCCCACTGAAGTGATGGCAAACCAACCAGCCGGTCTTGATGAACAGAAGAAGCGGCAGTCATGATCCACGAACCTGACAGATCCTTCGAAGACGGCGACGTCGAGCCTTTGCTGGTTCAGTCCGTCGAGCAACTTCTCGGTGATGCTTACGACGCACCGACGGTGCCAGCATCGCTGCTGCAGCGGCTGGATCAGCAGATCACTCAGGAATGGGGCCGCTCGCCCGAACTCGTACCGACTCGTGCGACCCTGTTGCGCCGGTCGATGACCGTTGCGGCTCCTTGGTTCAATGTTGCCAGGATCGCCGCGTGCGTCGTCCTGGCTGTGGGTGCGTTGATGTTCTTCGGCCGCGGAACCCCAGCGTATGCCTGGTCTTCGATGATCCAGGCACTCGAACGGCAGGGGATCGTACAACTCGATGGACCAGGCGTGAAACGTTGGCTCTCCATTTCGGAAGGCGTGTTGAGCGAACAGTCTGACACGACACTCACGCTGCTCGATACCCGCCAGCACGTCATGCTGGAACGGAATCAGCAAGAGACTCAAATCCGCCGCAGGGTACTGCCGGCCGAATGGATGGGTTCCGATCGCGATCGCCTGGTTCTGATGTTCTTACTGGGGAATGTCGGTTCGACAATGGACGCCGACAGGCTGAAGGGGGCTCGCCTGATCCAAGAGCGGTACGAATCTGTCAATCAGGGCGAACGGAAAAGTGTGTCGCTGTTCGTGCGCTGGCAGATGAATCATGCGGAACAGGTCGATTTTCGTCTGACGCTCGATCCTGTCACACATCTGCCGACGGCTTGCGAATTGACAGGCGACAAGGTCGGCCCCGCTGCTTCGCTGGGCTGTTCATATCCAGCGGTACTCGTCGCGGAACTGCGAGCGATCGAATTCCCCGATGGCGACCCGGTGGTCGATGTGGATGATCAGGGGCAGCCCATTGCTGCGTCATCAACGGTCACCTCGAATAGCCCATTCGACCGAACTCAGACGGGCGGGATCAAAACGGCTTTCAATTCTGACGTGCCAGCTGACAATCAGTTTGCGGCGGCATCGAGTCCGGCGGCCTGGAAGCCGGTCGAACTGAATTCGCGACCTCGTCAGGAAGTCCTCCAGCAGATCGATCGGACGCTCGAAGAATTGTGGAAGGCAAATCGGATCGAGCCGGCATTGCCCGCTGATGAAGAGGAACTGTTGCGTCGTGTTTTCTTGGATCTGTGCGGGCGAACGCCCAGCGTTCATGAGATCCGAAGTTACCTGGCCGACAAATCGCCCGATCGATACGAACGACTGGTGGATCGACTGTTGCAGCATCGCGACCATGCCTCGCACCTGGCCACGATCTGGCGATCGTTTCTGATCCCGGAAGGCGTGGACCTCACGGCATTCGGCGGAGTCGATGCGTTCGACCGCTGGCTGGCCGATCGGTTTGGTAAGAACGATCCCTACGACAGTACCGTTCGCAGTCTGTTGCTTGCCGAAGGGCGATTGTCCCGATCCGGTCCGTTGCTGTTCTATTCAGCGGCCAAGCTGGATCCCGATTTGCTGGCGGCACGGTCGGCGCGCGTGTTTCTGGGCATGCGGCTGGAATGTGCTCAGTGTCACAACCATCCGTTTGAACCGTGGACTCAGGAAGAATTCTGGGGATTTGCCGCCTTCTTCGCGCAGATTTCCCGGCCTCAGGGTGACTTGAGGGCCGCTTCGACCGTGATGCAGGTTCGCGATGTCGATCATGGTGAGGTCAAGTTACCCAAGACCGATTCCGTCATCGCTCCTCATTTCCTGAACGGCGACACCACACAACCGTCAGATCGCAAGCCGGGCGTTCAACCCGAATCGCGTCGTCAGGAGTTGGCTCGCTGGTTGACCGCCGTCGAGAATCCGTATTTTGCACGGGCCACGGCGAATCGAGTCTGGTCGATCATGTTCGGCAAGGGGATCGTTGATCCGGTGGACGACTTCGGGATCCGGCACCAGCCGAAGTCGCCGCAACTGCTGGAACTTCTGGCCGGACGTTTTGTCGGCACAAAGTTTGACCTGCGTGACCTGTTCCGAACGGTTGCCCTGTCGCGAGCGTACCGTCTTTCCAGCGGTGCAAAGACAGCCGATCTGAATCGCTCCGAATGGTTCGCTCAAATGAACGTGAAAACGTTCTCGGCCGAACAGGTCTACGATTGTATGGCAGTGGCCACGATGCTCGACACGGCTTCGACCGCAGACCCGTTCTCCTTCAATCTCGCCCGTGCGGGGAACTCAGAGCGTGACCAGTTCCTGCAGCAGTTCCGGACACCGTCCGGCCGCAGTACGGAATATCTCGGAGGCATCCCCCAGGCATTGACGCTGATGAACGGGACGTTGATCGACAACGCCACGGGAATGGCGAAGAGTGGGTTATTGAAGTCGCTCAAAGCCCCGTTCTTTACGAACAAGCAGCGTGTCGAAGTCGTGTATCTCGCGGTGCTGTCCAGACACCCGCGTCCGGCTGAGTGGGAGGTGCTCAATCAATACATCAACGACAAGACTCCTGCGGAGGAACTCCAGGAGAATCTGTCCGACATCCTGTGGGCGTTACTGAACAGCGCCGAGTTTACGATGAATCACTGATTCGCAGGCTGGAAGCCTGCGCCACTGATATTGGAGTGCTTCTGATGACGACCGGACTTTCTCGACGACAGTTGCTCGGGTCGATGGCCGTTGGCTTGGGTGGCGCCAGCGTCAGCGGATGGTTTCCTGCGTTCGCCAGCGAGCTGGCCGCACAGCCGCAACGAACTCGCCATTGCATTCTGCTCTGGATGAGCGGCGGTCCGACACAGACCGACACCTTCGATATGAAGCCCGGTCATAAGAATGGAGGTGAGTTCAAAGAGATCCAGACCAAAGCGCCGGGATTGCGCTTCAGCGAACATCTGCCGAAGCTGGCGGCGATGTCAGACAAACTGGCCGTCGTGCGAGGGTTAAGCACCAAGGAAGGCGATCATGGCCGCGGCACCTACTTGATGCGCACGGGACACGTTCCGATGGGACCGGTTCAATACCCCGGCATTGGCTCGTCGCTGGCGAATCAACTGGCCCGCGAGGGAACGACGTTGCCGAGTTACGTGAGCGTGGGGCCCTATCGATCATTCAACCAGGAAGCGTTCAGCCCTGGGTTCCTCGGACCGAAGTACGGACCGTTGATCGTCGGTGCGACCGACATCCCCGGTGCGATGAACACGCGTGGTCAGGGGTTCCCCGAACTCAAAGTTCAGTCGCTCGATCGCCTGGCGGGAATCAGCGACACCCGCATGAACAAGCGTCTGAACCTGTGGAAAGGACTGCAGGCGGACTTTCTGGCGGCCAATCGCGGCAACGCCGCGATCACGCATAATTCGGTCTATGCGGGAGCCGTCGATTTGATGAACAGCCAGGACGCAAAAGCGTTCGATCTGGCAAGCGAACCGGAGAAGCTGAGAGAAGAATATGGGCGCTCGGTCTTCGGTCAGGGATGTCTTCTCGCCCGCCGATTGATCGAACAGGGTGTCGCGTTCGTCGAAGTCTCGCTGGGAACGAGCAGCGGTGGTGTCGGCTGGGACACTCATTCGGACAATTTCAACGCGGTCAAGAATCTTTCCGGCGATCTCGATGCAGGCTGGGCCACATTGATGAGGGATCTCGACGAACGCGGCTTATTGGAATCCACGACAATTTTGTGGATGGGCGAATTCGGACGGACACCTCAAATCAACGGTACGTCCGGCAGAGATCACTTTCCCAATGCCTGGTCGGCTGTCGTGGCGGGTGGAGGCATCGCCGGCGGGCAGGCTTGGGGACAAACGAGCCCCGACGGGATGACGATCGTTGATGGAAAGGTCTCCGCGAGCGACCTGCTGGCCACAGTCTGTCAGGCGGTCGGGGTCGGTCCGGAAGTCTCGCAAATGGATGGCAACGGTCGTCCGATTCCGATTACTGACGGCCAGCCGATTAAGGCGGTGTTGTCATGAAGATCGCCAGTCAAATCTGGTGCGGTGCGCTGTTGTTGGTGTTCATGGAAACGGTTGCCGTTTCCGTGGCCGAAGAGAGACCGCTTCCGCTGGAGACTGCGGTGAAGGTGTTTCGCGCCGCGGCACCGGCAGCACCCGCCATGGAGATGCGAACGATCGCTCGTCCCGCCCCTGCTCCGACCACTCCGGCTGCGAAGTATCCCCAGTATCGACTCGGCCAGGAGCAGAACGAACAGCCGAAAGTCGAGAACGTCGCAAATCCAAAAATTCGGTTCTTTCTCAATCTTCCCACCGAGCCCCTGCTGGTCGAGGCCAGGATCACAATCGATGATGTGCCGTTCGCAATGGTCCGCAAGAAGCGAGTCGAACGGATTCTGAGAGACGTGAATGTCGGAAAGGAAATTGCGGCAGGACCTGTCGGCGATGCGGAGAAAAAAGCGACTGTGCCCGAACTTCCTGCCACCGCGAGCCAACCGGCGTCCAACATCATCGAGCGTCTCAGGCACACGATGGACGTGACGGGCGAGTCTCCGACGGTCGAAGAAGTCGATTGGTTGCTTTCTCGGTGGATCGATGGTCCGACCATCTTGCCGCTCAACAGCAATTTCCAGCGATTTCGAGCGAACCAGCGGCCCGAGTTTGTGATTCTGGACCGCAACAGCGATGGAACGATTTCCGCCGAAGAAATGCAGCTTGCGGAAAAGTCGTTCTGGGAATGCGATTTGAACCAGGATGGCATGATCCAATTCACGGAAATTGCTTTCGCCGCCGCGGATCCTCGCATCAAGACGGCCGAGATCGAATCGGGTGAATTGATCGTCTTCGTCCCCGATGACGCGTCCGCGTCGGAGGCCTTTCGACGACTTGCCCCGGCGAGAAGTTTGGTGGCCGACGCGGCGCCGGTCCCCGTCTGTCGATTCGATACGAATGCGAACGGGCAGTTTGATGCGGAAGAACTCGATGCACTTCGCCAGCGAGTACCCGATTTGAGTCTGACGATCGCGTTCAACTCGGCCAACCCCGAGAAATCACGTATCGCTTTGACGGCGGTGGCGGATGAATTCAAACAGTCGATGGACCAGGTCGCGGTCGATCCGACAGGAATCACGCTAACGCTCAAAGGGACGCCCGTCATCCTGGGGGCTGTCCAGATGCAACCGAGCGACCAGATCTCGATCGGTGCGGTGAACGACGGCTACCCGATGCTGCCTTCTCTGGATCCCAACGACGATGGTCGACTGACTGTTCGTGAACTTCGCGGATTGCTCGACGCTCTGAAGAACTTTGATCGGAATCACGACGGTTCGCTGACACTCGATGAAGTGCGATCTCCAATCCGCCTGTGCTTCGGACTGGGGGCCAGCGTTCACCGCGAACTGCTGGGGATCCGCAGTCTTCATCGCAAAGAGACGGCTCCGACAATCACTGGTCCGGAGTGGTTTGTTCGCATGGACAGAAACAAAGACAACGATCTGACCCGCGGTGAATTCCCCGGCACGGATGAACAATTCCAGGTCCTGGACGCCGATCACGATGAACTGGTGAGCGCCGAAGAGGCATTGCAGTTCGACAAGAAGGCAGATGACGCCAAAAAGAATGACGCTGATCGGCCCGAAGCGAATCAGAAGCCGGCAACATCGATTGATTCAACTTCCAAAGAAGAGACGAAACCGTGATGAACCGAATTGAACCGCACGCCAACGGCATGGAAAACGGTCGCCATCCGTCCCCCGCGGCGGACTCCGTTGATGTCGCCGCAGCCGTCGATCGGCTGCACGAGCAATACCAGGAATTTCGCCGCCAATTGGCGGGCGTGATCGTCGGCCAGGAAGAAGTCTCCGAGCAACTGTTGATCGCACTCCTTTGTCGCGGTCACTGTATCCTGCAGGGGATGCCGGGCCTGGCAAAAACGATGCTGGTATCGACGGTCGCATCGCTGATCGACATGACATTTCGACGTGTCCAGTTCACGCCCGATCTGATGCCCGGAGACATCACGGGGACGGAGATTCTGGAAGAAGACCACACGACCGGGAAGCGGATCTTCCGTTTCGTCGAAGGTCCGCTGTTTGGCAATGTGATCCTGGCCGATGAAATCAATCGCACTCCGCCAAAAACGCAAAGTGCGTTGCTCGAAGCGATGCAGGAGCACCAGTTGACGGTCTGCGGCAAAACGTACAAATTGCCTGACCCGTTCTTCGTGCTGGCCACTCAGAACCCTGTGGAAACCGAGGGAACGTATCCTCTGCCGGAAGCCCAATTGGATCGCTTCCTGCTCAAGATTCACGTTCGTTACCCGAGCCGTGCAGAAGAGCTGGAAATCGCCCGTCGTCAGACGACGGACTACAGCTTTTCGACGCGGACGGTTTTGGACATTGACGAACTTCACGGGGCGCAGCAACTGGTTCGCAGTGTGGTTGTGTCGGATCATGTCTATGCGGCGGCGCTGGATCTGGTGCGTGCCAGTCGGCCGGAAGAAGGGATGCTGCCGAAGGATCTGCAGGGGATGGTGCAATGGGGTGCCGGTCCGCGCGCCACGATCGCGCTACTGATGGCGGCGAAGGCTCGAGCCCTGCTGCAGCGGCGCTGTCATGCCACGACGGCCGATCTGATCTCGGTCGCTCTTCCCGTGCTGCGACATCGAATCATCCTGACCTTTAACGCGGAAGCCGCCGGGATCGATGCCGATTCGGTTCTGACCAAGATGATCGAGGCCACGCCGTCGCTGCAGAAGTCGGCCTCTGCTGGCAAACTTGCGACATCGGCACGTTGATTGGCGTCTCTGGCGATTTGACTGAATCATGATGCGATTCTTCCGTTCCAAATCTCAACGAACTTCGGCCTCGATTGCTGCCTCGCACGGCGCGGCGCCCGCACGGTCGGATCTCGTCGATCCGAAGGTGATGGAACGGATTGGAAACCTGGAATTATTGTCGCGCACGGTCGTCGATGGTTTGCTCGCGGGAAAGCACCCGTCGACCACGAAAGGCGGTTGCTGCGAGTTTGCTCAGCATCGACAGTACGCACCGGGCGACGAGATCCGGCAAATCGACTGGCAGGTGTACGCTCGCAACGACCGCTACTTCATCAAGCAGTTTGAAGAAGAAACAAACCTGCACGGGATCGTCGCGATCGATACCAGTGGTTCGATGAAGTTTGGTCTGTCGACCGTCTCCAAACTGGAATACGCGCGACGGGCCGCCGCGTGTCTTGCTCGGTTGCTGCTTCATCAACGCGATGCCGTCGGAGCCGTTGTCCTGAACGACAAGCGGCCGTTGTTCGTGCCCCCCAGGCAGAACGCGGCACATCTGCAAGCCATTCTTTCGTGCCTTCAGGCGGCTGAACCCGGCGACGCCGGCAGCCTCGGTGCTCAGATCCGCTCGTATATTCCGCGGCTGCGTCGACGGGGACTGTTTGTCTTGTTCTCGGACTGTTTCGGTGATCTCGATGATCTCAGCCGGGCACTTCGCGCGTTACGAGGCCGCGGCCATGACTTCATCGTGATGAACGTCCTGGCACCCGAAGAGATTCATTTTCGCTTTCGTCGCTGGTCGTCGTTCCAGTCGCTGGAAGTCATGGGACATCGAGTGAATCTGGACCCGGCGTCGATACGGGACGAATATTTGAAAGAACTCCACAAACATTTGAACCGACTGGAGGAGATCGTCACGGGTCTGGGAGGCGACTACCTGCGAATGACGACGAATCACGATCTGGCCGAGTTGCTGGGCTGGTTCTTGCGCGGCCGCATGGCGAGGGGAAACTGACATGAGTTTCCTGAGTTTCGCGTTCCTGTTCGCGTTGCCGCTGGCCTCGGCGCCGATTCTTCTGCACCTGTTTGATCGACAGCGCAACGTTGTGATCGAATGGGGTGCGATGCAGTTCCTGGTGGAGGCCGCGCGGCGGCGACAGAACGCCCGCCGGTTGCAGCAATGGCTGCTGCTTCTGCTGCGAACGCTGGCCATTTTCTGTCTGGTGATGGCGCTGGCTCGTCCGCTGGTCAATTCGACCTGGCTGGGTGTCGTCGATCGCAGTGATACGATCTTGGTGGTCGATAATTCGTTGTCGATGATGCGAACCGTTGACGGTGCGTCCGTGTTTCAAGCGGCGATCCGAACGGCGGGTGAGCAACTCGATCGTGTCCCTCCGGGAGACACGGTTCGCGTTCTGATGACATCGCCTTATCCGATCTGGATGACTCCAGCGTCCGTCAGGATCAGTGGCGACGCGCGGTCGTCGATTCGTGAACAACTCGCCCGCCAGCAACCGACGCAGGGCCGCAGCGATTTGCTGTCCGCGATGTTTACAGCAGTTCAGGCGGAGCTGATTCCCGGCACCAAACATCGACATGTCGTGGTGCTAACGGATGGTCAGGCGGCCGACTGGAGTACCGGTGACGAGCAGGTCTGGCGCCGGCTGCACGAGGTCTTGAAGAAGCCGGTTGTGCCCACCGACGTGAACATGATCACGCTTGGCCCGAAGCAGACGGACGCCGCCAACCTGGCTGTCAACCAGATTCATTGCAGCCGTACGCAGGTGGGGCAGCAGCAACCCGTCTCGCTGGCAGCTCAGATCCAAAATCATGGCGGTACAGCGTCCGCTCCCTGTTCCGTCCACTGGTTGATCGCCGGGGAAGAACAATCTCGCAGTGAGATTCCCGCGCTGCCACCGGGTGCGATGCACGAAGTGCTCTGGAAGCATTCGTTTTCGACTCTGGGTGTGTTTTCCATCTCGGCGGAGGTGACCGGAGACGACGTGTTGCTGCCGGATAATCACGAAACCCTGATTGTCGAAGTCGTCGATCGGATTCCGGTGCTCGTTGTCGAAAGCTCCCCGAGCGCTGCCGAAGTCCTGCAGGACGCGTTCTTTGTCCAGGCCGCGTTGGGCTGGGTCGATGGCGAACCGCTGCCGACTCAGGGCGTTTATGTGCCGTCGCTCGTGACACCCGAGCAATTGGAACGGACCGCGCTGAACGAGTACCGCGCGATCGTGATTCCGAATCTTTCGGAACTGTCCGAAAGCGTGCTGCGCAACCTGCAAAGTTTTGTTTCGGACGGCGGAGGCTTGTGGGTGGCACTGGGGCCCCGTACCGACGTCGAACGATTCAACCAATTCTTCTTCGCCGATTCGGACGGATTGGCTCCCCTGCCCATCGACCGGGTTGTCGATGAATTGGATTCCCAGCAGCAGAAGACGACGATCGATCCGTTTGTTGCGACTCATCCGGCAACAGCGTCGCTGGCGGATAGCGCACGGCTGGACATCGGAACGATCGTCGTGTCCCGGCACTTTCGATTCGCATCGTCGCCATCCGGAGAAAGTCCGTCCGCGTTGCTCAGCCTGACCAACGGTGAGCCGTTGGCCGTCGAGAAGCTTGTGGGGCGCGGCCGGGTCATCGTTCAAGCCGTACCGCTCAGGCTGGACTGGAGTGACCTGGCAAGGTCGCAAGCGTTCGTGGTCATCGTGCAGGATTGGCTGAACTACCTGACTCAGCCACGGGCGACACGGCATAACCTGGCACCGGGCGATCCCATCAGTCTGCACCTGCCGGGCAGCGATGTGCTGGAAGCGACGCTGCGAACTCCGCAAAGCGAGGACATCGAGTTGACGGCCGAAGCCACAAGCACCGGTGTCGCCTTCCGCACGAGCCGCACCATCCAGCCGGGAGAGTACTCGCTGGAGGTCGGTCTGACGGGCGACAAAATCCCGTTCCACGTGCATCGCGATCCACGGGAATCCAACCTGACCGCGTTGTCCGCGGCAGAAAGCCAACTGATTACCGACATTTCGGAGCCCAGCAAGATTACCAGCACCTCATCGTCGCAAGGATCGGCTCCGTCAGACCCCGTCTGGCCGCTGCTGCTGATGCTGCTGGTCGGCCTGATCCTGGCCGAACTAATGCTGGCCGGAAACATGTCGCGACGCCGTTTCGGAACCGATCCGATTGCGGAGACCACCGAACACATGGCGGAAACCCAGGCCGGTCTTGCCGGCACGATGCCTTCGAATCGACGATCAATGGCCGAGCACCGGATCGAACTGACGAAGCCACGAACCTAGCTGTAACTATGTCACCAACCACAATCACAACCGCAGAACGCTTCGTCGTCGATGGCCCCTTCGGGCCGCCGATCGCGATCGGCATCGGGTTGGTCCTGGCGCTGTTGTTTGCCTTCATGCTGCGCCGTGAATCCAGCGTTCTCGGATCTCGAAATTCCGTGATCTTCTGGTGTCTGCGCACGGCGGCCGTGTCCATCGTCCTGTGGATGCTGCTGGCACCGATGAAGATACTCGTCGAGACTTCGACAACCCGGCGAGCGATCGTGTTTGTGACCGATGTCAGCGGCAGCATGCAGACGGTCGATCCCGCCGGCTCGTCGGACGATTTGCGCTGGGCGCTCACCCGCAGTGACGGCCAGTCGTTTTCGATCACGCGGGAAGCCGATCAGGCGGTGGCGGCGCTGGGGATCGCGCTGCGGAAACTGCAGGCAGCTCGTGAAGCATTGCAACAGCACAGCCAGGAGCGTCAGTTGCTGGATTCCGTCGCGGCGGCACAACAGGCCGTGGAACGAGCCCAGGATCATGTCCGACGAATCGGGAAAGCCCCGTCCGAACATCGTTCTTCCGACAAGATTCAAACGCTCGTCAATCGACTGACCAAGTTGTTGAGCGGTGCCGAACTGCAATCGTTCGCGCAAAACGTGAGCGCGATCAAGAAGAATCGAACGCCCGCTCAAAGCGGATGGCGGGAAGGATTGCCGGATCTCGAGCATCGAATCTCGGTGATCAAGACGGCTGCTCAGGAACTTGCCTGGACGGCGGCCGAAAATGAAGGAAAGCAGTTCGCGAGCGAAAACCGGGAACTGTTGTCGAGCGTTCGAAGTGCCAGCCGGCTTGACCGAGTGTCGAAGTCGGTCGATTCGCTGCAGAAGACCACGCTCTCATCGCTCGATGACAAAGCCGACCTTCGGTACAGCTCGTTCGATCAGGCGGTGCAGTGGATGTCGGGCCCACCCGCTCCGGAGAACTCGTCACGCGGTTCAAACACAGCCGATCGAGAGGAACCTGTCGCGGCCGCCGGGACAGACCTTTCCAAAGTTTTTGCATCGCTGCAACAGGAAGCGATCCATCAACCGTTGGCGGCCGTCTTCCTGCTTTCGGATGTTGCGCACAATCAGCTCGGGGGAAAGCACCCGCGCGATGTCGCCGGGACGCTGATCGACACCCCCGTTTACGTCGTGCCCATCGGCAACACGCAGCATGTCCGCGACGTGCATCTGCGTTCGGTCTTCGCACCGACGGTGGCGATGCGGAATGATGACATCGTGATCGAAGCCAGTCTTCAGGCGTTTCATTGCGAAGGCGAAGTCTGCGTCGTTCAACTGCTGCAGGATGGAATGCCGATCGATCAGCGCGAAATCCTGCTCGATTCGGGACTGGCCACCCGGACCGTTCGATTTGAACGTCACGTTGGCACGCTGGGGACCGAGCAATTCCGTGTGGCGGTGGTCCCCATCGAAGGAGAACTGACGGCGGATAACAACGAACGCGACTTCGAAGTGAACGTCACGCGCAACGACATCAAGATCCTGCTGGCCGACGAGTTCCCTCGCTGGGAGTATCGCTATCTGACGCAGTTGTTCCGACGCGATACCAAAGTGGAATGCGACGAATTGCTGTTCCATCCACGAATGATTGCCACGGGACACCGCGAAGAATCAAAGTCGGTCCCGATCACGGTCGACGAATGGGACTACTACGACGTGATCATGCTGGGGGATCTCGCCACGGATCATTTGCCGGTGGCCGCTCAGGAATCGTTGGTGAAGTATCTTCAGGATCGAGGGGGAACGGTGGTGATGATCGCCGGCACCGATGCAATGCCGCATGCCTATAAGGATATGCCGCTGGACGGGATCGTCCCGGTCGAACCCGTTGAACAATCCGCGGCTGGCGCTGAGGGAGGATACGAGTTTCGCATCACGGCCGAAGGACTTGACCATCCCGCAATGATGATTGGCGAGACCGAAGAGGAAAACCGCGTCGCGTGGAGTCTGGTCAATCACTATTCGCCTCTTCCCGCAGTCTCTGCGTGGCGCAAGCCGAAGGCGGCGGCAAGGCCTCTGATCGCAGCCATACGGCGCAATAGCACTGACCCCACAGCAGACGAACGGAACAGCGCCTTTTTGTGCTGGCAGCAGGTCGGTCGCGGTCGAATCGTGTATCTCTCGGCGCCCGAATCGTTCCGATTGCGGTTTCTGCGCGGTGACCGCCTGCACTATCGTTTCTGGGGACAGTTGGTCCGCTGGGCAATCGCGGCCGATCTCGCGGCCGGTTCGAAGTTCGTGCGAGTTCGAACAGATAAGTCACGCTACAACACGCGCGAGACAGTTCAGGTGACGGTTCGACTGGCGAATGCCAAGGGCGAACCGGTCGTCGCGGACGGCGTGTCGGCCAGCATCATCGGGGCCGATGATTCGAGAACCATTTCCCTGTCGGCCGATCTGGTCGTACCGGGTGAATACCGCGGCGAGATTCGTTCACTGGCGCCGGGCGAATACCGTATCGAACCGGCCGGGAATGCGGTGGAACAATTGCAGCAAGAAAACTCACAGGAACCGGCGACCGCGACTCTATCGGTCCAAAAGGAAATGTCATCCGAGCTGACGGAAACTCGATGTGACCGCGCTTTGGCTCAGCAGATCGCCGATGTCACGGGTGGCCAGGTCGTGCCTCCCACAGCCATCGACGAGATTCTGAAGCTGACGAATCTTGAACCGCTGACTTCAGAGACAATTCAACAACTGCCACTCTGGGTTCAATGGAAGTACCTCTGGATCGTCTTCGGATGCCTTCAATCGGAATGGATCGTTCGCAGACGACTTGGATTATCGTAACGCGTAAGACTGTCATTCGAATGACGTAAAGGTCGCTGTCATGTCACAGACTATGCCATCAAACTTTCTTCCGTCGGCAATGGAAGAGAAACTGGCGCAGATCAGCCGACGCCAGGCGGTGATCTCGGTGCTGCGCGCCGTTGCCATCGGCACATCGGTGCTCTTCGCCACGATGGTTGTTGCCATGCTGATCGACTGGCAACTGACGCTGTTCAGCACCGGTTTCCGAACGACACTGACTGTGACATCGCTGGTGCTGTCCGTGGCTGCGGCCCTGATCGCCGGTGTCCCGTCGCTTGCGGCTTCGCTGAAGCGGATTCAGGCTGCCGTAAACGCGGATGCGGCGATTCCTCAACTGGAAGAACGCTGGCAAACGGTGGTCGGGGCGGCGAATTCGAATCGTCACGCATCGTCAACCGCGAAGGCGATGCTGCAGCAGGTGACCAGCGAAGCGGTGGCCATTGGTCGCATCGTTCAGCCACGTCACGTCGCAGGTCCCAAGTCGCTCAAGACCGCCCTGAAAGCGTTGGCGGCATGTACCGTGGTGCTCGTGGGGTTTCTGGCGATCGACTGGCCGCAAACATCCGTTCTGCTTCGTCGCTTCTTCGCTCCAACGGCGAATATCTCTGCCACGTCATTGGATTGCCTAACGGGCGACGTGACCATCGCACGCGGTGAGTTTGTCGATCTGGTGGCTGAAATGAAGGGGTTACGCAGGAAGTCGGCGATTCTGACAATCGAACGAACCGACTCGAAGCCCGAATCTGTTGAACTTGCGGTCGATAAAAAAGGAGCCGATCGCTTCGTCCATCGCATGCAGGTCGATGAAACGTTTCAATACCGCGTGCGAGCCGGAGACGGCCAGACGGACTGGCACACGGTCACCGTCGTCGACTATCCCGAACTTGCGGAAGTCCGATTCACCATCGTCGCGCCGGCTTATCTGAATCGGCCCAATGTCGAAAAGACGATCATCCCCGGTCGCCTGAAAGTGATGCAGGGATCTCTGCTGCAGTTGCAAATGCGCCCCAAAGCACCTTTGCAGCGATTGGAATTGACGATCGCGCCGGACACAGTCTCTGACGGGCAGCCTCCTGCGAAGGCGCAGATCTATGCGCTGACAGCCGACGACGATGGATGGTACCGGTTCAACACGCAATTGACCGAGAACCTTTCGATCATCCCTCAGCTATGGAACTCGCACGGATTGACGAATGAAGACCGGACCGTTTGTCGTATTCAGGTGATTGCCGATAACGCCCCGGTTGCACGGGTGCTGACACCCACGGACGAGATGTCGGTCGCGGCTGACGATGTCGTCGACATCAAGTTTGAAGCGCACGACGATCATGGAATCACCAAAGCCGAGCTGGTCGTCTATGACGAATCGGCGGTTGAGGAGGGGCAGCCGGCGCCCGTCCTGAAAGTACTACCGATTCCCCTGGGCGATCAGCAACTTGCGAAGCACGTCGTCGGCACGACGCAACTCGACCTCAAGCAACTCAATCTCAAACCGGGAACTCAGGTCAGCTATGCGGTTCGAGTAACCGACAACCGAACGGTCGCCAACGAACGCACTACGACTTCCCCTCGACAGACGCAATCGACCGAGCCCGCATCTGCGGAAGCGGATTCCGACCGTAAACCGTCATCATCCGATTCAGTCGCGGACGCCCGCTCAAAAGACGGCACGGAAGGACAATCCGACGAGCTCAGCAAGGCGTCGCCGAGCGACGCAGCCAATCGTCCTGGCGATGACTCCGCGAAGGAAACTGCCAAGGCTGCGGCCAAATCCACTGATTCGGCAAAAGCCCCAGGAAAGGAAGTGGCCAGTGATGCGTCGGGAAGCAATCCGACCCATGAAGCGCCAGACGATCTTGCAAAGCCGCGTACGAATCCAGGTGACAACACCGCCACCGATGCCGCGAAGATCTCAAGGACAGACACTGAAAAAGACTCGCAACGCGTACGCGCCAAAGCGGTTGGCAAACCATCCGAGTCGGAAAATGAGATCACCAACAACAACAGCAGCAGCAGCGATTCTGATAAATCGCCATTGAGCAATCCCAAGAAGGGTGCATCCGGCAGCACCAAAAAACCGCCGATGAAGGATGCAACCGATGTCGCTGCCGACGCATCGGATGGAGCCGCCGCTGTTTCGAAAGATCAAACGAACAAGGAACAGAAGTCATCAAAGAACAACGCGAAGACGCAGAAAGAGTCGCCGAGAACGGGCGACCGCACAGAGTCCAATACGAAATCAACCGAAGACAACGAACCCCAAAGTACTGATCCTGCGGACCGGCCAACCGGTGGAGCACCTCCTGCGAATCCATCAGACCCCAAATCGCAACGCCCTGGCACAATAAAGCCCGAACCGAAAAAGGATGCCTCGAGCCCTGACGATGTCGGATCTCCAGCGGACGATGACGCTAAGCCAGGGCAACCAATGCCGACCGCTGATGAAGGTGAACCTCGAAAAGCAGATCCAAAATCCGGCGCGGCCAATCCGAAGCCTGATGGCACTAAAGCGAGCGACAACGCGGCCGACGACGCTGACAAAGAAAAAGCCAAAGACACTGACGACGATACTGACA
Source organism: Planctomycetota bacterium (assembly GCA_038040225.1). Lineage (GTDB taxonomy): Bacteria > Planctomycetota > Planctomycetia > Planctomycetales > Planctomycetaceae > Schlesneria. The sequence continues at coordinate 42,533 of JBBPIS010000025.1, forward strand.
GGAAATCGACGGAACCGAGCGATTCGATCGATGGGCAAGCGGCAAAGCGTCAGAACCAAAAATCAAACAAGTCAGAAGATGGTCCGCCTCCGCCTCGAATGATCGCGATGGTGCCGCAGCAGTCCGAAAGCGGACAGAACGCAGAAACGAATCGACGAACCCTGAGAATCACGGAACGGTTGTCTGCGGTTGCCGAGGCGCGGGAATCTCGAAAGGCCGAGACCAGTAACGTCCGTGATCGGGTTGTCGAGATCGATGGAATGCTAGCCGAAGTGGAAACGGGACTCACTCGAATCGTGAATCGCGAGATCCCGGACGACGATCAAAGTGCCCAGTACAAGAACCTGGATACGCAGCTTGGAAAAGTCGAAGGCAAGATCTCGGCCTTGCGAAAAGAAACTCGTGATGAACAGTTTGCCTTCGTCGGTCTGCAGATGCTGGACATCGGCCGCAGCCATGTCACGCCAGCCCGTGAGAAAGTGTTTGTGGCAATTCGCGAACCGGTGTCGGCGTCCAGCGGCAACTCTCGCGGAGCTCTGCAGCAGATCGTCCGAGCTCGTGAATTGCTCGCCGCCCTGTTGAAGCGTTACGACCGCGTGGCACGCGATCAGCAACTGGCCGAGGCGCTGAAAGACGGCGTGAAAATGTACGAGGTCTACGTCGAGAAAATGCAGCAACTGATGCGCGAAGCCCGGCAGAATCAGAATCCTCTCGATCGAAAGATGGCGGTGATCGAAGTGGATCAGGATTACCTGGACCGCTATGCGGAAGTGCTGACGATGCGCCGCGAAATGCTGGCGGAATTCGGTCGGATTCTGGGTGACGACCCGCGATTGCTGGCTCGCTACCTCGATCTTGTCAAACGCCGCCGCTCGTCCTTACGCGACCAGCTTTCCGAACTTGCCAAGCGGCAAAAGGAAGCATTCGCAGAGTTGAGTGGTTGGCAGGCTGCCGACGCTACCCAGCGCGAAGATTTGTGGAACCTGGCCGTCGAATTGCGAATGCAGGCATCGACGCAACTGGCCAAAGACGCCGCCGAATTGGGCGAGCGAATCGAGAAGCAATTTCCGCTTGTCCTCGAGGCGTCGCATCAGACGCCGGCGAAAGTGATCGCACTGGGTCAGGAAATTGCCGAGACTTCTCGCGAGATTTCCCTGGAAGCCCGACGTCAGATCCGCCAACTCGATGCGACCGTCGACCTGCGATCCAAGGCCAGGCAATTGACCCGAATGTTCGTGGATCTGGATGCGATGCTGGAACAGCTCAGTTTCGAGAATTCGAAAGAGACGGAAGTCACCACGTATGTGACGGGGCGTCTGCTCGAAAGCCGTACCGTCGCCGATCAGGCGGACTTGTGGAGACAAACGGCAGAGCACGTGCATGAGAAGCGGTATCACGGTTTCACTGAAGTCGATCAGCACCGGATCGCGATCGCCACGGAATTGCTGCGAGTGGACTTGCTGGGGATCGAAACCGAGCTCTCCGCGCAATTTCAGCAACTGGCCGAAAAGTCGATTCCGGAACCGATCGTCGCTCAAATCCGCGAACTTCAGCAGTTGATGGAGGACATCACCTTCGAACAAACCGGTGCGGAGTTTGCGATGTCCGAGAATCGCCTTCCGGCCGCCGAAAAACTGCTGACGCGGGCGAGCGACAACTTCACTCAGGCCGAGGAATTGTTCGACCGGATGCGCCGCGCGATTGCCGACGCTTTGGACGAAGTCACGGTCCCGAATCCGACCGTCGCCGAGCTGGAGGATCCGAAACTCGATGAATTCCTGACGCAACTGGAGCGCGAGCCGAACATCGACGCGCAGCTCGGTATCCCGGAGCGACCGCGCAATCTCAGAATCATTGCCGACAGCCTGATGTGGCAGGAAGAGGGCGCCGGAAAACTGGGCACAATGGAAGAAGAAGCACGAGTCCGAATGAAAGAAGAGCAGAAGGAGCGGAAAGTCGGAAAAGGTCCTGCCGACCCCGAGAAGCCAGAGACGGAGCCGAAGGAAACGGAGCCGAAAGAGAATGAGCTGACCGACGAGGAACGCCAGGAGCAGGAAAACTTGGGCAAGACCCGCGCTGAACTTGCGAAAGCAATTGAAGCCCAGAAGGAGCGGGCGAAAGACCCGTCCGCTGACGCTGAGGAACTCAAGAAGCTCGAGCAGGCTGCCAAGGAGGCTCAAGAAAAGCTCGACGAGATGCAGCAGGCAATGGATCCAGACAAACTCTGGAAGCCAATGAAAGCGGATTTGGAAAAGACGCTGGCGTTGCTCAAGGAGACCACGAAAGATCCCTCATCAGCCACTGTCGATTCTCAAAGGATTGAGATGTTGACCAGGGATTTGCAGCGCCTTCTCGATCAGATGAGAAAGGAGCCAAGTGCCGACAATCGTTGGAAGATGGTGGCCGAATTCGAACGGAAGAAAGAGATCCTGAAAGCAGTGGCTCGAGGGGAACGCATCCCCGACGAGCAGTGGAACAAGCTGCTGTCGAAGCTGGACGACGGACTGTGGCAAGTGGGCGGCCGCTCGCTGCCCGAAGAGTATCGCAAGGCCATCGAACAGTACCAGGAGCAAATTCGCAAACTGACGAACAGCGGCAGAGAGGACGACCGATGAATCGTTCGATCGAACGCTCGTTCAATGCCTGGCGGTTGACCCCGTTGCCGCTGTCTTGCCAGCGAGGCGTGAGCTTCCTCATCGCATTCCTGACCCTGACCCTCTTGAGTGGCAATGCTCAGGAGAAGCCGAAACCGTTGATCGCAAAATCGTCGAATCTGAGCTCGGCGATGTCCACGGGAGATTGGGCCAAGGTCGAATCGTCGGTCGATCGAGGACTCGAATGGCTGGCGGGGCAACAGCAGGACGACGGCCGTTTTCCCAGTGAAGATTCTATTCAACCGGCCATCACATCCCTGGCGGTGATGGCGTTTCTTTCGCGCGGACACATCCCCGATCACGGGCGGTATGGCTCGAAGCTGTCTAAGGCAATCGACTTCGTTCTGGCGACACAGCGTCGGCATGGAGAATTCTCATTGCTGCCCGTGGAACCGCCCGCATCGCATATGCTGCCCGGCCAGACTTCGACCTACAATCATTCGATCGCCGGCCTGATGCTGGGCGAGGTCTATGGAATGACGTCGGGAGAACGATCGCGAAAGATTGAATCGGCGATCAACCGGGCGCTGATCTATCATCGTGAAGTCCAGACGCGAAAAAAGCAGGTGCCGACCGATATCGGCGGCTGGCGCTACGGTTTTCCAGATGGTCCGGATGCCTCGTCAGACATGTCCGTCACCGGATGGGCTCTGATGTTCCTTCGGTCGGCGCGGAACGCCGAATTCAATGTTCCCAAGCTGTATTTCGATGAGGGGCTCGATTTTGTCGAACGCTGCTTTGAAAAAGATCCGAAGAATCATGAGCCTGGTGTCTTCCGTTATCGACCAGCCACGGCAGATACGGCAGCTCCCACGCAAATCTCACTGGCCAATACCGCCTCGGCGATGCTGACGCTGATTCTGGGTGGCCGGCAGGACAAAGATTCAGTTGCTGTCGGGGTCAAGTGGTTCATGTCGCGCGAGTACCCGCGCCAATGGCAGACGGGTTACTACTACCTTTCGACCTACTACAGCAGCCAGGCGATGGCACAAGTCGGAGGCGACGCCTGGAATCAGATCTTCCCTCAAATCACGCGCGGTCTGCTCGTGGAGCAGGCGAAAGACGGCTCGTGGCCGGCCGAGGTGTCGGGGGAACGAAAGTTTGGTTCGGCGTATACAACATCGCTAGCGATCCTTGCCCTGACCCCTCCGTACCAGTTGCTACCGATCTATCAAAGATAGACGCTGATGGTGAAGGGAATGTGCGCCCAAAAGGGACGCCGCGCTATGGCGACTCACGTCATGTCCGGGACGACCACCATGACATTCGGCACCGGGGGCAGGCTGCACGAAGTCATGTACGCCGGTGCGGGGTGCCTGCACATCCGCCGCAAGGTCTATTTGGCGGTGATGCGGCACCAGCAACTGCCGGTCTGCAATGAGCGTTTCGGCACGCCGATGAACCCGTTCTTTCATCCGATGCTGAATCCGATTGACGGAGGGACGTGGTATCTGGCCGAGGACTATTCGTTCGCGCAGCGAGCGCGGGCCGCAGGATTCAAGATTCACGCCGACACCGTCCCGCGACTGTGGCACTACGGCAACTATCCCTACGGCTGGGAAGAGGCGGGCCGGGACGCGGAACGCTTCGACACGTTCACGCTGTCCTTCGGTTCCGTAGACGTTTTCTGGCCGAACGCCGCGTCTCTGAAAACCTTATACGGTCAAAGGATATGCGTCTTCAAAGCCATTCGCAATCGCACGCAAGTCCGCGCAAACATAGGCGGTATTGAGCGGTATTCCGGTAGTAACCCGGTAGAGACTGACGTGAAGCCAAGGCCCCATTGGGCGGCCTGTAACACGTCACGAGGACGGCTGCCCAAGTTGCCAGAAATTCACTCGTGAACCGGCGTTTTTCCCAGCTCTTAGCGCGGTACAACGAATGTGAAATCCCTTCCAGAATGCGAAATCATACAATAGGCCGATGGCCAAACTTTTCCACCCCTTGCTGACACTCATCGCCTCCGCGACAGATCGCGAACTCGCGAAGTATGTCCAGTTCCTGAAGGAAGAGAACAAGATACTCCGGAGCCGATTGGGAACGGAGGTTCACACTCGGTCCGACGAGCGACAGCGGCTGCTCGAGTTCGGGAAGGCGTTGGGCCGGGCGATTGAAGAGCGGATCACGATTGTGTCGTCTCCGACAGCACCGATCACAATCAAACCAGAGAACTGATGCGGTGATAGCCAGTTAGCTCATGATGGCCGATACACCCCGTGACTCCAGACGACTTGATCTCCCTCTATCACGTGACAGTCTTGCAACGTGCCGCGAGCAGGCCCGTTGCCGTGGATATCTGCGATCAACAATCTTTCCTCACCGTAGGACCGGTAGCTGAGTACGCCGTGCAGCCCAGCGAACAGTCTCTGGATACCGCCAGCTTCGGGCAGATCGCGATGCCGAACTTCAACGGGCCGGCTTGAAACATGTGGCGGCCCGAGCCCGCGAACCGCGTTCATAACTTCATTGCTCATTTCGATACTCCCGTTGACGTGGGTGCCTGGGCCACGCATGACACCCAACACTGGGCAAACAATCCGCCGGATTCCCGACTCCAACTGCGAAAGGTGGCAGCCGATGCAGAGTTACCGGCTCGTTCGAGTTGGATCGCGAGGTATTCGCCAATGAGCGGCAGCGACGGGTAGACCTCGTATCTGGCCGACATCTGGCAGTTCAGAAATCCGGCCGACTTGAGGTGCGCGCCGAGTTTGCGGCCCACGTTCACATCGCCACCGTTTCGAGTTTGCATGGTTGTGTACGCGGCCACCGCCGCCGTGAGCGCATCAGAGGGAGGTGCCAGGACGAAGCCCGCCCAATCGGGACTGCTGACACCGATCACTCCGCCAGGCTTGAGCGCGCGAAGCAGTTCCCGCATCGCACGAACCGGATCGGTCAGGTGCTCCATCAACGCGTTGCTGAAAACACAATCAAAGCTCGCACCCTCAAACGGCAACGAGTAGCAATCGGCCTGCTGGAAGACGACATTGTGGATGCCGCGTTGCCTCGCGGTTTCGATCGCACGCTGAAGCTGAGACTCTCCGAAGTCGACACCAACGACTCGCCCGTTTCCGATTCTGCCGGCGATGCTGAGCGTGATCGAACCCGGCCCACAGCCGCAGTCGAGCACCGAAACACCGGGTGTCAGATACGGCAGGAAGAACTCGCCGTGCGATTCGATCGTGCGACGAGCCATGAACTCGGTGGCGTTCTCCGCATGGCCGGGAGTGTATGTCGCAGACTTCGGGCATTGCGGATCGACCGATTGCAATTCGAGAGTGTTGGTCATCGAAACCTCAACCTGGCGGAAGGATCTCCAGCATCAACGAGTAATCCACGTATCCCACCGTCCGCCAGAAGGCGACGGCATCCGCGTTGGCGGTCAAGACTTCAACGGTGAGCCGCTTGTGGACCGGCCAGACTTTTGCTCTCAGCAACTCAACCGCCTGTCGGCCGATTCCCTGGCGACGACGCTCCGGCACCACGAACAATTGCCTGAGGTAAATCTCATTGGGCTGTTCGCGAAAGAGGGCGTAGGCCACCGGAGTTCCCGCCAGTTCAAAAACCATGGCGCGGTAATCCCGCTCCAACCAGCCGCGCATTCGCTCGGCCAGTTGCGGCACGGTCATTCGGTTGCGGTGTCCTTCGTCGCGGATCAATTGATGATTCCACTCAGCCAGTTGATCGAGGTCGGAACTCCTGCCCTCGCGAAATGTGAGCGCCGACGACTCCGGACATTCGGGCGGTGCCGCGACGAACATTTGCACTTGGAACGATTTGTCGCCGAGAGAAATGACTCGCACGCTCTCGACTTCCGTGAGGTCATGAGCCACGGCTCGTGCCCGGAGGAATTCCGGCGACACCAACCGCAGGCACGATGTCAACGTCTGCAAACTGGTGAACGGCGACGGTGTCACGGTCGGGCCGTCCGCGTTGGGAAGTTGCACGACAGTCGTGAGGAAGCCTCCAGACTTCAGCAGGCGAACAACAGAAGCCAGCACGGCGTCGGCATCGACGTACTCAAACAGCAATGCGGCATACACGAGATCGACCGGAGCGACGCTCACGTCATCCTGCTGCAAATCGGCGACGATCAAATCCAGTCCGGGCAGTCGCCGTTGGAATCGCTCACGAGCGGTTGCGACGTAGACCGGATTGATGTCGATGCCGATGACTCGCGTCGTCACCTGCGGATCAATGCGGTCGAAACCGTTGCCGCCTGCGCATCCCAAGATCGCGACCGACGTGGGAGCGTGCTGGTGCAGAATTCGCTCGAAGATGTCGCCGAGCAATGTCGCCTGAGCCACCTCCGGCATTGCCATGTGCCCTTCGTAGTCTGCCAACGGAATTTCGAGCCACGGATTTTTCATGAGCATGCGGTTTCCAGGCGACAGCTTCCGTCCAAGCCTCGGCGGTACTCAAAGGCGACCGAACAACTCCACATCCGAACGATTCACATCCTGATGACCTCGCCATGCCACTCCGCGTTGTTGCTTGTGGCGATCACCAGAGCGTTTTCCGCTCCCTCTGCCTGAGCAAGCAGGATACCGTCGGGAGTCCACACCGCACTCTTGCCTACCGACGTGTAGGTGCCGAGCGAGGCTGCGTGATTAGCCATCAAGATCAGCATTCGGCAGGGAACCGCATAGCCCGCCAGCCTTGGCGCGTCTGTCGCGTACCACTCGGCAGTCAGGAAAACTCCTGCGGCGTAGATGTTGGCACCAGCCTCGGCATACTCCTGCGGATGCGTCGCTTTCGAGGCATCCGCACAAATGGCGACGCCCAGCGTTTGGCCATTCACGGAAAAAGCCAGCGGCATGTCACCAGGCGTGAAATAGTTCGGTTCGCTGCCCCCCAGATGCATTTTGCAATAGGTTCTCGTTGTGCCTTGGGGACTTGCCAGGATCGCCCCCAGGAACGGCTTTGCCAAGCCATTGTGTAGCGGTACACCCATCACAACTTCGATCTGATGTTGCCGGGCGAGTGTCAGCAAGGGAGTCAATCGACTGTCCGTCGCTGTCATCGCCAATTCCGCCGCCAGGTCGGGTTCGTAGCCAGTCAACGAAAGCTCTGGGAATACCAGGACCGAGACATCCTGCTTCGCTGCTGCCTCGATTGCAGCCGCATGAGCGGCGATGTTCCGAACAATGTCTCCACGAACGGAAGCAACCTGCGCCGCGGCAATTTTGAAGTTAGACATTGCGATCAATCCCCTCACCGGTGCCTGGGAGTTACGGCGTTACAGTTCCAAGTTGTAAACGAGGAAAGCCTCATCCTGCTTGTAACCGTTCGATTCGTACAAAGCCCGTGCCTCGCGATTGGTGTTCGCCGTCGAGAGGACGAGTCGTTTGGCTCCCGTCGATTTTCCGAAGTCACGGGCCGCGTCCAAGAGTGCTCGGCCGACTCCCGTTCGGCGGGCACTGGCGGCGACGAACAAGTCATTCAGAATCCAGATGCGCCGAGCGGCCACCGACGAGAATGACGGGTAGAGTTGGACGAAGCCGAGACCTGTTCCGGATGCCGGATCGATGGCCAGAAAGATTACCGAGTCGTCGTTGGTCAAGCGGTCGCGCAGGAACGCCTCGGCCAGCAGGAAGTCGGCGGGCTGTCCGTAGAACTGACGGTAGCCGTCAAACAGCTCGGCCACGGTGGGCAGGTCTGCCAGCGATGCTCGGCGAATTTGGATTGGCATGAGTTTCAGTCTCCCTCATCGTTCATTGGTTTCAACGCGACCGCTTCAGTCCATGCTTCAGCAGCAAACGAGACAGGGTTCTTTTCCCAGTCCGCGAAGGCGAGTCGCAACTCCTCTAACAAGCCCCGATCGGCCAGTCCCGCCGCGAGCAACTGCCGGCTGAAGACCGAATCGCTGACGAGGCTTTCCAGGAATCGCACACATACACGCTTCTGCTCCGGCGTGCTGGTCCAGCAGTCGTAGGAGGCTGACATCTCGATCCGGGTGAATCCCGCCTCGGTGAGCCAGCGGAGTTGATGACGTCCGGCTCGCGGATCGGCACCGTTGTCAGTCATGAGCCGTTCAAACAACGGCACGAACTGGTCGAGTGGAGACGGTGCCGGCTCCAGCAGGAAGCCGCCGAAGTCGGCATGACGCGCGCCGAGAACTCCGCCACGTTTGAGGACTCGCAACACTTCGCGCAAACCGCGAACCGGGTCGCTCAAGTGTTCCAACACGCCGTGCAGAAAGACGGCGTCGAACGATTCCACCGCAAAGGGAACTGAATAGAGGTCGGAGACTTCCAAGCGAACGTTCGATACTCCGCTTTCGGCCGCCGTCGTCCGAGCCAGTTCAATCTGACTCGGCTCGATGTCGATGCCGACTACTTCGGCCGGCGCGACGATCTTGGCGAGGTCAATGGTCATGGTTCCCGGCCCGCACCCACCATCCAGCAGCCGCATCCCCGGACGCAGATGCGGCAGGAAAAACGCGGCATGTGTGTTCGCCCGGCGTCTGCCAAAGAAATCGGCGGCGGCTTGGTTGTAACCCACCGAATAACTTTCACGCATGATCTGCTCGCGGCGTTCGAGCGGATGGTTTTGGTTGAGCTTCCATTTGCCTTCAAGTCCTCGTGAAAACGGAAAGTACCGCATCAACCGCGATGGAATTCTCCCAAATCGTCGGCATCGTTGTAGTCGGGGGGAGCCCAGGGTGATTCTTTGACGCGCAGACCCGTGACGCGACCCTCTTGGATCGCGAACGTGACCAGCCAATCGTCGAGTCTTGGGTTTGGAAAGAACGCTCGAAAGGACTCTTTCTCCCAGTGCTGCATTTCGCCCTCAAATCGGGTTCCGAATTGAAGGTTCAATCGGCCATCCTTCTCGGTGATGACCACGTCGCCGTACAACGGACTGGTGTAACGCCCGGCGAACTCAGACAGGGGCCGTGGCAGAGCGGTTTCCAAAGGGCGATTCGCTGCGTACTTCGCTTTCGCGTCGCGGAACCTTTCCAAGATTTTGTCGAAGCCGGTTCGGACCTTTTCACTCCAGTCACGCTGCGGTCTCCCCAGCAGCGCGTCGAGAATCCAGATTCGCAGGGCGAGATTCAGTCCCGTGTTATGTTGGTTCGACAGGACGACCAGCCCCAGACGCTCCTCCGGAATCATCGCGACCCAGGAGACGAAGCCGTTCGAGTGTCCCGAATGTTCGACCACCTGTCGGCCTCCCTGGTCGTTGAAGAACCAGCCCAGTCCGTAGTTTTCCATTGACACGCGCGGATCCCGTGTGTCGGCAGGGTCTCGTTTTTCAGCTGGTTGCGGTGCGGTGTGCATCTCCTCCAGGCGAACTTTGGAAATGATCCGGCGGCCATCGCTCACGCCACCGTCCAAATGCAGCTTCAGCCATTGCGCCATGTCGAGCACGTTCGAGTGAATCGCACCGCCGGGGGCAACGACATCCGGACAATAGCGACTAATGCGTTGCAGCTTCCCAGCGTCGCTCGCATGCGGAGCCGCTACGTTTTCCCGGTCTTGGATTCCCGAACTCTCCGCAGAAGTGGACTTCATGCCGAGCGGCACAAACAACTCGTTGTGCAGGAAGTCATCCCACGTCTGCCCGCTGACTTGTTCGACGAGTTGACCCAGGACCAAATACAGATTGTTGTTGTAAATGAACTTTTCGCCCGGTGCGGCGACGGGCTTGAGCCGGCGCAGTCTCGCCACAATCTCGTTGCCATCGAATCCACCGCTCCTCCAGAGCATGTTCGCGGTCGGAAGACCGGTTCGATGGCCCAGCGCCTGTCGAATGGTCACCTTCGCTGTGAGTTCCGGGTCGGACAGTTGAAACGCCGGAAGATGTTTTGAGATGGGATCGTCCCACCGAACTTTTCCGTTGTCGATCAGCTTCGCAATCGCCGCCGCCGTGAAGGACTTGGTGCAGGAGGCAATCGGGAAAACCGTTTCTGCATCGACCCTGGCATCCTCGCCCACGCTGCGAACTCCATACCCGCGCGCATGGACCAGTTTGCCTTCTTGCACGACCGCGATGGCCAGCCCCGGCACTTCCCAACGCGCCATCGCTTTTTCTACATAGTCGTCCAGGCCGCGCAGCCGACTCGGCGTGAGTTGGTCTCCGAACGCGGGACGTTGGACCCAAGCCCCAACAACCCCGGTGCTCGCCGCCGCCTGGAGAAAACGTCTGCGATTCAGTCTTCGTGAGATCGGTTTCATTTCTGCGGAGGCCTCATGGTTGAAGCTGCACGACATCTTGTGTTTCGGTGTCGATCACGATGATTCCTTCGTACTCATCATCCAATTGACTCAGCAATACTCCCTGGCTGTTCCACGCCGATGTCCTGCCAGCCCATTCCCAACTCTCGGATCGGCCAATGCAATTGGACATCAGGACGGTCATCGAATACTCGCGGGCAATCTCGCTCAGCCTGGCGAGTCCCTTGTCAATCCCGCCGACCGTATACGCAAAACTCGCCAGATAGACGCTGGCGCCGTTCTTAACGGCGTTGGCCGCGTGTTCGGATACCGACGCTTCGTAACAGATGGCGAGGGCAACCTTCGGGTGGCTGTCCACCAAGCCCGTCGCTGGCGGCCCGGGAACGAAACACGCTTCCTCGCCGGAATGCAAATGCATTTTGGAATACAACGTTTTCGACTGGTGTGGCTGGAACAACATGAGGCTGATACAGACTCCGTTGCGATGCTTCGTGGGGACTCCAATTCCAATCGTGATTTGTTGGGTATCACTGATCGTTTGAAAAACGTCCAAGCGACGATCCTCAAGGTCGACCGCCAAGTCACGCGCCCGAGCGCGGTCGTAACCCGTCATTGACAGCTCGGGGAACACAACGATTTCTGCACCGCTGGCAACAGCAAGTTCAATGAGCCGCACATGGGCGACAACATTGCTCTGGATGTTGCCAGCGACAGGTCTCAATTGCGCGACGCAGAGTTTCATGAGGATGTTACTCCCGTGGCCAGGACCAAGTGGGTGTGAGCATGTTTTGCTCTAAGGCGACAAAGATTCCTTGAATGCAAACACATGCGCATCGAGGCGATGCAACACCGTAAACGATTCGGGAACCGTGTGCCGGAGTAACTCGCGGTGCGCGGCGTCAAAGGCTCCGACTTCACCCGGTGACAACGTGGCACCGATCGCCCGGCAAGCACGAATTCGTCCGCACCAACTTTCACGAGTAAAGGGGATCGGTTCGTCGTAATAGAACATGGCGGTCACATCAAACGCTTGCTCCGCCCACTTTGGGCAGGGCGGAATCACGCCGGACCAATCCGCACCACTCCATTCGGAATTGAACTGCAGAACGAGTTGTTCGCTGCGTCTCGCGATGTCATCCAGCCGTGGAAGCCAGGAGAAATGCGAAGTCACCAGCACTCCGCCAGGTCGGAGCACGCGGCGGAGTTCTGAAATGGCTTTCGCCTTGTCGAAATACAGCCAACACTGATTCGCGGTGACAACATCAAAGGTCGGCTGCGTCCACGGCAACGCTTCGGCGGGATGAACGGAGAATTCGACCTGCAGCCCTTCGTTCTTCGCAAGTTGGTCCGCCATCGCAATCTGTTCCGCGGAAATGTCGGTGCCCTGCACCACGGCTCCTTGGCGTGCAAATTGACGAGCCAGGACTCCGGTCCCCGTTCCCAGATCGAGAATGCGTTGACCCTCCAGTCCAATTCCCAGCGCCGCCAGCCGAGCGAAGAAGCTAACGGGCGGGCCGGGGCGATGGACAGAGTAGTCTTCGGACGTCTTCCCCCAGTCAATCACCTTGTCGCCGTCGCGTGATCCCAAGCCGTGCATGGCGCTTGTCTCAACTGATTGTGGCTATTCGACGTCTTCACTCGCAGCTATTCAGTTCGCCGGAATTCCGGCATCGGCTCATGCCACGAAATCCGTTCGACTTGCAGGCTTGGAACACTTCCGGCGGACACTTGGAAACGTAAGAACCACTCTTCGCCCGGGGGACAGGTTAGCTTCGCCCGAAACGTATCAGATTCCCAGTGAACCGGCGTACCCTCGATGTTCGGTCCGAATTGCAACCGGAGTGAGCCGTCGCGCTCCAGGATTTCCAATTTCCCGTACAAGTCACATGCATAGGTTCCGGCATAGCTGCTCAAGGGAAGCGACGGCTTGGTGTCCCTTTTTCGCGCCGCCTCCAGGCGTGCGTTCCTGGCGGCAGCCTCCTTCACGGGAGTCTCTTGCGCTTCAACCAGCCAATCGTGATTTGTCTGCGAACGTGGAAGGCCCAACATGCGAGCGAAGATGTCGTGCATGAGCATGTACTCAATGCCGGCGCCCCAGCCCCGATTAGCCAGAACGACGAGTCCGATCTTTTCCTCCGGCATCATCGCCGCCACCGCGCCTGAGCCGCCGCCGTGCATGATGACCTTGCGTCCGCGCAGGTCGCGCAGTTGCCAGCCGAGGCCCCCGCCGTAGAAAGAAGGATAGACCAGGTTCGGTCGCGGCTTCGCAACGATCGGCACCGAGCTGTGAAGAGCGAACATCGTGCGGACGGTTTCCGGTTTCAGCAGCGGCCGCCCCTCGAACGCCCCCTCGTCCAGGTACATTTGCAGGAACTTGGCCATATCCAGGACGTTCGATTGCATCGCACCTGCCGGCGCTACCGCGTCGTGCAATTGCTGAAAGCCTTCGTGATCGCGATTCCACATGGGGTCCGCGATCAACTTTCCCTCAGCAAACAAATGCGGTGTGGCGACGTTCTCGCGTCCCTTCAACTCTCGCGGACCGGCAAACGTGGCGCCCATGCCCAGCGGTTCGAGCAATCGCGTGCGCAGGACGTTTTCCCAAGAGTCGCCGTCGACGCGCTCCAGAACGGCGCCGGCCGTTATCAGCAACGGGTTGTGGTAGCTAAAACGACTCCGGAAAGGAGCGACGGGCTGCATGAACCGGAGGCGACGGATGATCTGGGCGCGATCAAGGTCGCCTCGGTAGGCCGCCAGGTCCGCCGTTTCGAGGCATACTCGGTGCGACAAGAGATCTTCCATCCTCACGTCCTTGGTGAGGAACGGATCATAGAGTTCGAATTCCGGCAAGTGCCGGACGACGGGATCAGTCCACTTCAGCTTCCCTTCTTCGACAAGCAGCGCCACGCATGTGGCGGTAAAGACCTTCGTCACCGAGGCAATCGGGAAAACCGTTTGTTCATCAACCACGCCAGCTTCGCCGATGCGACGCGTACCATAGCCGCGCGCCAGGACGACCTTGCCGTCCTTAATAATGGCGACCGCAACCCCCGGAACCTGTAAGTCGGCCAACGCGGCCTGCACATATTCGTCGAAGCCGGCCAAAGGATCCTTTGGTTCCGCTGCCGTGGCGGGGCCAACCGAGAGCAACAACGCGACGAGCCCTACAACGACGCGATTCCGAGTCGAACGGTTTTTATTCATTGGATGACCGAATTCGTCAGTGAGTAGATCGCGGACGCTTGCCGAGATTTGGCTTCTGCCTGGATGGACACGCCAATCGCTCGGACGGTGGCGTGAACTGCGGGTTCGTAACTCGTCGAGTGAAACACTTACTTTCGAGCCTCGTCCGTTGCGGTCAGAAACGATTCGAGTCGCTGGGCACCGCGCTTGCGTGGCTGGTCTCATTCATGGGGCTGACATCACTGCTCACCGCGAAGCAAAGGCTTTCTTGCATACTCGATAGGAAACGAGCGGGTGGTGTCGGGCCAGCAGTCTTCTTCCAGTTTCGCTTCGCCGCAACGACGACCCACCATGCGGACGTACGCGAGATACTCTCCCTGATCCGCCTGGAGCGTTTTGATCGTCATTCGTGCACTCGGAAACGCAGCGTTGTACCAATCGAGCCAGACTCGTAATCCTTCTGGCATCGTGTCGGCCACCTCGACATCGACGATGCCAGTCCGCTGCCAGTGTTGTCGCCACCAATCGGCGGAATGCAGTCCCCAGCAGTCCTGCGTCCAAAAGCGCTTCAAATGCTCGGGCGCTGCTGCCTCGAACTCCTTCACCAACCCGGCCCCGGCAATGCCAATTTGTCCCCCTGGTTTGACGAAGTGAGCGAGGTAATTCAGATACAAGCCGTCCGAACCGTAGTAGGAGAAGGAGTCGATGGAGACGATGGCGTCGAAGAACTCTGCGGCGAAGGGCAGTGAACGCGCGTCCGCGTGGACCGGAAAAACGCGATTCTCGACGCCAGCGTCTTGGATCCGTTGCAGGTTTTCGGTGGCGCTGATCCACAGGTCGACCGCCCAGATTTGTACGCCGAACTCGCGGGCGAGAAAGATCGAGGACTTGGCCCGACCGCAGCCGAGGTCCAGCACGCGCATCCCCGGCTTTAAATCCAGCGCCGCCGAGAGCCATTCCGCCAGCCAAAGAGGGTTGGCTCCAAAGGCGCCTTCCATCACCCACTCGGGATGATATTGCGACGCGCGCGGAAATCGATCTGAGAGGAGCCGATTGTCTGTGTTCATGCGTGCCCTTGTTGCAATGGGGGGCAAAAGCACTCCCGAGCAAAGCCGATGAAGTGCCGCGAACAAGTGTGTGCGACACCTGTCACCTGCCGCGTGACACTAGCCGCGCTGGGAAAAATCGCCCGTCGCTGTCAGAAACTTCTCTCGCGTCAACTCAACTGTACTCGTCTCTTTCCGCTGTGGGTCGATGAGATCCAACCGCACCTTTGTTCCCATCGGTCCGCCCATCATGCCCAGACACTCTTGCAGGGGTTTGCCCTCGACGGACACGCCGTTGACCTTCAGAATCACCAGCCCGACCGAGAGACCAGCCTTCCCTGCGGGTGATTTCGGATAAACCGTCATGAGCCGCGGCAGACTGGTCTTCTCGTCCGTCTCCAGCGCGACGCCAAGTCCCACGATTTCGCGCACGAGGAAGGTAATGTTTTCCTGGGTCAAGGGCATCCCTTGAAGGATGGTCCACCCGATTCCGTAGGGGCTCACTTTCATTTGATTGGTTAGCACCACCACGCCTCGGCGTTTCTGCTTGTCGAAGGCGACAAACGCCAAATTGCCATAGCCCCCGCCGCCGTGTGCCAGAAGCTCCGATCCCGGAGGGTTGTACATCCCTTCGCCGAGCCACGGCATGGCGGTCTTGCCGAACTTCGGTGAGTCGGTGTGCCGAATCACCTGCATGTCCGCCATCAGTGCCGTCAAATCGGTTTGAGTGAAACCAAGATTGGCGGAGAGGAACTTCAGCAGATCATTGGCCGTGGAAAGCAGGGATCCTGCGGGTGCCTGGACTTGAAGATTGAGGTGTTCTGAGGGAGTGCCATCGGTCCAATGACCCCTCGCCAGCCGGACTTTCTGCGCGGGAGAGAGGGTGATGCGCGTGCTGTCCATTTTCAGCGGCCGGCTGATCCGGTCGACGACGAGCGACTCATAATCCGCGCCTGCTTTGCGTGCGATCGCGTGCCCCAGCAAGGACATGCCGACGTTGGAATACTGGAAACCGGCTCCAGGTTCGCGCGTCAACTCGTGCTTGGACAGGAACGTATACAGGTCCTCCACGGTGTAGGCCTCGGCGGCCCGCCTGAATTCCTGCAGCGATGGCTTCTTGGGGTCCTGGTTGAGGATTCTGTCGAGATCGTCCGGATGCCACGGAAGTCCCGAATCCTGCGCCGCCAGGTTGAACAGAGTGATTTCCTTCCCCTTGAAAGCCGGCACCTTGGCCCGCTCCGGCAAATACCTGGCGACGGGATCGTCGAGTTTCATCTCGCCGCGTCGAACTGCATCCAGCAGCAATAGCGCTGTAAACACCTTGGTGACGGAGCCAAGTTCAAAAATCGTATCGCCATTGACTTCCTGGCCGCTGCCATTGTCCAACTTCCCCGCGCTGAAAACCCGACTGCCGTGCTCGTCCAGCAATCCGATCACCATACCGGAATTGCCCTGCGCAAACTTTTCTTGCAAGAGAGACTGGATGGCATCGGCATGGACATCGGTGAACCGCTTTTGTTCCGCGGCGGTAAGCGGGTCGACCAATATGAGTAGACCGATGAACACGAGTCGGATTATCGACGTGACATTCAAAGCAGGATCAAAAGGGGCGGAAATCATTTTGGACTCATTCCTGGGCATGGGCTTCCTCCACAAGAAACAGACGGACAACGGGTGTGAGAACTCGTGCCTTGTGCGCGTGTCTCGTTCCTCCCGGAATCAACAGGGCGGATCCCTCCGGATAGCGAACGACTTGACCCGAGAAATCAATCTCCAACTCGCCTGACAAGACCAAGCCGGCATGCCCCTTCTCACACCACTCCCGCTCGACAAATTCATTCGTGAACTCGACGAGCCGCGCTGGCCTCGATCCATCGCCAGCGACTTTGAAACGGACGCCTGGCTGAGAAGATTGCCACTCGATCTGGTCGAAGAGAATCTTGTATGTCTCCATGTGACTTCCCCGAGGTTCAGCGATCGGGAGCCGCGATGTGCTCATGCTAACGGTTGTCCGGGGCGATGAACCACTCGACCGTGGCCGACAGAACGACTGCGCCGCCTGCGTCCACCACCTCGACCGGTACAGCCGCCAGCACTCGGCCGCGGCCGGCCAACTCCGACGCCCACCGAGCCGCTTCTTCCGGAGCGACCAAAGCCCGCGCCGACACTCGGCCGGTCGCCGGCCGGCAAAACTTGGCCTCCAGCCGGCGCACGACCGGAATGAACCCGGCCGAGTCGCCGCCGAGCCGCAAGAGTAGCAGCGCCCCCGACGCGGCCTCTGCCACGGCCAGCAGCGCACCGGCATGCACGGTGCCAAGATGGTTGAGGTACTGCGGCCCTTCAGGGAGTATCACGAGGAACTCACTGTCGACGTCCGCCGGTTTCAACCCGAGCAGTCGGTTGAACGGTAGTTGGGTGACATCCACCGCCGTGCTCCTGCAAGGACTCTGAAGTTGAAATGCAATTGAGTGTAATGACGTACGGCTAGAAGGTGTACTCGAATGGAATGCAACCACCGGGCCTTTCAATGCCCGGCCCGGTCTGAACGAAACCGGCGGCCGTGTAGAAGGGTGAGGCATTGGCCGATGAGTTGAGTTGAACTTTCCCCTTCGGACTCTTCGGTCGACATTCGGACAAGGCCGCGCTGACCAGTGCGCGTCCAACGCCACGACGCTGAAACGCAGGCAGCACGAACAGGTGAGACAGATTCCAGAAGTTCTTGACGATGATGAATCCGACAACTTCATCCTGAACGCAATACTGGATCCCCAAGCCCGCACAACCGGTCTGTTTCCATGAATCCAAAGACAAAACAACGTCGTCGATCAAGAACCGAGCGTCTTCGTCGGTCTGTGCGACGGATGCCCTGATCGACGTCTCGATCAGCGCACGAATTGCGGCGAAATCTTGTTCCTGAATGACACTCAACATGGCAGACCCTGGCCCCCCCGAACCGTGATGCCCGGTAGCGTGATAGATCCGGCGTAGGACAATCGATCAGCTGAACGAAGTGGTTCCGCTCGTGCCAGAATATCTCCAGGTCATAGACGCAAAAGGAGTAGAGCGACGCATCTTCGACCCAGCCGGATTCTGTTTTCACGGAGACAGACGTAAACAACTCGTTGTCATTGCCCCACCATGCCAAAACCAAGTAACAATAATTGGCGCCGTCGTGGAACACGACGAAGGCGGGAGTGGATGCCCATGCAACACTCTTGTGCCTTTTGACCTCTGCCAGACGATCGAAGTACGGAGCCTGATTGACCGGCTGATTCCGGGCCGAGATCGTGTAGACCTTGATTCCGTCAGGGTCTGACCACGTCGGGCGGCTCTCGATTTTTCGGGGCTGAAACATGCTGTGCCTCTTAAAGTCGCCACCGCACGAGTAAATCGGCGATATTCGGGAGCACTCGTTCGCAATTGGCACGGAACGAAGCAGCTGCATCGGCGTCGGCGCCGTCGGTGATACAGCGAATCTCCAGAAACGGAACTCCATTGAATGCCGCCGCTCTGGCGCCGCCGCTTCCCTCCCATGCCACGCATTTCGCGCCGGTGAATTGTCGCAGTTCACGGGCGCGGACTTCGTCCACAATGTCTTCGTCACCGCTGGCAATCGGGCCAAAGTGGGTGCGAAAAGGTAAAAGGCCGATGGCAGCCTCGCGAAACTCGTTGAGCAATGTCTCGTTCGCCACATGGCGGGGCGGTTCGGCCGGCTCGAAACGAATCTTGTAGTCGTGCTCGATCGTGTATTCTCCGACCACGACGTCGCCGAAATGGGTGTCGGGAGAAAGTGAGCCGGCCGCCCCGACGCAGAAGAGTGCCACAAGGCCGTCGCAGCGGTCGATCAGGTATTGGCATTGCACCGCAAATTGCGTCTTGCCATGCCCGCCGACCGCCGCCGTCGCGCCGAGCGACGGGAGCGAGTAACACGGCATGTTTCCGATCACGATCGGTTGCGACGGGTGCCCCAGGCGATCCCGCCTGCTCAAGAGGGGCTGAAGTTCGTTGGACTGGGGAACAGCGATCAGGATGTGTTGCATCAGTCGGCTCCGCTCTTGGGTACAGCATCGGATTCGTCAGGCTGGCATCAACTTCCTTGTTCCGCATCCTTTGGAATCCAGGCAAAGCGATAGTTCCTGCCGAGCAGTTGTCGCGTTCGGCCAATGATCTCCTGGGTGTGCCCTCGAAAATGAGAGACGGAGTGTTGAATCGCAGCGACACAGTGAACCTCGAATCCCTGAATTCGTCGCGGCTTCAGCAATCCTGTGGGTGTGTCGGTGTTGCTCAAGGCGACGATCGCGTCGTGGACGCAACCATCGAGCCGTGTGAGTAATTCGATCGCAGAAAGTGGTCGGCGTTCTGCAAACTCCGCAGGACGGTTTCGCAAGTCGACGGAGTTCCCCAGTCCTGCGACGATCCACTGTCGCAGGTTTCCTTCCAGGTGGAGCAGCAGATTGCCGATGGCGTTGTGATGCTCGTCCGGCCGGCTCCAGATCTGACTCTGCGAAAGCTGGTTCACGCAATGACGAACCATTCGGAGGCATTCCCGCAACTCTGCTTGCGCCGCGTGGACGACTGCAACTGCGAGTGGATCGACCGCCTTCAGAATGCCGCCCGCATCAAGGCAGAGGGATTCAGGGTAGGGCTTCGAGTCGGGGGATACCTTCACATCCTCAACCATCTGCCGACTCGGTGGCCAGTACGAGTGCAAACCGATGGTAGTTTTTGTAGCCGACGGTTTGGCGTCACTGCGGCGGTAGACGTAGACCAGTTCTGTACAAGACTCGCCCTTGAAGATCGCCTGCTGCTCGCCGGCTTGGTGAAAGCCCACTCGCTCAAGGACTCTCACGGAGCTTTCGTTTCGAGCGTCGGTGACGGCCCGAACCTCGCTCGCCGGGCTGCTGGCGAAGATGAGTTCGATCGCGGCCTGCGTGGCCCTGGTTGCGTGTCCGCTGCCCTGCGCTCCGGAGCTCAGAGTAAAGCCAATCTCGCCCTTCGTCAGATCCGCATCCAAGAACAAGCCGAGATCGCCGATCAACACGTCGGCTTCGGCTTCAGCGATGGCCAGTTGAATCCAGTCTCCTGGGATCAGCGCGGCGACGCGGGCCATTTCGACGAGGAAAGCGTGCGCTGCTTCTCGACTCATCGCAGTCCAGCCCTGGAATCGGGCAAGGTTCCTGTCGGAACGGTAGGAGTGGAAGGCATCCAGATCCGTCTCGCGCAGGAGGCGGACGGTGGTGGATTCACGACGTAAAGGAAGCTTCGCCGCGAGCGGTGGCATGATGACGCCTCAGTGGTCGTGTCCGGCATAGATCCACATCGGTTCGGTCTGTCCGGCCCGTTCGAAGCCGCACTTGCGGTAGAACTCGATGGCCTTTCCGTCGGCCACCAGCATGTGTTGGTGAAACCCCGCGTAGCGGTCCATCAGCATCCGGACCAGGTGCGTGCCAACGCCTCGACCTTGGTATTCGGGATGGACCAGCAAGTGCGGGTAATAGACGACCAAGTGACCGTCGGTGATTGCGTTTCCCAGCCCAACGAGCCGCTCACCGTCCCACGCGGTGACGAGCGAATGCGAACCCAGCAGCGCGCTCAAGAGTTGTTGAGGTTTTTCCGCGGAGGACCAGCCGTTGGCTCGGTACAAGTCCAACACACCTTGCGACGTGACATGCGACCCTGTTCGGTACTGGATTCCCTCCACAGTCTCGATGGTCTCATTGCCATCGCCGAGACTTTCGTCGCTCAATTTCCCCTCGGCCACTTTCTCGACCGGGCCGGTCATGCGTACAAAAAAATTGTCATCGACCTCAATCGCCAATGAGCCGCCGGGCATGTGGACGGTGATGGAAGAATCACACAAACCAAGCCTCTTCGCGACGGCAGCCGATGCGCAACTGCTGCTGCCGGAAGCGAGCGTGTAGCCCGCTCCGCGCTCCCAGATTTCGATGCGAATGTTGGCTCGATCGAGCACCTGCATGAACTGCAC
This sequence comes from Planctomycetota bacterium, assembly GCA_038040225.1. Taxonomy (GTDB): domain Bacteria; phylum Planctomycetota; class Planctomycetia; order Planctomycetales; family Planctomycetaceae; genus Schlesneria. Next base: position 63,579 of record JBBPIS010000025.1, read on the forward strand.
GTTGGTTCGATTCGGGAAACGACTATCGGTTTCGATGAGCGGCCCGAGCGAACTCGCTTCGGCCTGCGAGACCTGCCGGCGAAGGATCACGCAATGTGGATTGCCAATCGTCGCGGCGGTGAATTCCAAAGCCAGTCCTGCGATCTCCATCGTTTCGCGAATCACGTCGCGCGGCGGGCCGAGCACGGGAATGTCGCGGCTGTGAAAACGGACTTGACCCATCTCGACCGTTACCGAACGACCTTGCTCCTTGACCTGGCAAAGGACCGTACCACCCGGAGTCACGACCTGGAACGGCGCGTCGCTCACGAGACGTTTGTCCCAGAGGTAGCGCGCGAAGATCCGCAGGCCGTTGCCGCTCTTCTCGGCCTCGCTGCCATCCGGGTTCAAGATTCGCAACCGGAATTCGGTCGGATCAGAACTCGGCTCGCGAACCAGGATGCCGTCCGAACCGATCCCGAAATGACGGTCGCAAATGCGGTGAGCCGCCGAGGGCGAAAGCCGATCACCCCAGTCATCGCGTTCGACGACCAGGTAATCGTTCCCCAGAGCTTGATACTTGGCGAACTGCATTCGAGTCACTCCACCGTAGAACGCAACCAACGATATGCGATGACAAAAGTCCGTCGAAACGGAAACAGTACTTTGCCGTCGGCGCGAACTTGGTAGGCGTCACGGACACGCTGATGCAGTTCTGATGTGAACTCATTTCGCTCGGCGTCGGTATCCAGAGCCGCCAGGAACGGTCGGAGTCCCGTACTGGAGATCCAGTCCACAATTGAGGCGGCGGATTCCATGACGTGGCTGTATTCGGTTTCCCAGATATCCAGGTTTGTCGAGGTCTTCACGAGTGCATCGTAATAGAACGCGGGGCACTCCATCGTCAACCCGTTTCGAGGAGCGCTCATCCGCTCGGACCATGTCCGGCGATTTGAGATGTCGTGAATGAGTGTTCGGACGGTTGCATAGGTACTGCTCGGAATCTGAAATGCCAATGCACCACCTGCCGCCACCATTCCAAACAGCCGAGGAAGCAGCGTGCCATGGTCGGGAAGCCATTGCAACGCGGCATTGGAATAGATGAGATCAACGGGGTCGGATGAGGTCCATTGCGAAACGTCGGCGAGTAACCAATTTTGTTCGGGGTAAGCTCGGTTCGCGGCCACAATCATCTGCGCTGAGTTGTCGATCCCGGTGATCTCGGATTGCGGCCAACGGTCTCGGAGGATCTGAGTACTGTTACCCGGTCCGCATCCGAGATCGGCAATCACAGCGAGCCCGTCAATTCTGATGCGGGCAGCTAGGTCTGATGCGGGGCGAGTACGCTCATCGCCATATTTCAGATAGTGTTCTGCATTCCAGTTTGACATTCGAGAATCACGCACGACCGAAGCTCGCGTGCTCATTCACCAAGATGCTCCAGCATTCGGCGAAAACTTTCGTGACGGGATTTGAATTTGGCGACGCGCTGGCCGGTGAGGCCTGATTCAGTCGGTATGAGCGGATGAACGACACCCATTTGAGCGCCCGCGTCGAATCCGCCGGAGTGAATGATGGATGGAATGCTCGCGACACCGAGTCGGTCAAGGCGGCGCGACATGTGACAATCGACGCACTGCTGGAACAACACAGACTTGTCGGCAAAGCCCCAATCGGGTGCCGTCGCCTTCAAGCCGTCGATGGCGACGCGATACTGCGGCATTCCTTCCGGTTCGCGTTCGAGACCTCCAGCCCGTTGCCGATCAAACAGCAGGTGCCGCTTGAGCCGATAGTCGAGCACATTGATTCCCACGCCCGTGTTTGTCGGCGGTTCGCTGCCGCCGTCGATGTTGCGGAACACGCGAAACTGAAACGACTCGACGATCTTGGTTGGCACCGGCTGCAACTGATCGTTGACGGTCATCATGAACTGCAACAGGACGACTTCCGTCCCGACGGGAATCGGCGGAGCGTCCTTTCGCAACAGGACGAACCCATTGTTGGCGGCTTGCTTCCAGTCGATGCCTGCCTCGTTCAATGATTTGAGATAGTCGATGACCTGCTGACGTCCCTGCGGAAACCGGTAGAAAATGCGGTAGTACGATCGCCCCTGAAGAGACTGAGCATGCAGCGTGACGAAGCGATCGGAGATGTCTTCATGAAGATTCGGTTGATGAAAATCGACTTCCACCCATTCGTCTGGCTGAGTCAACAGGCCCGGTGGAAGATAATTTCGCTCGGCCACGAAATCGTGACGGGACGCAAACGCCCCGGATTGGATGGCCAAAGCGTAGGTGTCGGGCAACTCAGCCACTTCGGTTGCTGACAGCGCGAGTCGTTGAATGCACTTGGCCAGCTTGCTGCAGAGGACATCACGCCGCGCTCGCGTCGCCCGATCGGCCGTGCGTTTGATGTTCTGGTCGATGAGATGATCGTGAACGGCCCAAAGGTCGTGCTGAAGCACGGCTCGCTTAAGCGGGTCCGGGAGCATCGCCTCACCGCCACGCTGCAAGAACTCTTCGAGCAGCGGATCCACTTTCTCGAAAACATCTCTCCCCGACCAATACTCGGTCTTGCCCCACGCCAGAAATTCGATGACGTCGCCCCCTTCAAATCGAATCTTTGCCGGTTGCCCGTCACTTGCCGGCAATGGTCGCGGGCGAATGTAGAACGCCGAAAACATCCGATTCCAAAGATGCTGAGGATCGGCGTCATACAGCGGCAGCGGTCGGTCACTCTTCAGAGTTCCAGCCAGCGGTCCGTCCGCATGAAAGTACTCGCGCAAATCCTCGCCGCAGATCGGGCTTGCCAGTGAGATCAACAGGAGCACTGCCACATGCAGCAAGCTGAGAATGCAAGATCGGGCCGTCATTGGGGAATCCGTTGTTAGACATGGATCGTGTGGTCATTCGTCGGCGCGGTCGGGTCTCTTCGACAATTGAGGCCGCTGGGAGAATCGTAGCCGGCAGGCATTGTTTCAAGATTTCGCATTTGTTGCATGTGTGCTGAGTGCGTTGTCGAGTGAATCACCTGGAGCGGCGGCACTGGGTGTGCCTCACGGAGTTGCAGATTTTGTGGCTGCGAGGTTTTCAGGGACAGTGCCAACCAGATAAAAGGTGACACAACGCCTCAACGCGTTTCCGCGATGATGAATCGGCGATCAGCCCGGTCGCGATGGCGGGCGGGGTTCTTGTGAGGGGTGTCTGCGGATGTCGTGTCGATCCGATGGGAAGATGTCTGGGCTGGTGGCCGCGGCGGGGCTGGTGCTCTGCGTGTTGGTTGAGGTTCGTGGATTTCGGGCGGCGGATGCGGCTGAGTTTTCGCCGGTGGTGCAAGCGCTGCTCAAAGCGCAGTGCGTGAAGTGTCACGGGCCCAACAAGCCGAAGGCCGGTTTGGATCTGAGTTCGCCGTCCGGTCTCTCACGCGGCGGTGAGAGTGGGATGGTGGTGGTTGGTGGGAAGCTGGATCGGAGTTTGTTGTGGCAGCGAGTCGCGGCGGGAGAGATGCCGCCGACGGGGGCATTGAGCGATGCCGAGAAGGGCGTGTTGCGGACGTGGATTCTGGAGGGAGCCGCAGGGCTGGACGCGAGCGGCTCGGGGCATTGGGCGTTCTTGCCGTTAGTGCGACCGGCTGAACCGACGGTGCGTGAAACAGGACGCGTGCGGAATGCGGTCGATCGATTCGTGCAGGCGCGATTGGAGCGGAAGGGACTTTCGCCAGGGCTCGGGCCGGACGCGGATCCACGGGTGCTCGTGCGGCGCGTGAGTCTCGATGTGACCGGGCTGCCGCCGACTCCAGCGGATGTCGAGACGTTCCTGACCGATGCCGCGCCGGGTGCTTATGAGCGGATGGTCGATCGCTACCTCGCGTCGCCGGGGTTCGGTGAGCGGTGGGGAAAGCATTGGCTCGACGCCGCTGGCTATGCCGACTCCAACGGCTACTTCAGTGCCGACACCGATCGGCCGCTCGCCTACCGTTACCGCGACTACGTCATCCAGTCGCTCAATGCTGACAAACCGTTCGATCGGTTCCTTCGCGAGCAACTCGCGGGGGATGAGTTTTCCCAGTTTCGTCCGGGGACAGCGACGACCTCGGAGGCCATCGAGCTGCTGATCGCGACGCACTTCCTGCGCAACGGGCAGGACGGGACCGACATCGGCGTGCAGGAGCCGGAGGCGTTCGAGATCGACCGTCGAGCGGCACTCGAAGCGGCGGTGCAGGTGACTGCGTCGTCGTTGCTGGGACTGACCGCGCACTGTGCGCGGTGTCATGACCACAAGTTCGAGCCGATCACGCAGCAGGAATACTACCGGCTGCAAGCGGTCCTCTTTCCCGCTTTCAATCCGCAGGACTGGATGAATCCCAAGGACCGCATCGCCTATGCCTACCTGCCGGGTGAGAAAGAGACGTGGGAACAGAACGAGCAACGGATCAAAGACGAGCTGGCTCGGATTCGCGCCGAGTTGAACGACTGGCTGGCGAAGCATCGGGAGCCTTCCGAGTTATTGTTTGAAGAGAAATTCGAGGACGACGGCTGGCGAACGCGCTGGAGCAACACGGCTCCGGGAGATGACAAGCCGGGCGGGACGGTGTCGCTGACGAGTGCGAGTCCGAATGCCGCTCAAGTGGTGGACGGTGCGTTGCGGGTGATCGTGGGGCCGACAGAAGCATGGCTCTCAACGGCAATGGCGATCGACTGGACTCCGGAGAAGACCGGCGACTGGGTGCAGGCCACGTTCGACTTGGTCGACAACAAAGTCGGAACGAATCCTTCCGAGCGGATCGGTTACACGATCGCGGCTCACGACTTCGATGACTCGGGGACAACCGCCGGCGGCAACATTCTGGTGGACGGCAACCCGATGACCTCCACTCAGCTCTATCCCGACTACCCCGGCAGCGACAGCAAGCCGAACGGTCTGATCGGTCTGCAAGGTTATGTGCCCGGACGCAACTACGGCGTGCGAGTGACGAATCTCGGCGAGGGGAAGTATCGCCTGGAGCACGTCGTCGACGGGTTGCAGGAAGGGAAGTCGCACGACGTGACGGCGGCCGAACTTCCCAACGGCGGGTTGGCGTTCTTCTACAGTTCGAATCGTGGCTACGTCGTGGACAACGTCCGCATCGAACGGAGCCTCGCGACGCCGAGCGCGTCGGTCGATGTGGCCGCGTTGCGAAAGGAAATCGAAGCG